>NZ_CP133771.1:0-633368 GCF_031348265.1 Streptomyces collinus | reverse complement strand
CCGTGTCGCGGTCGACTGGGGCACCTCCGGCGCCGACGTCCTGGCCCTGCCGACCGCCGCCCGGCTGGAGCGCTACGCGGCGGGCGGGGAGGACCCGACGCTGGAGCAGACGATGTTCCACTACGGCCGGTACCTGCTGATCGGTTCCTCCCGCCCGAACGGCCTGCCCGCCAATCTCCAGGGCCTCTGGAACGACAGCAACCAGCCCGCGTGGGCCTCCGATTACCACACCAACATCAATGTCCAGATGAACTACTGGGGCGCCGAGACGACGAACCTGCCGGAGTGTCACGAGGCACTCGTGCGGTTCGTCGAGCAGGTGGCGGTGCCCAGCCGCGTCGCGACCCGTAACGCCTTCGGTGAGGACACACGCGGCTGGACGGCCCGCACCAGCCAGAGCGTCTTCGGCGGCAACGCCTGGGAGTGGAACACGGTCGCGAGTGCCTGGTACGCCCAACACCTTTACGAGCACTGGGCGTTCACCCAGGACCTGGACTACCTCCGTACCGTCGCCCATCCGATGATCAAGGAGATCTGCGAGTTCTGGGAGGACCACCTCAAGGAGCGCGCGGACGGGCTCCTGGTCGCACCCGACGGCTGGTCCCCCGAGCACGGACCGCGCGAGGACGGCGTCATGTACGACCAGCAGATCATCTGGGACCTGTTCCAGAACTACCTCGACTGCGAGTCGGTGCTCAAGGCGGACCCCGCCTACCGGGCCAGGATCGCGGACCTGCAGGCGCGTCTCGCACCCAACAAGATCGGCAAATGGGGCCAGTTGCAGGAGTGGCAGGAGGACATCGACAGCCCCACCGACATCCACCGCCACACCTCGCACCTGTTCGCGGTCTACCCGGGCCGCCAGATCACCCCGAGGACACCGGACTTCGCGGCCGCCGCCCTCGTCTCGCTGAAGGCGCGGTGCGGCGAGAAGGAAGGTGTCCCGTTCACGGCCGGGACGGTGTCGGGGGACAGCCGCCGCTCGTGGACCTGGCCCTGGCGGGCGGCCCTCTTCGCCCGCTTGGGCGACGGGCACCGCGCCGGGATCATGCTGCGCGGACTGCTGACGTACAACACGCTGCCCAACCTGTTCTGCAACCACCCGCCCTTCCAGATGGACGGCAACTTCGGCATCTCGGGCGCCGTGGCGGAGATGCTCCTGCAGAGCCACGACGGCGTCATCCACCTGCTGCCCGCCCTGCCGGACGACTGGAAGGCCGAGGGTTCCTTCACCGGCCTGCGCGCCCGTGGCGGTTACGAGGTCGGCTGCACCTGGCGGAACGGGAAGGTCACGTCGTTCGGCATCACGGCCGACCGGGCCCGGAACCGCAGCAAGGTCACCGTGCGGGTGAACGGCACCGACAGGAAGGTGAAGCCTGCCAGGCCCTGACCGGGTCGTCGGCGTGTGCGGGGAGGTGCTTGCCGAAGCGGGCGGCCCGGGGTCCGCCGGGTCAGCCGCGTCGTACGAGCACGCTCAGGGAGTTGGCCAGCACGATGGCCCCGATGCCCGCCCACTCGGCCCAGCCCAGCTGCTGGCCGAGGCCCAGCAGACCCACCACGGCGGCCAGAACGGGGTTGACGCTCATGAAGAGCCCGAAGGCCTGGGCCGGTACGGTGCGCAGCGTGAACAGGTCCGCGAGGTACGGCACGGCGGAGGACAGGACACCCGCGGCGACGGCGCAGCCGACGGCCTGCGCGGTCGGCGGCTGCCGGAGAACGAGCAGGACTCCGGCCGGCAGGAACATCACAGCCGACAGCCCCGCCGCCGCGGCGGAACCCTGGGCGCCCGGGATGCGCCGTCCGACGGTGCGGTTGAGCAGGATGTACGACGCCCAGCACACCGCGGCCAGCAGCCCCAGCCCCATTCCCACGTAGTCGGCGGACGGCTGAGGCCGCATCAGGACGACGACCCCCGCCGCCGCTGCCACCGCACAGCACGCGTCCACCCGGCGCCGCGCGGCGGCCAGCGCGATGCCGAGCGGGCCGAGGAACTCCAGCGTCACCGCGAGGCCCAGCCCGATGCGGTCGATGGCGCTGTACAGGGACAGGTTCATCGTCCCGAACACGACGGCGAGCGACAGTACGGGCCACCACTGCCGCCAGGTGAAGGACCGCAGCCGGGGCGGGCTCACCGTCCACAGCACGACGGCGGCCACGTACTGGCGGACCGCGACGACGCCGGCCGGCCCGATGACGGGGAAGGCGAGGGAGCCGATCGCGGCGCCGGTCTGGTTCGACAGCCCGCTGCCCACCATCGTGGCCACACCGGCGAGACGACGCCGGCCGTGCCCCGGGTCCGGGAGTGCGCCCGGGTGGACGGGCTCTGCGGGACGGTCGGCAGGGGCGGCGGGAACGGAGGCGGCGCGCATGCCCTGATCGTGGGCCCGGGGTGACTCTTGCGCACAATGCGTTCTCGGTTCGATCTATACGCTGACCTCATGGATGTGGAGCTCCGTCACCTGCGCTGTCTCGTCGCGATCGTCGACGAGGGCACCTTCACGGATGCCGCCCTCGCCCTCGGCCTCTCCCAGGCAGCGGTCTCCCGGACCCTCGCCTCGCTCGAACGGGCCCTGGGCGTACGGCTGTTGCGCCGTACGTCCCGGGCGGTCACCCCGACCACGACCGGGCTGCGGGTGGTGGCCCGGGCCCGGCGGGTGCTCGGTGAGGCGGACGAGTTGGTCAGGGAGGCCACCTCGGGCCACTCCGTCCTGCGCATCGGCTACGCCTGGTCGGCGCTCGGCCGCCACACCTCGGCCTTCCAGCGCCGCTGGGCACAGGGCCGCCCCGCGACGGAACTGCACCTCGTCCGGGTCAACTCGGCCACGGCCGGACTGGCCGAGGGCGCGTGCGACCTGGCCGTGGTGCGCAGACCTGTGGAGGACCGGCGGCTCGACTCGGCCATCGTGGGACTGGAGCGGCGCATGGTCGCCCTGGCCGCGGACGATCCCCTGGCCGGACGCCGCTCGGTACGGCTGGCCGACCTGAGCGGCCGCACCCTGCTGATCGACCGTCGGACCGGCACCACCACCCCCGACCTGTGGCCGCCCGACTCCCGCCCGGCGACCGAGGAGACGCACGACGTCGACGACTGGCTCACGGTCATCGCCACCGGCCGCTGCGTCGGCATGACCGCGGAGTCCACCGCCCACCAGTACCGGCGCCCCGGCATCGTCTACCGACCCGTACGCGACGCCGAACCCATCGCCGTGCGCCTCGCCTGGTGGCACGACGAGCCCCACCCCGCCACCCAGCCGGCGATCGAACTCCTCACCGCCCTCTACCGCAACGACTGACGCCGCCCGGGCGCGCCGGGGCGGCGGCCGGCCGGATCGGCTTGCTGCGTCAGGCCCGTGGGGAGCCTGCCGCGATGAGAGGGTCGGCTTCATGTCCACTTCAATGCTCGCCCGCCCGGTCCGTCTGGCGGCCGTGGCCCTCGCCGCCGTCGCGACCCTCACCGCCTGCGGCGGCCTGCACGCCCCGGACACCACGCCGGGGGCGGCCTCCCGGCCGTCCGGCGCCACCTCGCCCAGTGCCTCCCGGCCGTCCGGCGCACCCTCTCCCAGTGCCAGTGCCAGTGCCAGTGCCAGTGCCTCGGGAGCCTCGCCGTACGTGGAGCCGGGCGCCGGTGACGGGGCGCCGCACCACAACGAGAACAACGCCTACCGCCGGGCCGGCGAGATGGCTCCCGCCCACGCCGCGGACGCCGAACGGGAGGCCGCCCGTATCAGGCCGGTGCTCAAGCGGCTGTGGGAGCAGCGGAAGTGGAACCCGGCGACCGTCCGGACCGCCCTGCTCCGGCTCGGCTACGAGGAGGAGCGGGTGGCGAAGGACGGCAGGCGTCTCGGCGGCACGCTCACCGTCACGGGGCTGCCCTCGCGCTGGGAGGGCGACGGCCCTGTCACGCCCGAGGGGACGCGTGTCGCCCTGCGCGTGCACGACGACGCCTGCGTCACGGCCTTCCTGCAGAAGTCGAACTTCGCGGTGTCGACCAACGGCCCGTACCCCGAGACCGGCTGCTTCCAGCCGCCGTACGGCCACTGAGAACGCCATGCGCCCGCCCGGCCCTGCGGTGAACGGCCGCTGATCCGGACCGTCAGCGGATGAGCACACCGGCCGCCGCGCCCACCCCGGCGGCACAGGCCAGGACCGCGCAGGCACCGGCCGCGTGACGCCGCAGCAGGGCCCTCCGCAGCTCGGCGTAGCGGCTCTCGTACTCCTGGCGCAGCTCCGCTGCTCGTCGTACGGTGCCGAGCATCAGCTGCCGGGTGACATCGAGGCGACGGCCGACGTAGTGGGCGGTGAGTTCCTCGGCCTGGGCCGTGGTCAGCCACGGCATCCGCGCGCAGAGATCCTCGGCCTCGTGCTGTGCCTCGTCACGGTGGGAGTGGGCGAGAAGGTAGCCCTCGGTCTCGTCGGCCAATACGCTGCTCGGCTCACCGGCCGGTGTCCCGCGCCTGACGCGTCTCACCGCCGGTCGCCCTTGTGCCCCTCGGCGTCGAGCCAGTGCTGCACCAGGAACTTCACGCCCGTCGGCACGGCGATCAGGAAGAACCCGAACGACGTGATCAGACAGAGGTGCCCGATGTTCTTGCGATCGGTGGTCGTCAGGCAGGAGACGACCACCTTCCCTCGGCCGCGGCGCTCCACCGTCAATACGGGCGCAACCGGTTCAGTGAGTGTCGCCATCAGTTCCTCGATCGGCAGCAACGGAGCACGGACGCCTTCCGCCCGGAGGAACCTATTGCGTCTGGTTCATCACCCTTGTCTGTCGCCGAGTGTCCCTGGGCCGAATGGCGGAGTGATCCATTCGACCGGGCGGCGGCCTCGACGCCGGTTGCGCACGATCGCGACGACCGCGAGGGAGGCGAGGAGGTCGGTGAGTGCGGTGAGTGCGGTGAGTGCGGTGAGTTCGGTGAGTCCGGGGAGAACCCTCTCGTTGCCGCGAGCGGCACCCCAAGGACGTCCTTTCCGTCGTAAGCGATTTCTGTATCTGTGTCATGTTTTGTTCCAGCGCGTGTGCGGCACTCGGTAACCCGCGGGCGGGCCCCCGGAAGGTGGTCACCGCTGCGTGCGGTGCGCTTCCGCGCGCCGGAAATCCGGCCCGGCCGCCGGGCGGAACAGAAGGTGTCGATGACGACGATCGGCGTTGAAGAGGAGTACCTGCTGCTCGACCCGGTCACGGGCCTGCCGGTACCTCAGGCGGACAAGGTGCGCGCCGCCGCGGGCGTGGGGCATCTCGTGACCGACCAGGAGGTGCAGTACGAGCTGCTCCAGGCGCAGGTCGAGGTGGCCACCCCGGTCTGCGACACCCTGGAGGAGGTCGGCGGTCATCTGCTGCGGCTGCGGCACGCCGTCGGTGTGGCCGCGGAGGAGCACGGCTGCCGGATCGGGGTCTGCGGGACACCACCGCTGCGGCATGGCCGCCCCATAGCCGTCACCGACCAGGCCCGCTACCGGGCCATGGTCACCCTGGCACCCCAACTGGTGGCGGAGCAACTGGTCAACGGCACGCACGTGCACGTCGCCGTCCCCGACCGGGAGGCGGGCGTGCAGGTCCTGAACCGGATCCGCTTCCGGCTGCCGACGCTGACGGCCATGGCCGCGAACTCCCCGCTCTGGGACGGCCACGACACCGGCTTCGCCAGCTGGCGCACGGTGATCTTCAGCCGGTGGCCGGTCAGCGGCATGCCCCCGCACTTCGAGGACGCCGCGGACTACGACCGGCGCGTGGAACGGCTCCAGGAGTCCGGCCTGATCTCCGACACCGGGCAGCTCTACTGGCAGGCCCGGCTCTCGGCCACCTATCCCACCATCGAGGTGCGGTGCCCGGACGTCCAGCTGCGGGCGGACGAGGCGGTCATGCTCGCCGCGATCATCCGGGCCCTCGTGGAGACCTCACTGGCGGAAGCGGCCGCCGGCACGCCCCTGCCCGACTGCGCGCCCGAACTGCTGCAGGCCGCCATGTGGCACGCCGCCCGCTACGGGCTCGGCGACACCCTGATCGACCCGGACGGCAGACCGCATCGCGCCGGCGACGTGCTCTACGAATTCCTGCGGCACGTCGCCCCCGCCCTCGACGCCTCCGGCGACAGCCGTCAGGTCACCTCCCTGATCCACCGGCTGCTGCAGGACGGCACCGGCGCGGACCGGCAGCGCGCCGCTCTCGCCCACGGCGGTCTGCGCGCGGTCACCGAGCTGATCAGCGCGCAGAGCACGATGCCGTGACGCCGCGGAACGGCTCGTCGGGCCGCCGCCGCGCGGGTCGTGGCGACGGCGGCGTGGGCGTGGTGCGGGCTGGCGGCCGGCTCGTCGAGGAGGAGGACCGCGGGCGCCGGCCCGTACGGAGGGGCGAGGCCGCTGATCTTCGTCACGGCGGGGGACCTGCGGGGACCCCCGGCGGTGAGAAGCCGCTCGGGTGCGAACGGTGGCCGTGAACCGACCCCGCGGAAGCCTGCCCGGCGCGGCCGATGCGGCCCTCGGTCCCGTCACGGCCATGGAGGACCGCACGAAGGACGCGGTCTGCAAGGTGATGGGACAGGACCGAGCGCGGTCAGACGGGCAGGACGAACGGAGGGTGCGCACCGTTCAGGAAGTAGTCCCCGACGTCCCTCAGCCGGTGCCCGACGGGCTCGTACAGGGTGTGGGTCCGGGCGTTGCGCCAGAACCGGTCGAAGCCCAGCCGTGCCGAGGCGGAGCGGGCGCCGATGATGTCGAGGGCTCGGGCGGTGGACTCCTGGGCGGCCCTGGACGCGGCGGCTTCGGCCATGGCCACGAGGACGGAGATCTCCGCGTACTCCTCGTAGGTCAGGTCCTCGCCGTGGTCCAGTCCCTCCTGGACGGCCCGGCGCGCCTGGTCGGCCAGCGCCGACGCCGAGCGGGTGAGCACGGTGAGCTCCCCGTACGCCGTCAGCACCTGCGGATCCTGCGGGGAGCCGACCGGCCAGTCCGGGTGCCGGTGGGAGGGACCGGTCCTGCTGTACTCACGGGCCTCGGCGAGCACGCCCTCCGCCATGCCGAGCCGGAGCTGCACCGACAGCAGGCGGCCGACCGGTGACATCAGGGCCGTCAAGGGCGACAGGACGTCCTCGTCCGACGAGAGGGACCCCAGTACGTCGTCGGCGGTGACCGGCACGGCGTCGAACTCCGCGCTGCCGCCAGCCGCCAGCCGCTGCCCGAAGGGGTCGGCGTCACCGTCGACGACCACGCCCGCGAGGGCGGGATCCACCACGAGCGCGAGGGGTTCGCCCGTCTCGGCCCGGACCGCCCGTACGGTGAGACGGTCGGCGACCAGGACGCCGGCGGCATAGCTCTGCCGGCCGTCGAGGACGTACCCCCGCGTGTCCTTGACGAGCGTCAGCGCCGGTTCCTGCCGGGCCAGGCCACCGCCCCAGCACCACTGCTCCGCCGCGGACCGCCGCTCCAGCCGGGCGGCAAGGGCCGCTCCGGCGAGGAACCGGGCGCTCCAGGACGTGAAGTAGTGACAGCCGAGCAGCTGGCCGATGGCGCCGTCGGCCGCCGCGATCTCCCGGACCACGGCGTACGCCTCGGTCCAGTCGGCGCCGCCGCCACCGGTATCGGCAGGGACGAGAAGCGTCAGCAGTCCCGACTCGCGCAGCCGCGACACCTCGTCGAAGGGAGGCTTGCCCGCCTGGTCCCTGGCCACCGCGTCCGTGGCGAGGTCCTCCGCCGTCTCGCGGGCCACGCGCAGCCAGTGCGCACGGCCGGGCCCGGCCTGGTCGGACTCCGCGGCCGGGCGGGACGGCGCCGGGGCAACGCCCGTCACAGGGATCTCCTCAAGTCCGTTTGCGCAGTGGGGCGTTGAGCCTCACCGGCGGGAAAGGTGTGTGGGCCATGCGCATCATCCTGCGCAGGAGTGCAAGGCGCCGTCAATACTTTCCTAGTAATTCGATAGGGAAGGTAGGGAAGGAGCCGCGCGCCGGCCGATCCCAACTCCCGGCCACCTCCGCGGGCTGGGACCCGCGCGCCGGATGGGGTCACGAACTGACCGCATCCCGTGCGACGGTGAGCGTGCACGCCGCCCGGACACCTGGACCACGGGTCGGCACACGACGCAGAGGCCGAGGTGCACCGATGACCGTTCTCGACGCCCGGGCGCTCAACCGCGCCACCCTCGCCCGGCAGTTGCTCCTCGATCGCGCCGACCTGCCGGTCCTGGACGCCGTCACGCACCTCTGCGGCCTCCAGGCGCAGGAACCGCAGGAGCCGTTCCCCGGCCTCTGGTCGCGGCTGCGGACGTTCGACCCGGCGGAGCTGTCGGACCTGCTGACCGGGCGGCGTGTCGTGCGCACCCACCTCATGCGCCGCACCGTCCATCTCGTCACCGCCGACGACGTCCTGGCCTGGCGCGCCCGCCACGACGGCATGCTGCGCCAGCGGGTCCTCGGGGTCTACCGGCGCGAGCTCGACGGGGTCGATCCCGGCGAACTCGCCACGGCGGGCCGGAAGGCCATGGCGGACGGCGAACCCCGCTCCATGCCCGAACTCGCGCGCGCCGTCGCCGACCGCTGGCCCGCGGCCGGGCCCCGGCCCCTGGGGGAAATGCTGGTCGCCGCCCTCCTGCCGACGGTCCAACTGCCGCCGCGCGGACTGTGGCGTACCAAAGCCGGAGTGCGCTACGCGCTGATCTCCTCCTGGCTGGGGCGCGAGGTCGACCCGCCCACGACGGACGGCTCCGACCCCGTCGGCCAGACTTTGGTACGGCGCTACCTGACGGCCTTCGGCCCCGCCGCCTCGGCCGACCTGCGCGCCTGGTGCGGCCTCGCCGGACTGCCCGCCGCGGTCTCCGCCCTGCGCGGAGAACTGGTCGCCTTCCGCGACGAACGCGGCCGCGAACTGCTCGACCTCCCCGATGCCCCCCGCCCCGACCCTGGCACGTCGGCGCCCGTGCGGTTCCTGCCGGCGTTCGACAACGCGATCCTCGGCTACCACGACCGCAGCCGCATCATCGACGACGCGCACCGCCACCTGTCCGTCGCCGGCGAGCGCGTCGTACTGGTCGACGGCAGGGTCGCCGCGACCTGGACCGTCGAGGCGGACACGGTGCTGGTGAACCCGCTGCGCCGCTTCTCCCGGGCCGACCGCACCACCGTCGCCGAGGAGGGCAGCGCGATGGCCTCCTTCCTCTCCGGCGGCGAGAGCGACCGGGTACGGATCGCGGCATCTCCCGCGTGAACCACGCCCTCACCCCTTCGCGACGAGCCGCCCCGCACTGATCGGCGAGCGTCAGCGGCAGTCAGGCGCACACTGGAAGGGTGCTGCCGGTGCTCACGAGGGGGTGTCGGCCCATGAAAGCGTCAGAGCGGGTGACCGTGCGGTGGTGGCGGTGGCGACGCAACGCGCTCAAACGGCGCGTCGACGTCGTCGAGGCCTGGGTCGTGCTCGCCGGCTGGGTGCTCGCCCTGCTGGGCGGGCTGGTCGCCGGGGTGACGGCCGCGGGCACGGTCGAGCGAGCCGCCGAACGGCAGCGGGCCGAGAGCCGCCAGGTCACGGCGGTGGTCGTCGAGGACGCGCCCGGCCCGTCTCCGGCCCGCACGGCGAGCGATCACCGGGTGTGGGGCAAGGTGCGGTGGACCGGGCCCGACGGCTCCACGCACCGGGAGGAGGCCCGGGTAGCGCCCAGGGCCCCCGCCGGAAGCACCATCTCCGTCTGGGTGAACCGGAGCGGTGACCTCACGAGCCCACCGGTGTCCAGCGGCGAGGTGTGGCTCCACACCTCGATGGGCGGCGCGCTCGCGGGGGCTTCCGCGGGCGGTGCGGTCCTGGGAGCCGTCTGGCTGACCCGCCTGGCCCTGGACCGGCGGCGCCTGGCCCAGTGGGACGCGGAGTGGGAGCGGATCGACACGCGCAGGGGCTGGAAGACGGGCTGAACGCGGCGGCACCACCGGGCTTACAGCCCACTCCGGCCGGTCGTCGTGGACGTCCGCGCCGGTTGTCCCGGCGGCTCGATCAGGTCCGGCCGGCCGTGTCCTGGTCCTCGTCGAGTGCCTCGTGCGCGCCGGGGGGAGCCGGCACGCCGCGTCGGCTGGAGCGTCCGGTCAGACGCGTGGCCAGCGGTTCCGTCCACCGGGCGGTGAGAGGGCCGAGCAGGACCAGGATGAGGACGTACGCCGTGGCCAGGGGGCCGAGGGAGGGCTCGATGCCGGACGTGACGGCCAGCCCGGCGATGACGATGGAGAACTCGCCGCGGGCGACGAGCGTGCCGCCGGCGCGCCAGCGGCCCCTCGGCCCGATGCCCGCACGGCGCGCGGCCCAGTAGCCCGTGGCGATCTTCGTGGCCGTGGTGACGGCGGCCAGGGCGAGGGCGGGCAGCAGCACCGGCGGAATGCTGGCCGGGTCGGTGTGCAGGCCGAAGAAGACGAAGAACACCGCGGCGAACAGGTCCCGCAGCGGCGCGAGCAGACTCGTCGCGCCCTCGGCGACCTCACCCGACAGCGCGATGCCGACCAGGAAGGCGCCCACCGCCGCCGACACCTGCAACTGCTGGGCCACCCCGGCCACCACGAGCGTCACACCGAGGACGACCAGGAGCAGTTTCTCGGGGTCGTCGCTGGAGACGAAACGCGAGACGAGGCGGCCGTAGCGCACCGCGAGGACCAGCACCAGGGCCAGCACGCCCACGGCGATGGCCAGCGTGACGCCGCCCGCGGCCAGGCTCACCCCGGCCAGCAGGGCCGTGACGATGGGCAGGTACACCGCCATCGAGAGGTCCTCCAGGACGAGGATGCTCAAAATGGCCGGGGTCTCCCGGTTTCCCAGCCGCCCCAGGTCTCCGAGGATCTTGGCGATGACGCCCGACGAGGAGACCCAGGTGACACCGGCCAGGACGACGGCGGCGACCGGGCCCCAGCCGAGCAGCAGGGCCAGGACCGCGCCCGGCAGGGCGTTGAGGACGGCGTCGAGGAGCCCGGCGGGGTAGTGGGTCCTGAGGTGGGAGACGAGGTCGGTGGCCGTGTACTCCAGGCCCAGCATGAGCAGCAGCAGGATGACACCGATCTCGGCGCCGACGGCGACGAAGTCCTCGCTGGCGCCCAGCGGCAGCAGCCCGCCCTCCCCGAAGGCGAGCCCGGCCAGCAGATAGAGGGGGATCGGCGAGAAGCGGAAGCGCCCGGCGAACCGGCCGAGCAGCCCCAGCCCGAGGATGAGGCAGCCGAACTCGATCAGGAAGACGGCGGAGGACTGCATGGCGGGTCACTCCCGCCCGAGTATCGCGGCGGCCGCCTCCACGCCCTCGCGGGTCCCGATGACGATGAGGATGTCGCCACCGGCCAGCCGGAAGTCCGGGGTGGGGGAGGGGATCGCCTCCGCCCGGCGCAGCACCGCCACCACGGACGCCCCGGTCTCGGTACGGATCCGGGACTCGCCCAGCAGCCGCCCGTTCCAGTGCGAGGAGCCGGGCAGTTCGATCCGCTCGGCGACGAGCCCCAGGTCGGTGGTGGACAGCAGGTTCGGCGTGTGATGCTCGGGCATCAGGGCGTCGATGAGCGTGGCCGCCTCCTCCGGTGCCAGCCGCACCGACAGGTCGCACGCGTCCGGGTCGTCCTCGCGGTAGGCGCTGACCGTCCGGTGCCCGTCCCGGTGCGCGACCACCGAGAGACGCCGGCCGTGGTCCCGTGTCGTCAGGTCGTAGCGGACCCCTATGCCCGGCAACGGGGTGCTGCTGAGGCGTGGCGCGCTCATCTCCGTCCCCCTTCGGTCGCGTTGCCTGCGCGTTCCTGCCTGTGGGGGGCCGCGCCCGGACGAGCGCCCAGATCCGGCCTGTGTGGCTCATCCTAGGCGGCGGGGCGCGACCGTACCCCCCTTGCGTGGGCTATCGGGAGGGCTGCGGGAAGGGGGTTGCGGGCGGGACGGGTGTGGCCGTGGGCAGCCGGGCGGTCGCCCCCTCGACCTGCCGCACCGTGCTCTCGCCGGGCCGGTCGCCCGTGCCCGCGCCGGTGGACAGCTGGGACCAGGCCCCCAAGGCCAGGGCGACGGCTGCCGCGGTGGCGGCGACCCGTCCCACGCGCCGGACCTTGGCCCGGCGGTCCAGGTCCTGCCACGCCACGCGCACCCACAACTCCTCCGGCTGCCACAGGTCGCCGACGGCGTGCGGAGGCTGTAGCCGCCGCCCGGCCGCCCGTTCCTCGGCGGAGGGCTCCCGGGGAGCGGAGACGCGTATGGCGGACTCGCTGTCCGTGAGGAATCTCAGCCACACGTCGTCGGGGGCCGGGGGGATGCCTGGCGGCTCGTGGGGTGTTCCCCGTCCGTCATGCTCATCGGTGGTCACGTCCCGTCATCCCCTCTCCGACCGTCGGCCCGCTCACTGCGCGGCGCAAGATCAGTATGCCGCCCGGGCCCCGGAGCCGCCGCCCCGTCCGGGCCCGCACAACGCGTCCGAGACCGAGTTGGAACGTGCCGTACGGCGGGAGCGCCCGGCCGCGCTCCCGCCCATGGGTCAGACCGCCGCCGGCAGGACGTGGTCCCCGACCTTGTCGGTGCTCAGGCACAGCGAGCAGACGACCGCGTCGTGCGTCCGGCACGCGGCGACGTCCGGCCGCTCGAACTGCTGCCGGCACACATGGCATGTGTAGGCGACGGAGCTGGGGTTGCCGTCCTCGTCCAGGAGGGGATCGGCGATGCCGTCGTCGGTGCGGCGCAGGTAGTACCTGCCCTTGGTGACCACGGCCATCAACGGAGTGAGGACGAAGGCGATGACGGCAGCGGCGACGGGGGAGTACGGCTGGAGCGTGTCGCCGAGGGCGTGGAAGTACATCGCGATGGACAGCCCCGAGGCGGCGACGAAGGAGACGACCCCGACGGGGTTGACGGCGTAGAGCATGCCGCGGCGGAACTCGGGGGCGTGCGGGGACAGCTTCAGCACGTACTTGTTGATGCCGATGTCGGTGGCCACCGTGACGACCCAGGCGATCGCGCAGTTCGAGTAGAAGCCCAGGATGCTGTTGAGGAAGCTGAACATGTCCGCCTCCATCAGCGCGAGCGCGAAGCCCAGGTTGACCAGGACGAAGACCATCCGGCCCGGGTAGCGCTTCGTGACCCGGGTGAAGGAGTTGGTCCAGGCGAGGGAGCCGGAGTAGGCGTTCGTGACATTGATCTTGATCTGGCTGATCACGACCAGGGCCACGGCCAGCGGGAGGACGATCCAGGACGGCATCATCGCGTCGAAAGCGTGCTTGAACTGCTGGATCGGCTCGGGCGCGGCGGAGGCGCCGACCTCGGCGATGATGTACACCGCGAGGAACACGCCGATGGCCTGCTTCAGCGCGCCCAGCACCACCCAGCCCGGACCCGCCATCACCACGGCCGTCCACCAACTGCGCTTGTTGGCCTCGGTCTTGGGAGGCATGAAGCGCAGGTAGTCGATCTGCTCGCCGATCTGCGCGATCAGCGACAGGCACACGCCCGCGCCGAGCAGCACGGAGGCGGTGTTGACGCCGCCGTCCCCGTCGGTGCCCGCGTAGGCGAGGAACCGGTCGACGGTGCCCGGGTCGGTGGCGACCAGGTAGACCAGCGGGCCGACCATCAGCAGCAGCCAGACGGGGGTGGTCCACACCTGGAGCTTGCTCAGCGCCGACATGCCGTAGATCACCAGGGGGATCACCATCAGGGTGGAGACCAGATAGCCCAGCCAGAGCGGCAGTCCGAGGCCCAGCTTCAGGCCCTGCGCCATGATCGAGCCTTCGAGGGCGAAGAAGATGAAGGTGAAACTGGCGAAGATGACGCTGGTGATGACCGAGCCGAAGTAGCCGAACCCGGAGCCGCGGGTGATCAGGTCCAGGTCGATGTTGTAGCGGGCCCCGTAGTAGGCGAGCGGGAAGCCCGTCACGAAGATGACGACGGCGGCGACGGCGATCGCGAGCAGCGCGTTGCCGGTGCCGTGGGCGAGGCCGATGCCGGCTCCGATGGAGAAGTCGGCCATGTAGGCGATGCCGCCGAGCGCGGTCGTCGCCACCACCATCGGAGTCCAGCGCCGGTAACTGCGCGGCGCGAAGCGGAGGGTGTAGTCCTCCAGGGTCTCCTTGACGGCCTGGTCCGTACCCCGCGGTGCCTCCTGCGCGGGTTCCGGACCGGTGACTTCTGCCAGTCGTGGCTCGGTGCTCATGCCACGCCTCCTCGCTGCGGGTTGGGGACGACAAGGCAGGCACGGTAGGCAGCGGTCGTTACCCCTAAATACTTCCTGCGTGAAGGGAATGTTTCGGAGGCATCTCATCGGGCGCCAGGGGCAGTTGCCGGGCCGACTACGGCACCCCGAGGATGAACAGCACGTACCCGGCGTACGACCCGGAGGCCAGCGCGGCCGTGCCGAGGACCGTGGCCAGGGACGGCCATCGGAGCCGGCTCATGGCGAGGGCGAGCGGGACGAACAGCGGGAAGAGCGGGAGCAGATAGCGCGAGACGTTGCCGAAGTACTGCTGGGTCGTCATCACCATGAGGTAGGACAGGACCGTGTAGACGACGAGCACGGCGGGCGGTCGCATCCGCAGCAGCAGCACGGTCAGCACCGGCACCATCAGCACCACGCAGACGCCGATGACGTCCTCGAAGGGCATCGCGAACAGGTAGTCGAAGTGACCGACCGGGATGGACGTCAGCACGTTGAACGTGTGGACTCCCCAGTCGAACTTGTGGGCCCAGGCGCCGTCCTGCAGCTTGGAGTAGCCGTTGATGTCGCCTATCCGGTAGTTGACCCAGGCGAGGTAGCCGAACAGGCCCAACGGTGCGATGGCCACGGCGGCGAGCGGGCGCCGCACCCCGTCCTCCCGGCGGCGCAAGGACAGCGCCACGGCCACGGCCAGGGCGGCGACGAGCGCGACGGCGGTGGGCCGGCAGAGTCCCGCCGCGCAGGTCAGCAGGCCGGCGGTGAGCCAGCGGCGGGACATGACGGCGTGACAGGCCCACGCGGCCAGCGCCGTGTAGAGGCTCTCCGAGTAGCCCGACCACTCCGTGCCCGAGCCGGGCCACACCGCCCACAGCCCGGCCGCGACCAGACCGGCCCGGTGGCCGCCCAGCCGCTTCGTCACGGCGTAGACGCCGAGGGCCGCGACGAACGAGGCGATGACGGAGACCGTCATGCCGGCGCCGTACAGGCCCAGTCCGGTGCACTCCGAGACCAGTCGCATCAGGGTCGGATACAGCGGGAAGAACGCCGCCGAGTTGCCCTCCAGCGTGATCAGGCCCTTCGCACCCGGGACGGGCTCCAGTGCGGGGTCGTACCCGTGCTCGGCGATCTGCTGGTACCACCAGCCGTCCCAGCTGGCCAGGACATCCCAGGCGTGCTCCCCGCCGCCGAAGCGCGGGTTCTTCTTCCGGAAGTCGCCCGCCGAGTCCAGCAGATACATGAAGACGGCGAAGCCGGCCAGCTTCAGCACGCCGTATGTCAGCAGCACGGGCCCGTAGCGGACGGCGGCGCGCACCCTCGGCCGCAACTCCCGTTTTCGGTACGGTACTTCGGGGCCGCTGGCGGTGGAGGGCGGCCGGCGCAGCTGGATGGTGCTCATGGCGAGACGGATCCTGTCGTACGGCGGGCCGGGAACACCCAGGCCCGGAAGAGGAGGAAGCGCAGCAGCGTCGCGGCCAGATTGGCGGCGATCAGCGTCACCAGCTCGACCCGATGGCCGGCCCCGGGCGCGAGGTGGTGGAGGACGGCCAGTGAACCGCTGGTCAGGGCCAGCCCGACCATGAAGGCGGCCAGGCCCTTGAGCTGGTGGCGGAGCGCGCCGTCGCGGCCCCGCACCCCGAACGTGAGCCGCCGGTTGGCCGCCGTGTTGGCGATCGCGCTGGCGAGCAGGGCGAGCCCGTTGGCGGCCTGCGCTCCCGTCGCCGGTCTGAGCAGGGTGTACAGCAGCAGATAGCACAGGGTGCTGGCGGCACCGACCGCGGCGAAGCGCACCGCCTGCCGGGCCAGACCCGCCGGCAGCTCCCCGTCGAGGTCGCCGTCTCTGCGGCGCAGCGCGGTCAGCGGCAGCCGGCCGCCGGCCAGGGCCCGGCCCAGCCTGGCCATGCCCCGCAGATCGGCCAGTGCCGTGGAGAGGATGTGGACCCGGCTGTCGGGGTCGTCCACCCAGTCCACCGGCACCTCGTGGATGCGCAGCCCCGCGCGCTCGGCGATCACCAGCAGCTCGGTGTCGAAGAACCACTCGCGGTCCTCCACCAGCGGCAGCAGCCGCTCGGCGACGTCCCGCCGCACCGCCTTGAACCCGCACTGCGCGTCGGAGAACCGCACGGCGAGCGTGGAGCGCAGCAGTCCGTTGTAGCAGCGGGAGATGATCTCCCGTTTGGGCCCGCGCACCACCTGCGATCCCCGGGCCAGCCGGGTGCCGATGGCGATGTCCGAGTGACCCGAGATCAGCGGCGCGACCAGCGGCAGCAGTGCGGCGAGGTCGGTGGACAGGTCCACGTCCAGATACGCGAGCACCGGCGCGCGGGAGCGTGACCACGCGGTGTGCAGCGCCCGGCCCCGCCCCTTCTCGGCGAGCCGGATCCAGTCCGTGCCGGGCAGTTCCGCGGCCAGCCGTGCGGCGATCCGCGGGGTGGCGTCGGTGCTGGCGTTGTCGGCGATGGTGATGCGGAAGGCGTAGGGGAAGGTCTCGCCGAGGTGCGCGTGCAACCGCCGGACGCAGGGTTCCAGGTCGTTCTCCTCGTTGTACACGGGGACGACCACGTCGAGGACGGGTTCCGGGTGGTGCGCGGGCAGGGGTGCCCGCCGGGGCAACGCGGACGGCCCGGGTATCGGGCGGTCGATCAGGGCCGACCGCCGTACGGTTCGCATGGCTGTTTCACGGTCCTCTTCTGGCGCGGGGCATGCCCGGTCGCCGGTTTTGGGCATGCCGAAGGCGCCCGTGGCGGGTGGTGCGGTGAAGGAGGCTCGGGGCGAGGGCGCCCTGGCGGGGAGGGCCGCTCAGGCGGCTACTCGGGGTAGACCGATGCCGAGGGTTCCTCGGAGTCCACCGGGGACGGCGGGACCGTCGTCGGTGTGGGGGAGGGCGCCGGCGTGGCGGGCGGCGTCGTGCCGGACCGGCTCTCGGAGGACGTGGCCGTCGGCGTGGGGTCCCGCGCCGGCTCGCTCGTCGGCCCGGACGGTGTGACACCGCCGGTCATGGTCGCGGGCAGGGTCGTCTCGGGCTGCTCGGTCGGCGTCGTGCTCGGCGCCGGTGGTGCGGTGGTCGGTGTGCTGTCCGGCGAGGTCGTCGGACTCGTCGTCGGCTGCGGACGGTGATCGGCGGGCTGGGCGCGGGTGAGCATGCTGGGCAGCAGGGCCAGCCCGACACTGAGCCCGGCCACCGCCACGGCGGAGCCGCCCGCCTTCCACAGCAACCGTGACCGGCGGCGGGAGCGGATGCCCGCGTGCAGCCGCTGCCGGTGCTCGGGCTCGTAGGGGGTGTGCTGCTGGGTGTCGCGCATCAGCCGCGACAGGTCCCGCTCGAAGTCGTCCATCGGTTCTCCTTTCACCCCACGGGCCTGACGGCGTCGGACAGGATCTGGCGGAGCCGCGCGACTCCGCGCGACGCATGGGACCGGGCTGTGCCCACCGGGCAGCCCAGGGCCTGGGCGACCTGGGACTCGGGCAGGTCCTCGTAGTAGCGCAGGACCACCGCGGCCCGCTGCTTCGGCGACAGCAGGGCCAGCGCCGCCTCCAGTCGCGAACGCTCCGCGACGGCGGAGGACATGTCGCCCGGGTCGGCCCGGTCCGGCAGTTGCTCCACCGGGCGCTCCCCCCACCAGCGCCGCCGCGCCGAGCGGGCCGCCAGCCGCACCAGCACGGTGCGGACGTACGCCTCCGGAGCCTGCTCGGCGACCTTCGGCCAAACGAACCACAACTTGACCAAGGCTTCCTGCACCAGATCCTCGGCACGCTGCCGGTCACCCCCCGTGAGCAGACGCGCGACATGGAGCAGCGCCGACCAACGGGCGGCCGCGAACTCGTCGAAGCCGTCCGCCCGAACCTGCTCCATCCTCACCGTCCTGCGTCTCAGTGGCCCCCTACACCTCTCAAAAGACGCTGGACCCCACCCCACGCTGCACCCTAAACCTGTGATCCACCTCACTCTGTCTGGGGCAGGGCATGGAAAAGGGCCCGTGCACAGGCACGGGCCCTCTTTTACGAAGTGCTGGACGAGCCGGTGGCGGTTCAGCGGGCTCCCGGGCCGCCGCTGCCGAAGCCGCCGCTGCTGCCCTCGTTCCAGCGCGGGCGCGTCTGCGAGGCGCTGGTCCGGTCGCTCTGGTTGCCGTGCGTCTTCAGCTCGTGCGGCGTCAGACGCTCCTCACTTCTCGGCATCTCGTCGGGCTCGCGGCGCTCCAGCGTCTCGCGGACCGGGCCGCCGTCGGGGAGCCTCGGCTGCTCGTCGGGCCGCGGCGGACGCCGGCGCTTGTGCCGCAGGCCCAGGATGAAGGCGCCCAGCAGCAGGGCCACGACCACCAGACCGGTCACGACGAACCCGAAGCCGGGGGCGTCGCCCGCGGCCATCTCCATCCATGCGCTATTCATGGCGCGCGGGTACCCCTGGTCCCCACCATGAACCCGGTCCCCTCGGCCGGGGGAGGGGAGCGGCCCGTGAACGGTTCTCCGCTGCGAACACCGGTTTGACCGACGTCGAGCGGGGCTACCCGCGCGGTGTGACTTCGACGACATCCCAGCAGGAGCTGTTCCGGTTCCTGGAGGACCGTTTCGCCTGTGCGCAGGCGTGCACCGAGTGCGCGCGGGCGTGCGCGCTGCGCGCAAGCCTCGTGGATCCCGACGGCACCGAGAACCAGGAACTCGTACGACGCAAGGGCATCATGTGCGCGGAGGTCTGTGACGCGACCTGCCGTGTGCTGTCCGAGCAGAACCAGGTGGACGAGAGCACCATCCGGGTCCAGGTGGAGTGGTGCCGGACCGTGTGCCTGGAGGCCGCCCATGTCTTCGACCGGCAACCAGGAGCGGAGGACTCGGCGGCGGCATGCCGCGCCTGCGCGCGGGCGTGCACGGACTTCCTCGCCACGCTGAACTGACCGACACCATTCCCTCTGACCGACACCATTCCCTATTTCTGGAACACGTTCTACGGTGTGCGCCGACAGGACCGGCCTTGGGAGCCTGGAGGCGCCGTGCACCTCGAATACACGCCCGAGCAGCAGCGGCTGCGCACCGAACTGCGGTCCTACTTCGCCGAACTGGTCCCGGACCACCTGTACGCCCGGCACGGCGACCCGGCCGCACAGAAGCGGTTCTACCGCGAGACCATCCGGCGGCTCGGCATGGACGGCTGGCTCGGCGTGGGCTGGCCGAAGGAGTACGGCGGGCGCGGCCTGACGGCCATGGAGCAGTTCATCTTCTTCGACGAGGCCGCCCAGGCCGGCGTCCCGCTGCCGCTCATGGCGCTGAACACCGTCGGCCCGACGATCATGCAGTACGGCACCGACGAGCAGAAGGCGTACTTCCTGCCGAAGATCCTCTCCGGCGAGATCGACTTCGCCATCGGCTACAGCGAGCCGGGCGCGGGCACCGACCTCGCGTCCCTGCGCACCAGGGCGGTACGGGACGGCGACGAGTACGTCGTGGACGGCCAGAAGATCTGGACGACCAACGGCGACACGGCCGACTGGGTGTGGCTGGCCGTGCGCACCGACCCCGACGCCCCGCCGCACAAGGGCATCACCATGCTCCTGGTGCCGACCACCGACCCCGGCTACTCCTGCACCCTGATCAACACCCTCGCCTCGCACGACACCACCGCCAGTTACTACGAGAACGTCCGCGTCCCCGTCTCGCGCCGGGTCGGCGCCGAGAACCAGGGCTGGCGGCTGATCACCAACCAGCTCAACCACGAGCGCGTGACCCTGGCCGCCCACGGCACCATGGCGATCCGGGCCCTGCACGACGTGCAGCGCTGGGCGATGGAGACCAAGCTCGCCGACGGCCGCCGCGTCGCCGACCTGCCCTGGGTACGCCGCCTCCTGGCCCGCACCCACACCCGGCTGGACGCGCTGAAACTGCTCAACCGGCAGATGGTCGGCGCGGTCCAGAACGGCACCCTCACCCCCCAGGACGCCTCGGCCGTCAAGGTCTACGGCTCCGAGGCCCGACGCGACGCCTACGCCTGGCTGATGGAGATCGTCGCGGCCCCCGGCGCCCTCAAGGAGGGCTCGGCCGGAGCGGTCCTGCGCGGCGAACTGGAACGCGGCTACCGCTCCGCGGTCATCTTCACCTTCGGCGGCGGCAACAACGAGATCCAGCGGGAGATCATCTCGTGGATCGGGCTGGGGATGCCGAGAGTCCGGCGCTGACGGGCTGTACGAGGTCCCTTGGGGATCACCCCCGCTCGGGAACGACCGCCACGGGACAGGCTGCGTGGTGGAGCACGGCGTGCGTGACGCGGCCGATGCGGGGACCGAAGCGTCCGTGATGGTGCCGCGCGCCGACCACGAGGAGGGCGGCGTCGGCCGAGGCGTCGAGCAGTGCGGCACGGGCAGGGCCCTCGACGACCCGCCGGCGCACCTCGACCCCCGGAAGCTCCCCGGCCGGCTCGCGCAGCCCGGTCTCCAGAGCCTCGACGGCACGCTGCCGGTGCACTTCGACGGGTTCGCCGGTGAACGGGGCGTGGTCGGTCGCCTCGTCCGCCGGGAGGCACCAGGCCCGCACCGCCTCGAGCGGCACGCCGCGCCGGGCCGCCTCCCGGAAGGCGAACCGCACCGCCACCGAGTCCGCCGGCTTGTCGGGGACTCCCACGACGACACGCCGCTCCCGGCTCCGCGGCCCGGTCCGGTCGGCATGGTCGCCGCGCACGACGATCACCGCACCGTCGGCCCGCCCGGCCACGGCCAGACCGACCGAGCCCAGCAGCAACTCGGCGGCGCTTCCCCGTCCGCGAGACCCGATGACCAGCACGGAGGCCTTGCGTGCCGCACCAAGGAGCACGGATACCGGCCCCTCGGGTACGACCTCGGTGGTGACATCGGTGCCGGGAACGCGCTGCCGGGCGCGCTTCGCCGCTGCCACCACCAGGACGGCGGTGAGTATCTGCTCCGACGGTCCCGGGGCCGCGGGGAACACGGCCTGTTCGTAGCGCTCCCACAGCGAGGCGTACACCACGTGCAGCGGAACCTCGCGCAGCGCTGCCTCGTCAGCGGCCCACAGGCTCGACTCGGAGCCGTCCACCCCGACGATCACCGGCCCGTCCACCGCCCTCATCCCTCTCTGTGTGCCGCGTCAGTGTCGTGCGACGACGGCAACCGGGGGCATCGGCGTGATGCCGGACCGCGTGCGCCCGTCCAGGACGCCGTTCGCCGGGCTGTTCGTCATCGTCGCCCTCGGCATCCCGTTCCGCATCCCGTTCGAGCCCCCTGGTGTCAGCCTGTGCCTCCAGGGGGTGCGACACCACGGGCCGCCCGGGCACCGTCATGGGGACCTTCGGCCTCGATGAGGCGGCTGCGACGGGTCGGGTGGCTCTGTTCGCGAGACCGGCGGGCTTCGACAGCGGTTCGGGAGGCAGCGCGGCGCCGGCGAGCGATGAGGCGGCTGCGACGGGTCGGGTGGCTCTGTTCGCGAGACCGGCGGGCTTCGACAGCGGTTCGGGAGGCAGCGCGGCGCCGGCGAGCGATTCAGGTGTTCACGAGTCACGACAGCACTGAGCATTCCCGGCGGGCCGGCGCCCGGCCGCTCCCGGGCAGGTGTCCCGGCGTTGGGAGAGGCCTCAGGCGGGCAAGGAGGCGAGCCAGTCGGTCAGGAGCCGGTTGATCTCGGCGGGGCGCTCTTGCTGGATCCAGTGGCCGCAGCCGTCGAGGATCCGGGAGGAGACCAGGCCGGGCAGGGTGGTGGGGTACGCCTTGATCGCATCGGCCATCCACGTGGTGGAGGCGTCCAGGCCGCCACCGATGAACAGGGACGGCTGGGTGATGGGGGCGCCGTCGAAGCCGGCGAGATCTTCCCAGTCCCGGTCCATGTTCCGGTAGCGGTTGAGCGCCCCGCTCACGCCGGTCCGCTCGAACTCCCCGGAGTAGACGTCCAGGTCGTCTTCACTGAGCCAGACCGGCAGCCGGCCGGTGGGGAAGCGGTCGCGCAGCCTCCCGCCCCGGCTGACGAAGTACGGGCCGGGTGCGTCGGGTGCGGGCATGGTGTCGGCGGACAGGGCGGCGTAGAAGCCGGCGAGCCAGCCGCGCACGTCGGGCTCGATCTCGGCCTCGGCCCGGCCGGGCTCCTGGAAGTAGGAGACGTAGAACTCCTCGTCCCCGCCCAACTGCGCGAAGACCTCGCCGGGCCGCGGCCCGCCACGCGGGGCGTAGGGAACACCGAGCATCCCCACCGCGCGGAAGACGTCCGGCCTGACCAGGGCGGAGTTGGCGGCGATGGCCGACCCCCAGTCGTGTCCGACGATCACCGCGGACTGCTCGCCCAGGGCGTGCACCACGGCGGCGTTGTCCTCCACCAGCTCCAGCATCCGGTACGCCTCGGTGTCGCCGGGCCTGGAGGAACGGCCGTAGCCGCGGACATCGATGGCGGCCGCGCGGTACCCGGCTGCGGCCAAGGCCGGCAGCTGGTGGCGCCAGGAGTACCAGGATTCCGGGAAGCCGTGCACGAGCAGCACCAGTGGCCCGGTGCCCTGCTCCACCAGGTGGATCCGGCCCGCGGGCGAGGTGACCAGCCGGTGTGTGACTGCCGTGGCCTGCTGCGACATGACTCCTCCTGGATCCTCGATCTGCCCTGCGCCGAGATCGCTCCCCGATCATGTGGTCGGCGGCTGGGGCGTGGCGAGGCTTGTTGCGGTTTCGGCAAAGCGAACCCCGGCTCCGCCGGTCTCCGGCCGTCCGGGCAGGGGCGATCGGCCCCGTCTCCGGCCGCGCCGGATCCCCTGCCCGAGATGGGCCGAACGTCCTCGGCCGGGGCCCGACCGTCCCTGCCCCCGATGGAGCCGGAGTGGGACCGTGTCAGTGAGACCCCCTGCTGCACGTGATGGCAGCCCGACGGATTGGCGGTGGGGATCATGGAACTGCCCTTGATCGTGGGCGTCGACGGATCTGACGGCAGCATCCTGGCCATCGACTGGGCGGCGGACGAGGCCGTCCGCCACGGTCTGCCGTTGCGGCTGGTCCATGCCTCGCTGTGGGAACGCTATGAAGGCGCCTTGCCGTCGCTGGGCCGGGAGCGCCCGTCGGAGCGGGTGATGGCGGACCACATCGTGGCTTCCGCCGAGGAACGTGTCCGTCGCCTCCACCCCGACCTGAAGGTGACGGGCGAGGCGGTGGCCGCAGAGGCGGTGGCCGCCCTGCTGAGCGAGGGCGACAACGCATCCGCCCTGGTGACGGGGTCGCGCGGTCGGGGAGAGCTGAAGGGAGCGCTGCTGGGCTCGGTGAGCCTCGCGGTCGCCGCCCGTGCGTACTGCCCGGTCATAGTGGTCCGGGGTGACAAGGCCGGTCTGGCCGGCACGCACGGTCGGATCCTGCTCGGGGCCGGGGACCCCGACACGAGTGCCGAGGCCGTACGCTTCGCGTTCCGCGAGGCCGAGGCCCGCGGGTGCGAGCTGGACGTCGTCCGCGCATGGCGCCTTCCGATGAACGAGAACGCCGACCCCCCGGCGCCGGCCGAGACTCCCGTCTACGAGCACGAGGCACAGGCCTCCGACCTGGTGGACGCGCTGGTGGCCGACGTCATGGCCGACCATCCGGCCGTGCGGGTGCGCCGGGCCACGGTCGAGGGACCCGCCCGCAAGGTGCTGGTGAACCGCTCGGCCGCCGCCGACCTCGTGGTCGTGGGCGCACGGCGCCGGTCCGGCCACTTCGGCCTCCAGCTGGGCCGGGTCAGCCACACCCTGCTGCACCACGCGGACTGCCCCGTCGCGGTCGTGCCCCAGCGGACCTGACCGGCGGAAGGCCTGTGCCGGGCCGATGAACGTCCCGGTTTCGCGCGACACGCTCCTGTCGCGGGTATCCGGGGCGCTGTCCGCTTCGGGCGACATTGGTCCGGCAGCGGCCTTCATCCAGGCCTCCCGACTCCGAAGCCGTGAAGGGGACAGTCGCATGACGGCCTGGACCTGGGAGTACGAGGGATACGATCCCGCACACCAGCGTCTGAGGGAGGCGCTGTGCACCCTGGGCAACGGCCGCTTCGCCACGCGCGGAGCACTGCCCGAGTGCGCGGCGGACGACGTGCACTACCCGGGTACCTACGCGGCCGGCTGCTACAACCGGCTCACCTCCGACGTCGCGGACCGCCACGTCGAGAACGAGGACATGGTCAACCTGCCCAACTGGTTGCCGCTCCGCTTCCGGCCCGCGGGCGGTCGATGGCTCACACCGGACAGCGCGCCGGTGCTCGCCCACCGTCAGACCCTCGTCCTGGACGCGGGACTCCTGGACCGCGTCACCCGGTACGGCCTGGACGACGACCGGGTGCTGTCCGTACGGCAGCGACGTCTCGTGCACATGGGCGATCGAACCTCGCCGCCCTGCGCACCGAGTTCGCGGGAGAGACGCTCGGTCTCCGTGTGGGCACGGTTCATGGTGGCGTCGGCCTCGTCCGCCGAGAACCGCAGTACGGCGATGGGGCCGAACGGGCCCCGTAGGGGACCAGCGGCCCCTGCCCGCCGACCGCCCCCCTGAAGGAACCTGAAGACGGAACCCGGATCAGGAGGTGGACAGCATGTCCCGCACCATCATGGTCGGCCTCGACGGCTCGTCCGAGAGCCGGGCCGCTGCCGAATGGGCGGCTCGTGAGGCCAAGCTGCGCAGTCTCCCCGTGCGGTTGGTTCATGTCCGGGAGCCGGTCCCCGATCCACTGGCTCAGGCTCCGCTGCTCGGGGCCGAGACCCAGCAGCACTGGAGCGAACAGATCCCACGGGAGTCCGCGGAGGGGCTCCGGTCGCGTCACCCAGGGGTGGACGTGACCACGGTGCACGTGGAAGGCCGCCCCGCCGACGTCCTGGTCGGCGCGGCCGAGGACGCCGACCTGCTGGTCCTCGGCTCCCGCGGCATGAGCGGGGTCGGTGGGTTCTTGGTCGGATCCGTGGGCCAGGCCGTCGTCGCCCGCACGGACGTGCCGGTGGTGCTGGTGCGGGAGGGGGAGCAGGCAACCGACGAGCACGGCATGGACCCGGCCGGCATACCGTCGGCGGCGACCTCGTTCCGCCCGGTCCTGCTGGGCCTGGACACCCGCAGCCCCGACGACACGGTCATCGCATTCGCGTTCGAGGAGGCGGCCCGTCGCGGCACGGCCTTGCGTGTCGTGCACGGCTGGAACCCGCCGCCGTACAACATCTACGGCCTTTCCGACGGCGTCAGCCTCTACGACGAGCTGACCCAGAAGAACGCGGAGGAGCTCAGCGACGTACTGCGTCCCTGGCGGCACAAGTACCCGGCTGTCGAGGTGTCCGAGGAAGCGTGTGCCGGCGGCGCCGCGAGCGAACTCGCCAAAGCCTCCCGCGAGGCCTCCCTGGTCGTCGTGGGCCGGCGGATCCGGCGCAGCCCGTTCGGCGCGCACATCGGCTCCGTCACTCATGCGGTACTGCACCACGCCACGGCGCCCGTCGTGGTCGTGGCACACGAGTGATCTGCTCCCGCGGGAAGTCCCCGGCCGCGCCGACCGTGCTACAGACGTGCCGCGTGGTCGGGTACGTAGGTCTGCAGGTCGCGCGGTGGACGCTGGTAGCCGGTCGAGGGCGGCCGGTCCGGCAGCTCCAGCACGGGCGGCGGCACCTCGTGGTACGGCACGGAGTCCAGCAGATGGGCGATCATGTTCAGCCGGGCGCGGCGCTTGTCGTCGCTCTCGACGACATACCACGGGGCCTCGACGATGTCGGTGTGCACCATCATCGCGTCCTTGGCCCGCGAGTACGCCTCCCAGCGGCTGATCGACTCCAGGTCCATCGCTGACAGCTTCCAGCGGCGCAGCGGATCCTCCAGGCGCCGCCGGAAGCGTTCCTGCTGCTCGGTGTCGCTCACCGAGAACCAGTACTTGCGCAGCAGTACGCCGTCCTCGGTCAGCATCCGCTCGAAGATCGGGCACTGGCGCAGGAAGAGCTGGTACTCCTCCTTCGAGCAGAAGCCCATCACGTGCTCGACACCGGCCCGGTTGTACCAGGACCGGTCGAACAGCACGATCTCCCCGGCGGCCGGCAGGTGCTCGACGTACCGCTGGAAGTACCACTGGGTGCGTTCCCGCTCAGTGGGTTTCGGCAGCGCGGCGATCCGCGCGACACGCGGGTTGAGGTGCTCGGCGACCCGCTTGATGGTGCCGCCCTTGCCGGCGGCGTCCCGCCCCTCGAACACGATGACCAGCCGGGCTCCCTCGGTGCGCACCCACTCCTGAAGTTTCACCAACTCCGTCTGAAGGCGCAGCAGTTCGCTCTCGTACGCCTTACGCGCCAGCCTCGCCGCCTGCTTGTCCGCCATGCCGCCTCCGCGCACCTCGGTGCCGTCGGGCCTCCGTTCCAGCACCGTACTGCCCGGCCGGGAGCCGCGCACGACAGGTCGCCCCGGTGGGGGAGCCGCGCCCGTGGCCGGAGCGGCTTCCGATCGGGGGGAGCGTGTCAGATCCCCGGACTCGGCCGTCGACCCGTCGGCGGACCCGTAGGCTACCAGCACCTCCCCCCTCATGACTGTTGCGCCACCTCACAGCCTGCGCAGCCGGTTGCCGGTGATCGCCTCCGGGGCCGGCTCGTCCGGGCGGCGCCAGGAGTCGTCGAAGTGGTGGGTGAGGTGGTCGACGACCGCGACCACGCCGTCCGTCTGGCGGCACATCTCCTTCTCCTCGTCGTCCACCACCGGCAGGCCGCTGATCCGGTGCTCGGCGAGCAGCCGGGCCACCTCCTTGAACGGAGTGCCGTACTCGGCGCGGACGACGTCGGACGTCATCAGGGCACCGACCTTGCTCTGTTTCATGGAGCCCGCCTTCCTTCCGTGCTGCGCGCGTTCATCGGAGGCGGCGCAGGTAGGGGTCGTGTGTACGGCGTGGCAGCAGCCGGATCCGGGCGTCGAGGGCGAAGACGCGCTCGGGCAGGGCGAGCACCGGATTGACATCCGCCTCCACCAGCTGCGGCAGGTCGCTCGCCATCCGCGACAGCCGCACGGCCCGCCCGCGTGCGGTGTCGACGCCGTCCGGAGCCGGGACGGTGCCGGGCGGGCCAGCCAGCGGGCGCGCTCGGCGGCATGGGCGAGTGCCCGCGCCGCCGCCTGCGGGTCGGCGTACGCCGGCACCCGCCCTGTGTCCGAGGGCAGCAGCCGCATCGCGGCCGCGACGGCGGTGGGCACCAGTGCGACGAGTACCGCGTCGATGCCGTCGTGGGCTGCGAGCCGGTCCAGACAGGCACGCAGCTGCTCCTCGGAGACCGCCGCCGTCGCGTCGACGGGGTTGGCGGTGCCAGCGCCTCGCGGCAGCACGGCCGGCAGACCCTCGACCAGGCCCGGTGGCAGCGGGGGCAGGGCCAGCCAGGCCTCCGCGGCAGCACACCTGCGCCACCCGCGTTGGTCACGACGACGACCCGGCTTGCCGCGGGCAGCGGCTGGGAGTGCAACAGGGCGGCCGTCTCCAGCAGTTCGGGGATCGTACGGGTGGCGGTGATCCCGGCCTGGGCGAAGAGCGCCCGCCGGGTCATGATCGTCGTGGCGGCCGCCGCGGTGTGCGAGGCGGCGGCATGGCGGCCGGCCTCGGTACGCTCCGCGTCGACGGTAAGGAAGGGCATACGGCGGGTGACACAGCGCGCGGTGCGGGAGAAGGCGCGCGGATTGCCGAACGACTCCAGGTGCAGCAGCGCCAGGTCGGTGCGCCCGTCGGACTCCCACCACTGGAGCATGTCGTTGTCGCTGACGTCGTACTTGTCGCCGAGCGAGACGAAGCCGGACACGCCGATGCCGAGCCGCTCCAGACCGCCGAGCAGTGCGATACCGACCCCGCCGGACTGCACGGCGACCCCGGCGAGGCCCGGCGCGGGGTGGGCGGCGGCGAAGGTGGCGTCGAGGCGGACCCGGTCCTCGGTGTTGGCCAGGCCCCGGCAGTTGGGGCCGACGAGGCGCATGTCGTGATCACGGCAGGCTGACAGCAGTTCCTTGGACTGCTCGGCGTCGAGCCCGGCGGAGACGACCAGCAGGGCACGGACGCCGAACTGCCCGCACTCCTGCGCGACTTGCGCTACGCCCTCGGCCGGTACGGCGATCGTCGGCTGTCGGTGACCGCTTGCTCCGCCGAACGGGGATGGTCTTCGCCGATCCGGATCAGGCCGACTTCACCCGTCGGTGACCCGGACCGGGAGCAGCCCGGATGATGATCACCGGTCGGCGGGCGCCGCGGGGCGGGCGGTGTGGAGCTGTGGGACGCCTTGCGTGACGACCTCCGTCGAGTGGCCACCGAGGACGGAATCGAGGGAGTCTGGAGGAAGGCGGCGAGCCAGGTCCCGGCGGCGGTGCCCGCTCGCCCGGAGGGCCGCGAACGGCCTGGTGTGCAGCCGATGGGAGAAAGCCCATGAAGGTCGGAGTGCTGACCGGCGGCGGTGACTGTCCCGGTCTCAACGCGGTCATCCGCAGCGTCGTCCGCAAAGGCGTCCAGGAGTATTCGTTCGATTTCGTCGGTGTGCGGGACGGCTGGCTCGGTCTGCTCAAGAACCACATCGTTCCCCTGGACGTCTCCAGCGTTCGGGGGATTCTTCCCCGCGGCGGGACCATCCTCGGATCCTCCCGCACGAACCCCTTCAAGCACGAGGACGGGCTGCGTCGGGTGCAGGACACCCTCGCCGCGAACGAAGTGGACGCACTCGTCGTGATCGGCGGAGAGGACACGCTGGGGGCGGCCACGGAACTGAGCCGACTGGGTGTCAACCTGGTCGGGGTGCCGAAGACCATAGACAACGACGTCTCGGGCACCGACTACACCTTCGGCTTCGACACCGCCGTCGGTATCGCGACGGAGGCCATCGACCGCCTTCACACCACAGCCGAGTCGCACATGCGCGCCCTCGTGGTGGAGGTGATGGGCCGGCATTCCGGATGGATCGCCCTGCACGCCGGCATCGCGGGCGGCGCCAACGTGATCCTCATCCCCGAGCAGCCGTTCGACATCGATCAGGTCTGTGAGCAGGTGAAGCGACGGTTCCAGATCAACTACGCGCCGATCGTCGTCGTGGCCGAAGGGGCCGTCCCCAAGGAAGGACAGATGATTCTCAAGGACCGGTCGCTGGACGAGTTCGGCCATGTGCGGCTGTCCGGCATCGGCGAATGGCTGGCCCAGGAGATTTCGGCGCGGACGGAGAAGGACGCTCGCACCACGGTCCTGGGACACATCCAGCGCGGCGGCACACCGAGCGCCTTCGACCGGTGGCTGGCCACCCGTTTCGGACTGCATGCCATCGACGCGGTCCAGGCTGGGGACTTCGGCTGCATGGTCGCCCTGCGGGGCACACGGATCGTCCGCGTGCCCCTCGCGGACGCCACCGCGGAGAACAAGGTGGTGGATTCGTCGCTGTACGACGAGTTCGAGGCGTTCTACGGCTGAGCGGGCAGTCACTCTGTGTGCGGTACGACCGCCACCGGACAGCGGGTGTGGTGCAGCACCGCATGGGTGACCGGGCCCAGCCGGCCTTCAGCCGCCCGGGGTGCGGTGCGGCGGCCCACGACGAGCAGGTCCGCGCCCCGGGAGGCGGTCAGAAGCGCTTCCGCGGGGTGAAGGAGCATGAGGTCGCTGCCGACCGTCACCCGGGGGTGCTTCTCCTGCCACGGACGCAGGGCGTCGGAGAGCCGGAGGACTTCTTGGTCCTCCCAGGTCGCACGGTCCTCCTCGGTCACCACCAGAATCCTGGAAGAGACCGATTCGGCGGGAAAGGCCCAGGCCTGCACCACGTGCAAGCGTGCCGCGCGAGCATCGGCGGCCGAGAACGCGAAGTCGGCCACCGCACCGAACGGCCGGTGCGCGTCGAAGCCCAGGACGACCTGGCAGGTGGTGGGTGCCGCGAACGCCCCGTTCACGAAGGCTCCGGGGCGGTGAGGGACGAGCACGACGGGGCAGGGTGCCGCTGCCGCCGTCCGCAGGGCCACCGAGCCGACCGCCAGCCCCTCGAAACCGCCCGTGCCCCGGGTGCCGACGACGAGGAGTCCGGCATCGCGTGCCGCCGTGAGGAGAGCCTCGGCCGGGCCTTCATCGGACTGCGCGCACTCCACCGGGAGGTCAGGGTGGCGGTCGGCGAGGTCCGCGACCGTCCGCTGGAGCAACTGGGCGCCCATGTGGTGCAACCGCTCCAGGGCCGGCCGCGGAACGACGGGGCCGGGAAGCCGCGGAGAAGAGTGCAGCAGTCGCAGCGGAACGCCGCGCAGCGCGGCCTCACGCGCAGCCCAGTCGGCCGCGACCGCAGCGAACTCGGACCCGTCGATGCCCGCCAGCACAGGGGGACGCATCCTGGCCTCCTTCGTCCGGCCCCGCCTCGCGGGCGGCACAGGCCGTTCTCCTCACTTCCACTGTTCCACGGAGGTCCCGCTCCGGCGCCCGGACCCGCTCCGGCGCCCGGACCGGCTGCGGTGCCCGGCCGCCGCGGCCCGCTCCGGCCCCGCAGTGCCTTCACCGGCGAATCCGCCCAGGCGCACCGGCGGCGGACCTTCGAAGTCCTGGAGACCGGGCTGCGTGCGCCGCCGACGGAGGAACAACCGGACGTCGAGGTGCGCCGGCGGATCGTCTCGAAGGACGGGCCCGGACCGTGCTGCCCGACGCTTCGGCCGAGGCCGCCCTGCTCGTGGTGGGCGCCAGGCGGCCCCACGGTCGCGTCGCCTCCCGCATCGGCCGTGTCACGCATGCCGTGCTGCACCTGCGGCCTGCCCCGTGGCGGTCGTCCCCGAACGGCCCTGACTCCGGCCCGGGCCGGTCGGCCCCCGGACGACCCCGGACAGCCCATGCGAGGGCGCCCCCCGCCGCCGGATACTCGAAGAGCCGGAGAGCCGGGAGGAGGCCGGCATCAGGCGCGAGGAGACCGCCGTGGTCCGGGAGGAGACACCATGCATCACGACAAGGTCGGCTCCGTGATGACCATGGACGTGGTGCGGGCCGTGTACGACACGTCGTTCGAGGAGGTCGCCCGGCTGCAGGCCGACCACCGGATCGGCGGACTGCCCGTGGTGGACGACGAAGAACGAGACGGAGATCGCCGTCGCCATGGCCCGGCGTACCGACGGCGTCGTCGCGGTCGTCGACCAGCTCACCTGGAGGCTGGACGACACCCGGCTGCGGTCGGACGGACAACTGCCGCACGGCGTGGCCGACGACCGGCTGCGCAACCTGTGAGAGGAGGCGGCCCGCCATGCCGACGAACGTGCTCGTCGCCTACGGGACGACGAACGGATCCACCGCGGAGATCGCCGGGACCATCGCCGAGGTCCTGCGCAGGGAGGGGCTGACGGCCGAAGCCCTCCCGGCCGGCGCCGTGCCGAGCGTGGCGGCCTACGACGCCGTCGTGGTCGGCGGCGGCCTGTACGCGGGCCACTGGCACAAGGACGCCCGCCGCTTCGTCCGCCGCCATCGGAAGGACCTGGCCCGGCGTCCGCTGTGGTTCTTCAGCAGCGGCCCGCTCGACCCCTCGGCCTCGGAGCGGGACATCCCGCCCGTACCGGGGGTGAAGCGGGCCATGGCCCGGCTCGACGTCACGGAGCACGTCACCTTCGGCGGCTGCCTCCGCGAGGGAGCGAAGGGCTGGGTCGCCCGGATGATCCTGCGCAACGGAAAGGGCGGGGACTTCCGCGACTTCGAGCGGATCGAGGCATGGGCGGTGCGGATCGCCCACGAGCCGGCTCCCGGATGACGCGACCCGCCCGGCTCTCGTATGACGCGACGGGACCGGCTCCCCTGGGACGCGATCAGACCATCGCTTCGCCGGCCGTCTCCACGGGGGACGTGTCGGCGCCCCGGGGCATGCCGGGAAGCACTTCGAAGACCCCGGCCAGACCGGTGTGCCGCAGGACGCGCGCGAGACGGGTACTGCCGGTGATCAGGCGCAGCCGGCCGTGCCGCGCCCGGACGCGGTTCCGTACCCGGCACAGGATCCCCAGCCCCGCGCAGTCGATGAACGACACCGGACGTAAATCCAGCACCAGGTCGGGACAGGGGCCGGCGGTCACGTCGTCGAGGCGGACCCTCAGCGCCGGTGCCGTGAGCAGGTCGAGCTCCCCGTGCAGCGTGACGACACGTGCCGTGTGCTCCGGGAGCGGCGCGGACGTGCCGGGGATGTCGGGCATGGAACGAGCAGAGCCCGGCGGGCCGGGCGTCCGCCAGGGCCGATCGGCCCCGGTCACCCGGGCCTTAGGGACATATGAGGTGCGGAACCCCGGCCGGACCCGCCCGCGATGCCCCGACGGCCCGGTGGCCGGGGCCGACCGGCCCAGGCGCGTCCGACCGATCCGCGCCAAGCTGGAACTGCGGGTGCACGCCCCGCACATCGCCGCGCCAAGGTCAGGAGGTGTCGCCATGAAGGCCTACGTCTTTCACGGTCCCGGACAGTCCGCGTGGGAGGACGTCCCGGACCCCGGTGTCCGGGAGCCGACCGATGCCATCGTGCGCGTCGACGACGTCACCCTCTGCGGAACGGACCTGCACATCCTCAAGGGCGACGTCCCCGAGGTGCGCCCGGGCACGGTGCTGGGCCACGAGGCGGTCGGCGAGATCGTCGACGTCGGCGGCGACGTACGCACCGTGCGGCCGGGCGACCGTGTGCTGGTCTCCTGCATCACCGCCTGCGGCCGCTGCCGGTACTGCCGTGAGGGCACGTACGGGCAGTGCCGGGGCGGCGGAGGCTGGATCCTGGGCCATCTGATCGACGGCACCCAGGCCGAGTACGTGCGGGTGCCGTACGCGGACCTCTCGGTGCACCCCCTGCCCAGCGCCCTGGACGGCAAGGACGCCGTGCTGCTGGCCGACATCTTCCCGACCTCGTACGAGGTCGGCGTGCTCAACGGCCACGTGCGGCCCGGAGACACCGTCGCCGTCGTCGGAGCCGGACCCGTCGGACTCGCGGCCGTCGCGACGGCCCAGTTGTTCGCTCCGGAGCGCATCATCGCGGTGGACCTCGCCGCCGCGCGGCTGGAAGCCGCCAAACACCTCGGTGCTGACGCCGTCGCGGACGCCCGGGAGGCCCCCGAGCAGCTGATCGCGGACCTCACCGGCGGACTGGGCGCGGATGTCGTCGTCGAAGCGGTAGGCGTCCCGGAGGCCTTCGAACTCTGCACGCGCATCGTGCGGCCCGGCGGCCACGTCGCCAACGTCGGCGTGCACGGCAGGCCCGTGACCCTCCATCTGGAGGACCTGTGGATCAAGAACGTCACCATCACCACGGGGCTGGTGGACACGTACTCCACCCCCACCCTGCTCCGGATGGCGGCCGCGGGCCGCCTGCCCACCGGTCAGCTGGTCACGCACACCTTCCCGCTGAACCACATGGAGGAGGCCTACGACGTCTTCGCCCGGGCCGCCGACACCGGCGCGCTCAAGGTCGTGCTCGGCGAGGAGCCGCACGAGGAAGTCGTCCCCTACCGGGCGGCCTGACGAACGAGAGAGGTGACGCGTCATGACCGAACGGCCTTCGTCGCCCGCCGTGGAGGGCCGCCCGATGGGCGACCTCGGCCGGCGGATCACCCAGCGGCGTACGGAACTCGGCCTGAGCCGGCAGGAGACGGCCGCACGGGCGGGCATGTCTCCGGCCTACCTCCAGTACCTGGAGGAGCGGCCCCCGGCCGATCCGGGCGCCGGCACCCTCCTGCGGCTGGCGGGAGCACTGAAGACCACGGTGTGGCACCTGACCGGCGGCGACACCGAGCTGCCGCCGGGCCTCGGCCGGGCCGCCCGCACACCCCGGTTCACGGAGCTGACCGAGGCGGAGTGCCGCTCGCTGCTCTCCACACACGGGGTGGGACGCCTCGCCGTGCCCGCGGACGCCGGGCCGGTCGTCGTCCCGGTCAACTACAGCGTCGTCGAGGGCGGGATCGTCTTCCGCACCGCACCCGGCACGACCCCGGCGCAGGCGGACGGCCACCAGGTCGCCTTCGAGGCCGACCGCATCGACGAGGCGTTCAGCGAGGGCTGGAGCGTGCTGGTGCGGGGACCCGCGACCACCGTGACGGATCCGGACGACGTCGCCCTCCTCGAAGAGCAGGCGTACAGCACACCCTGGGCGGGAGGGCGGCGCGACCTGTGGCTGCGTATCGAGCCCGTCTCCGTCACGGGGCGCCGCATCACGGTGGCCTGAACGCGTTCACCCCCGGCCGCTCACAGCGCGCCGCCGCTGCCGTAGGGGGCGTACAGGTCGAGCAGCCGGACCCGCGACGCGTGCAGCCGGTGGGCGACCACCCGGCCGACCCAGTCCGCGATCGCGCGGCCGAACTCGGGGTCCCGGGCACACATGGCCCGTACGGCTTCCGCGTCGAACTCGTGGGCGCGCACCGGGCTCACCGCCTCCGCGCCCAGCTGCCACACGTACGGCGGGAAGTGCCACGACCAGCCGACCAGCTCGCCGTTCCCCAAGGACTCGATCACAGCGGCCCGTCGCCCCGGGACATGCAGGTCGAGCACGACCGTCCCGGTGCGCACGATCCAGAACCGGTCGGCGTGCCGCCCTTCCTCGAACAGGCGTGTGCCCGTGTCGAAGGACACCTCGCGGGCCACCCGCATCAGCCGCTCGCGATGCCCGGCGGTGAGGCCCGTGGCCAGGTTGGTGGTGGAGGTCATGGCTCGGCTCCCTTCAGGACCTTGGACTGCTGACCTCAGCCTGTGCCCTGCCCCGGCGGCGCACCACGGGCCGAACGGCCCCGGCCGGGGGCCCGACCGCCCCTCGCGTGCGCTGCCGCAGACGCGGCGGTGAGAGCGGATCCCCAGGGTCACTGGGGCATGGGGCATGGGGCATGGGGCGTGGGGCTGCGGCTGACGAGCGGGCGGCCGGAGGTCCCGTACCGCCGTCCGGTCTTCCGCCGACCGACGTCGAGCTGCCCGACCGGGCGATCGGCGTGGAACCGGGGGAGACCTGTCGGCCGGTGCTCACGGACCACGGAGACGTGACGTGCGCCCTCCCGTCCCGCGCGACACCCGGCACGCTCGTCAGGCGCCGGGCGCAGCCGTGCCCCGGCCGTCCAGGACCAGTACCGCGACGTGCAGGGACGTGCGCTGCAGGCCTGATTCGAGGTCGCAGCCGAGGAGCCGTTCGATGGTGTGGAGGCGCTGGTAGTAGGCCTGCCGTGACATGCCGGCCAGCTTCGCCGCGACCGACTTGTTCCCGGCGGCCGTCAGATAGGCACGCAGCGCCGGCAGCAGGTCGCCGCCGTTGCGGTCGTCGTGCTCGATGAGGCGGGTCAGATGGCGTTCCGCGTACCGCTGGAGGCGGGTGTCCTCGCGCAGGACGCCCAGGAGTTCCGGCAGTTCGACATCGGCGGGGACGTAGAACCACCGCTCGGGGGAGGCCGGCGTGATGGCCTCGGCCGTCTGCTCGGCCTCCTGCCACGACCGGGCGATGCCGGAGAGGTCGGTCACCCCCGGGCCGACGGCGACGACGGCCTCCGGGCCGAGTTCCTCGCGGGCGAGACGGCCGATCCGCTCGGCGACCGGCTGCCAGGCGCTGGCCTGCGCCAGCGCGAGGAGCACGCCGATCCGGCCCGGGGCCGTCTCGCCGACCAGTGCGCGGACGCCGGTCTGCGTCAGAGCCTTCGCGATCCGTTCGTCGAGCTGCTCGCCCTCGCCACCGGGACAGGTGTGACGGATGACCATGGCGAAGAGGCGGTGCCCGAACGCCGGCAGACCCAGTGCCTCGGCGCGGGCGCGGGCGTCGGCGGGGGAGCGGAAGCGTCGTTCGTACAGGTCACGCAGTACGGAGCGGTGGGCGCGGCGCTCCCACCAGGCCGGCCCGGCCAGACGGGCCATGGTCAACGCGACCGCCGCGCGCTCCAGGATCAGGAGGTGCTCCGGGTCGGGCTCCGTGTTCAGCCGGTCCTCCAGCAGGACCAGCCGCCCCCACAGCCCGTGATGGTCCTGAACCGGGGCGATCAGCCACCCCTCCGGACCGCTCGGCGCGAGCTTCTCCAGGGTCGGCGCGGCCCGCGAGCGCCGGGACCAGGCGGACACGACCGGCTCGTAGGGCCGGCCGAGCAGCTCGCACATCAGGACCCGGTGGGTGAGATCCTCCAGTACCACCGGGGCTCCGGCGAGCTCCGCGGTGGTGTGCACCAGTTCCTCGGGTCCGGCCCCTCGCAGCGTCAGAGCGGTGAAAATGTCCTGGATATCCCGCCCGCGGCGGAGCAGTGCCCCCTGGGCGTCCAGGATCAGCGCGTGCACCGTCTGCGTGACGTCGATGAAGCGGACGCCGCGGGCCAGCTCGACCAGCGGCACCTCGCGGGCCCGGCAGGCGGCCACCAGCTCCTCGGGCACCCTCCGGTAGCGGTGACCGAGCTCCACGATCAGGCCCGCCGCACCGACGTCGGCCAGCTGATCGACGTAGCCCCGCAGCTTGGATGCGTCGTCCGGGTACGGCATGCCGGTCGTCAGCACCAGCTCACCGCCCTCCAGGAAGTCGGCCGGATTGAGCAGCTCGGTGACGTGTACCCAGCGCACCGCACGGTTCAGCTGTGACTCACCGGCCAGAACGCGCGGCATCCCTTCAGTGAGCACCGGCAGGCGCAAAACCTCCGCGATGGTGAGGAAGTGCCCGCTTACGGGGGGTCTGGGCGGCATAGAGGGTGCTTTCTTCCTGAGGGGTCGGGGGTCACCTTCGCACCGGCCCACCGCCGTGACAAGAGGCGGAGTGGCACTTTCCGAAGCTTGGACGCCTGCCGTGACAGACCGTCTCGAGAAGGCCGTCAGGTGGAACAGAGTGTGGGTTGACCTGCGTGTTCGCTCGGGTCGAAAGTGAACGCCATCCCCAGTGGGACACGGACCGCAAGAGTCCGCACGGTGTCCGCTCGGTGCTGGGGATCCCACCGTCACCCATGCCACCTCCGGCGAAAGGAGCGACCTCATGCGCCGCACCCCGAAGCGCGTCGCCGTCATCGGCGCCGGCAGCATGGGCAGCCAGGCCATGTGGCGGCTGGCCGCCCGTGGAGCCGAGGTCATCGGCTATGACCGGTACGCGCCGGGTCACGACCGCGGCGCGGCCGGGGGTGAGAGCCGCATCTTCCGCTCCGTGCACCTCGGTGACCCCGGCTATATCCCGCTGCTGCGGCTCGCCGACCGGATGTGGGACCGGCTCCAGCGTGAAACCGGCTTCTCGCTGCGCCGTCGCAGCGGATGTCTGGTGATGGGCGAGACCGTGTCTCCGCCCATGCGCCTCCTCCTCTCCGCCGACACCACCCACCAGCTGGACCACGAGGTGCTGGACCGGGAGGAACTCGCCCGTCGCTACCCGCAGCACCGCCTCCCGGACGGGCACACCGCCGTGCTCGACCGGATGGGCTGCATCATCAGGCCCGAGGCATCGATCCAGGCCGCCGCCGCCCGCGCCGAGCAACTGGGCGCCCGGCTGCGCCGCTACACCCCGGTGCGCGAGATCGCCCCCGCGGCGGGCGGGGGAGTGCACATCGTCACCGACCAGGGCACGGACCACGTGGACACCGCGGTGGTGACCGTGGGCCCCTGGGTCAACACCCTGCTCCCGGACCTGCCGCGGGCCGTCGACATCCGCCGGCTGGTCAGTTCCTGGCACATCCCCACCCGCCACGACTGGTTCGCGGGCGGAGCCCCCGCCTTCGTCCGCAGCACACCCCACGACTGCTACGGACTCCCGTCGCCCGACGGCATCTCGGTCAAGCTGGGCCTCTCCTTCGCCCGCTATCTGCCCGTCCCCGACCCCGAGCGGCTCGACCGCACGGTCCGCCCCGAGGAACTCACCACCTTCCGCGAGCTCATCGGCGAGCTGATGCCCGACCTGAACCCCGACCCCATCCGGCTGTCGGTCTACATGGAGGGCTACACGACGTCCGGAAACCCGCTCGTCGGCCATCTCCCCGGCGAGGACGACATCGTCGTCATGGCCGGATTCTCCGGCAGCGGCTTCAAACTCTCGCCCGCCATGGGGGAGATCGCCGCGGACCTGGCGCTCGACGGCACGACGGAGCACCCCGTCGGCTTCCTCGCACCGGCAGGAGTCGGCGCCGCCTGAAGCGCTGTGGCCCGTAACCAGTTCCCCGAACCAAGAAAGTGGAGCACTTCCATGCCCATTCCCTCGTTCCAGTTCCGCCCGAAGTACGTCTCCTTCGACTGTTACGGCACGCTGATCGAGTACCCGATCACCCCCATCACGCGTGAACTCGTCGGCGACCAGATCCCCGCCGAGCAGTGGGACCAGTTCGTCCGGGAGTTCCGCGGCTACCGCTACGACCAGGTCCGCGGCGCGTACTACGCCTACGAGCAGGTGCTGCAGGACTCCTTCGAGCGGGTCTGCCGCAAGTGGGGCATCAAGGCCGCCCCGGAGGCGGGCAAGCGCTTCGCGGACGGCGTGCGCAGCTGGGCCCCGCACGCGGACATTCCGGAGCCGCTGAAGAAGATGGGTGAGAACTACAAGCTGGTCATCCTGTCCAACGCGGACGACTCCTTCCTGGAGGAGAGCGTGCCCCGCCTCGGTGCGGACTTCCACGCGGTGTTCACCGCGGAGCAGGCCGGCTACTACAAGCCCCGCTACGCCGCCTTCGAGTACATGCTCGACCAGCTCGACGCGTCCCCCGAGGACTTCGTGCACGTCTCCTCGCACACCCGCTACGACCTGATGCCGATGCACGACATGGGCTTCCGCAACCTGATCCTCCTGGACCGCGGCTACGACCCCGTGACCCACGGCTACGACTACGTGCCGGTCAAGTCCCTGGACGAGCTCAACCAGATGCTGGGCATCTGACGCGCGACGCACACCCGCTCACTCAGCACCTTCTTTCCGACAGGCGCCCGGTCTCGCGTGGCCGCCCATGAGCCCCGCGCGTTTCCGGCCGTCGGCTGACGACGTCCCACCCCCCCCCGTGCGATCCCCACGTCGTCCCCGCATCACGGATTCCCCGTACCCCCGCATCACGGATTCCCCGTATCCCCAGCGTTCTTCAGGAGGCACCGCCATGGAAAGCAACCGGACAGGCCGCAGAACCGTACTCCGCACCGCAGGCGCTGTTGCCGCCGCGATGCAGGTCAACAGGCACCTGAGCATCCCGATCGTCACGACCGCCCTGGCCCTCGCGCTCGCCGCGTGCGGGGCGAGCGGCACCGGGCAGAACGTGGGGGCGAAGGGCACGACGCAGGGTGGAGGTGCCGGCGCGTCGGCCGAGCACACCGACGACATCTCGGTGGGTGTGAAGCCGGACCCGAAGGCGGTGAAGCTGCTGCCCGCGGCGGTGAAGGACAAGGGCACGCTCTCGGTGGCCATGGACCTGGCCTACCCGCCCACCACGTTCATGGCGTCGGACAACAAGACCCCGATCGGGTTCAACCCGGACATGTCCCGGCTGATCGCCGCCAAGCTCGGCCTGAAGCTGCAGATCAACAACGTCAAGTTCGACACCATCATCACCGGCCTGCAGGCCGATCGGTACGACTTCACCGCCTCCACCATGGGTGCCACCAGCGACCGGCTGAAGGTGCTCGACATGATCGACTACTTCAAGGCCGGCACCGGGGTGTCCGTCCCTTACGGCAACCCGCAGAAGCTGGGCACCCACACGCTGTGCGGGCACCGCGTCGCCGTCACCTCCGGCAGCACCGCGGAGCTGCAGTGGCTGCCTCAGCTGTCCAAGCAGGACTGTACGAGCAAGGGCAAGCCGGCCATCAACGCGGTGACCCTGCCCAGCGTGAACGACGCTCTGACCCAGCTGGTCTCCAAGCGGATCGACGCGGTGATGTACGACTTCATCGCGCTCGAGTGGGCGGCCCGGCAGCAGCCCAAGACGTTCGATGTCCTCAAGCCCCTGGTGGCCACCAAGCCCGTGGCCGTCGCGCTGAAGAAGGAGTCTGCGCTGACCCCCGCGGTGAAGGCTGCCGTCCAGTCGATCATCGACGACCCCAAGTACACCCAGGCGCTGGGCCGCTGGGGTCTCAAGGACCTCGGGATCAAGACCGCGGCCATGGCCGTCCCGCAGGACTGACATGTCCACGGATCTGATCGGTACGAAGACCAGGAGCCGACCGGTGTCACAACTGCTGGCCGAAGAAAAGAAGCGGATCACGCCGAAACGACCGCGTGACTATGTCACCTGGGCCGTCGCGATCGCGATCGTCGCCGGTCTGGTGTGGACCGCGGTGACGAACGAGAACTATCGCTGGCCGGTGGTGTTCAGCTACTTCACCACGCAATCGATTCTCAACGGTCTGCTGATCACGCTTGTTCTCACCGCGGTCAGCATGGCGCTGAGCACCCTGCTCGGGCTGGTCCTGGCGGTGATGCGGATGTCGCATCAGCGGCCCGTTTCCGGGCTGGCCCAGCTCTACATCGCCTTCTTCCGCGGCACCCCGGTGCTCGTGCAGCTGATCTTCTGGTTCAACATCGCGGCGCTGTACCCGCACATCTCGATCGGTATCCCGTTCACCGACATCTCCACGCCGGTGAACGTGAACGCGATCATGACTCCGTTGACCGCGGCCGTGGTGGGGCTGACGCTGAACCAGGCCGCGTACATGTCCGAGATCATCCGCGGCGGGTTCGCCTCGGTTCCTCGCGGACAGCATGAGGCCGCGGAGTCCCTGGGCATGTCGGGATTCACCAAGCTCCGGCGCGTGATCATCCCGCAGACCATGCCGTCGGTCGTTCCGGCCACCGGCAACCAGGTGATCGGGATGCTCAAGGAGACCTCGCTGGTGAGCGTGCTCGGCGTCGCCGACCTGCTGAACAGCGCACAGTCGATCTACGCCCGCAACTACCAGACCATTCCGCTGCTGATCGTGGCCAGCCTCTGGTACCTGATCATGACGCTGGTGCTGAGCGTGCCGCAGTCCATGATCGAGCGCCGTTTCTCCCGCTCGACCCGGGTGCGGCTGACCCCGGCCGCCACGTCGGCCGAGCCGGAGGCGGGCCAGCCCGTACCCGCCACGAGGGAGTCCCTGCTGTGAACGCCGACGGAACGATCGTCGCACGCAAACTGTGCAAGAGCTACGGACGTCACCAGGTCCTGCGTGACATCGACCTGACCGTCGCGGCCGGTGAGATCTCGTGCATCATCGGGCCGAGCGGATCCGGCAAATCGACACTGCTGCGCTGTATCAACGGCCTGGAGACCATCGACCGCGGTGTCCTCAAGGTCAACGGGGAGGACTTCGGCTACGTCGAGAAGGACGACGCCTACCACGCCGTGCGCCCCAAGCGGCTGGCCCAGCAGCGCACCCGCATCGGCATGGTCTTCCAGCAGTTCAACCTGTTCCCCAACATGACCGCCGAGGACAACGTCATGTCCGGACCGGTGCTGGTGAAGAAGAAGAACCGTGAGGCCAGCCGCGAGCAGGCGCGAGAACTGCTGGCCAAGGTCGGCCTCGACGGATGCGGCCACAAATACCCCGCCCAGCTCTCCGGCGGCCAGCAGCAACGCGTGGCCATCGCCCGCGCGCTCGCGATGGAACCCACCATCATGCTGTTCGACGAACCCACCAGCGCACTGGACCCCGAACGCGTGGGCGAAGTACTCGCCGTCATGCGTGACCTCGCCGGCAACGGAATGACCATGCTGCTCGTCACGCACGAGATGGGCTTCGCCCGAGAGGTAGCCGACGAGGTGCTGTTCATGGACGGCGGCGTCGCGGTCGAACGCGGCGACGCCCGCGAAGTCCTCGGCAACCCCCGTGAGAAGCGAACCCAGGCGTTCCTCGAAAGGGTCCTGTAGAAGCGGCTGGGACTGACGCAACTTCCGCACCCTGCCGGCCCCGGTCCTCAACGCCCTCCGGTTCGACGTCGATCCGACCGTCACAGCGCTGACAGCGCCGTCGGCCGGGCTCCTGGTGGTGCCCGGCCGGGCCCCGCCCCCTTCGAAACTCCCCGCTAAGGACCCGACATGAAGACGATTCCCTACTGGATAGAAACCGCCGGGGCGTTTCCCGACCGATCCGGCAAGCCCGTCACCGAGGACACCGACCTGGTGGTCGTCGGGGCAGGCCTGACGGGTCTGTCCACCGCCCTGCACTCCGCGCGCAAGGGCGCCCGCGTCACCCTCGTCGAGAAGGGCCAGATCGGCTCCGGTGCCTCCGCACGCAACGGCGGCATGGCCAACCTCGGCTTCACCATCGGTGTTCGCCAGGCCATCCGCCGATACGGACTGGAGCGGGCCGGCGAGATCTACAACTCCTACGGCGAGGCCGTGGACACCGTCGAGCGGCTCGTGAACGAGGAGTCCATCGACTGCCAGTTCCGTCGCGTCGGACGCCTGGGCGTCGCCTCCCGTCCCGCTCACTTCGAAGCCAAGAAGGCCCAGCAGCGCGACCTGGCCCAGTACTTCGGGCACGAGACCACCCTGGTCGGCAAGTCCGAGCTGCGTTCCGAGATCGGATCCGACGCCTACCACGGCGGTCTGCTCGACCCGTTCAGTGCCGCTCTGCACGTCGGCCGTTTCGTGCGCGGCATGGCCGAGGCGTGCGAGCGCACCGGTGTGGAGATCCACGAGCGCAACGCGGCCATCGGCGTGCGGCGCACCGCCGCCGGCCGGTTCGAGGTCAGCACCGAGCGCGGTGTCATCCGTGCCGGGCAGGTCATGATGGCCACCGACGCCTACACCGACAAGAACTTCCCCTGGCTGCGCCGCCAGCAGGTGTGCCTGGGCAGTTTCATCATCGTGACCGAGCCGCTCGGCGAGGAACTCGCCCGGGACATCATCCCCAAGGCCCGTCTCATCGTGGACTCCAACCAGGTCTGCCACTACTTCCGGCTCACCCCGGACAACCGGCTGCTGTTCGGCGGCCGTGCCCGCTTCGCGCCGTCCGACCCCACCTCGGACAAGAAGAGCGGACAGGTTCTGTTCCGGGAGATGTGCGAGATCTTCCCTCAGCTCTCCCGCACCAAGATCGAGTACGTGTGGGGCGGTTCCGTCGGCTTCGCGATGGACCGCATCGTGCACGCCGGGCAGACCGATGACGGCGTCTACTACTCCCTGGGCTATGCGGGCCACGGTGTGCAGATGGCCACCCACATGGGGCAGGTCATGGCCGAGGTGATGGACGGTCACCCCGAGGTCAGCCCGGTCCGTGACATCGCCCCGCCCCGCATCCCCCTCTACAACGGCACCGCCTGGTTCCTGCCCTTCGCCGGCGCCTACTACAAGACGCTGGACCGCATCCGCTGACCGGTCGGCAGCACCTCTTACGCTTCCAAGGAGATACCCACGATGACTGTCGTCCGTGATGTTCCCAAGCAGTTGTTCATCGGCGGGGGCTGGCAGGACGCGGAGTCCGGCCGGACTCTGTCCGTCGACAACCCGGCCACGGGTGAGGAGTTGTGCCGGGTCGCCGACGCCTCACCCGCGGACGGGCAGCGTGCCGTCGAGGCGGCGGTCGCCGCGCAGGCCGCCTGGGCCGCCACCGCACCCCGCGCCCGCAGTGAGATCCTGCGCCGCGCCTACGACATCCTCATCGCGCGCACCGAGGACCTCGCGCTGCTGATGACGCTGGAGATGGGCAAGCCCCTGGCCGAGGCCCGCGCCGAAGTCGCCTACGGCGCGGAGTTCTTCCGCTGGTTCTCCGAGGAAGCCGTCCGCATCGACGGCGGCCTGACCACCGCCCCCGACGGCCGCAACCGGCTCCTGGTCACCCGCCAGCCGGTCGGACCCTGCCTGCTGATCACGCCGTGGAACTTCCCCCTGGCCATGGGCACCCGCAAGATCGGCCCCGCCATCGCCGCCGGCTGCACCATCGTCCTCAAACCCGCCCCCCAAACCCCCCTGACCAGCCTCGCCCTCGCCGCGATCCTGACCGAAGCCGGACTGCCCGACGGCGTCCTCAACATCATCACCACCACCGACGCCGCCGGAGTCGTCGAACCCCTCCTGCGCGGCGGCCAGATCCGCAAACTGTCCTTCACCGGCTCCACCGGCGTCGGCCGGATCCTGCTCGCCCAGTGCGCCGACACCGTCATCCGCACCAGCATGGAACTCGGCGGCAACGCCCCCCTGATCGTCTTCGACGACGCCGACCTCGACACCGCCGTCGAAGGCACCATGGTCGCCAAGATGCGCAACATGGGCGAGTCCTGCTGCGCCGCCAACCGCATCTACGTCCACACCTCCATCGCCGCAGAGTTCGCCTCCCGCCTGGCCGCCCGCATGGCCGCCCTGACCGTCGGCGACGGCACCGAGCCCGGCACCGACGTCGGCCCCCTCATCGACCTCGCCGGCCGCAGCAAGGCCCACGACCTCGTCTCCGACGCCGTCAAGCGCGGCGCCACCGTCCTGACCGGCGGGCAACTCCCCGAAGGGCCGGGCTGCTTCTACCCGCCCACCGTCCTGACCGGTATCGCACCCGAGTCGCAGATCATCGACACCGAGATCTTCGGCCCCGTCGCAGCGATCCGCACTTTCGACACCGAGGACGAAGCCGTCACCGCCGCCAACGACACCGAGTTCGGCCTGGCCTCCTACCTGTTCACCCAGAACCTCGACCGCGCCCTGCGCGTCGCCGAACGCCTCGAAAGCGGCATGATCGGCCTCAACACCGGCCTCGTCTCCAACCCCGCCGCCCCCTTCGGCGGCATCAAGCAATCCGGCCTCGGCCGCGAAGGCGGCACCGTCGGCATCGACGAGTTCCTCGAGTACAAGTACATCGCCGTACCCGTCGGAGCCTGAGATGCCCGACCGCCTCGTCGTCCTCTACCGGGGCAACCGGCCCCCCGCCACCGCACTCATCGAACGCCTCGCGGACACCGTCTACGCCACCGAGGAGGAACTGCCCTACCTCCTCCCCGGCGCCGACGCCCTCCTGGCCTGGGTCACCATCACCCCGGCCATCCGCGAGGCCTGGCCCGACACCCCCGAGAAGGCGCCCCGCTGGGTGCACGCCTCCTCGGCGGGCGTCGACTCCTTCCTCTTCCCCGCCCTGGTCGAGGATCCGGGCGTCACGCTCACCAACGCGCGTGGCGTCTACGACCGGCCGACGGCCGAGTACGTCCTCGGACTGATCCTCGCGCTCGCCAAGGACTTCCCCGGCACCTGGGAACACCAGCAGCGCCGCGAGTGGCGTCCGCGTCCCAGCGACGGCATCACCGCACGCACCGTTCTGGTGTGGGGCACCGGGCCGATCGGACGTGCCATCGCCCGGCTGTTGCGCGCCGTGGGCATGCGGGTCTGCGGCGCCGGCCGCACGGCCCGGTCCGGCGACCCCGACTTCGGTACGGTCCACGGTTCGGCCACCGTCCCCGCGGCCCTGGCGGAGGCGGACTACGTCGTCCTGGCCGCACCCCTCACCCCGGACACCCGGGGCATGGTCGACGCCCCCGTGCTGGCCGCGATGAAGCCGGGAGCCCGGCTGATCAACGTCGGCCGGGGCGGCCTGGTCGACGAGGAGGCGCTCATCGACCACCTCTCCGCGGGCCGGCTCGCCGGTGCCGCCCTGGACGTCTTCGGCCAGGAGCCCCTGCCGGCCGGGTCCCCCCTGTGGGACATGCCCGGCGTGATGATCTCCCCGCACACGGCGGGCGAGACCACCGCCGAGCGGGAGGCACTCGTCGAGGTGTTCCTCGACAATCTCACCCGGCACGTCGAGGGCCGCCCCCTGCGCAACGTCGTGGACAAGCGGCGCGGTTACGTGATCCACGAGGAGTCCCCCGCCTGACGAGCGAGGAGTTGACGCCCCGGCGGTGGTCTCCACCGGCCGGGGCGTTCGCTATGCGCCTTTCCCCCGTCCCCGTACGCTGCCCGTCACCGCCAGCACGGACAGCACGACGAGGGCGGCTGCCGGGCCCAGCACGGTCCAGGGGGCCAGTTCGGCGTACGGCTGGTTCTCCGAGAGGAGGCGGCCCCACTCGGGGGTGGGCGGCTGCTCGCCCAGGCCCAGGAAGCCGAGCGAGGCCAGGACCAGGACGGTCGTGGGCAGGCGGAGCAGGGCGTTGCGCAGGAGCGCCGGGATCACCGAGGGGAGCAGGTGGCGGCGCATCAGGTGCAGCCGCCCGGCGCCGAGTGCGACGGACGCGGCGATGTGCCCGCCGGCGCGTTCCTGCTCCAGCAGCGCGGCGGTCTGGGCGGCGTACGGAGTCCAGCCCACCGCGCAGACCGCGCTCGCGGCGCCCCACACCGAGGGTCCGGTCACACCCGCGATCAGCAGGCCCGCGAGGACGGCGGGCAGCGTCGACACGACCTCCGTCGGGCCGGCGCTCGCCCGCGGTGCCATGCCCAGCAGCAGTCCGGTGACGGCGCTGACCGCCGTGACGGCCAGGGCGACCCCCGCGGTGCGCAACGCACCGTGACCCAGCCGGGCCAGCAGGTCACGGCCCAGGGCGTCCGTGCCCAGAGGGTGGTCGAGGGACGGCGGCAGCAGCCGTGCCGCCGTGTCGACCTGGAGGGGGTCGCGCAGGAGGCCCGCGGTGACCAGGGCGAGCAGGACGAGGGCGCAGACGGTGGTGATCCAGCGCAGGGAGGACGGCACCGTGAGCGGGGGGCGGTGCAGGGCGGGCAGGGCGCCGTCCCGCAAGGGCCGTCCGAGGAGGGCGTGACGCAGGGCGCGGATCACGATGCCCGCGCTCACGCCGAGCAGGACCAGAGCCAGCGTCGCGGTCTGCAGCACCGGGAGGTCTTGGGCGACGGCGGCTTCCAGGGCGAGTCGGCCGAGCCCCGGGATGTTGAAGATCATCTCCACGGCGACCGCACCGCCGACCAGCGCCACGACGGTCGGCAGCAGCTGCGGCAGTATGCCGGGCAGGGTGCGGCGCAGCGCGTTGCGGGCGATGCGGCCGGACGGGAGGCCGACGGCGTAGGCCGTGCGCGCCCAGGGTTCGTGGAAGGCGGGGGGCAGCGCCTGGTCGAGCATGCCGCCGAGCATCGCGCCCGACGGGATGCCGAGGGCGAGTGAGGGCAGCAGCATCGACTGCGGGCCCTCCCACCCGCTGGACGGGAACCAGCCCCACCACACCCCGCACACGGTGGCCAGCACCGAGGCGAGCAGGAACTTCGGCAGCGACGCGAGGACGGCGGCCGTGGTGCCCGCCCGGTCCTGCCGCAGCCGGCGCCGGGAACCGAGGAAGACCGTACGGGCGCACACCAGTCCGGCGACCAGGGCCGTGACCGCGAACGCGCCCAGCATCAGCGTCAGGGAGACCGACAGGGCCGTGCCCACCTGCGGCATGACCGGTGCGCCGGAGACCCACGAGACGCCCGCGTCCCCGCGCGGCAGGCCGCCCAGCCAGTGGGCGAGGTGGACCAGCGGGCCCTCGTCCAACCCCAGTTGGACGCGCACGGCGGCGAGTTCGGCAGGTGTGGGGTTCTGGTCGGCGGAGCGCGCCCGCAGCACGGTCCGGGCCGGGTCGGCTCCGGACAGCCAGGGGAGCAGGGCCACGGCGCCGAGCAGTGCGCCACCGGCGAGCACACGGCCGGCCGCCGCCGGCCAGGGGGACGGGCGGGCGGCGGCGGGGGCGTGCGCGAGGCTCATGCCGGTTACTTCAGGTGCGTGTCGACGTCGATGAGGGACCGCTCGCGCGGGTCGAGGATGACGCCCTCGACGTCGGCGGCGATGCCCTGCACGGCCTGCTCGTGGACCAGCGGCACCACCGCGTCGGTGCGCAGGATCTCCGCCTCGGCCCGCATGATCTTCCGCTGGCGCCCGGCGGTGTCCCGCTCGGCTGCGGCCGCCCGGATGGCCTTGTCCACCGCGGGGTTCTTCAGGCCGGCGATGTTGTAGACGCCGTCGCTGGTGAAGTCGCTGGCGAGGTAGTCGACCGCGTCGCCGGTGTCGAGGAGCGTCACCCGCGAGAAGACGAGGGCGTCGTACTTCCCAGCGAGGAGGTCGCCCTCCATCTGCGTGTACTCGCGCACGTCCTGCTTCACGGTGAACCCGGCCTTCTCCAGCTGCTGCTGGAGCACGGTCGCCGCCTCGGGCAGCTCGGCCCGGTTGGTGTAGGTGGCCAGCCGCAGCGTCCTGTCCTGGGAGGCGGTCTTCACCTCGGCGGCGGTCGCGGCCTTCGTACGGCCCGTCACCTGGACGCGCTGGTCGGCCGCCCAGGGAACGGCGGGCCCGAACAGGCCCTGCCCGGCGTCGGCGTAGCCGCCGAAGACGGAGTCCACCAGCGCGGAGCCGTCGACGGCCTCGCGGGCGGCGGCGCGCAGACCGGCGTCGGTGAACAGGCCGCTGCCGGTGTTCAGGATCAGGCTGTCGGTGCGCACCGAGGGGACCTCGTGCCGGGTCTTGCCGTCGAGCAGTTTCGCCTGGGCGGTGGGGATCCACTCGGCGATGTCGGCCTCGCCGCCGCGCAGGGCGTTGGCGCGGGCCGTCCCGTCCGCGATCCAGCTGACGTCGATGCCGGGCGCCTTCGCCTTGCCGCCCCAGTAGCCGTCGAAGCGGTCGAGGGCGGCCTTGGTCTTGCCGCTCAGCCGGGTGATCTCGAACGGACCGGTGCCGGTGCCCGCGGGGCTCACGGCGCCGTCCTTCCCATACGCCTTCGCCGACAGGATCGCCAGCGCGGGGCTGGCCAGCCGCAGCGGCAGCACCGGGTCGGGCGACTTGGTGGTGAGGGTGACGGTGTCGGCGTCGTCGGCCTTGGCGGTCAGTGACACGTCGCTCAGGACGCGGGGCTTGGGCTTGGCCGCGCCGGCGTGGTCGAGCGCGTTGACGACGGCCTGGGCGGTCAGCTCGGTGCCGTCCTGGAACTCGGCCTCGCGCAGCTCGAAGGTCCAGGTGGTGTCGCCGTTCTGCTTCCAGGACTTCGCCAGGGCGGGCTTGGCCGTGCCGTTCTTGTCAAGGGCGGTGAGTCCCTCGGCGACGGACAACTTGCTCAGCACAGTGGCGTCGTTGCTGTACGGGGACAGCGCCTGTACCGGCGGCACGGCCAGCGCGACCCGCAGCCGTCCGCCCGATCCCGTCCCGGCGCCCGCGTCGCTGTCGCCCGGTGCGAAGCAGCCGGCCAGCAGAGGGGTGAGAGCGAGCGCCGCTATGAGACCGCGGGAGGTGGTGCGCATGTCAGTTCCTGTCGTGCGGGAGATCGGCGGCGTCAGCATATAAGGGGAGGCTTACCAAACTCTCGCCGGGTAGGTGAAATCTCAACGACTGGACCGCCGCGGTTCGGAAAAGAACATCTCGACCCGCTGTTCGACCTGTGCCATCGTGTCCGCCGGGGTGGAGGTGAGGCGCATGACCGGCGCGGACCCGGGACTGTTCGGTCCCGCATCGGTGACCTGGCAGGTGCACAGCGACCCCGTGATGTGGATCGCGGGCGTCCGGGCGCTCTACCTCCAGGCCCTGCATCCGCGCGCGGTCCGCGGGGTCATGCAGAACTCCGACTTCCGGCGGGACGCCTGGGGCCGGCTGATGCGCACCGCGAGCTTCGTCGGAACGACGACCTACGGCACCACCGACGCCGCCGAGCGCGCCGGTGCCCGCGTCCGCAGGATCCACCGCATGCTGACCGCGACCGACCCGGACACGGGCGAGCGCTACGGCGTCGACGAACCCGCCCTGCTGATGTGGGTGCACTGCGCCGAGATCGACTCGTACCTTCACGTCGCCCGCCGGTCCGGCTTCCGGCTCACCGACGCCGAGGCCGACCGCTACCTCGCCGAACACCTGGAGAGCGCCCGCCTCGTGGGTCTCGACCCCGGCGCCGTACCGGGCAACCGGGCCGAGATGGCCGCGTACTTCGACAAGGTGCGCCCGGACCTCGCCGCCGGACCCGAGGCACGCGAGGTGGACGACTTCCTGCTCCGCCCGCCGACGCACCCCCTCCTCGTACCGGCGCGCGAGGTGCTGTGGCGGCGCGTGGCACATCTGGCGTACGCCTCCCTGCCGCCGTACGCCCACGAGTTGTACGGCAGACCGGCCCCCGCACCCGCCACCGTCACCCGCCAACTGCGCCTCGCAGGCCTCCTGCTGCGCCGCGTTCCCGCACGTGTGCGGTGGCAACTCCCGCCCAAACACATCCTGCGGGCCATGGCGAGGCTCGGCCCCGGCGCCCGCCCGGCACCGTACAAACTCGGACGATAGGCCGCCATACTGGGTGGGCCAGGGGGGCGGGCGAACAGCTACCGGGGGGAGCGTCGCGCGACATGGGGGACAGCAGGCTCATCCAGGGCCGGTACCGGCTGCTCGATCTGATCGGGCGCGGCGGCATGGGCGAGGTGTGGCGGGCACGGGACGAGTCCCTGGGCCGGCACGTCGCCGTCAAGTGCCTCAAACCGCTGGGCCCGAACCACGACCACGCCTTCACCCGCGTGCTGCGGGAGCGGTTCCGCCGCGAGGCCCGGGTGGCCGCCGCGCTGCAGCACCGCGGCATCACCGTCGTGCACGACTTCGGCGAAGCCGACGGCGTCCTCTACCTCGTCATGGAGCTGCTCGACGGCCGCAACCTCAGCCAGCTCCTGGAGGACAACAAGCAGCACCCGCTGCCGGTCGCGGACGTCATGGAGATCGCCGAGCAGGTCGCCGCCGCCCTCGCCTACTGTCACGAACAGAACATCGTGCACCGGGACCTGAAACCCGCCAACATCGTGCGGCTCGGCGACGGCACGGTGAAGATCTGCGACTTCGGCATCGCCCGCCTCGGCCACGACATCGGCTTCACCTCCCGGCTGACCGGCACCGGCATCGCCATGGGCACCCCGCACTACATGTCCCCGGAACAGATCGGCGGCGACGGGGTCGACCACCGCAGCGACCTCTACTCCTTCGGATGCGTCCTGTACGAGATCGCCACCGGCGTACCGCCGTTCGACCTCGACGACGCCTGGGCGGTCCTCGTCGGCCACCGCGACACCCCGCCCCGCCCGCCGCGCGAGCACCGCGCCGAACTGCCCGAGTACCTGGAGCGGGTCGTCCTCGACCTGCTCGCCAAGGAACCCGGGCAACGACCCGACGACGCCCGCGAGCTGGCCCGCCGGATCAGCGCCCACCGGGCCGCTCCGGCGTGCGTGCCCGCCGTCGCCGCGGCCCGCCCGGTCCCCGGCGGGCCGGCCGGCGCGGGCCGGCTGCCGTCCTGGACCCGCGGCATGACCACCGGCCACAAGGCGACCGGCACCGGGCTGCGCACCACGCCCCCGGACCCGTCGGCGGGACTGTCCGGCGAGTGGATCGCACGGCCCGCCACCGGCCCCGTCATCGAAGAACCCGCCCCCGCGCAGCGGCCCGCCCCGCCCACGGAGGTCCTGACCGCCCTGGCCGGCCGGCACAACGCGGGCCTGAGCCTCGGACGGCTCGGCCGCTGGGCGGAGGCGGGCGAGGTGCACCGGGCGGTCGCCGCCGAACGCGAGCACCTCCTCGGGCCCGACCACCCCGACACCCTCGCCAGCCGCTACGAGGTCGCCTTCACCCTCAGCCGCACCGGCCGCGCCGCGGACGCCCTGCGCGAGTACAAGCACGTCGCCGAGGCCAGGATCCGCACCCTCGGCGCCGACCACCCCGACACCCTGGCCGCCCGCCAGGAGATGGCCTACGTGCTCGGCCAGCTGGGCCGCCCCTTCGACGCCCACCGTGTCTACACCTCGGTGCTCACCGCCCGCGAGGACACCATGGGCCCCGACCACCCCGACACCCTGCGCTGCCGCCACAACCTCGCGTTCAACCTCAGCCGCCTCGGCCGCCTGGAGGACTCGTACCGCATGGCCCGCGAGGTGGCCACCGCCCGCGCCCGTGTGCTCGGCCCGGACCACCCCGACACGCTCGTCACCCGCTACGAGGTCGCCTACGCGCTCGGCCAGCTGGGCCGCTGGCCCGAGGCCCTGGAGACCTACCGCGAGGTCGCCGAGGCCCGCGGCCGCGCCCTCGGCCCCGACCACCCCGACACCCTCGCCGCCCGGCACGAGATCGGCATCAGCCTGGGCCGCCTCGGCCGCAGCGCTGAAGCCCTGGACCTCTACGGCGGTCTGGCCGGGGACCGCAGCCGCAGCCAGGGCCCCACCCACCCCGAAACCCTGCGCGCCCGCCACGGTCGCTGCGTCAATCTCGGACGGCTCGGCCGCTGGGCGGAGGCCCTCAACGAATCCCGGGAGGTCGCCGCCCTCCGCGAACAGGTCCTCGGCCCCGACCACCCGGACACCCTGGTCAGCCTGCGCGAGGTCGCCGTCGGCCTCGGCTGGCTGGGCCGCTGGGCCGACGCGCTCACCGAGTACCGGCGCGTGGCCACCGCCCGCGAACGCGTCCTCGGCACCGACCACCCCGACACCCTCGCCAGCCGCAACGACGAGGCCCACTGCCTGGAACAGCTCGGCCGCGGCGCCGAGGCCGTGGCCCTGTACCGAAGAGTGGCGGCCCTGAGAGAGCAGCGGGCCGCGGCGGCTCGCTGACCCCGAGCGGGCGGGCAGGCGCCGTCTGGCCGACCCGGATCACCCCGTGTTACCAAGAACCATGACCGCACCCGAGGGACCCCGCGCACACCGGACGTACGACGCCGTCATCGTCGGCGGCGGCCACAACGGCCTGGTGGCCGCCGCGTATCTGGCCCGGGCCGGGCGCTCCGTGCTCGTGCTGGAGCGGCTGGACCACACGGGCGGCGCGGCGGTGTCCACCCGTCCCTTCGCCGGGGTCGACGCCCGGCTGTCCCGCTACTCGTACCTGGTCAGCCTGCTGCCGAAGAAGATCGTCCGGGACCTCGGCCTGGACTTCCGGGTCCGCACCCGTACCGTCTCCTCCTACACACCCGCCGAGCGTGACGGGCGGCCCACCGGTCTCCTCGTCGGCGGCGGCGAGCGGCGCACCCGTGAGGCGTTCACCCGGCTCACCGGCTCCGACCGCGAGTACCGGGCGTGGCAGGCGTTCTACGGCATGACCGGCCGCGCCGCCCAGCGGATCTTCCCGACCCTCACGGAGCCGCTGCCCTCCCGCGACGAACTCCGCGGCCGCCTCGACGACGAGGAAGCCTGGCGGACGCTCTTCGAGGAGCCGATCGGCACCGCCGTAGAGGAGCGTTTCGACGACGACCTGGTGCGCGGCGTCGTCCTCACCGACGCCCTCATCGGCACCTTCGCCGACGCCCACGACCCCTCCCTGAAGCAGAACCGCTGCTTCCTCTACCACGTGATCGGCGGCGGCACCGGCGACTGGGACGTGCCGGTCGGCGGCATGGGAGCCCTCACCGACGCCCTCGTCGGCACGGCACGCGCGGCGGGCGCGGTCCTCGCCACCGGTCACGAGGCGCTGCGCATCGCCACGGACGGCCGAACCGCCGAGGTCACGTATCGCACGGCCGACGGCGAAGGCACCGTCGCCGCCCGCCACGTCCTGGTGAACGCCTCACCGCAGGCCCTGGCCGACCTGACGGGCGGCACACCTCCGGCGCCCGCCGAGGGCGCCCAGCTCAAGGTCAACATGCTGCTCAAGCGGCTGCCGCGGCTGCGCGACAGCTCCGTCGACCCGCGGGAGGCCTTCGCCGGCACCTTCCACATCGCCGAGGGCTACGAGCAACTGGCCACCGCCCACGCCCAGGCCGCCGCCGGGGAGCTGCCCGCCGCGCCGCCCTCCGAGATCTACTGCCACTCGCTCACCGACCCGACCATCCTCGGGTCCGGCCTGGCCGAGCAGGGCTACCAGACGCTCACCCTCTTCGGCCTGCACACCCCGGCCCGCCTGTTCGAGCGGGACAACGACGCCGTACGCGAGGACCTGCTGAAGTCGACCCTCGCCCAGCTCGACGCCCATCTGGCCGAACCCCTCGCCGACTGCCTGGCCACCGACGCGGACGGACGCCCCTGCATCGAGGCCCGGACCCCGCTCGACCTGGAGCGGGACCTCGGCCTGCCCGGCGGCAACATCTTCCACCGCGAGCTGAGCTGGCCCTACGCCCAGGACGGCACCGGCCGCTGGGGCGTGGAGACCGGGCACGCCAACGTGCTGCTGTGCGGGGCCGGTGCGGTGCGCGGGGGCGGGGTCAGCGGGGTACCGGGGCACAACGCGGCCATGGCCGTGCTGGAGAACACCGGAGGGTGACCGCTCAGTCGGCCTCCCGCGTCCACCCCACCGCCTTCAGGCGCGCCCCGTCCGCCGGACGCGTCTCGTCGAACAGGACGCCCCCGGGCGCCTCCACCCGCAGTCCGTCCACGTAGCAGCCGCGCCCGACGTACAGCCGGTCCGTCGCGTACCGCCAGCGCAGGGCGAGTTCTTGTGCGGCCGGGAGGCCGGCGGTGAGCTTGTGCCAGACGCGGCCGGACCAGCCGGTGACCGAGCCCGAGGGGTGCTGCTCGGGGTCCTGACCGCGTCGGGACGTCGTGAAGGGCACCGGCTGCCAGCTCGTGCCGCCGTCGGTCGTGGCCTCCAGGACCAGGACGTCGGCCTTGGGCTCGGTGTCCCACCACAGCGCGCAGCGCAGCCGCGCCCGCCCGGCGGAGGTGTCGAGCACCGGGAGCGTGAGGGTCGCCGTGGTGGAGAGCGCCGTCCCGGAGAACCAGGCCGTGCGTCCCCGCGCCGGCCGGACCGGCACGGCTCGCGCCATGCTGTTCGCCGCGGCGACCCTGGGCGCCGAACCGGAACGCCAGCTCCGCACCGGATGGACCGAGTTGCCGAGGACGACGAGGAACGAGTCGGTCGTCGGGTCGAGCACCAGCGAGGTGCCCGTGAAGCCGGTGTGCCCCGCACTGCGCGGCGTGGCCATCGCGCCCATGTACCAGTGCTGGTAGAGCTCGAAGCCGAGGCCGTGCTCGTCCCCGGGGAAGGCCGTGTTGAAGTCGGTGAACATCAGCTCCACCGACTCCGGCGTCAGGATCCTGGACCGCCCGTAGACACCGCCGTTGAGCAGCGTACGGCCGAGCACCGCGAGGTCCCACGCGTCGGAGAACACGCCGGCATGGCCCGCGACCCCGCCCAGGCCGAAGGCGTTCTCGTCGTGCACCTCGCCCCACACCAGGCCCCGGTCCAGGCCGGACCACGGTGCCCGCGCGTCCTCCGTGGCCGCGATCTTCGGCCGCCAGGACGCGGGCGGGTTGTAGCGGGTGCGGCGCAGGCCGAGCGGCCCGGTGATCTCGTCCCGGAGCAGCACGTCCAGGGCGCGGCCCGTGACCCGTTCCAGCACGAGCTGGAGCGAGATGAGGTTCAGGTCCGAGTACAGGTACGCCGTGCCCGGCGCGCTGACCGGCGCCTCGTTCCAGATGCGCTGGAGCTTCTCCTCGTACGTCGGCGCGCTGTACAGCGGGATCCAGGCGCGGAAACCGGAGGTGTGCGTGAGGAGCTGACGGATCGTGATGTCCTGCTTGCCCGCCCGCGCGAAGTCCGGCAGGTATGAGGCGACCTTCGCCTCCAGTTCCAGTGCGCCCCGTTCCATCTGCTGCACGGCGAGGATCGAGGTGAACAGCTTCGACACCGACGCCAGGTCGAAGACGGTGTCCTCGGCCATCGGGATCTGCTCGCCGGGCGGGAACTCGATGCCGGTGTCGGTCTTCTCGTCGTAGGCCCGGTAGCGCACCGCCATGCCGATGGGCCGGTGCAGTGCGACCGTGCCACCGCGTCCGGCGAGCAGGACGGCGCCCGCGTACCAGGGGTGCTCGGGGGAGGGGCCGAGGAACGCCTCCGCGTCGGTGACGAGCCGGCGCAGGTGGGAGGAGAGCAGCCCGGCGCGGGCGGCGGAGCCGTGCCGCAGGGTGGGGCGATGGCGGGTGCCCGCCGGAGCGGCCGAAGCGGGCCCGGTGGGCAACGGGGAGAGGGCGAGCGCGCCGCCCAGGGCCAGCCCTGCCCGGCCCAGTTGACGTCGAGTCAGTTCGCCGCTCGCAGGTCTGTCGGTCACCGCACACACCCCTTCGTCTCCACCGTCTCGCATGTCCCGTGCAGTATGTCCGCCGCACGTCTCCGCATACAGACCGCACGCACGAACCGACCACGGCCTGAATCTGACGGAGCATCAGAAAACCCCTTCCGTCCTCCGGAGGACTCCGGCATCCTGCGCCCATGCAGACGGAGCTGAGCCAGACACTGGGAATCGAGCACGCCGTCTTCGGCTTCACGCCGTTCCCCGCCGTCGCCGCGGCCATCAGCCGGGCCGGCGGCTTCGGCGTGCTCGGCGCGGTCCGCTACACCGCCCCCGACGAGCTCAAACGCGACCTGGACTGGATCGAGGCACACGTCGACGGCAGGCCGTACGGCCTGGACGTCGTCATGCCGGCGAAGAAGGTCGAAGGCGTCACGGAGGCCGACGTCGAGGCGATGATCCCCGAGGGCCACCGGCAGTTCGTCCGGGACACCCTCGCCAAGCACGGCGTGCCCGAACTCGCCGAGGGCGAGGCGTCCGGCTGGCGCATCACGGGCTGGATGGAGCAGGTCGCCCGCAGCCAGCTCGACGTCGCCTTCGACTACCCGATCCGGCTCCTCGCCAACGCCCTCGGCTCACCACCCGCCGACGTCATCGACCGCGCCCACGACCAGGACGTCCTCGTCGCCGCACTCGCGGGCAGCGCCCGGCACGCCCGCAAGCACCGGGACGCCGGGATCGACATCGTCGTGGCGCAGGGCTACGAGGCGGGCGGCCACACCGGCGAGATCGCCTCCATGGTGCTCACCCCGGAGGTCGTCGACGCCGTCGCCCCGCTGCCCGTGCTGGCGGCCGGCGGCATCGGCAGCGGGCAGCAGGTGGCCGCCGCACTCGCCCTCGGCGCCCAGGGGGTGTGGCTGGGCTCCCTGTGGCTGACCACCACGGAAGCGGACCTCCACTCACCCGCCCTGACCCGCAAACTCCTCGCGGCCGGCTCCGGAGACACCGTCCGCTCCCGGGCGCTGACGGGTAAACCGGCACGCCAGTTGCGCACCGAGTGGACCGACGCCTGGGACGACCCGGACGGGCCAGGCACCCTCCCCATGCCGCTGCAGGGGCTGCTGGTCGCCGAGGCCGTCTCGCGCATCCAGAAGTACGAGGTCGACCCGCTGCTCGGCACCCCGGTCGGCCAGATCGTCGGCCGGATGACCAGCGAACGCAGCGTCCAGGCGGTCTTCGACGACCTCACCCGCGGCTTCGAGAAAGCCGTGGACCGCGTCAACCGCATCGCCGGAAGGAGCGGACAGTGAACACCCATGCCCCCGTGGGCTTCTGGGCCCAGGCCACCGCCGACCCCGACCGCGCGGTCATGGTCGCCCCCGACGGCGAGGAGTGGACCGCCGGGCGCCTGCACGCCGCCGCCAACCGGCTCGTGCACGGCCTGCGCGCGGCCGGGCTGCACCGCGGCGACACCTTCGCGGTGGTCCTGCCCAACGGCGTCGAGTTCCTCACCGCGTACCTCGCCGCCAGCCAGGCCGGGTTCTACCTCGTGCCCGTCAACCACCACCTGGTCGGACCGGAGATCGCCTGGATCGTCTCCGACTCCGGCGCCAAGGTCCTCCTCGCCCACGAGCGCTTCGCCGACGCGGCCCGCGCCGCCGCCGACGAGGCCGGCCTGCCGGGCACCCACCGGTATGCCGTGGGCACGGTCGACGGCTTCCGCCCGCACGCCGAACTCCTCGACGGACAGCCCGAGTCGGCACCCGCGGACCGCACCCTCGGCTGGGTCATGAACTACACCTCCGGCACCACCGGACGCCCCCGCGGCATCCGCCGCCCACTGCCCGGCAAACCGCCGGAGGAGGCCTACCTCGGCGGGTTCCTCGGCATCTTCGGCATCCGCCCGTTCGACGACAACGTGCACCTGGTCTGCTCGCCGCTCTACCACACGGCCGTCCTGCAGTTCGCCGGCGCGTCCCTGCACATCGGCCACCAGCTGGTCCTCATGGACAAGTGGACGCCCGAGGAGATGCTCCGCCTCATCGACGCCCACCGCTGCACCCACACCCATATGGTCCCCACCCAGTTCCACCGCCTGCTGGCCCTGCCCGGCGAGGCGAAGGACCGCTACGACGTCTCCTCGATGCGCCACGCCATCCACGGCGCCGCGCCCTGCCCCGACCATGTGAAACGGGCCATGCTCGACTGGTGGGGTCCCTGCGTGGAGGAGTACTACGCCGCCAGCGAGGGCGGCGGCGCCTTCGCCACCGCCGAGGACTGGCTCAAGAAGCCCGGCACCGTCGGCAAGGCCTGGCCCATCAGCGAACTCGCGGTCTTCGACGACGACGGCAACCGGCTGCCGCCCGGTGAACTCGGCACCGTCTACATGAAGATGAACACCGGCGGCTTCTCGTACCACAAGGACGAGGCGAAGACCCGCAAGAACCGCATCGGCGACTTCTTCACCGTCGGCGACCTCGGCCACCTCGACGAGGACGGCTACCTCTTCCTGCGCGACCGCAAGATCGACCTGATCATCTCCGGTGGCGTCAACATCTACCCGGCCGAGATCGAGTCGGCCCTGCTCGCCCACCCGGCCGTCGCGGACGCCGCCGTCTTCGGGATCCCCCACGACGACTGGGGCGAGGAGGTCAAGGCGGTCGTGGAACCGGCCCCCGGACACCGCCCAGGAGCCACCCTCGCCGCCGACCTCCTCGACCACTGCGCCCACCGCCTCGCCGGCTACAAGCGGCCCCGGAGCGTCGACTTCATCACCGAGATGCCCCGCGACCCCAACGGCAAGCTGTACAAGCGGCGGCTGCGGGAGCCGTACTGGGAGGGCCGGACGCGCCCGGTGTGAGACCGCCCGGCTCCTCCCCGCGCACGGTCAGCGGCGCTCGTGCACCCGCACCACCTTCAGCTTCGGCGAGGACAGGATGTCCTTCTCGCAGAAGCGCGATGTCACCCACCGCTCACCGGAGAACAGCCGCGTCTGGTCGGCGTGGTGCGGCGACTTCGGGTTCGACGACTGGGAGTACGTCAGCAGCGTGCGCGCCACCGGGCAGCGACTGCCGTCCCAGCCGACCGCCTGGAGGTGGCTGGAGCCGAACGGCACCTCCGTATAGCCGCCGGCGGCCGCGTCCCACGTCGGCTCGATCACGTTCCACACCCCGAGCCGCCCCGCACCGCCCGGCACGGGCAGACGCTTGCCGTCGCGGACGACGAACTGGTGCGCGCCGAGCGGCGCGTCGAGGGCGATGCCGGCGGCCCGCAGCTCGCCCACCGCGTCGGCGAGGGCGGTGGCAAAGCCGGGAGTGTCCGTGTTCAGGGTGTTCGGGGTGCGGACCGGGTCCGCCGCCGAGAACGGCACCTTCCACAACCGGTCGGCCGGCACCGCCTGTTCGAGCCTGCGCCAGAACCGGTCGAAGAGCAGCGCTCCCCGGCTACCGGTGTCCATGGTGCGGTCCCACGCCTTCAGCACCCCGCAGGCCTCCGACACGTCGACGGCCTTGCCGTCGCCGCCCGTCGCCGCACCCCCGGGCAGCGCGGCGCACGCCCGAGCCACGTCACCGACGGCGAGATCACCCGCCGGCACCCGGTTGGCGAACTGCTGCCGTTGCAGGTCGCGCACGGTCAGGCCACCGCGGTCCGCCATCGCCGCCACGTCCTCGATCGCGCCACGGGTGCGCAGGCCGAGCTGTGTGCCGACCGTGCCGAAGATCCGCTCATAGCCGGTGAGCAGCCGGTCGGTGTTCGTCATCCACGCGGTGCCGTTGGAGTTCTCCGCGTACGGGGCGTCCTTCAGCGTCGGCATCCTGGCCGGGCCGAAGATCCCCGGCACGACGGCGTCGGAGTCACCGCCGAGAGCGCAGTCGCCGCGCGAGCCGTCGAGGATCGCGATCCCGGACGCCGGGTACGTGGTCCTGCCGAACTCCGTCGAGCAGCGCCGGGCCAGGTCGTCGGTGATGCGGGGGAGCACCTGCGACTGGGTGTAGAGGGAGTGCCCCGCGCGGTCGGCGGCGAGCGTGTTCACCCAGGGCAGGCCCTGGTGCCGGTCGAGGGAGGCGAGGACGCCGGCCGTGCTCCGCGCCTTGCTGAAGCCGAGCGAGGTGTCGGCGAAGCGGAGGTTCGCGGCGTTGGGGTCGTTGAGGGCGTACGCCGTCCTCCCGGTCCACGGCAGCGGGACCTGGGGGCTGAGGGCGGTGACGACCGGCCCGTAGCGGGTCCACCACTGGGTGCGGGTGACCGGCGTGCCGTCCTTCACCGAGACCGTCACGGTCCGCTTCGTCATGCGCTCCGGCCGGCCGTCCACGAGGTACGTCGTGGGATCGGCCGGATCGAGCGTCAGCTGGTGGAAGTTGGCCGGGATGCCGGTGGAGACCGTGTGGCTCCACGCCACATGGGCGTTGAACCCGACGGAGATCGCCGGGGTGCCGAGCAGGGACCCGCCGGACACGTTCAGCTCGCCCGGGATCGTCTGCTGCGACTGCCAGAACCGGCGCCCGCCGTCCCACGGGTAGTGCGGGTTGCCCAGCAGCAGACCACGGCCGTTCGCCGTCGTGTCACCGCGGAAGGCGACCGCGTTGGAGCCCATGCCGGGATCGCCCCACAGCTCCTGCGCCGCCTTCGCCACGGCCTTCGCACCCGGTGTGCGGGCGGACGGAGCGCCGGAGGGCGCGGTACCACCGGCAGGCGGCTGCGCCGCCGTGATCGTCTCCACGAACCGGCCCTGGCCGGATATCGAGGCGATGGCCAGGCCACGCGCCGCCACGTCCAGCTCGGTGACCGGCCGCACCCAGGGCGCGCCCGCACAGGCCGGATCCCTGACCTTCTTCTGCTTCAGCCAGGCGTTGTACCCGGCAGCCCAGCCCCGCATCATGTCCCGGACCTCACGGCTCGGCCCCACGGGAGCCGGCTCGGCCAGGTGCTTCTGCACCGTGCGGGTCTCGCGGACCCCGCGGAAGTACAGGTCGCTGGCGAGGTTCGTCCTGGCCGCCGAGAGATCGCCCCCGGCGGATGCGTCGGCACCGAAGTACCGGGACCGCTCGCCCCGCAGCGTCACGAACCCGTCGGCGAGCGTGCACACCTCGTCGGCGGCCTGCGCCCAGCCCGTACCGAAGCCCAGGCCGGCGTAGTTCTTCGCGAGGATGTGCGGAATGCCGTACTCGGTGTAGCGGATGACGGCGGACAGGCCGTCGCGGGAAGGGTGCTGCTCTGCTCGCTGCTGGGTCGTGGCTGCTGCCGCGGGTAACGCGGACGCGGCGGTGAACAGGGCCGTGGCCCCGAGAACGAGTCGTCTCAGACGACCGCGCATCGTGTCCTCCAACATCGTCGGGGGATGGAAGTGCCGACAGTACGCACCTGATGCGAACGTCTGTCGGCTTCATGACACCGGACGCCGTCGGCACCGGCGGGGTTGCTCATGGCCGAACACCGCCCCTCCCGTGCCGACCGGGGTCCTTGACCTCCACGGGCCGTGAACCGAGGATCATGTGTCATGACGACGTCCGGACACGGCAGCACGGTCGACGCGGTCCTGCGGCGCAGCGCCCGGCGCACACCGGCGCGCGTCGCGGTGGAGTACGCCGAGCGGAGCTGGACGTACGACGAACTCGACACCGCCGTCTCCCGCGCGGCGAGTGTCCTCCTCGACCAGGGGCTCACTCCCGGGGACCGGGTCGGCGCCTACGGCCACAACTCCGACGCCTACCTCATCGCCTTCCTGGCCTGCGCCCGCGCCGGACTGGTGCACGTACCCGTCAACCAGAACCTGACCGGCGACGACCTCGCCTACATCGTCGGCCAGTCCGGCAGCTCCCTCGTCCTCACCGACCCGGACCTCGGGCCGCAACTGCCCGCAGGGGTAAGGGCGTTGCCCCTGCGCGATGCCGACGACTCGCTGCTCGCGCTGCTGCCCGGGGCACCCGTGTACGACGGCCCCGAGCCGCGCACCGAAGACCTCGTGCAACTGCTGTACACCTCCGGCACGACCGCCCTGCCCAAGGGCGCGATGATGACGCACCGGGCCCTGGTGCACGAGTACCTGAGCGCGATCACCGCCCTCGACCTCAGCGCGGGCGACCGCCCTGCGCACTCCCTGCCGCTGTACCACTCGGCGCAGATGCACGTCTTCCTGCTGCCCTACCTCACCGTCGGCGCGACGAACATCATCCTCGACGCACCCGACGGCGACCGGCTCTTCGACCTGATCGAATCGGGCCGCGCGGACAGCCTGTTCGCGCCGCCCACCGTCTGGATCGCCCTGGCCGCACGCCCCGACTTCGCCACCCGCGACCTGAGCGGACTGCGCAAGGCCTACTACGGCGCGTCGATCATGCCGGTCCCCGTACTCGAACGGCTCCGGGAGCGCCTGCCGGGCCTGGCCTTCTACAACTGCTTCGGCCAGAGCGAGATCGGACCCCTCGCCACCGTGCTCGCGCCCGACGAACACAAGGGCCGCATGGACTCCTGCGGCCGGCCCGTGCTGTTCGTCGACGCGCGCGTGGTCGACGAGGACGGCAAGGACGTACCCGACGGCACCCCCGGCGAGATCGTCTACCGCTCCCCGCAGCTGTGCGAGGGCTACTGGGACAAGCCCGAGGAGACCGCCGAGGCCTTCCGCGACGGCTGGTTCCGCTCCGGCGACCTCGCGGTACGCGACGCGCACGGCTACTACACGATCGTCGACCGGGTGAAGGACGTCATCAACTCCGGTGGCGTCGTCGTCGCCTCACGCCAGGTCGAGGACGCGCTGTACACCCACCCCGCAGTCGCCGAGGCCGCGGTCGTGGGCCTGCCGGACGAGCGGTGGATCGAGGCGGTGACGGCCGTCGTCGTCCCGCGCGGCGACGTCTCCGAGGCGGAACTGATCGACCACGTCCGCGGGAAGCTCGCCCGCTTCAAGGCGCCGAAGCGGGTGGTGTTCGTGGACGAACTCCCGCGCAACGCCAGCGGGAAGATCCTCAAGCGGGAGCTGAGGAACGAACTCGGGAACGGGTAGCGCGCAACGGGCCGGACAACCCGGTTGTGCCGGACCGGCCCCGGACACCAGGATCGGCGGCATGCCGATCTTCCGCGCCCCGGACGGGACCCGACTCACCTATCACCTGCGCGGCGAGGGCGAGCCGCTCGTCGTGCTGCCCGGCGGCCCCATGCGGGCCTCCGCCTACCTGGGGAACCTGGGCGGCCTGGACGCCCATCGGCAGCTGGTGCTGCTCGACCTGCGCGGCACGGGGGAGTCCGAGCTGCCTGCGGACCGGGGCACGTACCGCTGCGACCGGCTCGTGGACGACGTCGAGGCGTTGCGGCTCCAGCTGCGCCTGGAGCGGATGGACGTGCTCGCGCACTCGGCGGGCGGCAGTCTCGCCATGCTGTACGCGGCCCGGCATCCGCAGCGGCTGGGACGGCTGGCGCTGATCACCGCCACGCCATGGGCCCTGGGCATGCCGGCGACGGCCGGGGACCGGCTGGAGGCGGCCCGGCTGCGCGCGTCCGAACCCTGGTTCGCGGACGCGTTCCCGCCGTTCGAGGCATGGCTGGAGGGCAAGGGCGACTTCGACCCGGTGTTCCTCCCGTTCTTCTACGGGCGGTGGGACGACTCCGCCCGGGCCCACGCCGACCGTGAGGAGGCCGAGACCAACGACGACGCGGCCGAGGTCTACGGTGCCGACGGCGCCTACGAACCGGACGCGACACGCGGTGCGCTCGCCCGGGTGAGAACCCCCGTGCTCGTCCTGGCCGGTGGAGTCGACGGCGGCCCGAGTCCGGCGCTCGCCCGGCAGGCCGCACAGGCCTTCCCGGCCGCCGAGTTCGCGGTGCAGCCGGGTGCGGGGCACTACCCGTGGCTCGACGACCCGGACCGGTTCGTGCGGCGCGTGGCCGGCTTCTTCGCCTGACGCGGCCGGCGCCCCTCTGCTGTCGGCAGAGCGGCCCCGGACCGGCACCGTTCTTCGCCTACCGTGCCGTTATGGACAACCGACCGTGCTCCGTGCGGGCGAACGGCATCACACTGGCCTACCGAGCCTGGGGACCGCAGGACGCACCGCCCCTCGTGCTGCTGCACGCCCGCGGGGCCGACGGCGCCGACTGGGCGGAGATCGCCCCCGCTCTGGCCACGGGGGCAGCGGTGCCCCGCCGCGTGTACGCCCCCGATCTGCGCGGACACGGCGGGAGCGACCGGCCCGGCGGATACGCGTACGAGACCCTGCGCGACGACCTCCACGCCTTCCTCGGTGCGCTCGGCATCGACCGGGCCGACGTCGTGGGCCACTCGCTCGGCGGCGCCGTCGCCTACCTGCTCGCCCAGCGCAGTCCGCGGCTCGTGCGGCGGCTCGTCCTGGAGGACGTGCCCGCGCCCTTTCCGCTGGACCCGCCGCGCCCACCCGCCGAACGGCCCGCCGGGGACCTGCCGTACGACTGGGCGATGATCCTCGCCACCGACGAACAGCGCAACGCACCGAATCCCCTGTGGTGGGACCAGATGGGTCGGATCACCATGCCCACACTGCTGATCGGTGGCGGGCCGAGCAGCCCGGTCCCGCAGGAGCAGATCGCCGCTTTCGCGGAACTGCTCCCCGACGCCCGGCACATCACCGTCGACGCGGGGCATCTCGTGCACGAGACCCGCCCGGAGGAGTTCCTCGCGGCCGTGGAGGACTTCCTCAGCCCTGCGGACCGTACGCCGTCATGAAGCGGTCGCGGAACTTGTCCATGCCCCACCGGGGGGCGTTCGCGGCCGGCTTGAGGCCGTCCGTCCAGTTCCAGCCGGCGACCCGGTCCAGGACCTTCTTGTCCTTGGCGACGATGGTGATCGGCACGTCCTTGCCGGTGTCCCCGGCGGTGACGGTCGGCACCGGCTGGTGGTCGCCGAGGAAGACCAGCACCGTGTCCTCGTCGCCGTAGCGCTCGACCCACTCGGTCAGGCTCCGGATCGAGTACTCGATGGCCCGCCGGTACTCGGTGCGCACCTTCTCCGGGTCCTTCCAGACCTCCGTGGGGTTCGTGCCCTCCTTCTTGATCCGGTGGAACACCGAGCCGTCGCCGAGGTCGTCCCAGTCGATCATCCGCGCGATGGGGGACCAGGGGTTGTGGCTCGACGCCAGGATGATCTCCGCCATGATCGGCTCGCGGTCCTTCTTGCCGTGCTCCAGGCGCTGGAAGGCCTCCATGCTGAACTGGTCGGGCACGGGCGTCCAGCTGAAGTACGGGCCGTGGTAGCCGAGGTGCTCGGAGTCGTAGATGTGGTCCAGGCCGAAGTACTTCCCCTCCGGCCAGGCCCGCCGAACCCCCGGCACGATGCCGACGGTCCGCCAGGCGCCCGTCTTCCCGAAGTAGTTCGTCAGCGTCATGCGATCGCTCGTGGTCAGGTTGCGGTACCGCTGCTGGTTCTTGATCCACAGCCCGGACAGGAAGGTCGAGTGGGCGAGCCAGCTGCCCGCGCCCGTCACCGGCGACTGCAGCCAGCCGCTGCGCGACTCGAACCCGGCCGCCTTCAGCCGGCCGGTGCCCTCCTTGAGGACGGCGTCGGTCTGCTGCGCCATCGCCGGGTCGTCGATCGCGACCCGGCCGTAGCTCTCGATGAACGTGAACAGGACGTCCTTGCCGCGCAGTCCCGTGAGCAGCTGGTCGGGCGGCGTCTTCGCGAAGGCGTCGACGGCGGCCTGCTTCTCGAAGACCCGTGCGTCCTTCAGGCCCGCCCGGACCTGCTCCACCCGGTTGCCCAGGAACTCCGCGTTGCCCTTGGTGGCGATCGGCACCGTGCCGATCTGCAGGCCCAGGGTCATGCAGGTGATCCACGCCGTGCCGAGGATCAGCGTCGTACGGGCGGCGACGGGCCGGTGCCGGACCATCAGCTCGGTGAGCCGCACCACGGAGAGGGTCGTGAGGACCAGCACCGCGACGAACAGGACGATCACGCCGGTCACGGCCAGCACCTGGCCGGTACGGCCGAACGTCTCCCTCAGGAAGTCCGTGCCGTTCTCGATCAGGATCCAGTCCAGCACCAGGTCGAAGGGCCGGGCCAGGATCTGGTAGAAGCCCATGTCGACGAACTTCAGGATCGTGACCAGCCCGAGGAACGCGCCCATGACCACGGCAGTGATCCGGCGGGCCTTCGGCGGCAGGGCGAGCAGCAGGCCCGCGAGCAGTACGCCCTCGGCGGGAATCCTGACGAACGAGGCGAACTCGATCTTCTCGACCTGGTTCGGCACGAGCAGCGCGAACAGCACGAGGGCACCCGCCAGCACGGTGGTCCCCATGCTGACGCCGCGGGCCGCACGGGGGTAGCGGCGCCGCCAGCCGAACCAGCCGGGCTTCAGCGCACCGGGGGGCCCGTCGGAACCCGGGCCGGGAGCCGTGTCCGGGTCAGGGGCCGGGTCCTGGCCGGCGTCCACAGCCGTGTCCGGTGAGGTCTCCACCGCCGTGTCCGGCTCGTCCTTCGGAGCGGTGTCCGGCGCCGGTTCCTCAGCTGCGTCCGGTTCCGTCTCCGTAACCGTCTCCGGTTCCGTGCCCGGTTCCGTCTCCACACCCGTGTCCGGTTCCGCCTCCGGCTTCCCCGCTTCGGGCCGTTCCCCAGCCGGATCCTTCGCCGCCGTGTCGTCATCCGGTTCCGCTCCGCCCTCGGTCGGGTCCGAGAGCTGACGGGAGCGAGTGAAAGGCGGCACCCGGTGGTCCTTCCGTGCGGTCTTGCTGGCATGGCTGACAGAGCCCGGAGACCGAGCCTGCCATCACCAGTACGTCCGCACGTCACCCGGGGTTCAATGTTCCGGCCGGAGAATCACCCGTCCGCAGCCACCGCCACCTCCCGGGCCCACCGATAGTCCGCCTTGCCGCTCGGCGACCGCCGGATCGACTCGGTGATCACCAGCCGGCGAGGGAGCTTGTAACCGGCGAGCCGGTCACGGCAGTGCGTGCGGATGTCCTCCAGCGACAGCCGTGCCGCACCCTCGCGCAGTTGCACCACCGCCGCCACATGATGGCCCCACCGGGGGTCCGGCACTCCGGCCACCAGCGCGTCGTAGACGTCCGGGTGCGACTTGAGGGCCTGCTCGACCTCCTCCGGGTACACCTTCTCGCCGCCGGTGTTGATGCACTGCGAGCCCCGGCCCAGGACGGTGACCACGCCCTCCTCGTCGACGGTGGCCATGTCGCCGAGCAGCACCCACCGCTCACCGTCCCTGACGAAGAAGGTCGCGGCGGTCTTGGCCGGGTCGTTGTAGTAGCCGAGCGGCACGTGTCCGCACTGGGCGATCCGGCCCACCTCACCGGCCGGCACCGGCGCGTAGGTGGCCGGGTCGACCACCTGGGTGCGGGAGTTGACCCGCACCCGGAAGCCCCGCTCCGGGCCGGAGTCCTCGGTCGCCGTCCCGTTGAAGCCGGACTCCGAGGAGCCGAAGTTGTTCAGCAGCATGGCGTTCGGCACCAGCGCCTGGAACTGCCGGCGCACCGTGTCCGACATGATCGCGCCGGACGACGACACACTGAACAGCGACGAGCGGTCGATGTGCCGCAGCGGACCGCTCAGCGCGTCGATCAGCGGCCGCAGCATCGCGTCGCCCACCAGCGAGATGCTGCTGACCCGCTCCTTCTCCACGGTCCGCAACACCTCCTCCGGCACGAACTTGCGGTGGATGACGACCCGCTGCCCGAAGTTGAAGCCGATGAACGCGGTGAGGGTGGAGGTGCCGTGCATCAGCGGGGCCGTCGGGAAGAACGTGATCCCCGCGCCACCGGCCGCGACCCGCTCCGCCAGCTCCTCCGGCTTCTTCACCGGCTCCCCGGTCGGAGCGCCCCCGCCGAGGCCCGCGAAGAACAGATCCTCCTGCCGCCACATCACGCCCTTGGGCATCCCGGTCGTGCCGCCGGTGTAGATGATGAACTGGTCGTCCGCCGAGCGGGCCGGGAAACCACGCTCGGGCGACCCGGCGGCCTCCACCTGCGCGAACTCCGCGCACGGCACCTCCGCGGCTCCCGGCGGCGGAGTGCCCACCCGGATCAGATGCCGCAGCTTCTCCGCCCGGGGACGCGCCGCCGCCACCCGGTCCGTGAACTCGGCGTCGAAGACCAGCGCCGCCAGATCCGCGTCCCGGTAGAGGTACACCAACTCCTCTTCGACATAGCGGTAGTTGACGTTGACCGGCACGATCCGCGCCTTCAGGCAGCCCAGCACCGTCTGCAGGTACTCCACACCGTTGTAGAGGTGGAGCCCGAGGTGCTCGCCGGGGCGCAGCCCGCTGTCGAGCAGGTGGTGCCCGACGCGGTCGGCCGCCGCGTCCAGCTCCGCGTACGTCAGGCGTCGTTCCGTGCCCGTGCCGGGGTGGTCGGCGTACACCAGCGCCTCACGGCCGGGGACGACGTCGACGACCGACTCGAACAGGTCGGCAAGGTTGTACTCCACCGCTCCTCCTGACCCCGGGCGTGCCTGGCATCGGACGGTTCGCCGGTCATCAGAGCAAAGGGCGGTCCAACTGTGAAGGGTCTCCGCGAAAGAATCTGACTGTCTGTCAGAAAACCCTTGAAGTGCTTCCCGCCCTACTGCAACCTGTTCTCGTTCCAGGAGACGGGAGTTCGCCATGGGCGGGACGGAACACCTCACCGTGCAGCGCGAGGGCGCCACACTGGTGCTCACGCTCAACAGGCCGGAAGCCAGGAACGCGCTCTCGCTGCCGATGCTCGTCGGCCTCCACGACGGGTGGCTGGAGGCCGACGCGGACGACTCGGTCCGCTCGATCGTCTTCACCGGCGCGGGCGGCTCGTTCTGCTCCGGCATGGACCTCAAGGCCCTCGCCGGGAACGGCATGGCCGGAGAGGAGTACCGCGACCGGCTCAAGGCCGACCCCGACCTGCATTGGAAGGCGATGCTGCGCCACCACCGCCCGCGCAAGCCGGTGATCGCCGCCGTCGAGGGGCCGTGCGTCGCGGGCGGCACCGAGATGCTCCAGGGCACCGACATCCGCGTCGCCGCCGAGTCCGCCACCTTCGGCCTGTTCGAGGTGAGGCGAGGCCTATTCCCGATCGGCGGTTCCACGGTCCGCCTGCAACGCCAGATCCCGCGCACCCACGCCCTGGAGATGCTCCTCACCGGCCGCCCCTACAGCGCCCGCGAGGCCGCCGCCATCGGCCTGGTCGGCCACGTCGTCCCCGACGGCACGGCACTCGACGCGGCGCTGGAGATCGCCGAGCGGATCAACTCCTGCGGCCCGCTGGCCGTCGAAGCCGTCAAGGCCTCCGTCTACGAGACCGCCGAGATGACCGAGTCCGACGGCCTCGCCGCCGAACTCGCCCGCGGTTGGCCGGTCTTCGACACCGCCGACGCCAAGGAGGGCGCCCGCGCCTTCGCGGAGAAGCGACCGCCCGTCTTCAAGCGAGCCTGACCGTGCGCGATCAGGCGAGCCCGACCGCGCGCGTTCACGCGAGCCCGACCGTGCGCGCCCGAGAGAAGGAGCCCTCCGGCATGCCCGAAGTCCTCAAAGCCCCCCTCGTCGTCGAGTTCCCCTTCACCCGCTCCCTCGGCCCCGTCCAGAGCGCGTTCCTCACCGGCCTGCGCGAACGCGTCGTCCTCGGCGTCCGCACCGGCGACGGCCGCGTCCTCGTCCCGCCCGTCGAGTACGACCCCGTCACCGCCGAGGAGATCGGCGACCTTGTCCACGTCGGTCTCACGGGCACCGTCACCACCTGGGCCTGGAACCACGAACCCCGCCGGGGGCAACCCCTGGACACGCCCTTCGCCTGGGTCCTGGTGCAACTCGACGGCGCCGACACCGCCCTCCTGCACGCCCTCGACGCCCCCGGCCCCGATGCCGTCCACACCGGCATGCGCGTTCGCGTCCGCTGGGCCGGGGAACGCACCGGTGCCATCACGGACATCGCCTGCTTCGAGCCGTACGACGGAGAGGCCTCCACCGTCACCGTCCACGCGGGCGAGTTCGAGGACCCCGTCACCGGCATCGTCGCCGCCGCCCGCCTCGACTACACCTACTCGCCGGGGCGCGCCCAGACCGCCTACATCGACGCCCTCTCCGGCCGGCGCACCGTCGGCGAACGCTGCCCGTCCTGCCGCAAGGTGTACGTCCCCCCGCGAGGCGCATGCCCCACCTGCGGGGTGGCCACATCCGAGCAGGTCGAGGTGGGCCCGCGCGGCACAGTCACCACGTTCTGCATCGTCAACATCAAGGCGAAGAACCTCGACATCGAGGTGCCCTACGTCTACGCCCACATCGCCCTCGACGGCGCCGGCCTGGCCCTGCACGGCCGGATCGGCGGCATCCCCTACGACGAGGTCCGCATGGGCCTGCGCGTCGAACCCGTCTGGACCGAGGGCGCCCGCTACCCCGACCACTACCGGCCCACCGGCGAACCCGACGCGGACTACGACACCTACAGGGAGCTGCTGTGACGAGCGCACCGCGGGACCGCGAGATCGCCGTCGTCGCCTTCGCCCAGACCGACCACCGGCGCACCAGCGAGGAGCTCTCCGAGGTGGAGATGCTGATGCCGGTGCTGCACGAGGTTCTCGACTCCACCGGCCTGAAGACCGCCGACATCGACTTCACCTGCTCCGGCTCCAGCGACTACCTCGCCGGCCGTGCCTTCTCCTTCACCCTCGCCCTCGACGGCGTCGGCGCCTGGCCCCCGATCTCCGAGTCGCACGTCGAGATGGACGGAGCCTGGGCCCTGTACGAGGCCTGGACGAAAATCCTCACCGGCGACGCCGACACCGCCCTGGTCTACGCGTACGGCAAGTCCTCGCCCGGCTCCGTACGCGACGTCCTGACCCGCCAGCTCGACCCCTACTACGTGGCGCCCCTCTGGCCCGACTCCGTGGCACTCGCCGCCCTCCAGGCGCAGGCCCTCATCGACGCCGGCGACACCGACGAACCCGCCCTCGCCGCCGTCGCCTCCCGCAACCGCGCGGCGGCGAGCACCAACCCTCACGCACAACTGCGCGGCCCCGTGCCGCAGGGCGACCATCTCCTACAGCCCCTGCGCACCGGCGACTGCCCGCCCATCGGCGACGGCGCGGCCGCCGTGATCCTCGCGGCGGGGGACCGGGCCCGTGACCTGTGCGCACGCCCCGCCTGGATCCGCGGCATCGACCACCGCATCGAGGCCCACGGCCTCGGCGTGCGCGATCTGACGGACTCGCCGTCCACCCGGCTGGCCGCCGAGCGGGCCGGAGCCTTCGAGCGGCCCGTCGACACCGCCGAACTGCACGCGCCCTTCTCCTCACAGGAGGTCGTCCTGCGCAAGGCCCTCCGCCTGGGCGAGGACGTGGACGTCAATCCGTCCGGCGGCGCCCTGGCCGCCAATCCGATCATGGCCGCCGGCCTGATCCGCATCGGTGAGGCCGCCGCCCGCATCCACCGCGGCCGGTCCGACCGCGCCCTCGCCCACGCCACGTCCGGCCCCTGCCTCCAGCAGAACCTGGTCGCCGTACTCGAAGGGGAACCCCGATGAGCAAGGAGCCCGTGGCCGTCGTCGGCATCGGCCAGACCAGGCACGTCGCCGCACGCCGGGACGTGTCCCTCGCCGGACTGGTCCGGGAAGCGGCCCGGCGGGCGCTCCGGGACGCCGAGCTGACCTGGGCCGACATCGACGCCGTCGTGATCGGCAAGGCCCCCGACTTCTTCGAGGGCGTCATGATGCCGGAGCTCTACCTCGCCGACGCCCTCGGCGCCGTCGGCAAGCCCATGCTCCGCGTGCACACCGCCGGCTCCGTCGGCGGCTCCACCGCGCTGGTCGCCGCGAACCTCGTCGCGGCCCGCGTCCACGGCACGGTCCTCACCCTCGCCTTCGAAAAGCAGTCCGAATCCAATGCCATGTGGGGCCTCTCCCTCCCCATCCCCTTCCAGCAGCCCCTGCTCGCCGGGGCCGGCGGGTTCTTCGCACCGCACATCCGCGCCTACATGCGCCGCAGCGGAGCGCCCGAGACGGTCGGCGCCCTCGTCGCTTACAAGGACCGCCGCAACGCGCTCAAGAACCCCTACGCCCACCTGCACGAACACGACATCACCCTGGACAAGGTCATGGCATCGCCCATGCTGTGGGACCCGATCCGCTACTCGGAGACCTGCCCCTCCTCCGACGGGGCCTGCGCCATGATCCTCACCGACCGCGCCGGGGCCGCCCGGGCACCACGGTCACCGGCCTGGATGCTCGGCGGCGCGATGCGCAGCGAACCGACCCTCTTCGCCGGCAAGGACTTCGTCTCCCCGCGGGCGGGGCAGGACTGCGCCGCCGACGTCTACCGGCAGGCCGGGATCACCGACCCCCGCCGCGAGATCGACGGCGCCGAGATCTACGTGCCGTTCTCCTGGTACGAGCCCATGTGGCTGGAGAACCTCGGCTTCGCCGGCGAGGGCGAGGGCTGGAAGCTCACCGAGGCGGGCGTGACCGAGCTGGACGGGGACCTGCCCGTCAACATGTCGGGCGGCGTGCTGTCCACCAACCCCATCGGCGCCTCCGGCATGATCCGCTTCGCGGAAGCCGCCCTTCAGGTGCGCGGGCAGGCCGGAGAACACCAGGTGGACGGGGCGCGCAGGGTCCTCGGACACGCCTACGGCGGCGGATCGCAGTTCTTCTCCATGTGGCTGGTGGGCGACCGGCCCCCGGACTCCTGAAGAGTCCCCTCCACGTGCCCTGTTGGCCGTGGGACACGATCGCTAGGCTGGCCGCGGACGACGAATCGGGAGGAGCACGGACGTGGCCGAGACCACCACCCAGCAGCGCCCGCTCACGGGCTGGGACAAGCCGGAGCTGGACCTCACCAACGCACAGTGGCAGTCCAGCAGCCGAGGGCGGGGGGATGTCCAGATCGCCTTCGTGGAAGGCTTCATCGCCATGCGGAACAGTGCCCGCCCGGAGAGCCCTTCGCTGATCTTCACGCCCGCCGAGTGGGGCGCGTTCGTGTCGGGAGCGCGGGAAGGAGAGTTCGACCTCACCTGAGGACGGGCCGGACCCTGCCGGACGGCCGGGAGCCGACGGCCGATCCGGGGGTGTTCCGCCCCCATTTCCGGACACGCGACCGGAGGCGACTTCCCGGAGCCACCGGCTGAGTCAGGCTGGCCCCCAGGAGGGGACGGCCGGATCCCGGAGGTGAGGACCCATGAGCACCCTGCCCGTCGTCGCGGCGGTCGACGGTTCGGACGACAGCCTGCGCGCCCTGGAGTGGGCTGTCGACGCCGCTCGCCGGCGCGCGGTACCCCTGCGCGTGGCGCACGTCCGCCAGTACGCCCACTGGGCACAGCCCGAAGTCCTCGCCGCCGGGCCCGCGGACCCGCGGGACGACCCCGTTCTCACCCAGGTCCGCACCCACCTGGAGGGCCGCGCCGACCAGCCGGACACGGAGTACGTCGGCCTGGAGGGCGCGGCCGGTGCGTTCCTGCCCGAACTGGGTGCCACCGCCCAGCTGCTGGTGCTCGGCTCCCGGGGCCGTGGCGGTTTCGCCAGTCTGCTGCTCGGCTCCAACAGCATGGCCGCCGCCCGCGACGCCGAGTGCCCCGTCGTCGTGGTGCCCCGGCCCGGACGCGAGGTCCACGGCGAGGCACCGGGCGGTCCCGGCCCGCGCGTGGTCGTCGGCCTGAAGGTGGACGGCCCCGACGAGGCCACGCTCGAGTTCGCCTTCGCCGAGGCCACCCGGCGCGGTGCCCGGCTCCAGGCGGTCGCCGCCTACCCCTGGCCCGCGCAGCCCTGGATGATGCCCGGGGAGATGCCCCCGCCGATCGTCGACCAGGACGTCATCGAGGACGAGACCCGGATCCTCGCCGACGGCTTCCTCGCCCCGTACCGCGAGCGGCATCCTGACGTCCCGATCCAGGTGATCCCGGCGGCGGGCGACGCGGCCGGCTACCTCGTCGCGGCCTCCCGGGACGCCGACCTCGTCGTCGTGGGCCGCCATCGGCGGCGTCTGCTCTCGCCCGTGCACATGATGGGCTCGGTCACCCACGCCGTCCTGCTGCACGCCGCGAGCCCCGTCGCCGTGGTGCCGCCGGCGATCTCCGCGGACTGACCTCGCCCTCATGGATACAGCCGTGCCTGTCGTCAGCCGCATGCGGGATCCGATCGACACGGGCGCCCGGCTCGCCCTCGACCTGGCCCTCCCCGTCCGCCACGACGGCAAGGGCGGCTTCGCCGACGACCTGACCGCCCCGGCGGGCCTGACTGCCCGGCGATCTGACCGCCTCGGCGGACCTGGCGCCTGGGTCCGGGCCCACCCCGAGATCCTGCCGCGCACCGCCCGCGACCGATCCGACGGCAAGGACGGCCCGGCCGCCACCCCGGACTCCTCCCGGCGAGTTGATCACGAGGACATCGCCACCGGCACGGCACCGCGGTCGGCGGCCGGTGATGGCGGCACTGCCGGGTTCACCGCCGACGCCGCGCAGCTCGACGCCGCGCAGCTCGCCGCCGTGCGCGAGCCGCGGGACGCCGTGCGGGCGCTCTTCGCCCGGCCGTGCGTCCCGGCGAGCCCAGCTCCGCGGACGCGGGCCGCCTCGTGCCGTGGCGTGAAGCGGCGCGGCTCCTCAACGAGGCCGCCGCCCACACCCCCACCGTGCGGTTCCTGGACTGGCCCGAAGACACCGCCCCGGTCGTCCGGCAGAGGCCCGTCCGCTCCGGCGACGATCTGACGGCGGCCCTCGCGCACGCCGTGATCGCGTTCCTCGCGAGCCCCGACCGCGACCGGCTGCGGGCCTGCCACGCACCACGCTGCGTGCGGTACTTCCGCAAGGAGCACCCGCGTCAGGAGTGGTGCACACCCCGCTGCGGCAACCGCGCCCGCGTGGCCCGCCACCACCAGCGGCACAAGGCCCCGGCCTGAGCCGCCCGCCACCGTCCCGGCGGGCCCGACCGCGCACGGCACCGGGCGGCGACCCGGCCCGTCCCGACCGCCGCCCGCCCCGCACTTCGCAGGCCGGGACACGTACCATGGGCGACATGTCGTTCCTCCGCCGCCGCAGCGCCACGCCCGCCGGGCCCGACTTCGACGTACTGGCCATGGACCCGGGCGACTGGCCCGGCAACCTCGGTGCGGGACTGCTGCCCGCGCCCGACGGCACCTGCCAGGGCGTCTTCCTGCGCTACGACCTGTTCGGCGGTCGCGGCCCCGCAATGATCATCGGCAATCTGCCGGAGGGCTCCCCGGCCCGCGAGGTCCCCGAGGGAGAGGTCCCCTTCGAGGTCGCCCAACTGCTGCTGGCCCTGGAGAACGACGAGGAGGTCACCGTCGTCAGCACCGAGGACGTACCGGTGATGCAGGGCGACAACCTCCTGATCGTGCGGCGCGTCAAGCTTTCCGAGAGCCGGATCTCCTGCGTGCAGTTCGACCGCAGCGACAACGTCCTCGTGACCATCGCCGCCTGGGACCGCCCCATCACGGACGACCTCTACGCCCTCCTCAAGCCGCTGCCCGCGGAACTCTTCCAGCAGGGCTGAGCCGAACCGACCGCACACGAAAAGGGCCGCTGCACGCCTGCCCCGGCGTGCAGCGGCCCTTTCGTCCCCGTCAGCGAGTGCCGACCGCCGCGCGCACGGCGCGCCGGGCCAACTGGCAGTCGTCGTGCAGCCGCCGCAGCAGCAGCCTCTGCTCCTCGCCGGACGGCGCAGCAGCCGGGTGGGCCGTGCCCGGTGCCGCCGGGGCCGCGTCGTGCATGGAACGCTGCACGGCCGTCTCGTAGGTACGGATCTCACGGGTCAGCACCAGCATCAGATTCACCAGGAAGGCATCCCTGGACGCAGGCCCCGCCGACTGGGCGATCTGGCTGATCTGACGGCGGGCGGCCGGTGCGTCCCCGAGCACCGACCACAACGTCGCCAGGTCGTAGCCCGGCAGGTACCAGCCGGCATGCTCCCAATCCACCAGCACTGGACCGGCCGGTGACAGGAGCATGTTCGACAGCAGTGCGTCGCCGTGGCAGAACTGGCCCATGCCCTGCCGGCCGGCCGTCTGCGCGATGCCGTGCAGCAGCTTCTGCAGGTCGCCCAAATCCCGGTCGGTGAGCAGGCCCAGCTCGTGGTACCGGGAGATCCGGGCCGCGTAGTCGAGCGGGGCGTCGAACGTGCCCGCCGGCGGCCGCCAGGCGTTCAGCCGGCAGATCGCGCCGAGTGCCGCTCTGATGTCCGCCCGGGGCGGTGCCTCCGCCGGGTGCCGTTGGAGCGCCGCCACCCGGCCCGGCATCCGCTCGATCACCAGGGTGCAGTTGTCCGGGTCCGCTGCGATCAGTCTCGGCGCCCGCACGGGAGGGCGGTGCCGGACGAACGAGCGGTACGCCGCTATCTCGTGGCGGATCCGCTCGGACCAGGCGGGGGAGTGGTCGAGTAAACACTTGGCGACAGCCGTGCTCCGACCGGTCGTACCGACCAGGAGCACGGACCGTCCGTTGCGGCGCAGGACCTGCACCGGGGCGAACTCCGGGCAGATGCGGTGCACGGACGCGATCGCCGTGCGCAGCTGCGCGCCCTGGGGGCCGGACAAGTCGAGTCTCCCGCTGAGCGGTTGGGTGCCGATGACCGCGCCGCGCCTGGCCCTGCCCGCACCGAGCACGGGGGCCGCCGGCCGCGCGGGGGCGAGGTAGGGGCCGCTGTCCGTGGGACGCGGGTGCAGCGACCGGGGCGGTGCGGACACGGAGGATGATGCTGCGTACATGGGCGAAACAGATCCCTTCGTGTGCCTGCGACGACAGCGCACCACCCGGCCCGGAGGCCCGGGAGAACCCTGGGGAGTGTCCCTGGCGACCGGGTCGGGGTGGCGCGTTCCTACCTGACACCGGATGGCCCGTGGCACACCATCTGGCGCACCCTGGCGAACCCTGGCGAATAGTCGCCCGGCAAGTCTCCTCGGGCTACTGTCAACTCAGCCGAGAACCTGGGGGCTTGACGTGAGCGGACAACCCAATACCCGGCTCGCGGACCTGTTCGGCCTGGCCGGCTGGTCCAAAGGCGAACTCGCGAGGCTGGTCAACCGGCAGGCGGCGGCCATGGGCCACCCCCAGCTGTCGACCGACACCTCCCGGGTGCGGCGGTGGATCGACACGGGAGAGATCCCGCGCGATCCGGTGCCGCGGGTGCTGGCGGCTCTGTTCACCGAGCGTCTCGGCCGTGTCGTGACCATCGAGGACCTCGGTCTGGTCCGGCACGGGCGTGCGGGGAAACGGCAGGGCGGCGGGAGCGCCGAAGCTCCCGACGGCGTGCCGTGGGCGCCCGAGCGGACGGCTGCGGTCCTCACCGAATTCACGGGAATGGACCTCATGCTCAACCGACGCGGCTTGGTGGGCGCGGGCGCCGCGCTCGCCGCGGGATCCGCACTCAGCAACGCCATGTACGACTGGCTGCACACCGACCCTTCCCTCGCTGCCGACGCCCCCGACCTCGACCACCCCCTGCACGCCGACCCCGCTGGGTTCGACCGCTACGAGGCCGCCCCCATCGGGTCGCAGGAGATCGAGGAACTGGAGCGCTCGGTCGAGGTGTTCCGCGCCTGGGACGCGGCCCGCGGCGGCGGGCTCCAGCGCAAGGCCGTGGTGGGCCAGCTCAACGAGGTGGGCGGCATGCTCGCCTACCGTCACCCACCCCACCTCCAGCGGCGCCTGTGGGGCGTCGCCGCCAACCTCGCCGTCCTCGCAGGCTGGATGTCGCACGACGTCGGTCTGGAGCCCACGGCCCAGAAGTACTTCCTCATCGCCGCGCACGCGGCCAGAGAAGGCGGGGACCGCCCCCGCGCGGGCGAGGCCCTGTCCCGCGCGGCACGCCAGATGGTGCACCTGGGCCGGCCGGACGACGCCCTGGACCTGATGAATCTCGCCACGTCCGGCTCCGGTGACGAGGCATTGCCCCGCACCCGGGCGATGCTCTACACCATCGAGGCCTGGGCGCAGGCGTCCATGGGCAAGGGCCAGGCGATGCGCCGCACGCTGGGGCGGGCGGAGGACCTGTTCGTCTCCGACAAGGCCGACGTGCCGCCGCCGGACTGGATGCAGACCTTCAAGGAGGAGGACCTCTACGGTATGCAGGCCCTGGCCTACCGCACGCTCGCCGAGTTCGAGCCGGGCGCGGCCGCCCATGCCCAGCACTACGCGGAGAAGGCCCTGGCCCTGCGGGTCGACGGCCGGCAGCGGTCGAAGATCTTCGACTACCTGTCGATGGCGTCGGCCTGCTTCATCGCGGACGACCCCGAACAGGCGGACCGGTACGCGCGACTGGCCCTGGTGTCGATGGGGTCCAATTCCTCCCACCGCACCTGGGACCGGCTGCGCCAGATGTACCGGCTCACCGCCGAGTACTCGGGCTACCCGAGGATCCAGGAGCTGCGGGAGGAGATCAAGCTCGCCCTGCCGAAGACGAAGGGCAGGGACGGCAACCGCGCGCAGGCCTGATTTCCCCGGAAAACCCGAGTTCCCGGAAAGCCCGAGTTCCGGTTCCCTACGACACCACCTTGACGACGAGCACACAGGCGTTGTCCTCGCGCCCGTCCTCGCCGAACTCCCGGACCACGGTGCGTACGCAGTCCTCCGCGGTGCGGTTCCCGGCCAGGCGCGGTGCCAGGCCGAGGAGGAGGTTCGCCGCCGCCGCTCCGGTGTGCCCCGGCACCAGCCCATCGGTGTACAGGAGCAGCAGGTCGCCCACGCGGAGCGTCTCTTCGGCCTGCCCGTAGACGGCGCCCGAGGTGGCGCCGAGCAGGACGCCGTCCGGTGTGTCCAGGGCGCGCCCCGTCCCGTCGCGGAACAGCAGCGGGGCGGGGTGTCCGGCCTGCGCCCACACCAGGGTGCGGGTGGCGGGCCGGTAGCGGCAGCAGACGGCGCTGCCCAGAGCGGGTTGCACGGTGGCGTCGAGTAACTGGTTCAGCCAGGCCATCACCTGCCCCGGCTGCGCACCGGCCATGGCCATGCCGCGTACGGCACCGAGCAGCATGGTCATGTTCGATGTGACGCCGACTCCCTGGCCGGTGAGATCGCCGACGCTGAGAAGCGTTTCGCCGTCGGTCAGTTCGAGGGCGTCGTACCAGTCGCCGCCGATGAGCGTGCGGGTGGACGCCGGCAGGTGGTGGGACGCGAGGTCGAGGGCCCTGGCGCCCCGGTGCGGGAGCCGCAGGGAGCCGCGCCACGGCGGCAGCACGGCCTCCTGCAACTCGACCGCGAGCCGGTGTTCGCTGCGCGCGGCGTCCTGCCGGTGGCGGAGCGAGTCACGGGTCTCGCTCACCACCCTTTGGCTGCGGCGCAGTGCGCTGACGTCACGCAGCACGGCCCACATCGAGGCGGTGCTGCCGTCGGTGTCGAGCACCGGTTCGCCCATCATGTGCACGGTCCGTACGTCGCCGGCCCGGCGGGCAATGCGGAACTCGCCGTCGATGGGCCGGGCGTCGACGAGGCAGCCGGTGACCATCGCCGTCAGCTTCGGCCGGTCCTCGTCCACGACCAGTGACGGCAGTTCGTCGAGGGTGAGCGGGGGAGCGGCCGGGTCGCGGCCCAGGATCCGGTAGAGCTCGCCCGACCAACTGGCCTCGTCCGTCAGCAGGTTCCACTCGGCGCTGCCGACCCGGCTGAGCAGGGAACCCTGTGTGGGGAGGGGTGCTTCCGGGGCCGCCGCCGTGGGCAGGGGGCCGTCCCGCAGCTGGGCCAGGTGTTCGTCGAGGTCGTTCAGCTGGTGCAGGGCCAGGTCGTACAGGGCGCGCTGCCAGCGCTCACGCGGGTGGTCCGATGCCGCTTCCTCGGAGTCGCGGCGCACCGCGTCCACCTCGCCCTTGAGCCGCCGCGTCTGCGATATGAGCGCGTCGACCGAGCCGCGTCCTGGCGGCTGGGCGGCTGGGCGGTCCGCGGAGAGGTGGGACGGCATGACGCACTCCGATGCGGGGACGGTTCGACCAAGGCGGACGGAGGGACCGTTACGACTGTTGCACAGCCCGCGACGGCCTGTAAGGGATTCGGCAACACACGATACGGTGGTGCTTCTGGCATATGCCACAGTCTCGCGGAGCTACTCCGGGGTAGGTGGGGAGGGTCCTTCCCGGAGGCTCAAGTCGTAGGTTACACAGGGCATTTGGCGACCCATGGGAAACACCCGCACGAGGTTCATGCGGGTGTTCGATGCTCCTGTGTTCGAGCCCTGGTCAGTACCGCAGCACCCCGGCCATGCCGTCCGCCTCCCCGAGCGTGCCGTCCGGGACGAAGCGGACATCGGCTCCGGTCTCCAGGCACTGTTCGACGATCTCGTCCACGATGTCCTCGCGGGAGTCGAGGTCGCCGCTCTCGGCGAGGATCAGATGGTCCCCGGCGTCGCGGACCGTCACGCGGTAGTTCTCCTCGACGGCCAGCAGCCGGACGCGGCCGTCCCGGGCGCTCTGCCACAGCTCGTCGACACCGGCGGCGAACTCCCGTCGGCCGCGGGCCGTTTCGAGGGCGCGGGTCACGGCGTCCGTGCTGCGGCGGGCCTCCGCCTCGACCACCGGGCGCACGGCCTGCCACACGGTCTCGTGGGTCCCGTGGGCGAGCCCGCCGTGCGGGACGTGCACCGCGCCGCGGGCGGTGCCGCCGACCTCGTCCAGCAGGGTCAGGGCGGCCGGCTCGCCGGTGACGTACAGCTGCCGCGGGTGGTCGCGCAGCACGGCGTTCATCGCGGTGCCGGCCTCGCGCAGGAACTGGCGGGTGCGTTCCTCCCGGAAGGCGCTCGGTGTGTCGCCGATCCGCTGCTGCCGCTCCGGGTCGAAGTTCTCCACGCGCCGGGTCATCGGGAAGCCGCCGACCCGGGCCTCGGCGACCCGGTCGACGCCGCCGTTCCACAGGGTGACGCGGTCCGCGGCGAGCGACAGGACCCAGAAGGGCCGCCCGGCCGTCTGGGCGGAGACGAGGTTGCGGGTGAGGAAGGTGTCCGAGAGCACCACGCGTTCGGGTACGGACCTCGCTACCGACCACACCTGGTGTTCGCCCGGAGCGGCGAAGATCACCAGGCCGTCCTCGGCGTGTGTCAGGTCGACCTCGGTCATGGCCCGGTCCAGGTGCCCGGCGACCTCGGTGCGTCGCTCACGGGTGACGGCCGGGTCGGCCTCCAGCTGCCTCTTGGCCTCGGCCACCGCGTTGCGCAGCCGGACCTGGTCCTGGGCGTTGTAGGGATCGCGCCGATGGGTCGGCGTCAGCACGGAGACCGCGGGGTAGGGGCGCGGGCGCCGCAGTTCGGCAAGGGTCGCGGGACTCAGAACGCTCTCCATGACAGAACGATAGAGCGAATTCCCGACTGGGGCATTTGGGGCAATCGATCTCACTCGTCGTCGCGGTCGGAGCCGCAGGAACTGCCGTCCGGAGGGAGCGTTCCGTACAGCAGGAAGGCGTCGACCTTGCCGTGCACGCACTTCGACGAGCCGTAGCCGGTGTGTCCTTCGCCGCGGTTGTCGAGCACCACGGCCGAGGAGCCGAGCCGCCTGGCCGTCTCCACCGTCCAGCGGTACGGCGTGGCCGGATCGCCCCGGGTGCCGACAAGCAGCATCCTCGGCGTGTCGACGTCCTTGACGTCGTCGCGGATGTAGTCGGTGCCCTTGGGGCGGCCATAGCACATCAGCACCTGGGTGAGCCGGTAGCGGCCGAAGACCGGTGAGGCCTCCTCGTAGCGGGCGCGCAGCCGGCCGAGGTCCTCGGTGACCTGCGCGGCGGCGGGGCGGTCCGGATCGTCCGCGCAGTTGACGGCCATCAGCGCCGCCGGCAGGTTGTCGAGCGGCACGTCCGCGGGGTCGGTGAGCCCGGCGTGCGGGCCGCGCTTCGGCGGGAGGGTGAAGCCCCCGGACAGGAACGCCTCCAGGCCGCTCGGGTCGCCGTCCTCCAGCAGCCGGCCGACGGCCCGCTGCAGCGAGGGCCACAGCTCCCTGCTGTAGAGGCCCTGCCCGAGAGCGCCGGCGAAGTCCTGGCCGGAGAACGCCTCGCCGAAGTCGTTCGGCAGCGGATCCTTGTCGAGCGACTCGACCACCTGTACGACATGCTTCCGGGCTTCGCGCGGGTCCCGTCCGAACGGGCAGGCGATGTCCTCGGTGCACCAGGTCAGGAAGTTCTCCAGTGCGGTCTGCTGCCCCCGGGCGCTCGCCACACCCTGGTCGGACAGGGGCTCGGTCAGCGTGTCGACGCCGTCCAGCACCATCCTGCCGACCTTGTCGGGGTGCTGGGCCGCGTACACCGCGCCGAGCCGGCTTCCGTAGGAGAAGCCCAGGTAGTTGAGCTTGTCGTCGCCGAGCGCGTCGCGTATGACGTCCAGATCGCGGGCGGCGTTGACCGTGCCGATGTGGGGCAGGACCGGGCCCGAGTGCTCGGTGCACTCGGCCGCCGCCGTGCGCAGCTCTTCGAGCACGGCCTCCGGATCGGTCACGTCGGCATTGCCGTCGGTGGCGTCCAGGGCGCTGTCCGAGGCGTTTCCGCAGCTGACCGGCGAGGACCGGCCGACGCCGCGCGGGTCGAAGGAGACCACGTCGTAGCCGTTCGTCAGACCCATGAAGTCCTTGCCGCCCATGGCGAGTTGGGCCACGCCCTGGCCGCCCGGGCCGCCGAAGTTCAGCAGGACCGATCCCCGCGAGGTGCCCGTGGCCCGGTAGCGGGCGACGGCGACGTCGAGGGTGCCCTGCCCGGGCTTGGTGTAGTCGAGCGGGACGGTGACCTTCCCGCACTGGAGGTCCTTCGGCATGTCCATGCCTTCGCATGCGGACCAGGTGACCTTCTGGTCGTAGAAGCGCGTGAGGCCGGGCGGCGGGCCGTCGGCGGCCGGCAGTGCTGTGCCCAGCAGGGCGAGCCCGGCCGTACCGGTGACCGCGCAGCGCCGTATCGAGGGGCGCGTGGACAGCTTGGCCAGCATCGATGCCTCCAGGGCGCGGGGCGTCCCGCGGCGGACCGGGACCGGCGCCCTCGCTCACCATAAGCGGGCCCCGGAAGCCTCGCCTCCGGGCGGGGGGAGCCGGGCGGCGAGCCGTGTTCCGCGCTGCCGGCCCCGGCGAAGCCCGCATGCGGAGTCGGCATACGAAGGGCTTTACCGCTAGTTCGACAACCGGGCCGCTCGATGGAGTGAAAGACCGATAAGCCATAACTCGGACCGGCCGCCTCGCGTTCTCTCCGGTGCGGGTGAGTGCCCGCGACACGATGTCTGGAAGGCAGGGGTCCCATGAGACGCCTTACGGAGTGATCGCCGTCGCCGCCGCCTCGGGCGCGATGGCCGTGACCGTCCCCGCGTACGCCGGTTCCGGTGCGGATGGCTCGACGGCCGGTTCGCCCGGGGTGGTCTCCGGCAACACCGTCCAGTTGCCGGTGCACGTTCCGGTGAACGTGTGCGGGAACACCGTGAACGTGGTGGGGCTCCTGAACCCCGCCGCCGGCAACACCTGCGCGAACGAGGACGACGGGCGGGCCGGCCGCCCGGGCACGTCCGGCGGCGCGGTCGCCGAGGCCGGCGGAAAGGATTCACCGGGCGTGGTCTCCGGCAACGGCGTGCAGTTGCCGGTCGACCTCCCGGTCGACCTCACGGGCAACTCCGTGAACGTCGTCGGTATCGGCAACCCGTCGACCGGCAACGAGTCCTCGAACACGCCCGGTGACCAGCGCCCGGTCCGTCCCCAGCGCCCGCAGGAGCCGGTCCCGGAGCGGACCCCGCCGTCCCGGCCGAACCCGGCCCCCGAACCGGCCCCGCACAGCGGCCCGCGCGCCGTCCCGCACGCCACCGGCGCCCTGGCCCACACGGGCACGGACCACACCCTCCAGGCCCTCGCCGCGAGCGCGGCACTGGTCGCCGGGGGAGTGGTGCTGCGCCGGAGGCTCCGCCCGGGGTCGGACGGCTGACGGACGCGGGCTACACCGCCTCCGCCACCCCCGTGAGCAGCACCATCCCCGAGTCCCCGTAGTCGGGCAGGGTCGGGTCCACGTCGATGTGCGTCACGTCCAGGTCCCGGGTCAGGGGCGTGAAGACCTCCGTCACAGTCGCCGGGCTCACCGGGCAGCCGGGCCAGCGGGAGGCCGGACCGATGCGGTACGTCGGCATGTTCTCCATGAACGCGGCGACCAGGTGGCCGCCCGGCCGGACCGTGCGGACGAAGGCGCGGCAGAGGTCGGCGAACTCCGCGAAGTCCTCCGTGACGCTCTCGGCGACGAAGTGCATGGAGGCGAGTCCGTACGCGCCCGGCGGCAGGGTCCGGACGTCGGCGTGGACGACGTTCACCGGGGCCAGCGCCCCGGCGAGGGTCGCGGGCACCTGGGGGTTCAGCCGTCGGCACAGGGTGTGGAAGGGCAGCCAGCTCGCGTCCAGACGGTGGCAGATCTGGTCCTCCAGGTAGGCGATGTTGCTCGCTCCGGCCTCCACGGCGTCGATCCTGCGGCACGCGGCGGACGCCAGTATGAGCGGGTACAGGTTGGGTCCCGCCCCGAACTCCACCGAGCGGGCGATCCGGCCGGGCGGGAGGCCCCGGTAGAACGCGGAGTGGTGCGCGATGACCGCCGCGTCCGACGCGTGCACCTCGCGGTAGTTCTCCGCGAGGTAGTCGGAGACCGGCCAGCGGTCCCAGTCCACGTCGTCGTTGTGCGTCGTCATGGCCCTCTAGCCCTTCAGCCGCAGCGGGAAGCGTTCGGACAACCGGGTCAGGCTCCCGTTCAGATGGTCGATGTCCTCGTCCGAGTTGAGGGCCGTGAGCTGGATGCGGAACCCCACCCGGTCCCGGGGGACCAGCGGGTACGCCGCCAGCGTCACATAGACGCCCTCCTGCCACAGGAACGCGGCGACCGCGTCCAGGTCCGCGGGGTTCGCCAGCGGCACCTCCACGATCGGCAGCCGGTCCGAGTTGAGGGTGCTCACCCCCATGCCCTCCAGGTGGTCGAGGACCCGGACCGTCTTGCGGTACAGGTCCGCCCGGATCGCGTCGCCCCGGCGCTCGTTGACGTCCAGCCCGGCCAGCGCGGTCGCCAGTGACGCCGTCGGTGACGGCCCCGAGTACAGATAGGGCGCCGCCGCGGTCTTCAGCCGGTTCTTCAGCTCCGGCGGCAGGGCGAGGAACGCCAGCAAGGACGAGTACGCCTTGGAGAACCCGCCCACGAGCACGATCCCGTCGTACGACTCCCCGGTGTGCCGCACCACGCAGTTGCCGCGCATGCCGTACGGGCACGTCTCGTCCGGCCCGCGCTCCCCGATCACGCCGAAGCCGTGCGCGTCGTCGACGTACAGCGTCGCCCCCTCGGAGCGGCACACCGCCGCCAGGGAGGGCAGATCGGGGATGTTGCCGCTCATGCTGTTGACGCCGTCGAGGCACACCAGCCGGGGCGTGCCCGGCGGGGCCCCGGCCAGCAGGGCACGCAGTTCGTCGAGCCGCTCGGCGTGGAAGCGGTGCAGGGTGGCGCCCTGGGCCCGGGCCACCACGCAGCCGTCGTAGACCGTGCGGTGCGCGGTCGCCTCCACGAAGACGTGTCCGTCCTCCGCGATGGCCGGGATCACCGAGGAGTGCACCAGCGTCAGCGTGGGCAGCAGCAGCGTGTCCGGCGCGCCCAGCAGCGCGGCGAGCCGCTCCTCGATGTCGGGGTACAGCCGCGGACTGCCCAGCAGCCGCGACCAGCTGGGATGCGTGCCCCACCGGCGGACCGCGGGATCGACCGACTCCATGACCTCCGGGTCCCAGTCGAAGCCCAGGTAGTTGCACGACGCGAAGTCGATCAGCCAGTGGTCACCGCTGCGGATGTGCCTCCCGCGCACTTCGTCCAGGACCGCGTCGCTCATCGGGCTGGTGCGCCGCAGGTGCTCCAGGTCCGCCCAGCGGGCTTCGCGGCGACCGCGGGCGGCGTCGATACGGGGCCTCGGGGTCTGCGGGGTTGCGAAGGGGCGGGCGGTCGGCTCCCGCAGGACGTGCGCGCTCTGCTCCACCGTCAGCGGCCGGGCGAACAGGAACCCCTGCCCGAACCGGCACCCCATGCCGGCCAGCAGATCCCGCTGAGCGGTGTCCTCGATGCCCTCAGCGATGACCTGCAGCCCCAGGGTGTCGGCGATCCGCACGATGCCCTCGACCAGGGCGACCTGCTGGGCGTCCTGTGCGATGTCGTCGATGTACGACTTGTCGATCTTCAGCACGTCGATGGGGAAGTCCCGCAGGTAGCGCAGCGAGGAGAAGCCGGTGCCGAAGTCGTCGACCGCGATGTGCACCCCGAGTTCCTTCAGCGTGTTCAGCACCGTCTGGAGCCGGTCGTCGCGGTGCAGCAGGACCGTCTCCGTCAGCTCCAGCTGCAGCGATCCGGGTTCGAGCCCCGGGGTGCTCAGCGCCTCCCCGACCTGCTCGATGAACCCGGCGTCGCGGAACTGACGGGCGGAGACGTTCACGCTGACGTACGGCGGGCGGCCGGGGCCCGGCAGCCGTTGCAGCCCGATGATGTCGCTGATCGCGTTCTCCAGCACCCACGAGCCCAGCGAGGCGATGTGCCCGGTCTCCTCCGCCAGGCTGATGAACTGCTCCGGGGCGACGGGCGGCCGGTGTTCGTGCGGCCAGCGGACCAGCGCCTCGAACCCGACGACCTCGCCCGCCGCGATGTCCACGACCGGCTGGTAGCGCAGCGCGAACGCCTTGTCGGCGACCGCCTGGGCCAGCTGGGACTGCAGATCGTGCCGTTCCACCATGCGGCTGCGCAGCAGTGGCTTGAAGCGGCGCCACTGCCGCTTGCCCGCCGCCTTCGCCGCGTACAGGGCGAGGTCGGCATGGCCCAGCAGTTCCTCCGCGTCGGTGCTGTCGCGCGCGGTGGCCACGCCCACGCTGGCGGACACCGTCACCGACTCGTCGGCCAGCTCGAAGGGCCGGCTCAGGGTCTGGATCACCTGGGCCGCGAGCAGTTCGGCGTCCACCGGCTGCTTGGCGTCCTCCATCAGCACGGCGAACTCGTCGCCGCCGAGCCGGGCCGCGGTGTCGGTGCGACGCAGCGTCCGGGACAGCCGGTTGCCGACCGCGACCAGCAGCTGGTCGCCCGCCCGGTGCCCCATGGTGTCGTTGACCAGCTTGAAGTCGTCGAGGTCGATGAAGAGCAGACAGGTCAGGGACGACTCGCGGCGGCCGCGCAGCAGGGCGCGTTCGATCCGCTCCAGCAGCAGCGTCCGGTTGGGCAGACCGGTCAGCGAGTCGTGGAAGGCCCGCTGCGTCAGCTCCTGCTCCAGCCGCCGCTGCTCGGTCACGTCCCGCAGGGTCACCACCAGACCGGACACGGTCCGTTCGTCCCGGAAGTCGCTGAAGCGGACCTCCACCTCGACGCGCCCTTCCCGGCGCCGCACCCACCAGTGGTCGTGGCCCGCCCCGGAACCCCGCTCCCGTACGACGGCCAGCTCCCGGGCCGCCCGCTCCCGGTCGCCGGGGTCCACCAGTTCCGGCAGGGACACGCCGAGGAGTTCGTCGGTGCCGAAGACGGACCGCGCGGACGGGCTGGCGTACCGGATGGTGTCGTCGTCCTCCAGGATCAGGATCACGTCGGAGGCGTTGCGGACGAGGGTGCGGAAGTACGCCTCGTTCTCCCGCCGGATGACCTCCTGGCGCAGCGCGACGCGCTCCATCGCCAGACCCGCGTGCGAGGCCAGGATCTCCAGGGAGCCCCAGGTCTCGTGGAGCTGCCGCTCGGGGGCGGCGACCAGCAGGGTGCCCGGCACGGCTCCGGACGGGCGGTCGGGCTGGGTCATGGGGCACACCAGGACCGACGGCAGGTTGTCGAGCGCGGAGGCGACCTCGGGGTCGAGGACGGCCGGGCTGACCAGCCGGGTGCCGTGGGCGCCCAGGTCCGTCGCCTGCTCGGTGGGGAGCAGCAGCGTCCGGTGCGGTGTGTCCCGGCCCATCAGCCGGTCGACCGCCTGGTGGCAGGACCGGTCGACCTCTTCCTGCCGGAAGGCGGAGACCAGCGACGCGGCGGCTCCGCGCAGGGCCAGCTCCCGCGTCACCGCGTGGCGGTGCGCCACGACCATCCCCGCCAGCCGCAGGATCACGAGCAGGAACAGCACGCCCGAGAAGACCGCGATCACGGCGGCGTCCCGGGTCTGGCCGCTCAGCCCCTCCCAGAGCAGGATCCCCGGCGCGATGAGCGTGGCCACGGCGAGCATGACCAGCCGCCGCGGCGGCGGCAGCAGGGACTCCCGCTGCGGCATGGAAGCCGTCAGCTCGACCATGGAGGGCTGCAGTGCCGCCAGGCCCCAGGCGGTGTAGAAGACGACCCAGCCGAGATCCAGCAGGCTGCCGGTCTGCCAGACGTCGTTCAGCTGCAGGATCCCGTACGCGATGTCCGTCACGAGCAGGGTCACCGTGCCGGCGACCAGCAGGCGTACGGCGCGATTGGAACCGTCGACCGGGCTGGGGGTGAGCAGCCTGATCAGCAGGGCCAGCACGAGGATGTCGCCGAGGGGGTAGGCGATGCTGATGGCCCGCTGCTGCCACGTCAGCCCCTGCAGCACGGTCAGCGGCTGCACCAGGTACACCCACACGGGCAGCGCCAGGCCTGCGGTGACGATCAGCGCGTCGAGCAGGCTCGGCAGGTCGCGGTTGGCCCAGCGGTGGCGCACCAGGCCCGACAGACCGATCGCGATGAGCGGGTACATGGCCAGGTAGCAGGCGTCGGCCGGGGAGGGGAACGGGTTGGAGGCTCCCAGGTACTGCTCCATCACGAAGTAGTACGTGTCGCCCGCGATGAACACGAGCAAGCCCGCGGCCAGGACCCACCAGGGCCATGCGTGGGCGGGCCGGTGCAGGCGTGTGCCGATCAGGATGGCGCCGACACCGGCCAGCCCCATCACGGCCCACATCACGGGAACCATCACCGGGATGGTCATGTACACGACGGTAACGATCGCGACCAGGGCGACGTAGACGGCCATGAGCCGACGTGCCGGCAGCGAGGACATGTGCCTCCCCCCGTCGGGGAGACCGGGGCGTACGCCTGGTCTTACACCTGGTCCAATTGGAATCGATCATAGGTTCGTCCGAGCGGCCCTGCATCTCGGGCGGATGTCCGTCCGGGTCGGACCCGGTGCTTCCCCGTGCTGTCTCAGCGGTGTCCGCGGTGGAACCTGATGTGCAACTCCCTCACCTGCTGCGTCAGTTCGGGCACCGGGCCGTCCACGGTGACACCGGGTGCGACCTCCTGTACGGGGAGTGGCCGGACCGGTGCCGCTGGAACACCCAACTCGTCCAGCCAGGTGGTGAGTTGCCCGGACGAGGCAACGTAGACGATGCGCCCGAGGCCGACCCAGGCGTGCGCTGCCGCGCACATCGGGCAGTGCTCGCCGGAGGTGTAGACCGTGGCGGCCGCCCGCTCCCCGGGGGTGAGGTGCGCCGCCGACCAGCGCGCCAGCTCGAACTCGGGGTGCCGGGTGCGGTCGCCCGAGGCCACCCGGTTGTGGTCCTCGCCGAGGACGGTGCCGTCTCCGCCCACCAGGACCGAACCGAACGGCTCGTCCCCGGCCTCCAGCGCCTCGGCCGCCAGTTCCACGCAGCGGCGCAGATGCGGCAGATCCGTGTCCTTCACGACCATGGGGCGGCCTTTCCCGTGACGATGTGATCAACAGGACCCTAGGGCGCCGGGGCGCGGGGCGGAAGGAACGGGGCCGCAGGCCGGGAGGGTGCCGCCGGGCCGGAAAACCGCTTGCCGTCCGGCCCGGCCGCTGCTGAGGTCTGCCCATGGATCATGCTGAGTTGCTCGCCCTGTTCGACCGCGACCTGCGTGCGGGAGCGCGGCCGGACGGCCCCGATGCCCGGGTCGAGCGGACCGGCGGCGTCGTCCGCCAGGTCGCCTCCGCCCAGGGCTGGAACGGCGTCGTGTGGTCCGCCCTCGACGAGGCCGGGGCGGACGCGGCGATCGCCGCGCAGATCGGCCACTACACCGGGCTCGGCCTCGACTTCGAGTGGAAGCTGTACGGGCACGACCGCCCGGCCGACCTCGGACGGCGGCTGTGCGCGGCCGGGTTCACGCCCGGGGCCGAGGAGACGCTGATGATCGGCGAGGCCGACGGCCTGGCCCACGGCACCGAACCGCCCGAGGGCGTGCGCGTCGTGCCGGTCACCGGCCCGGCGGGCGTCGATCTGGTGGCCGACGTCCACGAGAAGGCGTTCGGCGCGGACAGCTCCTGGCTGCGCCACCAGCTCCTCGCCCGGCTGGCGGCCGACCCGGACACCGTCGTCGCCGTCGTGGCGATGGCCGGCGGCGAGCCGGTGAGCGCGGCCCGCATGGAACTCGTACCCGGTACACCCTTCGCCGGGCTGTGGGGCGGCGGCACCGTCCAGCACTGGCGGGGCCGCGGCATCTACCGCACGCTGGTGGCCCACCGCGCCCGCGCCGCCGCGGCCCGCGGCTACCGCTACCTCCAGGTCGACGCCTCCAGTCAGAGCCGGCCGATCCTGGAACGCCTCGGCTTCGTGCCGCTGACGACCACGACGCCGTACGAGTACACCGCGTAGCCGAGCGGGGCGGGGTGCGGATGTCACGTCCGGGGCCGCCCGATCCGTCGCAGTGTCATGACGACGAACGGGACGAGTCAGAGCATCCTCCTCGCCGGCGCGAGCGGCGTCCTCGGCCGGCACATCACCCGCGCCCTGACCGAGGCGGGCCACAAGGTCACCGGCCTCGGCAGGAGCAGGGAGAACGGCATCCGAGCCGACCTCATGGACCGCGACGCGCTGCTGCGCGCCGTCGACGGGCACCGCTTCGACACCGTGGTCCACGCCGCGACGGCCCTGCGCAAGCCCCCCATGCGGGACCGTGACATGTACGCCACCGACGCCCTGCGCACCGAGGGCACGGCCCACCTCGTCGAGGCCGCCCGCGCCACCGGCGCCCGCCGCTTCGTCGTGGAGTCCATGGCCTTCGGGTACGGCTACGGCGACCACGGCGACCGCCCGCTCACCGAGGACGACCCCTTCGGCCCGCGCGGCGCCACACCGGCGCTGGAGCGGCACATCGCCGGCATGCGGACCAAGGAGCGGCTCGCCTTCGAAGCGGAGGCCCTGGACGGCATCGCGCTGCGCCTCGGCCTGTTCTACGGCCCCGGCGGCACCGAAGCCCTGCTGCCCCTGTTGCGACGACGGCAGCTGCCCCTGCCCGGCGACCGGGGCCGGGTGCTGCCGTGGGTGGAGCTCACGGACGCCGCCCGCGCGGTGGTGGCCGCGGTGGAGCGCGGCCGGCCGGGGCAGGCGTACAACATCGCGGACGGCACCCCCATGGGGTTCCGCGCCCACGTCGAGGCGGTGGCCCGGACGTTCGGGCTGCCGAAGCCGTTGCACGTGCCGCTGTGGTTCTTGAAGCCCATGTCGTACGCGCACACCGTGATGTCGTCCCGGCTCCGCATGTCCTGCGCGAAGGCGGAGCGCGAACTCGGCTGGACGCCGCGCTATGCGTCGAGCCACGAGGGGCTCGCCGCGCTGCGGCCGACGAGCCACCTCTGAGACCCGGGCGGCCGGAGGTGCCTCGCCGGCAGTCGTAGCGGACATGGGCGGGCCGGTCCGGGAGGCGGACCGGCCTTCGGCTCCTTTCCGGCGTTCGCTACGGCCTCGGCTGGGCCTTCGCCGCCGTTCCGGCGCACACCAGCCCCAGGACCACGGCCAGTGCACCGATGATGATGTTGTTCCACACGACACCGGCGTCCGGGCTTTCGCCAACGATCCACGGCGAGATGATCATCCAGACCCCGAGGGCACACATGGCCCAGCTCAGGCCGTACATGCGCTCGGGAGCACGAGTGAAGCCGAGCGCCAGCAGGCCGATCGCGATACCCATGATCAGGTTGTGAGTCACGAGTGCCGGCTGGCTGGTCGTGTAGTGGACTATCCACGGGGAGGCGGCGCAGTACAGACCGAGCAGGAACACCGGTCCGTCCACGAGCGCCACATCGCGGCCGCCGAGCACGCGGGCGTACCGATCCCGCATCTCGGAGGCATCAGGGTGGCTGGTGATGTCACCTCTGGTGGGCGAGACGTTGGCCATGACTCGTCTCCTTCATGGTGCAGGGCGTCCGCGTCTGGAGTGGTATGCGGTAAACGCCGCGTAAGCATCATTCTGCTCTTATGTCCTCTTTATGTGTAGAGGTCGGCGCGAGGTGCGGAATCTACCCGGCGGTACATGTCCGGCCGGATCGGGGGCATCCGGATGTGTACGACAGTGACCGATCGACGTCGCCCGGCGGGCGGCGCTGGACAGGGGAGGGCAGCGGACGTGACTACGGCCATCGGCGCGAAGGTGTTGGAACGGTTCCCGGCGGGGTCTCCGCGCGGATCGTGGCCGGCGGAGGAGTACGCGGCCCGCCGCCGCGCCGAGGGCGAGGACGCCACTGTCGTGATGGACCTGGAGTCGGACGCGTTCCTGGTGGTCGTCCCGGCGGACGAGGACTGAATTCCTCCGTCCCGCACGGCCCTTCAGGCCGCTCTTCGTGAAATCCGCGGTCCGCAATACGAGATGGGCCGCGGATTTCTTGACGGGTGCCGTCCCCCGCTGCCACGATCCATGGCATGACCATGCGACTGGACCTCACGCGGCGACGCCACGTCGACCTCGCACGCGTCTCCAGCGCTTCCTGTCGCGCCGCAGCCTGAATCTCCCGGCTCGCCGCTTCCCCTCACCGCTTCATCCGTCGTCGGACGACTCTCGTCGTGCCGAGCGGACGCCCTGTGCGGTGCATTTCCCTCACGCCTGAATTCAGCGCTCCGGCACGCCCTTCTCCACTGGCGTCCCCGCATTCACGGTGCCCCGCGCAGTCGCGCCTCCTCCCGGAAAAGAGAGCCCATGGCCACCGTCCTGTCCGTCTCCGGCAGCCCCTCCGCCTCCTCCCGAACCAGCCGACTGCTGCGCCATCTCGACCAGCGGCTGGCGGCCCAGGGCCATGATGTGATTCCGCTCGACGTCCGCACGATCCCCGCCGAAGCCCTGCTCGGCGCGGACTTCCGCCACCCCGCCATCGTCGAGGCCACCGAGCTGTTCGCGCGGGCCGACGGCGTCGTCGTCGGCACACCCGTCTACAAGGCGTCCTACTCCGGTGTCCTGAAGGCCTTGCTGGACCTGCTCCCGCAGTACGCCCTCGCCGGCAAGACCGTGCTGCCGCTCGCCACCGGCGGCAGCGTCGCCCATGTCCTGGCCATCGACTACGCGCTGCGCCCGGTGCTCAACTCCATGGGCGCGGCCCACATCGTGCAGGGCTGGTTCACCCTCGACAAGGACCTCGCCGTGCAGGACGACGGCTCCCTGGCCGTCGCGCCGGCCGCCACCGAGGCACTCGGCCAGGTGGTCGACCAGTTCTCCGCCGCCCTCGGCCGCACCCCGCTGCTGGCGGTGGCGGGCTGACCCCCGCCCGCCGCCGCGCCGCCGCACCACCCCCTCGATCGGAGCCCCCGTGCCCCTCACCTTCCACTGGTTCCTGCCCACCAACGGCGACAGCCGCCATGTCGTCGGCGGCGGTCACGGCACCCCGGCCACCGCGTCCGGGCGGGACCGGCCGCCGACGGTCGCCTACCTGAGCCAGATCGCCCGGGCCGCCGAGGAGGTGGGCTTCGCGGGTGCCCTCACCCCCACCGGCGCCTGGTGCGAGGACGCGTGGCTCACCACGGCGATGGTCGCCCAGCACACCGAACGCCTGAAGTTCCTCGTCGCCTTCCGGCCGGGGCTGATCTCACCCACGCTCGCCGCACAGATGGCCGCCACCTTCCAGCGGCAGACCGGCGGACGGCTGCTGCTCAACGTCGTCACCGGCGGCGAGGACAAGGAGCAGCGCGCCTTCGGCGACTTCCTCGCCAAGGACGGCCGGTACCGTCGCACCGGTGAATTCCTGCACGTCGTCAGGGGGTTGTGGGAGGGCAGGACCGTCGACCTGCACGGCGAGCACATCCGGGTGGAGGACGCGGCGCTGGCGCGGGTCCCCGACCCTGTGCCCGAGGTCTACTTCGGCGGCTCCTCGCCCATCGCCGGTGAGATCGCCGCCCGGCACTCCGACGTCTACCTCACCTGGGGCGAACCGCCCGCCCAGGTCGCCGAGAAGATCGCCCGGATCCGGTCGCTGGCCGAAGCACAGGGCCGCACCCTGCGCTTCGGCATCCGGCTGCACGTCATCACCCGCGACACCGCCGAGCAGGCCTGGGCCGAGGCGGACCGGCTGCTCGACGGCTTCGACCCGGACACGGTGGCATCGGTGCAGGCCGGCCTCGCCCGCAGCGAGTCCGAGGGGCAGCAGCGCATGCTCGCCCTGCACGGCGGCCGACGCGACCGCCTGGAGATCCACCCCAACCTGTGGGCCGGCATCGGCCTGGTGCGCGGCGGGGCGGGCACCGCCCTCGTCGGCAGCCACGACGAGGTCGCCGAGCGGATCAAGGAGTACCACGCCCTGGGCATCGACGAGTTCATCCTCTCCGGCTATCCGCACCTGGAGGAGGCGTACTGGTTCGGCGAGGGCGTCCTGCCGCGCCTCGCCGTGCAGGGACTGTGGCGGCACCCCGGCGGCAAGGAGACCGCGTCCGCGGCTCCGGCCCCCTTCGTGCCGGTCGCGAGCTGACGCTCTGTTGGTTCCGTTCCGGAAGATCAACCCTGGAGCCGTGGGCGGGCGTCCTGGTCACCGAGGGGGCAGCCCTGCCCCGCGGTGACCAGGAGGCACACACATGAAGCAACGCGCCGCACGCACCGTCTCGATCGCCCTGGCCGTGGTGCTCTCCGCCGGCACGGCGGCACTCGCCCCGGCGGCGCAGGCGGCCCAGCCGAAAGACGGCCACGAGGCGACCCGGACCGCGTTACGCGCCCTGGTCGAGCAGGGCGGTCTCCCTGGAGCGGCGGCCACCGTCCATGACGCCCAGGGGAGTTGGTTCGGGCGGTCCGGCCACGCGGACACCGGCACGGGTCGCAAACGGACGGCCGGCGAGCACTTCCGCGGGGCCAGCATCACCAAGACGTTCGTCGCGACCGTCATGCTCCAACTGGAGGCGGAAGGCAGACTGGACCTGGACGACACGGTCGAGCGACGGCTGCCCGGCCTGCTGCGCGGCAACGGCCACGACGGCAGCAGGGTGACGCTGCGTCAACTCCTCAACCACACCAGCGGCATCCCGAACTACACCGACGACCCCGGCTTCCTCCACGACGCCGCGGGGCCCGGATTCCCGGAGCACCGGTACGACACCCACACACCCGGGGAACTCGTGGCGATCGCTCTGCGGCGCCCACCGCAGCCCGGCCCGGAGAACGAACCGTCGTACTCGAACACCAACTACGTCGTCGCAGGCATGGTCATCGAGAAGGTCACCGGGCGCGGCTACGCCCAGGAGATCACCCGCCGCATCCTCCGGCCCCTGAAGCTGCGCGGAACGTCGTTCCCGGGCACGGCACCCAAGATGCCGAAGCCGCACCCCGTCGGCTACTCCCGGCTCCACCAGGACGCCCCCGACGCCGAGATCCACGACGCCACCGAACAGAACATGACCTGGCTGGGTGCGGCCGGTGACGTCATCTCCACCAGCGGCGACCTCAACCGGTTCCAACGCGCCCTGGTAAAGGGCCACTTGCTGCCGCCGCGGCAGCTGAAGGAGATGTTCGACGAGGTTCCGGCCGGGCCGGGCATCGGATACGGACTCGGAGTCGAGTTCGCGCGGTTGTCCTGCGGTGTGAAGGTGGTGGGCAAGAGCGGCCGGACGAACGGTTCCCTGTCCGCGATGGTCGGCACCCAGGACGGCGAGCACCAGCTCACGTTCAACATCAACGGCGACTGGCTCCCGGACTCCTCCCTCTACATCGACGTCATAGAAGCGGAGTTCTGCGGGAAGCCCCCGTCCCGGACGGACCGGACGGACCGGACGGAGGCCATGCCGGGCCTCCGCTAGCCGGACGCCAGCGAGCCGAGGTGCATCCGGCGTGCCTCGGCCGTCTGGCCCTGAACCAGCAGGAACATCCCCTCGCGCGCCAGCCGCTGTGCCCGGCTGCCCAGGTCCATGGCGCGCCCGCCCCCGGCGACGATCGCCGCGGTGGTGGCAGCGCGCAGGAGGTCGTACGCGCGGGTCTTCACGGCCAGCCGCTCCGGTACGCAGCCGGGCGCGGCGGGCCGGTCGGCCAGGGCGTAGGCGTCCCGCCGGACCTCGTTGAGCCGGGCCCGCAGCGACCGGGCCGTCTCCTCGCCGTCCGGGGTCCGCGCCACCAGGTCCAGCGCCGCGTACGCGACCCCGAACACGGCCGGACTGGCGTTGGCGGCCCGGGGCAGGTCGACCTGGGCGAACTCCTCCTGCGACGTGCGCAGCACGACGGCCTCCTCCGGGATCCGCAGGCCGTCCAGCTCCAGAGACACCGTGCGCGCGGCGGTGAGAGCCGCGAGCCGCATCGGCGCCGACGCCCTCAGCCCCGGCTGCTCGCGCGCCTCGGCGAACACGAACACCACCTCGGCCGTGTCCGTCACCCCGGCCAGCAGCATCACGTCGTTCAGTCCCCAGCCCGTGTACCAGGGCACCCTGCCCTCGAACCGCCAGCCGCCCTCCTCGCGGACGGCCCGCACGGGCACCCGGGGGAAGGCACGGACATGGGCGAACGCGATGCCCGCCATCAGCTCGCCGACCGCCAGTGGCCGCAGCAGCTTCTCCCGGACGGGCGAGTCGTACGTGGCGAGCAGCTTCACCGGTGTGTGGTGCTGTGTCTGCACGAACCAGGTGGAGCAGCACGCCCCGGCCAGGATCTCCGCGGTCTCCCGCGCCACGGCCACGGGTGCGTCCGCCCCGCCGTACTCCTGCGGCGCGACCACACCGAGGAGCCCCGCCCGCTTCACCGCCTCGACATGGCTCGCGGGCACCCCCTCCTGGTCGACGCGCTCGGCCTGCGGGAGGAGCAGATCGCCGGCCAGTCGCTGGGCGCGGGTGACGAGGGGATGGGGTGTGGTGGTCATGGGAGGAATTCTCGCGGCCGGGCGGCGCGGGGCGCCGATCCGGGGGGTGTGTCGCCGATCGGCCGGCCGCACGTCCGACGGGCGCGGACCGGGGCGTGCCGTCAGGGACGCGCATCCAGCTCCGTGAGGACGTCGAAGTCCAGCCCGTCGGCACGTGCCAGGTAGATCCGCTGGCGCACATGGGCGTCCCGGAGGTGGAGCAGCCCGCGCGGGCCCTCGTACGAGACAGACCCCGCACCGGCCGCCGCGCCGACCGCCGAGACGTCCAGGGCCCCGGCCCGTTTCAGCAGCGCCGCCAGCAGCAGCACACCCTCGTAGCAGGACTCGCCGAGGCTGCCGAGGGCGGGCGCCTCGACGCCGTAGCGGGCGGCGTAGCGCCCGTGGAATTCGAGGGTGTCGCGATTGGCCAGCGAGGCGAAGAACCCGGCCGTGCTGTAGAGGTCCTCGGTGGCCTCCGGGCCGCTCGCCACCAGCATGTTCTCGTCCATCAGGGTGCTCAGCCGCAGGCAGCGCGCGTCCAGGCCGTACGCCGCGAACTCCCGGTTGAAGCGCACCGCGTCGCTGCCGACGAGCAGCATCAGCACCGCGTCGGCGTCCGAGCGCTCGACGCGGCGCAGCACCGGCTCGAAGTCGTGGGTGCCGAGCGGGAGATAGACCTCGCCGGCGACGCAGCCGCCGTCGGCCCGGGCGTACCCGCGGGCCGAGCGGGCCGTGTGCCGCGGCCACACGTAGTCGTTGCCCACGACGAACCAGCGCCGTACCCCGCGCTCGCGCGCCAGCAGCTCCATCGCCGGCCGGAGCTGATCGCGCGGGGTCTCGCTCGTCAGGAACACCCCCGCCGTGTCCTCCCCGCCCTCGTACAGCGCGGTGTACACGTACGGGACGCGGTGCGCGATCCGCGGTGCCAGCGCCTGCCGTACGGAGGAGATGTGCCAGCCGGTGACGCCCTGCACGGCACCCAGGTCCACCAGCGCCCCGACCTCGTCGGCGACCTCGTGCGGCGCGCCCGAGCCGTCGACCGGGACCAGCCGCAGCTCCCTGCCGAGCACCCCGCCGTCCCGGTTGACCTCCTCGGCGGCCAGCCGGGCGCACAGCTCACACGTGGGCCCGAAGATCCCGGCCGGCCCCTGAAGGGGGAAGACGAGAGCCACGCCGAGCACGGAGTCGTCGGCCGTGAACCACTCGGGCGCGGGGAGGTCGTGCCGGAACATGGCGTCATGATTCCGGCTCCCCGGGACGAACTCCAGTGCGTCTCCTACGATGGACACTCCCTCAGCACCTAGGAGAGCAGGGATGCCCAGCCCCACCCCGCGTCGGCCCGACGACCTCGTGCAGTTGCTGACGCGGGCCGAACGACTCGCGGCGCGGCGATTGCAGGTCGTGCTGGAGGCGGAGGGCTGCTCGCTGGACGCATGGCGAGTCATGGCGTCGCTGTCGGACGGCGAGGGGCACCACATGACGGGGCTCGCGGAGGCCGCTTTCCTGCCGCCGCCGACGCTGACCAAGCTGGTCGACCAGCTCGTCGACCAGAACCTCGTGCACCGCAGGGTCGACCCGTTCGACCGCCGCCGCATCCTCGCCCATCTCACGCCGCGCGGCCAGGAGTTCTGGCAGCGCGTCGACCAGGTGGTCCGCGCCGCCCGGCCCTCGCTCGGCGAAGGCGACGACGACCGGCTGCGGTCCCTGCTGGACCGGCTGGCGGCGTCGCTGGAGGACCCGGCGCACGTGTGAGCGCCGGACGCCGGGCGCCGGAGCGCGCACGGACGGGTCGCCGGTCGCGCCGAGCCGGCCGGGGAATGACGAGGCGTCAACCAGCACGGACGCCGGCAGGTCTGTACCTGACTGGTCTACACCCTTGACTGGTACAGACCAACGCGGTTGAGTGTGGCTCCACAGCCCCCACCACGGCCGCCCCCACGCCGTGACCGGACCCCCGGTGCGTGCGGTCGAGGGCCTGCTTCGCCCTGCCCTCGTCAGGTGCGGCCGTGCTCCGCGAAGGAGTTGAACCCCGTGTCGAGACGCCGCATCTCCGCAGTCCTGGCCACCCTCGCCCTCGCCGGCACCGCGCCGGTGCTCCTGCCCGCCTCGAACGCCTCGGCCGCCGCCTGCTCCAGCTACCCGAACTGGACGGCCGGGAAGTCGTACAACGCCGGTGACATCGTCCGCTACACCGACGGCAAGGCGTACATCGCCGAGCACGCCAACCCGGGCTACGACCCGGTCATCAGCACCTGGTACTGGGAGCCGTACGCCTGCGACAACGGTCCCGGCACGCCCAACGCGCGCTTCGTGGTGAGCGAGGCCCAGTTCAACCAGATGTTTCCGAACCGGAATTCGTTCTACACCTACAGCGGGCTCACCGCGGCCCTCAGCGCCTACCCCGGCTTCGCCAACACCGGCAGCGACACGGTGAAGAAGCAGGAGGCCGCCGCCTTCCTCGCCAACGTCAGCCACGAGACCGGCGGTCTGGTGCACGTGGTCGAGCAGAACACCGCCAACTACCCGCACTACTGCGACTGGGGACGGCCCTACGGCTGTCCGGCCGGGCAGGCCGCCTACTACGGCCGCGGCCCGATCCAGCTGAGCTGGAACTTCAACTACAAGGCCGCGGGCGACGCGCTCGGCATCGACCTGCTGAACAACCCCTGGCTCGTCCAGAACGACTCGGCCGTCGCCTGGAAGACCGCCCTGTGGTACTGGAACACCCAGACCGGCCCCGGTTCCATGACCCCGCACAACGCCATGGTGAACGGCGCCGGGTTCGGCCAGACGATCCGCAGCATCAACGGCTCCCTGGAGTGCGACGGCAAGAACCCGGCGCAGGTGCAGAGCCGCGTGAACAACTACCAGCGGTTCACCCAGATCCTGGGCACGTCACCCGGAGGCAACCTGTACTGCTGACGCGGAACCGTGCGGCGTGGTGTCATGCGGGATGTCATGAACCTGACGGTTGATCGAAGGGCATCCCTCATGCGCCTACGCACCCCCCACGCCCTGCTCGCCACGGCCGCGGCACTGGCCGCCGCGGTCGTGGCCCCCCAGCCCGCCGCTGCCGCCGCCGTTCCGGCCCCGGGCCCGTACTACGTCCAGAGCGCCACGACCGGGCTCAACGCGGCCGACAACGGCGGCGCGGTCGAGCAGCACAGACCCCGCGGCAACGAGGACCGCCAGCAATGGCAGTTGAAGCCGAGCGGGTCCTCCTACCTCCTGGAGAACACCGTCGCGCCCGGCAGCTGCCTCGGCCGCAGCGGCGACCAGGCCGCGACCGTCGCCTGCGCGAGCGCCGACGCCGGGTGGGAGATCGACCCGATCGGCGCCGACCGCTACACGCTCAGGGCCCCGGGAACCACCCGCCACCTCACACTCGCACCCAAGCCGCCCGGCGCCACCTACCCCGCCCGGCTCGCCGTCGGCGGATCCGGTGACCTCGCCGCCTGGTACCTCACCCCCGTGAACCCTGTCACCGGCCCCATGCCGCCGCAGGACCGCCGCACCCTGGACCAGGTCACGTTCCTCACCACCCACAACGCCTACGCCAACGGCGTCGACGGCGGCTTCGCCCCGCCCTTCGTCAACCTCGTGCCCAACCAGACCCGCGGCATCGAACGCCAACTGGCCGACGGTGTACGGGGATTCATGCTGGACGTGCATCAGACCCCTGACGGCGCGATCCTCTGCCACAACAGCTGCACCCTCGTCAGCAGGCCCGTCGCCCTGTGGGTCGACCTCCAGCGCATGGTCGACTTCCTCAAGGCCCACCCCGACCAGTTCGTCACCGTCTTCCTGGAGGACTACGTCGACCCGGCCGTCCTGCGCGCCGAACTCGCCCGCGTGAGCGGCCTGTCGGACGTGCTCTACCGGCCCGATCTCACCGGCGTGCGGCAGAACGGCTGGCCGACGATGACGGAGCTGGCCGCCGCCGGCGACCGGCTGCTGATCTTCACCGACCACAGCCGCTCCGCCGACCAGGCCGCGGGCCTGACCCGGGACAGCTTCGGCGTCATGTACCAGCGCGAGTGGACCGTCGAGAACTACTGGTCCATGGGCTCCGGCCTCGGGACCTCCGACTTGTCCTGCTACAGCCGCTGGTACGGGGCCGACACCAACATTCCGCTGACTCGCACCGAACCCGGGTTCCGCCCGCTGTTCGTCATGAACCACTTCCGGGACGTCCCGCTCACCGGCACGGCCGGCACGGACAACACCAAACTCGCCGACCGCGCCCAGAGGTTCTGCCGGCCGGCCGCCCGCAAGAAGCCCAACTTCCTCGCCGTGGACCACTACGACCGTGGCAACCCGGCCTCCGCCGTCACCACCCTCAACTCGTACACGTATCCGTAAACCGGCTTCGCCGGCCCATGTGCCGTGTGTGAGACTCCGCCGATGAGCTCACAGACGATCACCGCGGATGCCGCGGGCACCTGGAAACTCGGCGACCTGCCCGTCCACCGCCTCGGCTTCGGCGCGATGCGGCTGACGGGCAGCGCCGCCTTCCACCACGGCACACCGAGCGACCGCGACCGGTCGATCGCCGTCCTGCGCCAGGCGATCGACCTCGGCGTCAACCACATCGACACGGCGGCCTTCTACTTCTCCTCGCTGCGCTCCGCCAACGAACTGATCAACAGCGCGCTCGCGCCCTACCCCGACGACCTGGTCATCGTCACCAAGGTGGGCCCGTACCGGGCCTACGACGGGGAGTGGGGCACCTCCGCCCGGCCCGAGGACCTGCGCGGCCACGTCGAGGAGAACCTGCGCCAGCTCGGCCGCGACCACCTGGACGTGGTCAACCTGCGCCGGATGCCGACGTACGACTCCATCGCCGAGCACTTCGGGGCACTCGCCGAACTGCGCGAGGCAGGCCTGATCCGCCACCTCGGCATCTCCAACGTCACGCCCCGTCATCTCGCGGAGGCCCGGGCCATCGCCCCCGTGGTCTGCGTCCAGAACCGGTACGCGCTGGACCGCCCCGACCCCGACAGCGACGAACTCCTCGCCATCTGCGGCGAACAGGGCATCGCCTTTGTGCCGTTCTACGCCGTCGCGGGCGAGGCCGCCGAGCGGGGCGCCGCCACCGCCCACGACGAGGGCGTCCGAGCCGTGGCCCGGGCCCACGGCGCGAGCCCCGCCCAGATCCGCATCGCCTGGACCCTGCACCAGGGCCCCCATGTCCTCGCCATTCCCGGCACCGGCAACCCCGGGCACCTCACGGAGAACGTGGCGGCGGGCGCGATCCGTCTCACCGACGAGGAGCTGAACCGGCTCAACAGGCCACGCCAGGAAGCCGGCTGAGCCACCACTACACAGTCCAGACGCCCTCCCGCATGAGATGCCTGCGCGGCAGCTCCTGCACCTCGCACCACGCCTGCACCGCGTGCGGCCGCACCCGGAAGAACGCGTACGACGCGTGATCCCCGCGCGGATCCCAGCCCGTCTTCGCGCGGAACGCCTCGACCGCCACCGGCGGCACGTCCCGCATCGGGTAGGTGCGCACCTCACCGTCGACCAGCACGACGTCCCGGGTGTCCCCGAGGGCCAGCCGGGTCCGCCCGCCGTCCCGCAGATTGCGGCCGGTGGGGTTGGTCAGCCGGGTGCACAGCCACACGGCCTCGTCGTGCCACACGAACCACAGCGGCACGAGACAGGGCACACCGTCCGTGTCGGCCGTCGCGACCCAGATGTCCATCTCGCGCTCCAGGCGCCCCAGCAGGTCGGCCTTGCGCTGCTCGGGGGTGCGGGGCGGCTCGGTGATCTTCATGGAGGGGAGGCTAGCGGGCGGAGGGAGCGGGGCGCCTCCGTCGGCAGCCCTAAGCCCGGGGCCTAGGACCCCTGGTCGAGGTACTGCGCCGCGCCCTCACCGAGCGACCAGTCCGCCGACTCGTTCTCCGTCAGGACGACGAACACGTTCCGCGGCTCCGTGCCCGCGTACGCGTGGGCCAGCTCGGCGATTCTTCGGTACAGCGCCTGCTTCTGCGCGGGGGTGCGGCCGGACCGCAGGGTGATCGCGACGTACACGATGCCGTCGTCGCGGTGCACGCCGAGGTAGTCGTCGTGACGCAGGGTGCCGCTCGTGCCGTCGTGGTCCGTCAGCACCTGGAACCGGTCGTCGGGCGGGATGCCGATGGTCTGAGTCAGGGCGTCGTGCACCGCCCGGCCGAGGGCGGCGAGGCGCTCGGGACCGGCCCGGAGCGTGTCGATGCGGACGAAGGGCATGGGATCTCCGGGGGTCGTCGATCGGGAGTGTACATACTAGTAGTTACAGTCGTGGAGCCAGAAGTCGGCCAGGTAGTTGGCATCCCCCGGGTTTTACGTATAACCTCTCCGGTCAACCGCCCGCTCCGAGAGGTCCCGATGCGACGTATCGCCCTGGTCACCCTCGTCGTCGACGACTACGACGAGGCGATCCGCTTCTACACCGACGCCCTCGGGTTCCGGCTCGTCGAGGATGCGCCCCGGCCCGACGGATCGCGCTGGGTCGTCGTAGAACCGGGTGCCCGGGGGGCCGCCACCGGTCTGCTGCTGGCCCGTGCCAAGGGGGACGGTCAGGCCGCCCGGGTCGGGGACCAGACCGGTGGGCGGGTCGGCTTCTTCCTGCATACCGACGACTTCGCCCGCGACCACGCCCGCATGAGCGCCGCGGGCGTGACCTTCCTGGAGGACCCGCGGCGCGAGCCGTACGGCACCGTCGCCGTCTTCCAGGACCTGTACGGCAACCGCTGGGACCTGCTCCAGCCCGCCGGCTGACCCCGTCCCGCTGCTTCGAACCACCCGCCCGAGGAAAGACCCGCCATGACTGCTACGCGCGTAGACGCCGATCTGATCCGCCGCCTCCCCAAGGCCGTTCTGCACGACCACCTCGACGGCGGCCTGCGCCCCGCCACCGTGGTGGAGCTGGCCGACGCGGTCGGCCACACCCTGCCCACCACCGACCCGGACGAGCTCGCCGCCTGGTACTACGAGGCCGCCAACTCCGGCGACCTGGTGCGCTACATAGCCACCTTCGAGCACACCCTCGCCGTGATGCAGACCCGCGAGGGCCTGCTGCGCACGGCCGAGGAGTACGTGCTCGACCTGGCCGCCGACGGCGTCGTCTACGGCGAGGTGCGCTACGCCCCGGAGCTGAACACCAACGGCGAGCTGACCATGGCCGAGGTCGTCGAGACCGTCCAGGAGGGCCTGGCGGCGGGCATGGCCAAGGCGGCCGCCGCGGGCACGCCGGTGCGGGTCGGCACCCTGCTCTGCGGCATGCGGATGTTCGACCGGGTGCGCGAGGCCGCCGACCTGGCCGTGGCGTTCCGCGACGCCGGAGTCGTCGGCTTCGACATCGCCGGTGCCGAGGACGGTTTCCCGCCCGCCGACCACCTCGCGGCCTTCGAGCACCTGCGCCGCGAGAACGTGCCCTTCACCATCCACGCCGGTGAGGCCCACGGCCTGCCCAGCATCCACCAGGCGCTCCAGGTCTGCGGCGCCCAGCGCATCGGGCACGGCGTGCGGATCACCGACGACATCCCGGACCTCACGACCGGCAAGCTCGGTCGCCTCGCGGGCTGGGTGCGCGACCGGCGCATCGCCCTGGAGATGTGCCCGACGTCCAACCTCCAGACGGGCGCCGCCACCTCGATCGCCGACCACCCGATCACCGCGCTCAAGGACCTCGGCTTCCGCGTCACCCTCAACACCGACAACCGGCTGGTGTCGGGCACCACGATGACCCGCGAGATGTCCCTGCTGGTCGAGCAGGCGGGCTGGACCGTCGAGGACCTGCGCACGGTCACCGTGAACGCCCTGAAGAGCGCGTTCATCCCCTTCGACGAGCGGAACGCGCTCATCCGGGACGTGGTGCTGCCCGGTTACGCCGCCGCGCTCTGAAGCAGCCCTCGGAGGTAGGCGGCCTGTCCGACGTGCTGGAGATCGTCGGACAGGACGCTGACCAGCCGGACGCCCAGGGTGACCGGCGGGTCCCAGCGCTCGTCGATGACCCGTTCCAGGTCCTTGGCGGCGAGGCCCCGCAGGGCGTCCAGGCTCTGGTCGTGCACGGCGTCGTAGTAGCCCGTCAGCAGCTCGCCCGAGTCGACCCGGACCCGTGCGACCTTGGCGGGGCTGTGGCCGTAGCCCGTGTCGCGGCGGGGCAGGTCGAGACCGAAGCGCTTCTCCCAGTCCTGGGACAGCCACACCTGGTCCAGGCCGAAGGCGTCGGCCATGTGGTCGTCCTGGACGCGGGTGAGGTGCCAGACCAGCCAGGCGATCGAGTTGGTGTCGGGGGAGGGGCGGGCGGTCAGCTCGTCCGGCCCGAGCCCCCCGACGGTGGCGTGGACTTCTTCGCGGATGCGGCTGAAACCGTCGATGAGGATGTCCTTCGCATGCATACGTCCACCATCGCGCATGGCCGGGCATCACGCGTCGGGAATCCAGCTCCCGTGGAAGCCCAGTGGCACCCGCCCCGGGAGATGGATCCGGGCCACCGGCTCCCCGGTGAAGTCCTGGGCCGCGAGGATCACCAGGTCCGACGCCCCGCGGTCGGGGTCGTGCACGTACGCGACCGCATACCCGTCGTCCTCCGCGGCCCTCCCGTCGCACGGGTCGGACGGCACGAACACGGCCTCGCTCGCCGCCGCGCCCCCGGGCAGCCGGTGGACCTCGGACGTGCCGCGCAGCAGGTCGTGCTTGATGAGCGCGTTGGCGAAGGCCCCGTCGGGCGGTGTGCCGTCGACCGCCTGGTAGGCGAGCGACATCTCCGCGGCCGCGGCCGAGTAGCCGTACCGGTGCCGGCGGGACACCAGCGCCTCGTTGACCCGGGGGAACTCCTGGGGGCGGTCGTCGAGGGTCCTGGTCCGCACCCGCCCTTGCCGCAGGTCGACCGTCCAGCGGTCGAGCCGGGGTGTACCCGCTCCGTAGGGGCCGCCCGAGCCATTGCCGGCGACGAGGAACGGCGCGTCGAAGTTGGTCATGTCGACGACGATGCGCGGCCCCTCCTCGTACGCGTTGAGGGTGTGCGAGTAGTAGACCGGGTCCACCTCGAACCAGCGCACCGCGCCGCCCGCGCGGGGCAGCACGCCGACCCGCGCCGGATGCCGGTCGTTCCAGACGTACGGCACGATGTCGCCGCGCCCGGCGGCCGCCGGGTCGAAGGTGACCGGCATGTCGAGGATCACCACGTGGTTCTCGGTGAGCGCGAAGTCGTGGATCTTCGGTGCGTCCGCCACCGGGATTTTCGTGGTCCGCACGACCCGGCCCGTCGGGCCGAACACCAGGTGCCGGACGTGGTCCCAGGTCGGGTAGTAGGCGATCGCGTGCAGCTCGGCGGCTTGCACGTCGAACTTGGTGTGGGCGGTGAGCGGGCCCTTCAGGGTGCCCCGGAAGTCGTACGGACCGACGGTGTTCAGCTCGTCGTCGAGCTCGTAGGGCAGCGGCCCGCTCTCCTGGAGGGCGAGGATCCGCCCGCGGTAGGGGATCACATGGGTGTTGCACGGGAAGTCGTCCGGCGGCACCGGGCCCGGCCAGGGCTCCCCGAGCTTCTTCGCCACCTGCGAGGACCGCACCCAGCGATTGCGGTACCACTCCGCCCGGCCGTCGCGCAGCCGCACGCCGTGCACCATGCCCTCGCCGAGCATCCAGTGGTGGGCGCGCGGGTCCTCCAGGCCCAGGACGTTGGGCCCGTTGCGCAGACAGCGACCGTGCAGCGCGCGCGGGATGGCGCCGGTGACCGGCAGGTCGAAGGCCGTCAGCTCCTCGGTGACCGGCTCGAACGCGCCCTCCAGGAAGGGGAAGCGGCGCGGTGCCGCGGGCGCCGCCATGGCCGGCTGCATGGCCGTGCCGGTGCCGACGAGCGCGCCTGCCGCCGTGATCGCCGCCGCGCCGCGCAGCACGTTCCGCCGGGTGTGATCCGTCATCTCGCCCACTCCTGACCGCAGTTGCCCTCCGGGACGGTCACGAGTCCGCTGCGCGGGACGGATCGGGTCAGGAGGGGTGGACACCCTCCTGGGGTGGTGCCACACCCCCTGTTTCCAGCAGGGCCATCAGGGCCCGGGCCGCCGGACTGGTCGCCTGCTCGGGCGGCAGCAGGGCCACCGTCTCGTACACGGCGTCTCCGGCGCCCTTCACCGGCAGGGCGGTCAGGGAGGCACGCTTGTGCCGGAAGTGGCGCGGCACGACGGCGATGCCGAGATCCTCGTCCACGAGATCTAGGAGGCTGTGCACGTCGTTGACCTCCAGGGCGACGCTCCGGCGCACGCCCGCGGCGGCGAACGCCGCGTCGGTGGTACGCCGCGGCCCCCAGTCCGGATGGAAGTCGACGAAGACCTCACCGCCCAGATCTTCCGGCGTCACCGCCACCCCGGCCGCCGCGAGCCGGTGGCTCGGATGGCACAGCACGGTCATCGGCTCGCTCGTCAGCGGCACGGCCCGCAGCTGGTCGGTGTCCTCCTGGGCGGTGCGCACGGCGAACGCCAGGTCCAGGCGCCCGGCCGCGACCTCCTCCGCGAGGGCCCCCGAGCCCGCCTGCCGCAGACAGATCTCCACGTCCGGGTGGCTCCGCCGGAACGCTGCCAGCAGCCCCGCCACGTGCACCCCGGCGATGCACTGCTCGGACCCGAGAGCCAGCATCCCGCGCAGCACGCCCTGCACCGCGGCCACCGCCTCGTGGGCCGAACGGACCTGCGCGAGGATCCGCTCCGCCTCGCCCAGCAGCGCCCGCCCGGCCGGGGTGAGCGTCACCCGGCGGGTGGTCCGTACGAACAGCGGCGTCTGCAGCTCCCGCTCCAGCGCCCGGATGGATGCCGAGAGGCCCGACTGGGAGACCAGGAGGCGTTCTGCCGCCCGGGTGAAGTGCTGGTCCTCGGCGACCGCGACGAAATGCTGCAGGTGGCGCAGTTCCATGACTGAGAAGCGTAGCCGCTGAATTCCATCGGATTCTTCTGTTGGACGCATGGGCGCAGGTCACGCCAGAGTGGACACCGGTTTCCCCTCCGACCGTGCCAACCCCTCTGGAGTCGCGTTGTACACCGCACACCCCGACCGCTACGCGGACATGCCCTACCGGCGCACCGGACGCAGCGGCCTGAAGCTCCCCGCGCTGTCGCTCGGCCTGTGGCACAACTTCGGCCCGGACCGGTCCGTCGAGACGCAGCGCGCCATCCTGCGCCGCGCCTTCGACCTCGGCGTCACCCACTTCGACCTCGCCAACAACTACGGCCCGCCGCCCGGCGCCGCCGAGTCCGCGCTGGGCGAGTTCCTGAAGACGGACTTCGCGCCGTACCGCGACGAGCTGGTGATCTCCACCAAGGCCGGCTATCTGATGTGGCCCGGTCCGTACGGCGAGTGGGGTTCCCGCAAGTACGTGCTGTCCTCGCTGGACCAGAGCCTGAAGCGGATGGGCCTGGACTACGTCGACGTCTTCTACTCGCACCGCCCCGACCCGGACACTCCGCTGGAGGAGACGATGGGGGCCCTGCACTCGGCGGTGCAGCAGGGCAAGGCACTGTACGTCGGTGTCTCCAACTACTCCGCGGAGCAGACGCGCGAGGCCGCCCGCATCCTGGGCGAGCTGGGCACCCCGCTCCTCATCCACCAGCCCCGCTACTCGATGCTGGACCGCCGCCCCGAGGACGAGGGGCTGCTGGACGCCCTCGACGAGCTCCAGGTCGGCTCCATCGTCTTCTCCCCGCTGGAGCAGGGCGTGCTCTCGGCCCGCTACCTCGACGGCATCCCCGAGGGGTCCCGGGCCGCGAGCGACAGCCCCTTCCTGAACTCCGACGCGCTCACCGAGGACCTGGTGGGCCGGCTGCGCGGCCTGAACGACATCGCGAAGGGCCGCGGCCAGACCCTGGCCCAGATGGCACTGGCCTGGGTGCTGCGCGGCGGCCGGGTCACCTCCGCACTGGTCGGCGCGAGCAGCGCGCAGCAGATCGAGGACAGCGTCGGCGCCATCCGCAACCTGGACTTCGACGCGGACGAACTGGCCCGGATCGACGCCATCGTCAAGCAGTAGCAGGCCGGCCCGCCCGGGGGCGTCCCCCCGGGCTGCACGGTCAGGAGCCGATCCGTTCCTCCAGGCGCACGGTCACCGTGTCGCCCTCCTCCTTGCCGATGGCCTTGCGGACGTCGGCCTTCACGGGCAGCTTGTGCGTGCCGTCCCCCAGCGCCATGAAGGAGCTGCGGAACGGATGCCCGTCGATCGTCCCGCGGACCTTGACCAGGCCGCGGGTACCGAAGAACTCGACGGACCGGGGCCAGACCAGATAGGTCCAGCCGCCCTCGGCGGGGCTTTTGCGCAGGACCGCGGTGAACTCCGCGTCCAGAACTCCCGTGGTGGCCATGACGTCCTCCGGTGCTCGGCGGCCTCTTCCCCACATCAGACCGCCGGACACCGGGAAACTCATCGTGTGCCCGCTTCACGCCCGGCGGGCACCCGGTCCGGCGCGAGCACGGCGCGGTGGCGTGACGACCGTCGGAGCCGCCGAGCCGGAACCCGACCCCCGGGATCTGCTCGCGGGCCGCCGGATCGCCCAGGCGCTTCCTGAAGGTCGTCCCTGCTGGTCAGGGCCCGTACCCCGGTCGCGGTGAGCCCGGTACGGCCACCCTGTCAGCGCCCGCCCGGAGCGTCGATTTCCTCCGGACTCACAGGCCGGTGCGACGGCTCGCCGGGTTTCGGCCAACCCGGGAGGTGAATATGCCAGGAGAGTGGCCGGAAAGTCGTGGTGACAGTGATTCAGTAGTGAACATACTGACCTGCGAGAGCGCTTTTCACATGGGGCGACGGCGCCCTCACGCACAGCACGCGAGCCGCAGGAGAAGTGAGGCCGGCAAGGCAGACGGGCGGGCGACGGGGGAGGGTCACGTGCACGACGAGTTTCTGTGCCACGTCACGGCGTACGGAGTCTGCGACGGCCGCCGGATCGGAGTGCCCCTCGGTACCTACCGTGCGCCCACCCTCGCCCTCGCCCTGTGGTGGCTGCGCGACCGCGCCTCCTGGATCGCCCAGCGCCTCGACCCCCAGCCCGACGCCGAGCACTTACCGCCGGGCGCGCTCGTGCCGGTCGCCCACACCGTGCCCGACGTGCCCGGGCTGCTGCGCGCCTGGTGCGCCGATCCGGCCCAGCAGGAGCGGGTCGCCGAGGAATTGGCGGCCGGACGGCTGGTGCGCATCGCCACCAGCGACGACACCACCGAATACGAACTGCTCGCCGAGTCCGTGGATGCCCTGCGGATGCAGCGCACGGCCCCCTTCGTCGGCATCTCCGTCGGCTGACCTGCCGCAGCCGCGCTCGCCCAGGCGCACAACAGGGCAAATCGGTAGAATCTTGACCATGGCGCAACCCTCGGTAGCACCAGAACTCGTCCTGGAGACAGAGACGGGCAGCACCGTGATGATCCCGGGCCGTGACTACCACGTAGGGCGCGACCCGATGTGCGACATCGTCATCGACGACGACCGGGTCTCCTGGCACCACGCGGTGCTGAAGCCCGAGGACGGTCACTGGACCATCGAGGACGAGGACAGCACCAACGGCACCTACGCCGACGGCAGGCGCATCCATGAGCGGGACGTAGGGCCCGGCACCGTCATCCGCTTCGGCAATCCGGCCGACGGACCGCGCATGACCCTGACGGGCCGCCCAGCCCCCGCACGACGCGCCCCGGAACGCCCCTCCGCCGTCTCCATGCCGTCCCACACGAGCACCTACCGCCGGCCCACGACCGTACGTCCGCTGCCCACCCGCACCGTCCGCATCGGCCGCGCCCCCGACAACGACCTGGTCATCGACGACCTCGTGGTCTCCCGCCGGCACGCCGAGCTGCGCGCCATGCCCGACGGCACCTACGAGATCACCGACCTGGGCAGCCACAACGGCACGTACCTCAACGGCAGCCCCGTCACCAGCGCCCCGGTCGGCCAGGGCGACATCGTCGGCATCGGCCACTCGGCGTTCTGCCTCGTCGGCGACCAGCTCCAGGAGTACGTCGACACCGGCGAGGTCTCCCTCGACGTGCAGGACCTCGCGGTCGCCGTCGACCACGGCCGCAAGACTCTCCTCGACCACGTGTCGTTCCCGGTGGGGGAGAAGTGCCTGCTCGCCGTCGTCGGCCCGAGCGGCGCCGGCAAGTCCACGCTCCTCAACGCCCTCACCGGCCAGCGGCCCGCCAACCACGGCACCGTCCTCTACGACGGCCGCGACCTCTACCGCGACTACGCCGAACTGCGCCAGCGCATCGGCCTCGTCCCGCAGGACGACATCCTGCACGCGCAGCTGACCGTCCGCAAAGCCCTCTCCTACGCCGCCGAACTGCGCTTCCCGCAGGACACCGCCAAGGCCGAGCGGCGCGCCCGGGTCGACGAGGTCATCCGCGAACTGGGCCTGGAGCAGCGCGCCGACCAGCCCGTGCACAGTCTGTCCGGCGGCCAGCGCAAGCGCGTCAGCGTGGCCCTGGAACTGCTGACCAAGCCGTCGCTGCTCTTCCTCGACGAGCCGACCTCCGGCCTCGACCCCGGCATGGACCGCTCGGTGATGCACATGCTGCGCGGCCTCGCCGACGACGGCCGCACGGTCATCGTCGTGACCCACAGCGTGCTCAGCCTCGACGTGTGCGACCGGCTCCTCGTCCTCGCGCCGGGCGGGAAGATCGCCTACTACGGGCCGCCCGAGGACGCCCTGTCCTTCTTCGGCTTCGAGGAGTGGCCGGAGGCCTTCGAGGCCTTCGACCGGGACACCGGCCGGGACTGGGCGGGGGAGTACCTCGCCTCGCCCTTCCACGGCCGGTACGTGGCCGACGCCTCCGCGCAGCCCCCGCAGTCGCGGTCCGGGCCCGTCGTCATCACCGCCCCGCCCCGGCCGCGCAGCCGCGGCGCCCAACTCGGCACGCTGGTACGCCGGTACGCTGCCGCGCTGGCCGCCGACCGCACCTTCCTGATCATCATGATCGCGCTGCCGTTCGTCATGGGCGCGATGGCCCGCGCCCTGGCGGGCGGCAAGCTGACGCTGGACACGGCGATGAACGCGCTGCTCATCCTGTGCGTCGGAGCGGTGCTCACCGGAGCCGCCAACGCCGTGCGCGAACTCGTCAAGGAACGCGTGATCTACCAGCGGGAACGCGCGGTGGGCCTGTCCAGATCGGCGTACCTGATGTCCAAGGTGATCGTCCTGGGCGTCATCACCGTCCTCCAGGCGGTGGTGCTCACCTTGGTCGCCCTGCTCGGCGTCGACCTCAACGCACCCGGCGGCGAAGGCGTGCTGATGCCGCCCCTGGTGGAGATCACGGTCGCCGTCGCCCTGCTGGCGTTCACCGCGATGATGCTCGGCCTGCTCGTCTCCGCGCTGGTGCGCAAGGAAGAGGTGACGATGCCGCTGCTCGTGCTCATCGCCATCGTGCAGGTCGTCTTCTGCGGGGCCCTGCTGAAGCTGGCCGACACGCCCGGGCTGGAGCAACTGGGCTGGCTGGTGCCGGCGCGCTGGGCGCTGGCCGCGATGGCCGGGACCGTCGGGCTGGCCCGGATCGTGCCCGACGATCTGACGAAGGACCCGCTCTTCGAGCACTCCGCGGGTACGTGGCTGCTGGACGTCGGGATGCTGGTCGTGCTGTCGGTGCTCTTCGGCTTCCTCGTGTCCCGGCTGCTGCGCCGGCACGAACCGGCCGTGATGCGGAAGTAGGGAGCGCCCTGTGACGACTCCCGGATTCCGGCCCACGCACGTCGTCCCGCAGCACGGGATGCCCGCCTGGGAGGTCCCCGACCCGTCCCGGCCCACGGTGGACCTGGATCCCCTGCTGCCGGTGCAGCTCCTGGAGCGGCAGGGCGACTGGGGGCACGTGCTGTGCTTCAACGGCTGGTCGGCCTGGGTGGACGGGCGCCGCCTGGTCGCCGTACCGCAGGATCCGCCCGCGGCGGACGGGCCGCTCACCCGCGCCGCCGATCCGCGCCCGCTGCTGGGCCGGGCGCAGGAAGCCCTGGCGCGCTACCGCTCCGCGGTGGAGGACCTCGCGGGCGGCCTCGACCGGGAGTCGTTCCGCGCCCGCACCCATGGCATGCGGATCGGCGTCGTCGTGGACGGCGAGTCCGTGTGGCTCTACGACTCCGCCCACGGGCACTGGGTGTACGCCGACGGCGCCCGGATGACCACGTACGCGACGGACGAGACGCCCGCGGCCGGACCGGCGTCCCGCCCCCCGGCCGAAGCGACCGCGCGTCCCCCCACGCGGGCGGTGCCGCCCGCGGGCCCGGTCGGGGCCACCCGCCGGCCCGACACGCGTCCGCCCGAGCCGCAGGGGGCTGCGCGGCCCGAGACACCCGAGCCGGAGAACCCCGCGTCTGCGGAGGCGCCTCAGCTGAAGAGGGCTGAGCCCGCGGAGGCACCGGCGCTGAGGAAGGCTGAGCCTGCGGAGGCGCCTGCGCTGAACAGGGCTGAGCCTGCCGTGGCACCTGAGCCGACCCGGGTGGTTGCAGCGGGGGCACCGGAGCCCGCACGGAGCACGCCGCCTGCGGAGAGCCCTGAGCCGACCCGGGTGGTGTCGCCTGAGGCTCAGGAGTCCGCCGGAGTCGTGTCCTCGGAGGCGCCCGAGCCGACGCGGGTGGTGCCTGCCGAGGCTCCTGAGCCGACCAGGGTGGTTCCCTCGGAGGGGCCTGAGCCCATCCGGGTTGCGCCTGCGGAGGCGCCGGAGCCCACCCGAGTGGTGCCTGCGGAGGTGCCTGAGCCGACGCGGGTGGTGGCGCCGGAGGCTTCGGAGTCCGCTGGGGTTGCGCCTTCGGCGCCGGAGCCGACCTGGGTGGTGCCTGCGGAGGCGCCTGAGCCGACCCGGGTGGTGTCTGCCGAGGCGCCCGAGCCGACCCGGGTGGTGTCTGCCGAGGCGCCCGAGCCGACCGGCCTGGTGTCTCCCGAGGCGCCCGAGCCCACGCGGGGAGCGCCTCCCGAGGCGCCCGAGCCGACCCGGGGAGCGCCTCCCGAGGCCCCTCAACCCACCCGAGTGGCGTCCCCCGACGCCCCCGAGCCCACGAGGGTCGTGACTGCCGGCGCCCCCGAACCCACCCGCGTCGTGTCCCGCGAGGACCGGGACGGGGAGGGTCAGGGGGACCGGCCCGCCAGGGCGACGCCCACGCGGGTCGTCCCGCCCGAGGGTGACCGGCGTTGAACCGCGAGACGAGCCTGTTCTCGGGGCGGCCCTCCGAGCTGATAGGGCAGCAGATCGCCGGGTACCGGATCGAGCAGGAGATCGGGCGCGGCGGCATGGCGGTCGTCTACCGGGCCCGCGACCTGCGCCTGGAACGCACCGTCGCGCTGAAGCTGCTCGCCCCGGAACTCGCCCGCAACGACACCTTCCGCCGCCGGTTCACGCACGAGTCCCGGGCCGCCGCGGCGATCGACCACCCGCACATCGTGCCGGTCTTCGAGGCCGGTGAGACGGACGGCGTGCTGTACATCGCCATGCGCTACGTCGCCGGCAGCGACCTGCGGCACGTCCTCGACCGGGAGGGCCCGATGCCGCCCGTCACCGCCGTGCGCGTCGCCGCCCAGGTCGCCTCCGCGCTCGACGCGGCCCACGACCACGGACTGGTCCACCGGGACGTCAAGCCCGGCAACATCCTGGTCTCCCGCGGCACCGACAGCGACCACCCCGAGCACGTCTACCTCACCGACTTCGGCCTGACGAAGAAGTCGCTGTCGCTGACCGGCTTCACCACCGTCGGCCAGTTCGTCGGCACGCTCGACTACGTCTCCCCCGAGCAGATCTCCGGCAAGCCGGTCGACGCCCGCTGTGACGTGTACGGCTTCGCCTGTGTCGTCTTCGAGACCCTGGCCGGCCATCCGCCCTTCATCCGCGACGACGACATGGCCCTGCTCTGGGCCCACCAGTACGACGAACCGCCGCCGCTGACCGAGGACCGGCCCGATCTCGACCCCCGGGTCGACCCCGTCTTCGCCCAGGCCCTCGCCAAGAGCCCCGACGACCGGTACCCCTCCTGCCTGGCCTTCGTCGCCGCACTGCGCGCCGCGACGACCGGCGGCGGGAAGGGCGGCGCCACGAGGCAGCCCACGCGAGTGGACCGGCAGCTGCCGGGCGTGGGGGAGGAGCGGCCCAAGCCACCGCCGCGCTGGGCCGAACCGGTCTTCGTGGAGCGGACGTAGACCGGGCCTCAGCCCTCGCTGTCGGAACGCACCTCGCCGCGCCGCCGTACGTGGCGGGCCAGCAGCGCCCCGGCGAACCCGGTCACCAGCCCCCACGGGACGGCCAGGCCGACGGCACCCCAGAGCTTGGGTCTCAGGAACAGCTCGCCCCCGAGACCGCCGCCCAGATCCCCGATGCCGAGCACGGACAGGCCGTAGTGCGCGGAGATGCGTCCGACGAGGCAGATCATGAACACCGTGAGCACGAGGGCGACCGCCATGTGCACCGCGTGCTGCCAGGCCCGCACCCGGGCCGGTGACCGGGCCGCCATCACGAACGCGGCTGCCAGCAGCAGCACGACGTCGACGACCAGCAGCCACCACACCCGGCCGTCGTGCTCGGCCAGGGTGCGCAGATTCAGTTCGGAGATGTCCGGGGTGCGCAGCACCTCGTCGAGCACCTGCGGCATGGGCAGCCCGAACGGCCCCTCCACCCTGCCGTTCCAGGTGGCGCCGAGTCCGATCGTCAGCGCGGGCCACACCAGGTTGGGGATGCCGAGCAGGATCACGGCGAACGTCTCCCGCGCGTGCCCCTTGGTCGCCGCGACGATCAGGGCGATGACCACGCCGATGGCGACACAGGCCAGCAGCAGCGCGACCATCGCGTACGCGGCCGGCCGCACCGACGCCTGGAAGCGCAGCAGCCCAGCGGGCAGCGGGGCCCCGCGCGACACCAGCAGCGCCAGCACCAGCACACCGGCCAGCCACACCACGCCGACGAACACGGACAGCGGCACGTCCGTGGTGAAGCCGACCTTCGGCGACGCGCCGAACAGGTCGCCGAGTTCACCCAGCGTGTCGTCCCCGAGGGAGATGTCGAAGGTGTGGCGGGCGGCGAGCGTCAGGCCGATCAGCGCCAGCAGCCACAGGGCCGCCACCCGGCCGGCCCAGCCGGCCAGTTCCCCGGCACCGGCGACCGCCCGATGCCGCAGCGGCCGCAGAAAGCCCCAGGCGACCACCAGCGCACCTGTCAGCGTGACGGACAACGGAATCACCGTCAGACCCGCCTGTGTGTCGGCGAGATCGCCCGCGCTTCCGGCGAGCCTCACCGTGCCGCCGACGGCGGTGACCATCGTGGCCGCGACGACGGGAGCGAAGGAGCCGTCCGGAAGATCCGCGGCCCCGGCCGCCCACAGACCCAGGCCGGCCACCACCGCCATGGCGAGCAGCCCGCCGAGCACCGTGACGAGGGCATGCGCCCAGCCGTGGCGGGCGACGGCGCGCTCGCCGGAGGTGCGTGCCTGGCCGGAGGGGGTGCGCGAACTCACGCTGCCACGCTAAGCAGCCCCCGCGCCCACCGCCCGCCGGAGACGTCCGTCCGCGTCGGCTTGCGGGGCGTACGGGACCGGGGCACACAATGAGCATGTAGTGGAACAAGCGGCCGATACCGGGATCAATCACCCTGGGTGAAGGCCGCAGAGAACCCACGCGGGGAGAAGAACTCGTGAGCGTCGATCCGCCGTCGTCCGGCCGCCCCACAGGACCTCCCTCGGGCCCGCTGTCCGGCCCCTCCCAACCGCCGCCCGGGGGCGGAGGCCCGCCCGCCGAGCCGCCCACCGGAGGCGGCAGGGAGCCGGAGCCCCGGCGGCCGTGGTGGGGGTCCGTGCCGCGTGTCGCGATCATCGCCACCGCGGTGGTGGCCGCCGTCATCCTGGCCGTGGTGCTCTCCCGGCCCGACAACGGCGGCACCGGCGCGTCCGACGGCGGTACCAGCACGGCCAGCGGCGAGGTCTTCCTCCAGCCCGCCGCGGACACGGGCCCCGACGCGTTCACCGAGTCGACTACAGAGGAGAAGAGCTCCGCCTCGCCGGTCTCGCCCTCGGGGGCCACCGAGTCGGCACCGCAGAACGCCGTCCGGGGTGTGAACGGCGACGCGCCGGGCCTGTACGGCGGCACCCGCAACGTCGCCAGCTGTGACGTGGAGAAGCAGATCACGTACCTCGGCGAGTCCCCGGACAAGCAGCGCGCGTTCGCCTCGGTCGCCCGGATCGAGCCGTCCGAGGTCCCCGACTACCTGCGCTCGCTCACTCCCGTGCAGCTCCGCATGGACACCCGCGTCACCAACCACGGCTACAAGGACGGCGCCCCCACCAGCTACCAGGCCGTCCTCCAGGCCCGCACGGCCGTCCTGGTCGACGACCGCGGCGTGCCGCGGGTGCGCTGCGCGTGCGGCAACCCGCTGTCCCCGCCGGTGGCCCAGCAGAGCGCGCCCAGGACGACCGGCGAGTCGTGGCCGGGCTACACGTCGTCGAACGTCGTCATGGTGACGCCCGCCCCGGAGCCGGTCGACGCGTTCGTGATGTGCGAACCCGACGGCGAGTGGTTCGAGCGCCAGCCGGGCGACACGGGCAAGAAGGACCACAAGACCCAGAAGCCCGACAAGCCCTCCCCGTCGGCGAGCGTCACCACGCCCACGGCACCGCCCGACACGACGTCGTCGCAGCCGCCCACCAGCGAACCGCCGACCTCGGACACGGACACGACGGGGCCGACGACGGACGAGCCGCCGACGTCCGACGGCGACACCGGCACCAACACCGGTAGCGACACCGGCGGCGGCGCGACGCAGCAGCCACCGGCCTCCTGACCCGGCACGCCGCCCGGCCCGGCCGGTTCAGGCGGTGCGGACCACCAGGGCGTAGTCCCCGAGTCCGAGCAGCCGATCGGCCGGCAGGTCGCCGTGGGCGGTGACGACCGCCTCGACCCGGCCCGTCTCCGGTTCGAACGCGACATCCTGGACCGTGCCGAGCGTGTCGCCCGTCTCGGTGAGGATCCGCAGACCCGGCAGCTCGTGGTGCGGCGGCACCTCGGCCGGCTCGGCGGTCGTGCGGACCAGCACCGCGTCCGGGCCGACGGCGTGCAGCGCACCCCAGGCCAGCACGGTCTCCTTGCGGGAGTGCCGGCCACGCACCCGGACGTGGGTGACCACTCCGGACACGGCGTCGACCGTCAGCGACCTCAGGGCGCCCACCTCCTCCGCCTCGGCCAGCGTCAGCACCGGCAGGCCCCGCGCCTCGGAGAACAGCATCATGACGCCGTCCCCTCCCGCCCGGCCCGGAAGGCACCGACCCGGGCGACGAAGGCCGGCAGGTCGTCGGCGACGTAGCGAGTGGCGTCCGCCGGGATGACCAGCGCCCGGCCGGAGACGGCGAGTGTCTCGCCGCGCGGCACGTACACCCGGTGCCGGCGGCGTCGGGAGCCCTGCACCAGCGCCTTGCCCGCGGCGATCCGGAACCCGACGACCCGGCCGCCGGCCCCGCCCTCGACGATCACGTCGAGCACGGTGCCGACCTCGGCACCCTCGTCGGTCAGCACCTTCGCGTGCAGCACCCGGCCCTGCTGGGCCTCGCGGCGTGCCACCACCACGGACGTGTCCTGCAGCGCGCGGGCATCGCGGATCATGACCGCGTGCCGCCCCAGCGCGTGCACCCCCGACCAGGGCAGACTCTGCTTCAGCGGACCCGACAGCAGGCCCCGGCCGCTGAGTGTGAAACCGGTGATCCGGCCGGCGGCGGCGTCGAAGACGGTGTCCTTGACCTGGGCGACGGCCTCCCCGCCCAGGGTGACCACCGGCAGGGTCGTCAGGCTCCGCGCAGCCAGCAGCTCGTTCATCGCAGGCTCTTTCCGCCGGGCCGGCGCCGGACCGCGATGACGGTCCCCGACCGGCGGCCCGCCTGCACGGCGAGTGTCACCACCGCGACCGCGGCGAGCGCCGCGATCACCACGACCAGCCAAGTCCACCAGGCCACCGCGCACCTCCGGCGATCCGGCCCGGCCGCCCTCGGCCGGTCCTGATTCCTTCCGGGTGCCCCGCGAAGGGGGGACAATGCCCGGGGGATCGAATGGGGGAGAATCTGTCAGGACTGTGAAGCCCGGCCCGGGGTACGAGCACTGGTGCAGAGCGTCCGGCCAGTCCGGCTTCCCAGAGAGAAAAGAATGATCGACCACCTGGACGAGGCAGTGATACCGACTGGTTTCGACGTGCCCGTTGAACCGCTGAGGCGGGCGGCACACTACACCGGTGAGCAGGGATGCATCGCCGAGGCGCGGTCCTTCGCCGCGCTCTTTCTCGACCAGCTCAGGACCGAGTGGTGCGCGCGGATCGACGAGCGGGTCGACGGCGCCGTACTGCTGGTGGTGAGCGAGCTGGTCACCAACGCCGACCGGCACAGCAACGGGCCGTACATCCTGGAGCTCGTCGGCACCGACAGCGCCGTGACGGTGTCGGTCTACGACAGCAGCTCCGCGCTGCCCCGCATCTTCCCGCGCAACCCCGAGCGCATCGGCCGGCACGGCCTGGAGATCGTCCACGCGCTCGCGGAGCAGGTCAGCGTGGAACGGGTGCCGGTGGGCAAGCGGGTGCGCGCGGTGCTGCCGCTCTCCGAATCAACCCAGGGATGAACCCTCCGGGTGAGATGCGTCACCCGGAAGGAACCCGGACGCAGTGGCGGGCGCCGCCCCACTCCCGCATGGGGGACGGCACCCGCTGGTCGTACGACGGTGTCAGGCGCAGCCCAGCTCGCCCAGCATGCCCTCGCGCAGCCGTGTGATGATCCTCTTGATCAGGCGGGACACGTGCATCTGCGAGCAGCCGAGCCGCTCACCGATCTCCGCCTGGGTGGCCTCCTCCACGAACCGCATGTGGATGATCTGCCGGTCGCGCTCGCTCAGCTCCGCCATGAGCGGGGCGAGCGAGTGGAAGTCCTCGACGAGCCGCAGCCCGTCCTCCTCCACGCCGATGAAGTCGGCCAGGACCGCCTCGCCGCTCTCCGGGCCGTCGCCGGTGAGGGCGGCGTCCAGCGACGACGAGTTGTACCCGTTCGCCGCGATCTGCCCCTCGACGACCTGGCGCTCGGAGATGTTCATCAGGGTGGCCAGCTCGGCGACCGTCGGCTCGCGGTCCAGCCGGCTGGCGAGCTCCTCACGGGCCTTGGCCAGCTCCACGCGCAGCTCCTGGAGCCGCCGCGGCACGTGTACCGCCCACGTCGTGTCCCGGAAGAAGCGCTTGATCTCGCCGACGATGTACGGCAGCGCGAAGGAGGTGAACTCGACCTCGCGCGAGAGCTCGAACCGGTCGATGGCCTTGATCAGGCCGATCATCCCGGTCTGGACGATGTCCTCCATGTCGTCGCCGCGGCCGCGGAACCGGCCGGCCGCGAAGCGCACGAGCGACATGTTCATCTCGATCAGGGTGTTGCGCGCGTACTGGTACTCGTGCGTGCCCTCTTCGAGCTCCGTAAGACGCTGGAAGAACTGGCGGGACAGCTCCCTCGCGTCCCGCGGGGCCACGGACCGCGGGTCCACGACGCCCGGCAGTGCTCCGTCACCCGCGCTGGCCTCGGCGTTCTCTTCGACGACCTGTGCCTTCGACCGGATCACGGCGGTCTCCATTGCCTCTCCCAAGAACGGCTCGCGCGGACATCTGCATAGGTACTCCCGAGTTGCGGGTACCCGGGGCGGCGCGCACCATGCCCCGCAATTTTCCCATGGGCGAAATCGGGCGGAATGTATGCATCCGTGGATGTGGGCGCGGGATTCCACCCAGGGCGGAACGCCGGGCCCTTCCCCCGTCGGCCGGGATTCCTAGGCTGGAGCAGTGAGCAACCACCTGCCGAACGAAGCCCGAGTCATCCCTCTGCGCCCGCACGGCGCGCGCCCCGCCGGAGCACCGCCGCGCCAGGCGCCGCCGGCCCCCGCCGCCAAGGAGCCGCTGTGGCGGGACCTGGTGGGAGACGTGCTGCGCCGTGAACGCCTGGCACAGGAGCGCACCTTGAAGGACGTCGCCGACGAGGCGCGGATCTCCATGCCCTACCTCTCGGAGGTGGAGCGCGGCCGCAAGGAGGCCTCCTCGGAGGTCCTCGCGGCCGCCGCCCACGCCCTCGGACTGAACCTCGGCGACCTGCTGACGAGGGCCCAGGGCGAACTGGTCCGCGTCACCTCGCGCTACACGGCCGGCCGCCGCGGGGCGACCACCTCGTCGCACGACGGAATGTGCCTGGCCGCCTGAGCCGTACCGGCCGGCGCCTCAGACCCTCACGAGGCGCCGGCTGAGCACCTCGTCGGCCAGCCCGTAGCCCACCGCCTCCTGTGCGGTGAACACCTTGTCGCGGTCCATGTCGGCCCGCAGGGCCGCCACGTCGTGGTGGGTGTGCCGGGCCAGCACCTCCTCCACCTGGGAGCGGATCCGCACCATCTCCTTGGCCTGGAGCGCCAGGTCGGACACCATGCCGCGCTGTCCGCCGGCGGCCGGCTGGCCGAGCAGCACCCGGGAGTGCTCCAGCACGAACCGCCGCCCCGGATCCCCGCCGGCCAGCAGCACGGCCGCAGTGGAGGCCGCCTGCCCGACGCAGAACGTGGAGATCGGCGCCTGCACGAATGTCATGGTGTCGTAGATGGCCATCAGCGAAGTGAACGAGCCGCCCGGGGAGTTGATGTAGATCGCGATCTCGCTCTCCGGGGAGGACGACTCCAGGTGGAGGAGCTGGGCGATGACGACGTTGGCGACGCCGTCGTCGATCTCGGTGCCGAGGAAGATGATCCGCTCGGACAGCAGCCGGCTGAAGACGTCGTAGGACCGCTCGCCCTGCGGGGTGCGCTCGACGACGTTCGGAATCGTGTACGAACCCATCACTGCAGCCCCATCCTGCGCCGGGTGGCCGCCGGGCGGACGTCCGCGAGGGACTCCACGACCCGGTCCACCATGCCGTACTCGCGGGCCTCCTCGGCCGTGAACCAGCGGTCCCGGTCGCCGTCCCGGGAGATGGTCTCCTCGCTCTGGCCGGTGTGCTCGGCGGTGATCCGCTCGATGGTCCGCTTGGTGAAGTCCAGGTTCTCCGCCTGGATCTCGATGTCGGCGGTGGTGCCGCCGATGCCCGCCGACGGCTGGTGCATCATGATCCGCGCGTTCGGCAGGGCGTAGCGCTTGCCCGGCGCGCCGACGCTCAGCAGGAACTGGCCCATGCTGGCCGCGAAGCCCATGGCCAGCGTGGAGACGTCGTTCGGGATGAGCCGCATCGTGTCGTAGATGGCGAGGCCCGCGTGCACCGCCCCGCCCGGGCTGTTGATGTACAGGCTGATGTCGGTGTGGGCGTCCTCCGCGGACAGGATGAGCAACTGGGAGCAGACCCGGTTCGCGGAGACCTCGTCGACCTGGGTGCCCAGCAGGACGATGCGCTGCGCGAGCAGCTGGGCGGCCAGATGGTCGTCGAAGCGGGTCGGAGGGGTGTCGCCCTCCTCCGCCCGCGGGGCGAGCGTCGTGAGTGCAGTCATCGGTTCTCCTCGTCGTGGCGACCAGCGCCGTGGACGTGTCGGGGATGTGCCGTCGACTCCACTCTTGACCTCCGGCGATGCCCGCGAACGGTTTCTCTGCCCTCGGCAGATCCGCTACCGGCAGAGCCCTCCGGCTCAGCCCTTGTCGCGCAACTGCCGGAAGAACGCCCGCACATCACCCACCAGCAGGTCCGGCTCCTCCATCGCCGCGAAATGCCCGCCGCGGTCGAACTCCGTCCAGCGGACGATGTTCTCCGTCTGCTCCGCCTTGTGCCGCAGCGGGATCTGGGGGTCCCCGGCGAAGGACGCGACCCCGGTCGGCGCGGTGGAGGGATCCTGCGGGGCGGCGGTCCTCCCACCCCGGGCGTGGGCGCGCTCGTAGTAGATCCGGGCCGACGAACCGGCCGTGCCCGTCAGCCAGTACAGCATCACGTTCGTGAGCATCAGGTCCCGGTCGACGGCCTCCTCGGGCAGCTCCTCCGAGTCCGTCCACTCCTGGAACTTCTCGACGATCCACGCGAGTTGCCCCACCGGGGAGTCCGTGAGCGCGTAGGAGAGCGTCTGCGGCCGGGTGGACTGCACATGGAAGTAGCCCGTGCCGTCGCGGGACCACTCCGCCCACCGCCGCCACGAGGCCAGCGTGCGCTCCCGCTCGGCCGGGCTCAGCGCCTCCAGTTCCCCGGCGGCCGGCTCGACGGCGGCCTGAGCGCCGGGCAGCAGATTGAGGTGGAGGCCGATCACCCGGCCGCTGTGGACGCGCCCCAGTTCTCGGGAGATCGCCGCCCCCCAGTCGCCGCCCTGCGCGCCGAACCGCTCGTAGCCGAGGCGCTTCATCAGTTCGGCCCAGGCGTCGGCGATCCGGCGTGCTTCCCAGCCGGTCTCCCGGGTGGGGCCGGAGAACCCGAAGCCGGGGATGCCCGGCAGCACGAGGTGGAAGGCGTCGGCGGGATCGCCGCCGTGGGCGGCCGGGTCGGTCAGCGGTCCCACGATGCCGGCGAATTCGACGATCGACCCCGGCCAGCCGTGCGTGACGATCAGCGGGGTGGCGTCGGGCTCGGGGGAGCGGATGTGCGCGAAGTGCACCCGTGCGCCGTCGATCTCGGTGGTGAACTGCGGCCAGGCGTTCAGCCGCGCCTCCGCGGCCCGCCAGTCGTAGTCGTGCCGCCAGTACCGCACCAGCTCGCGCAGATAGCCCGACGGAACGCCGTACGTCCAGCCCACGCCGGGCAGCTCGTCGGGCCAGCGGGTCCGGTCGAGGCGGTCGTGGAGGTCGTCGAGGTCGCTCTGCGGTACGTCGATGCGGAAGGGCCGGATGCCGCTGTCGGCGGGCGATGACGTCATGACCGGATGCTAGTTCCGAACGGTGTAGCGGCCATCCGAATGTGACGGCCCCCGGCCGATGAGTTCCGGGGCGAGTGCCGGTCGACAGTGGTGACAGCGTTCGACGCGTGCAGGAGGACTCATGACCACCGACGGTTTCACCACGTGCCTCTGGTTCGACGGCCAGGCCGAGGAGGCCGCCCACCACTACGTCTCGATCTTCAAGAACTCCAGCATCGGCAAGATCGCGCGCTACCCAGAGGGAGCGCTCCAGACCGCCGGCAGTGTGATGACGGTCGAGTTCACGGCCAACGGGCACCGGTTCCTCGGGCTCAACGGCGGCCCGCAGTTCAAGTTCACCGAGGCCGCCTCCTTCATGATCTTCTGCGAGAGCCAGGAGGAGATCGACTACTACTGGACCAGGCTCACCGAGAACGGCGGGGAGCCGGGCCCCTGCGGCTGGCTCAAGGACAGGTTCGGCGTGTCCTGGCAGGTCGTCCCGGACCGGCTCTCCGAGATGATCAGCGACCCGGACCCGGCGAAGGCGTCCCGGGTGACCCAGGCGTTCATGGCGATGAGCAAGTTCGACATCGCCGCACTGGAGAAGGCGTACGCGGGCGAATGATCTCTCCCGTCACACACGGGGGCGGAGCAGGCTCCGCCCCTACGCCGTCTCGGCCAGGATCTCCCCGATCACATGCCGGGAGTTCTCCGCGACCGGCGGGTTGGTGTCCCAGTAGTACGGCAGGGCGATGACCGCGATCGACAGGGCCCAGCCCCGGGCCCGTGCCCATTCGGCCTCGTCGGCACCCACGGCCTCGCGGAAGACGCCGCGGGCGGTGGCGGGCAGCACACACCAGGCGCCGATGAGGTCGACGGCGGGATCCCCGACCCCGACCGTGCCGAAGTCGATGACGGCGCTCAGCCGCCCGCCCGTGACCAGGAGGTTCCCGGCCATCAGATCGCCGTGGGCCCACAGCGGCGGCCCGGTGTGCTCCGGAGCCCGCAGGGTCTCCTCCCACACCCTGGTCACCGCGGCGGTGTCGACCCGTCCCGCGAGCCGCCCGAGCGCCTCCCGCAGGAAGGGGTCGCGGGTCGCCAGCGGCACGCCCCGGTAACCCGGGGGCCCCTCCGACGCGTCGATGCGGCGCAGGGCCGTGACGCACGCCGCCAGGTCCCCGGCGAGCAGGGCGGGCTCCTCGATCCTGCCGGGCACCGGGTTGTGGCCGTCGAGCCAGCCGTAGACCGACCAGGGCCACGGGAACCCGTCACCGGGTTCTCCCCGGCCGAGGGGTTCGGGTGAGGCGGCGGGCAGCCCCGGGCCCAGCCGGGGCAGCCAGCGCAGCTCGTGCGCGATGGCCTCCACGGCGCGGGGATGCCGGGGGAGCCGCACGACCTTGTCCGCACCGAGGCGGAACATGGCGTTCTCCGTTCCGGAGGACTCCAGCCGCCGCAGGGGCAGCCCGGCCCACTGCGGGAACTGCCCCGCGATCAGCCGGCCGACGAGCAAGACGTCGATGGCCAGCTCGTCCTCATGCATCCGCACCGCGCACATGGCGCCCATTCGAGCGGTCAACGCGCCGCCTGTCGAATGGTTTTGGTGACCTCCCGGGCGATGCGCAGGATGCCGGGCGAGCGGACCGGGCAGGGCTTGGGCCGGGTGGTGGTCGGGGCCAGGCAGAAGTGCAGATAGTCGTCGTCGCGGTGCAGGGCCGTGCGGTCGCGGCCGGGCTGTGTGCACAGGCCGGGGCGGGCACGCTCGTGGGCCGTGCACGGCAGGTACTGCGTCCAGGTGTAGCGGTCCGCGGCCGGGCTCACCGCCTTCCCGGCGTCCGCCACGAGGTCGCCCGAGGCGGCGGCCCGCTTCTCGTAGAGCGCGTTGACGCGCCGGACCCGGTCGGGGGTGATCGGGTCCGGGCCCTGGGACACCCAGACGATCCGCGGGCGGCTGCCGCCCCCGGCCGCGGTGATCTGCTCGGTGAGCCGGCGCGCGTCGGCGTCGTAGCGGCGGAAGTACCGGGCCGGGGACTTGTCGTAGGTGATGCCGTCCATGCACGGCGTGTAGCCCCAGGAGTTCCCCCAGAACTGCAGGACCACGAAGTCGGGCCGCAGCCTGCGGACCAGGGCGGCCGCCTTGTCCGAGGCCGGCACGAGGGACCGTTCGGCCGTGCCCTCCAGGTAGTCGCACAGGGTGGTGCCGGAGTAGGGGGCGCCGGTGTACCTCGCCTTCAGATCCCGGCGTAACTCCTGGCCCAGGACCTTCTGGGCCTCCATCGCCAGCGAGTCGCCGAGGAACAGCACCCTGGGTGTCATCCTCCCCGGCTCCGGGCCGGGGGAGGCGGGGGCCCGCTGATGCGTGGTGGCCGACGCGCGCGGCGCGGCCGGTGCCGGCTCCTCGGGTCCGGACGCGGGATCCCCGCACCCGCCGAGGAGCACCCCGGCCAGTATTGCCCCCACGATCCACTGCTTGCGCATACGGCAACTCCCGCCCCGGCCACCGAAACGGCACTCAGGCAAGCACAGCCGGGCGCCGGGGGGAAGACATCCGCCGGACGCGATGGTCCGGGCCGGTGGCCGCGACCACACCGCGGGCGGCCCGCTCGGCGCGCGGGTCGGCCGCCGGGTGGCTAGCGTGAGGAAGCGGACGATTCCACCCATTCGGAGAGGGCCGCGCTCATGGCCGTGCAACCTGAAGGAACTCCCTGCTGGGCCGACGCGATGTTCGGCGACCTCGAAGGAGCCAAGAGCTTCTACGGGGACGTCCTCGGCTGGACCTTCGCCGAGGCGTCCGCGGAGCTCGGCAACTACACGGAGGCCTACGCGAACGGCAAGGCGGTCGCCGCCGTCGTCCCGCCCATGCCCGGCCAGGAGGGCCTGTCGCAGTGGTGCCTGTACTTCGCCGCCGATGACGCCGCCGCCACCGCCGGCCGGATCCGCGACAACGGCGGCGAGGTGCTGATGGAGCCCATGCAGGTCGCCGACTTCGGCACCATGTGCATGGCCCGCGACCCCGGCGGTGTCGTCTTCGGCATCTGGCAGGCGGGCACCCATGAGGGCTTCCAGGCGATGGCCGAACCCGGTGCCTACACCTGGGCGGAGGTCTTCACCCGCGAGCCCGCGAAGTCCGACGCGTTCTTCCCCGCCGTCTTCTCCTACCGGCAGCGGGACATGGAGGACGGCGAGATGGACTTCCGGATCTACGATCTCGGCGAGCGCACCGTGCTGGGCCGGATGAAGATGGGCGAGGACTTCCCGCCCGAGGTGCAGCCGTACATCAACGTGTACTTCACCGTGGAGGACTGCGACGAGGCCGTCGCGAAGGCCACCGAGCTAGGCGGTGCGCTGCGGTTCGGCCCGATGACCACCCCGTTCGGCCGCTTCGCGGCGATCAGCGACCCGCAGGGTGCGTACTTCTCGGTGATCGACATCACGAAGACCGAGGGAGAGATGCCGAAGCTGACCGACGTGGCCTAGGTGCCCGGACCTCCCGGCCGGGCGGCCCCCACGGCCATGGCATGATCGAGCGCATGCGTGAACGTGTTGTGGCCGCGTGTGACGGGGCTTCGAAGGGAAATCCCGGGCCCGCGGGCTGGGCCTGGGTCGTCGCCGACGCTTCCGAGACGCCGGAGCGGTGGGAGGCGGGGCCGCTCGGCAAGGCCACCAACAACGTCGCCGAACTCACCGCGCTGGAGCGGCTGCTGGCGGCGACCGACCCGGACGTGCCGCTCGAGATCCGGATGGACTCGCAGTACGCGATGAAGGCCGTCACCACCTGGCTGCCCGGCTGGAAGCGCAACGGCTGGAAGACCTCCGCCGGCAAGCCGGTCGCCAACCAGGACCTCGTCGTACGCATCGACGAACTCCTGGACGGCCGCTCGGTCGAGTTCCGCTACGTCCCCGCCCACCAGGTCGACGGCGACCGGCTCAACGACTTCGCCGACCGCGCCGCCAGCCAGGCCGCCACCGTCCAGGAGCCGGCGGGCAGCGGCCTCGGCTCCCCCGAGCCGCCGCCCGCCCCGGACACCCCGGCCAAGGCCCCGCGCTCCCGCCCGCGCGCGGCCAAGGCCGCGGGGAGCAAGGGCTCCGCCCGCACGATCAAGGCGAAGTTCCCCGGCCGCTGCCAGTGCGGCCGCTCCTACGCGGCCGGTGAGCCCATCGCCAAGAACGACAACGGCTGGGGCCACCCGGAATGCCGCACGGGCGCGAGCGTCTGATCAGACGTCGAACGTGTAGTGCGGCGTGTGGTCCAGCAGATCCGCCGGGCTCATGTCGTGCCACGGCCGCATCGTCTCGTTGAGGTCGATCACGTTCGGCGTGCCGGCGGCCGGCAGATAGCCGGAGCCGGGGTGCCGGCGCTGCCACTCGGCCCACAGCTTGTCTATGTACGCGTGGTGCAGCCAGAACACCGGGTCGTTGGGGGACACCCCGGTGGCCATCTGCCCGCCGACCCAGACATGGACGCGGTTGTGCAGGTTGACGCCCCGCCACCCTTCGAGGTGGTTGCGGAAGCCGTCCGAGCCGCTGTTCCAGGGCGCCATGTCGTACGTGGACATCGACAGCACTGACTCGACCTCGGCCCGGGTCGGCAGCTCGCGCGTACCGGAACCGAGGGAGCGCCGCAGGAACGTACGGCCGTCGACCCGCACGTTGACCGGCCAGTTCCCGCCGGACGCGGAGAACGGCCCGTCCGTCACCCGGCCGTCCCGCTCCCGCCCGGTGCCCCCGAGGAAGTCGGGCGCCCACAGCGAGGCGCGCGGCGTACGGTCGACGGTCCAGTCCCAGTAGGGCAGCGACACCGACGAGTCCACCGACTGCAGCGCCCGCTCGAACTCCAGGAGGAATCTTCGGTGCCAGGGCAGGAAGGACGGTGAACGGTGCCCGGTCCGCTCGCCGTTGTCGGTGTCGGAGACGATGAAGGCGTTGTGCGTCGTGACGAACTCGTCGTAGCGGCCGCTGCGCTTCAGCTCCAGCAGCGCGGCGACGAAACGCCGCTTCTCGTCGGCGGTCAGGGTGGACTGGTTCTTGCGGACAGCCATGTGCGGTTGCTCCAGATGCCTTGCGGGACGGATCAGTTGGCCGGGAAGGGCAGCAGCGGCGCGCCCTGCAGCTCGTCCACCGCGGCGCGGGCGGCGGCCCGCGGGGTGGCCACCGGGTCGTAGTGGCTGACGACGCTGATCCAGCTGCCGTCGGCGTTGCGCATCACGTGCAGCTCGACCCCGTCGACGAACACCGCGTATCCCGCGCCGTGGTGCCCGTGGTGACCGGACCCGGAGGCCCGACGGCCCTGTATCCGGCGGCCCTTGTAGACCTCGTCGAAGGTTCCGGGGGAGTCGTGGTGCCCGGCGGCCGAGGCCGGGACGACGGCGGACAACGTGCCCGCGCTCGTGGCGAGGACGGCCGCGGCGGTGAGCGCGCTGCGACGACTGAGTTCCGGCATGCGGACCTCCAGGGGTGGGTTCGGCTGATGTCCCCGCATGCCTACCGGACCGCCCGCTACCGGGAGAAATCAACGCGAGCCGGTTGGCTGCGATCCGGGCAATTCCCCTTATGTCGTGCAAGGTTGAACGAAGGTGATCTTGCCCCGCCAGGGTCGCGCGGGGGTCCGGAAGGGGAAGTTCCGCCCGTGAGGGGTGCTGTGGCGGGTGTTTCTGCCGGTGCGGTCCGCTGTCCGTGGTGCGCGTCACGCCGCGAAACTGGCGCGATTCGGCGGTCCGGCCGGCGGCGCCACCGTGCCGCTGCTCTCCGCCGGCAAGCGACAGCTCTCGGCCGGGCCGCCCCGGCGGCACCCCATGGCAGACGCCATCGCCCTGGCCGCCGCGCTGCGCGAACATACGGAGCGTGCGGAGCTCCCGCGCGTCCTCGCCCGCTACGAGCGGGAACGCAAGGCCGCCCCGCTGCAGGAGGCGTACCTCACCCCCTAGGGGCCGAACAGCCGGTCCAGGAAGGCGTTGCCGTACACGCGGTGCGGATCGAGCCGGTCCAGTGCGGCGTTCGCCTCCGCCCACGCGGCCGGGCCGACCGCCGCCGGGACGACGTCGCCCAGCACCTCCTGGTCGCTCCACACGTCGTCGTCCGTGTAGGCCCACCCCTTGGACCACTCCACGCGGGTGAGCGCGGATCCGCCGTCGAACGTACGCAGCAGGAACCGCTCGATCTCGCGCAGGAACGCCTCCGCGTCGGGTGTGCCCGGCAGCGTCAGGACGTCCAGCCACACGGCCGTGTCCCACTCGGGGTGGTCCTCCGGCGGCCGGAGCGCCGACAGCAGCGGCGGACGGGCCCCGGCCACGCCGGTGGCGGCGGGGTCGTCCAGGCCGGTCACCCGGATCTCCACCGAGCCGTTGACCGGGAAGCTGCCCCGGGCGGCGTACGCCTCCAGCCGCTCCCGGTAGAACGCGGCGAACTCGGAGACGACCCGCTGCACCCCGTCCCGCGCGGTGAGGACCGCGTAGCCGTCGGCGTGCACCTGCAGCGTGGTCGGCTTCAGATACAGCAGCGTGTTCTTGGAGGGCCCCCAGAGGTCGGCGGACAGCGTCGTCACCAGCCCGAGGGCGGCGGCCTCGTACTGGGCGGTGCCGAGCACCGGCGCGAGGTACCAGGCCGCCTCCGACGTCATCCGGCCGACCAGCTCCGCCACCGGCGTGGGGACGTTGTCGGAGAACGGATAGTTGTACGGCCGGGTCACCTTCCGCGAGGTCAGCGGCCGGGTGGGGGAGACGCTCCACACCTTCAGCCAGGGATGCCCGGTGAAGGCGAACCAGATGGCCTCGACCCGCCCCGCCTCGTCCAGGAAGCTCGCGAACGTCCGCCCGTCGCCCGAGCCGGGCGCGGCGAACAGCTCTCCGGCCGGGATGTCCGTGCGGCTCACGCACCGCAGGTTCGTGTTCGCGCCGACGCGCAGCACCACCTCGGTGACCAGGGACCGCCCGAGATGCGTCAACAGCGCGGCGCAGTCCGCCCCGTCGCGCTGGAAGGTGCGCAGTGCGTACGCACCGGCCCCGTCGTCCCACACCACGGCCGTGAGGGACAGGATCAGGTTGCTGAGCGAGCCGTAGGTGTGCCCGGGCTGCCGCTGCTCGCCGCGCGCGGGGACGGCCGTGCCGTGGCCGTCGACGGCCAGGACGCCGCCCAGGGTGAGCACGCCGGGAGCGGGTGCCGCGGTGACACCGAGGCCGTGCTCCTCCAGGAAGGTGAGCAGGTCCTCCATGGTGACTCCGGTCCCGGCGCGCACCGCGGTCGGGGAGTCCAGGGCGAGGCCCGTGAGGTGGACCGCGGTGTCGACCAGGAGGACCGGGGCCCCGGGCCGCGTCCCCTCCGTCACCGTCAGCGGCGACCAGCCGTGCGCGGCGCCCCGGGCACGCACCCGCCACCCGTGCCGCCACGCCCAGTTGACGACGGCGACCACCTGGTCCGGGCCGTCCGGAGCACACGCCCACAGACCGTCGGCTGTGATCTCACCGACCCAGTTGCGGTAGGCCGAGCGGTACAGCGCGACGTCCGCCGGGAAGTCGGGCAACTCCGCGGCGGCGGCAGCGGGATCCGCCGGCAGGCCGGGCAGCGCGGCCAGGGCGGCGGCACCGAGGAGGAAACCCCGGCGGGTCCAGGGCGACGCTTCGGACGGGTGGTTGTTCGTTGAACCGGTAGTCACCGGCGTCACACTAGGGGGCCCGCTGACACGTGACGTGTTCCTGTCGCATCGCCTCACTCGTGTGAGTGAATGGTGGGGGCTCGGCGAGCCGGAGGAGAACGTTCCGCGCGGCGCCGTGACGGGTGACAGACTGACGCCCATGGACGAGCGCACATTCGACAGGTCGGGTCAGCACGCCTCCGTCATCGGTCTGGGCACCTGGCAGCTGGGAGCCGACTGGGGAGATGTCGACGACAAGGAAGCCCTCGCGGTACTGGAGACGGCGGCCGAGGCCGGGGTGACCTTCTTCGACACCGCCGACGTGTACGGCGACGGCCGCAGCGAGCAGACCATCGCCGCGTTCCTCAGCGGCCGCCCGGACCTGCACGTCATGGTCGCCACGAAGATGGGCCGCCGGGTCGACCAGATCCCCGCCAACTACGTGCTCGACAACTTCCGCGCCTGGAACGACCGCTCCCGCCGCAACCTCGGCGTCGACCGGATCGACCTGGTGCAGCTGCACTGCCCGCCGACGCCCGTCTACTCCACGGACGAGGTGTTCGACGCCCTCGACACCCTGGTCGAGGAGGAGCGCGTCGCCGCGTACGGCGTCAGCGTCGAGACCTGCGAGGAGGCACTGACCGCGATCGCCCGGCCGAACGTGGCGAGCGTGCAGATCATCCTCAACCCGTTCCGCATGAAGCCGCTGCGCGAGGTGCTCCCCGCCGCCCGTGAGGCCGGCGTCGGCATCATCGCCCGGGTCCCGCTGGCCTCCGGCCTGCTGTCGGGCAAGTACACTCGGGAGACCGTCTTCCCGGAGAACGACCACCGCACCTACAACCGGCACGGCGAGGCCTTCGACCAGGGCGAGACCTTCTCCGGCGTCGACTACGCCACCGGTGTGGAGGCCGCCACCGAGTTCGCGGCGCTCGCCCCCGAGGGGTATACCCCGGCCCAGCTGGCCCTGCGCTGGATCGTCGAGCAGCCCGGCGTCACGACCGTGATCCCCGGCGCGCGCTCGCCCGAGCAGGCCCGGGCCAACGCGGCCGCCGCCCGCCTCCCGGGACTGCCCGGCGAGACGCTCACGGCGATCCGCGACCTCTACGACCGGCGGATCAAGGACCAGGTCGAATCCCGCTGGTGAGACTGGTCCTCACGGCTCCAGGAGCAGCTCCCTCTCCTGCTCCTGGTCGCCGGAGGCGGCCCCGTCGTCGCGTGCCGTGAACGCCCGAGTGAGCGTGTCGCTCGCCCGCCGCACGGCCTGGGGGCTGCCCTGCACGGTGACGGTCACCGGCGCGGACAGCCGCCCGGAACCCTCCCCGCCACCGCCGGCGGGGCCCGTCTGCCTCTCCCCGTCGAAGGTCGCCGTGTGCACCGTCGCGTTCTCGTCGGCGGGTAGCTCGTCCGGGGCCCCGAAGGTGCCCTCCAGGGCGCGGACGACCGCTCGCGCGTCGTCGGCGCCTCCGCCGCTGAGCGTCACGGTGAGCTGCGTACCGGACATGCGTCCACGACCTCCTCAAGCCTGCGTCATTCGCGCCGTCCGTGTAACCGCCCCCTGATCGCTCAAACCGCCGCGATCCCCGGGACGACGAGTCGTTACGGGGAACCCGGGCAAGAGGAGGGCTCAGGTCTCACACCAGGAGGAAACAGTGGCGGACACGGCAGAGGGCGGGGCGATGCGCCGGGGGCGCAACGAGACGGAGGAGGAGAGAGCGGACCGGATGTGGCAGGAGCTCATCCAGGAGGTCCGCGTGGCGCAGATGGGCGTGCAGATCCTGTTCGGCTTTCTGCTCACCGTGGTGTTCACCGAGAAGTACGACGACCTCTCCGGCACCGACCAGACGATCTACCTCGTGACGGTCGTCCTGGGCGCCTGCGCCACCGGGGCGCTCATAGGCCCGGTGTCCCTGCACCGCCTCGTCTCCGGGCGGCGCGTCAAGCCCCAGGCGGTGCAGCTGGCCTCCCGGCTCACCCTGCTCGGCCTCGTGCTGCTGCTCGCCACGACGACCTCGTCGCTGCTGCTGATCCTGCGCGTGGCGACGCACGACGGCTTCGTGCCCTACCTGGTCGCCGGGGTGGTCGCTTGGTACCTGCTGTGCTGGTTCGTCCTGCCGCTGTGGACGCGGCACCGCTACACGTCGAGGTGACGGTACGGCTGCCGGCCGGACACCCGGCCGGCAGCGGCACCACGGCCGGCCCCGGCGGGCCGTGATCAGCCCCCGGCGAGAACGCCCGCCAGGAAGTCGTCGACGTGGACCTCCTCGCGGCCCGGCTGCACCACCTCGTACGTCTCGCGCAAAAACGCGGCGAACCCCGGCGCCCACGCGAACACCACCGCGTGGTGCCGCCCCCCGTCGGCGCGGGCGTCGCCGAGGAACTCCATGCGCAGCTCCTGCCACATGCCCCGCGCCTGAGGCCGCATCCGCACGTCGCCCACCCCCACCGGACGACGCAGCGCCTCACCGAGCATCTCCCGGTCCAGCTGCCACCGGGCGAGGACGCGGCCGTCGTGGCTGAAGACCACGGTGACGGCGAACGGGTCCGCGGCGTCGTAGCTCAGGTGGGCGAGCACGGAGAAACGGTCCGTGTCGCCCGCCTGGAGCTGCACCACCAGGGTCTTGTGGACGAACGAGTTCACGAGGGGGCCTCCGGGAAGAACCGACGTAGAGCCCTCTAGTACCCCCGATCCCGCCGGAATGCTCAGCCGACCGGGTGATTCCCGCGAGCACCCCGCAGCGACTCGATGCAGACGGCGACGGCCCGCTGCAGATCCTCCAGACGCTGCACCATGTCGTCCTCGTAGAACTCCCCGGCGTCGTCGAAGGTCAGCTCCTCGAACACCTTGGTCGCCTTCTGCAGGCTGCTGTAGAACTTCGTGCGCCGCTCCTGCACCCGTAGCCCCGGGTCCGTCTCCACGACCTCGACGACGAGGGACTTCATCGTGTCGTACGCCTCGGCGGCCCACTCGCCGGCGTCCTCGCCCTCGTCCAGCTCGTCGATGAGCGACAGGTGCCGCTCGGCCTCCTGGCGCAGATCGGCGGGCGCGTCGACGGTCTGCCCGGCGGGCGTCCTGATCTGCCCCGACTCGGCGATCTGGCGCACGTAGCCGATCCGGTCGGCCGCCCTGCTCTCCCCGGCGACGGCCTTCTTCAGCTCGTCGGTGCGCACCACGTCCCGGGCCAGCTCCGACTGGAGGTCCGGGTCCTCGCGGACCCGGTCCAGCAGGGCCTGGCGGGCCGCGCGGGCGGTGGAGGGGTCGGCGAGGATCGCGGCACGAAGGGCGGTGGGGTTCTCCGCGACCTCCAGGGCCTTCGTGGGCCGGATGCCCTCCGCCTCGGCCGCCTCGGTGATGGCGGTGCCGCGCTCGGAGGTCGCGCTGTTGCGGGAGACGTAGTAGCTCAGCCACACGTCGGCGTCCGGCAGTTCGACCTCCTGACCGGGCGTCAGCGCCTCGAAGTGCGGGACCATCCCGTCGTCGGCCGCCCGGTCCCACGCCTTGTAGTAGCGCATGACCCGCTCCGGGGAGCAGCCGGCGAGTTCCGCGAACTCCTTCGCGGACACCTTCGACGTCTCGTCCGCGCCCTGCCCGCCGGGCCGCACACTGCGCGCCACCTTCAGCCCGAAGGCCCACCCCCCGGTCCGGGCGTACGCCCCGAACTCCCGCGCGTCCCGCGCGACCGGGTCGGAGACGGGCGCGGGGGCAGCGGGGGACGTCTCGGGCGGGGTGATGGCTACGGTCACGGACGACTCTCCTGGGGCGGGGCAGATCGGATGGCACGAGGTGCGCCCGGAAGCCTAGCGGCACCCGCTGACCTCGCTGTTCACGCCCAGGCGGAGGCGCGTCCGAAAACCGTTGTCCCCGCCGGGCGCGCATGCGCGACGATGTCCGGCATGGTGCGACAGGAGACGGACGTCACGCTGCGCCGCTGTACGGAGTGCCGCGGCCACGCGTACGGCGGCGGCCCCGCCTGTGCCGTCTGCCGTGCCCTGGTGGACGGCATCGTCGAGGGGGAGTGGGCCGCCTTCCTGCGGGAGTGGGACACCGTCGCGGGCGGCGACCAGGAGCGGGCGCTCGCCGAGATGGTCGCGGCCGAACCCCACCGGCACGACTGGCGGATCGTGGACGCCGCCCTCGACCGGCTGGTGTGCCCCGACTGCGGTGGCCGGCTCGCCCGCGGTCCGGCCGGCTGCCCGGCCTGCGACCTGGCGCACGGCTTCCGCTACGCCGCGATCGAGACGGACCGCCCGGGCGTACCGCCCGGCAACGAACACGCGATCCGGGTCAACGTCTCGGTGGTGCGCAGGCCGCAGGTCACCTCGGAGAGCGAAGTGCTCGTCCGGCGACTGTTGCTGCCCTTGCTGCTCGCCGGGTTCCTGCCCACGACGCAGGAGGCCCAGCGGATGAGCGCGCTCGTGAAGAAGAGCCCCCCTGGGCGGAGGGCTCAGTCGCTGGAACGGGCCGTCGAGGCGCTGGCCGAGGGCTTCAGCCGAACGCGTCGCGCAGCGCCGGCAGCAGCGTCTTCTCCGACCAGTCCAGATACGCCGGCTGCGACTCGCCTCCGATCTGCACGAGGGCGACCTCGGTGAACCCGGCCTCGGCGTACGGGCGGACGGCCTCGACGAACGCATCCGGGTCGTCCCCGCACGGGATGGCGTCGGCGACGTCGTCCTGCGTGACGAACTGGGTCGCCGCCTCGAAGGAATCCGGGTGCGGCAGCTCCGAGTTGACCTTCCAGCCGCTGCCGAACCAGCGGAACTGGGCATGTGCCCGCTTGACGGCCGTGTCCCGGTCGGGGTCGTAGCAGACCGGCAGCTGGCCGACCCGGGGCTTGCCCTGGCCGCCGTGCCGGTCGAAGGCCTCCAGCAGCCCGGCCTTGGGTTCCGTGGCGATCACCAGGTCCCCGAGCCGCCCCGCGAGTTCGCACGACCGCTCACCGGAGACGGCGACACCGATCGGCGGCGCCTCGTCGGGGAGGTCCCACAGCCGGGCCGACTCCACGTCGTAGTGCGTGCCGCGATGGTTGACGTGCCCGCCCTTGAAGAGGGCGCGGATGATCTCCACGGCCTCCTCGAACATCTCGTGCCGTACATCGACGGAGGGCCAGCCGCCGCCCACCACGTGCTCGTTGAGGTTCTCGCCCGAGCCCAGCCCCAGCCGGAACCGGCCCTCGGACAGCAACTGCAGCGTCGCCGCCTTCTGCGCCACCACCGCGGGGTGGTAGCGGAACGTCGGGCACGTCACGTACGTCATCAGCGGGATACGGGACGTGGCCTGGGCGGCCGCGCCGAGCACGGCCCACGCGTACGGCGAATGACCCTGCGAGCGCAGCCACGGGAAGTAGTGGTCGGAGGTCACCGAGAAGTCGAAGCCGGCCTCCTCGGCCCGGACCACATGGTCGACGAGGTCACGGGGGCCGGCCTGCTCGGTCATCATCGTGTATCCGATTTGCACCATAACCGGCGAGTCCCCTGACAGCGGGCCCGGAAACGGCTCGATCAAGGCCGCCGACGGGTGCAGGATGCATCCATGAGTGCTTCCCCCCTGCCGACTTCCGGTCCGGCCGCCCAGGGTGTCGACGCCTCCGGCGTGCACGCCTTCCTCGACGCCCTCGAAGCCGCCCCCGAGATCGAGCCGCACAGCCTGATGATCATGCGGCACGGGCACCTGGTGGCCTCCGGCTGGTGGGCGCCGTACACGGCCGAACGCCTCCACCTGCTGTACTCGCTCAGCAAGAGCTTCACCGGGACCGCGGCCGCCCTGGCCGAGGCCGAGGGGCTGCTCGACTTCGACGCGCCGGTGATCTCGTACTTCCCGGAGTTCGAGGCCGACATCACCGATCCGCGCAGCCGGGCCATGCTCGTCCGGCATGTGGCGTCCATGGCCACCGGCCACCGGCGGGACACCGTCGACGAGGCCTTCGGGCGGGACCCCGCCGAGCCCGTGCGAGGGTTCCTGGGGCTGCCGCCCGACGAGGACCCGGGCACGGTCTTCGCCTACAACCAGCCCGCCACCTACACGCTCGCCGCGATCGTCCAGCGGGTCACCGGGCAGTCGCTCAGTGACTACCTGCGGCCCCGGCTGCTGGATCCGCTGGGCATCGGCGAGGTGGCCTGGCGCCGTGACCGTGCCGGCCGCGAGCTCGGCTTCAGCGGCCTGCACGCCACCACCGACGCCGTCGCCCGGCTCGGCCGGCTGTATCTGTGCGACGGGCTGTGGGAGGGCAGGCGGCTGTTGCCTCAGGGATGGGCGGCCCGGGCCTCGCAGCCCCACATACCGACCGCGGGGGCCATGGGTGACGTCGACCGGCAGGACTGGGACCGGGGATACGGCTATCAGTTCTGGACGTCCCGGCACGGCTACCGGGGTGATGGCGCGTACGGCCAGTTCTGCCTGGTGCTGCCGGAGCACGACGTGGTCATCGCGGCGACCGGGGCGACCGAGCTGATGCAGGAGTACCTGAACCTGGTCTGGGAGCATCTGCTGCCCGCCTTCGGACCCGAGCCGCTGACCGGCCGCGAGGGCGCCGACGTACAGCTGCGGGAGCGCCTCGGCCGGCTCGCGCTGCCGCCCGCCCCGGGCCGTCCCGCACCACCGGAGCGGGAGCGGGACTGGACGGCCGCCGCGTTCTTGCGCTCCGCGGAGACCGGGCCGGTCCGGTCGGCCGGGCTCGACCGGGACGCGGACGGCTGGACGCTCACCCTCACCGGGGAAGGTGACCGGCCGGACCACCCGGACCGGCTCGCCCTGCGTCTCGCGGGGGAGGGCTGGACGGTCGCCGGGGAACCCGTGCCGACCGCGGTGAGCGGCGGCTGGACCGATGCCGGCACGCTGGCCGTGGACGTGGTGTTCCTGGAGACCCCGCACCGCCTGGCACTGACCTGCTCCCTCGCCGACGGGACGCTCACCGCGTCCTGGCGCACCCAGCCGCTGCACGGCGGACGGCTCACCACCCTGTGCGCCCCGCGCCGCTCAGTCTGAGCCGGGCCGGAAGGTCTTGAAGAACGTGCGCAGCGCTTCCTGGTTGGCGGCGTCCTCCCAGTCGGCGTCCGGGGTCGTCCAGCGCAGCGAGAAACTCCGGCCGCCGCCCAGCAGGAGACCCCGGCCGAGGGTGTGCACCCGGGTGCCGTCGACGTCGGCGGTCCACTCCATGTCGGCGGCCTTGCGGCCCTGGTACGTCGTCGCGCGGATCGCTCCGATCCGGTCGTAGTCGTCGGCCTGCTTGAGGTTCGGCTCGACGTCGTCCCGCCACACGGTCACGGGGTCCGGACCCGCCTGCTCGCTGTAGGTGACGGCCAGCGTGCGGCCGTCGCCTACAGCGCCGAAGACGACCCGGTACGCATCGCCGTCGCGGTCGGTGTCCAGCCGCTTGAAACCCTCGGGCAGCGCGACGGAGAAGCCCTCGGGCGCCCGGTAGCGCTGGAAGCCGGGTGGCAGGGCCGTGGCCGGGGCGGACGGGGTGGGCGTGGGAGTGGGCGTGGGGGAGGGGGACGACGGAGTGGGGGTCGGGGTGGGGGACTTGGGCGGGCTGGGCGGCCCGGACGGATCAGGGCTGCCGCCGCCGGTGCCCTCGCCCGGCGTGGCGGCGGAGGCCGGCGGCCGGGCCGGTGATTCGGCCGCGTCGTTGCCGCCGTCCGTGCCGGGCAGCCCCTGGGTCGCGGCGAGCACGGCGACCGCCACGGTGACGACGGCCAGGGCCGTCCCCGCCACCATGGTCCGTCTGCTCCACGCCGGGCTCCCCGGCAGCATCGAGGCGTAGGCGCCGCGCAGCCGCGGAACCGGCGTCGCGGCCAGGGCCGCCTCGGGGTCCTCGCTGAGCGCGCGGGTCAGCGCCTCACGCACGACCGGGCGGGTCAGCCGCTCCCGTGAGTCCTTGCGGAGCAGCCCCTGCACGACCTGGGTGAGCGGCCCGGCGCGCACCGGCGTGCGCAGCGGCAGCCGGTCCACGCCCTTCAGGGTGTTCTCCGGACGCCCCCGGTCCCGGAACGGCGGGCGCCCCTCGACCATCGTGTACAGGATCGCGCCCAGCGCCCACAGATCGGCCGCGGGGCCGATGCGCTGGTCACGGGCCTGCTCCGGGGACGCGTACGCCGGTGCCGTCAGACGTGGTGCGAGGGTCGCGCCGGCCAGGCCGAAGCCGGTGACGACGACCGAGTGGTCCTCGCGTACGAACACCTGGCCCGGGCTGAGCTCGCCGTGTGTGATGCCCTGGGCGTGCGCGGCGTCCAGCACGTCGAGCAGCTCCAGACCGATCCGCGACGCCCGCACGTAGTTGAACGTGCCCTGCTCGGAGAGGAGTTCGGCGAGCGGGGTGCCGTCGATCCACTCGTTGACGGTCCACAGGGCGCCGGCCTCCTCCACCGCGTCGACGACCGTGGCGATGCGGCCTGGGCACAGCAGTGCCATGTTCTCGGTCGTGCGCAGCAGGCGGGCGGCGGCCCGGCGCTCCGCCCCGCGCGGGTCCTCCGGAAGACCGATCTGGGTCACGAGGCACGGGCGGGAGAACTCGCCGGTCCCGCTGTCCTCGGCGTACCAGCAGACGCGGTTGGTCTCCCGCTGGATGATCTCGAGCAGCCGGTACCGGCCGGCGACCAACTGGTGTGTGGAGACGTGCGCCCTGCCCATGGCCATCCCTCGCTGGAAACCTGGCTCTCACCTTTTCCAGAGGTACGGGGAGAGAGCCCGTCCGCGTTCAATCGGATCGCAACTCCGTGGTCATTCTTGTCTTTTGTTCAAGAGATGGGAGCAAGTGTGCGAAAGGCAACGGTCTTTCACGGGCTCGGGTGCGATTCACCTCGACCGCCCGGGCCGCCACGGGCGCGAAGAATTCGCCCGCAGCAGGCCCTGGATTAGCAAATTCCGGCCCGGCCTGGAGGTAACCGCCGGTAAATGCGGACGTGTACAACGTCTGAACTCCGAGCCCTCCGATGAATTCCGCGAAGGATTCCCCGACAGCGGCCGGATCGTCAGCGCAGACCGAAGCGACGCGACCAGGCGAACAGGTCGCCCGTCGTCACGTTGCCCCCGCACACCACCAGACCGAGCCTGGCACCGTCGCCGACCCGCTCCAGGACCTGCCGGGCGGCGGGAAGCAGACAGCCGGCCGCCGGTTCGGCCCACACCTTGGCGTGGTCTGCCAGGTCGAGGGAGCCCTGCACGGCCTCCCGGTCCGGAACCACGAGAACCTCCGTGACCAGGGCCGAGACGTGGTCGTACGTCAGCTGCGACACGGACGGGGCGCTGAGGGTGGAGACGATCGACGACAGCGCGACCGGCAGCGGGCCGCCCGCCGCCAGCGCCTCGGACATGGCCTGCGCGCCCTCGGTCTCCACGCCCCACACCCGCACCCCGGGCCGGCGGGCCCGCAGCGCGGCGGCGACACCGGCGATCAGACCGCCGCCCCCGATGCTCACGAGGACGTCGGTGAGCGCACCGGCGTCGGCGGCGAACTCCAGCCCGACCGTGCCCTGCCCGGCGATCACCACCGGGTCGTCGAAGGGGTGGACCAGGGTCAGACCCTCCTGCTGGAGTCGCGTCATGAGCGCGAACGCGCCGTCCATGTCGTCGGTCAGCCGCACCGCGGCGCCGGCCGCCTCCGCGATCTCCACGGCACGGGCGGGTGCCGAGCGCGGCATCACCACCGTGGCCTTCACATCGAGGGCCGCGGCCATGACGGCCAAGGCGATCCCGTGATTGCCGCCGCTGACCGCCACCACTCCGGCGGCCCGCTCGGCCGCGCCCAGCGACAGCAGCTTCGCCGCCGCCCCGCGCGCCTTGAACGAGCCGGTGCGCTGCAGCAGTTCGAGCTTGGCGGTGACCGGCGCACCGAGCAGCTCCGAGAGCCCCGGGCTGTCCACCGTCGGGGTGCGTACGACGTGCCCGGCGATCCGCCCGGCCACGGCCTCGATCTCCGAGATGCCGATCATGGCAGCCATCCTCCCGGCGCGGGGTCGCGGAACGCGCCGTGTCGAACCCTGACGCGGGGGAGGGGGCGAGGTCAAAGGGGTGCGGGTGGCGGAGCGCACGTCGATGGATCGCCGCGGCAGGGGTGGGGCGGTGTGGCCCTGTGCATACCCCCCGGCTGCGCCGAGAGCCCGCCGGGCCGGGGTGCCGGGCTGGTACGGGGCCGCCCGTGCCCGTTCCTGGGGTGCCGCGCCTGGTGCTTGCCCCGCGCCCGTTGACCTCGCCGGAGCTGCCCTGCCCGGCCGGAGGGCGGGCTGGTCGCGTCGGCTCAGGTATCGCGCTGTACGCCCTGTGGCAGGGGTGGGACGGGTGGCCGCGTGCGTGGCCCACCCGGCCGCGCCGAGTGCCCGCCCGGCCGCGCCCAGTGCCCGCCCGGCCAGGGTGCCGGGCCGGTACGGGATCGCCCTTGCCGCCGTCCTGGGCGTTCCGCGTCGGCCCAGGTGGTGCGCCCGGTGCTGGCCCCGCGACCGTTGACCTCGTCGGAGTGCCGATGTCCGCCCGGAGGGCAAGCCGTTCGCGTCGGTTCAGACGTCGCGTCGTACCAGGTACGCGAGCAGCGACCGCAGGTCGGTGGCGGCGTCCGCGGCCAACGGCGCCCCGGCGAGAGCCGCCTCGACTGCTGTGATGTGCCGCCGGGCCTCCGCCATCGCCGCCGAGCGCCCGCCCGCTTCCTCGATCAGCGCCGCCGCCGTCTCCGGCGCGTCCCCCGCATCCAGGAGTGCGGCGACGCGGCCGCCCAGCGGGGAGCCGAGTGCCACCAGCACCGGGAACGTCTTCTTCCGCTCGCGCAGATCACCGTGGACCGGCTTGCCGGTGACACGGGGATCGCCCCAGATCCCCAACACGTCGTCGACGATCTGGAACGCGACTCCGAGATGCCGGCCCGCCCGGTCGAGCGCGGCGGCCGTCTCGGGGCCGGCGCCCCCGAGCACGGCACCCAGCGCTGCCGCGCAGCCCAGCAGTGCACCCGTCTTGCCCTCGGCCATCGCCCGGTACTCGTCCGGTCTCACCCGCTCCGGCCCCGTCCACGGACGGTCGGCGAACAGCAGGTCGTCCGCCTGCCCGCGCACCAGATCACCCAGCGCCACGGACAGCGTCCGAACGGCACCCGCGCCCCGCGGCTGCGCGGCGAGGGTCTCGACGGCCAGGGCGAACAGGGCGTCGCCCGCGAGCACCGCCGGCCCCGTGCCGTAGGCCTTCCACACGGTCGGGCGGCCCCGCCGGTCCGCGTCGCCGTCCATGATGTCGTCGTGCAGCAGGGAGAAGGTGTGCACCAGTTCCACCGCGACGGCCGCCGCCACCCCGGTCCGCCCCGGAGCGCCCGCCGCCTCGGCGCCGAGCACCGCGAGCGCCTGCCGTAGGCCCTTGCCCCCGGAGGCGACGGCCGGTGCGCCGCCGACCTCGCACCAGCCGAAGGAGTACGCGGCCATCTCGCCGACCCAGGGATGCAACCGTCCGACGGCTTCTTCCAGGGCCGGCCGGACCAGGGCGCGGCACCGGTGGAGGACCCGGGGGATGTCGTCGGCGCCGATCGCGAGATCACGAAGCTCGCCCGGTCGTGCCGTCCGAGCGGCCGGGGCACTCCGGCCGGAGCTGATAGCCGTCGCCGCCTTCACCCTCGCCGCCTTCACCGTCGTCGGCAGCGCCGTCACCGTGCCGCCTCCGTCGCACGCCCGACCGCCGGTATGCCGAGTTCCTCGTGGGCCCGGCCCACCATCCGGCGGGCGTGCTGCAGGCCGATGCGCTCCAGCAGGCCGGCGAGGTCGGCGAGTTCGGCCGCCGTCTCGTCAGGGTCGCGGCCCAGGCGGGCCAGGGACTTGGCGAGTCCCAGCCGCGACAAGGCCTCCCCGCGCGGCTCGCTCATCTCCCGGAACTCGTCGAGCGCCTGCTCGTACAGCTCGCGTGCCTGCGCGTAACGCCCCGCCCGGTACAGGACGTTGCCGCGCATCTTGTGGTTGTAGGCCAGTGCACTGGACAGCCGCATCGCGCGGCACGTCGTCTCCGCCTCGCTCAGCAGCTCCAGGGCCCGCTCGGTGTCGCCGTCGCGCACCGACACCACATCGGCCAGCCCGCGCAGCGCCCAGGCGTGGCCGCGCCGGTCGTCGGCACGAGCGGCGATCTCGGCGGCCTCCTCGAACAGCGCGTACGCCGTGTCGTAGCGCCCGGTGTTGCGGTGCATCTGCGCGATGCCCTCCAGCGCCCACACCGTGTGCCGCGCCTCCCCGCGCCGCCGGGCCTCGGCGAGCAACTGCTCGTGCAGCCGGCCGACGGCCTCGTAGTCGCCCTGGATGCGGCCGGTCTCGGCCAGGCCGGCCAGGGAGTAGCCGCGGACGACGATGTCCCCGCCCTGCTCGCCCAGATCGGCCGCCAGCCGGAGCAGCCTGCGGGCCAGCGGGAGCGCGCCGCGCTGCCGGGCCAGTGTGCCGCCGCTCCACAGCGCCCAGGCCATCGCCCCGACGTCCCCGGCCTGCCGGGCCGCGCGGTAGCTCGCCTTCCAGGCCCGGTCCGCGTCCTCGATCCGGCCCAGCCGGCGGTGCGCCTCGGCCACCGCGAGTCCGGACCGCGCCGCCTCCCCGGGCTGCCCGGCGCGCTCGGCCGCCCTCAACTGCTCGGTACCGGCGGCCAGGACGTCGGTCAGTGAGGAGTTGACGGACAGGGTGGTGAGCGCGCCCTGGTACTCCGGGGCGAATGCCTTGCCGTACATCGATGCCTTTCGGTCCGTATGCACACCATGTATACACAGTGCGTATACATGGTGTGCATAGAAGGGAAACCTGCCCTGGCCACAAGGGCCAGGGCATCACCTGTTGCCGGTCAAGACGTCGGCGGCACGGACCGGGTTGCCTCTGAGGCGCAGATCACCTGACGGGCATTCAGTGCTGGCCGGCCTTCTGCGGTGTCGCCTCGCTCGGCCGGACGACGACGTAGCCCTCGCCCTGGAGCAGCAGTTGCACCGCCTCGCCGGAGCCGCCGCGCAGCATGGAGCCGATGGACTGGGAGCGGTGCAGGGAGGTCTGCAGGCCCGCGGTCCAGCCGACGATCGCGTCCGTGTCGACGTACACCGGGTACTGCGGTGAGACGGGGATGACGAGCGGATTGCCCTCGCACACCAGGCCCAGCTTGCCGTGCCCGGTGAAGACGCTGTTGAACAGGCCGCCGCCGGTGATGCCGGCGCCCTTCACGGTCGCGATGCGGTACGACAACGTGGCGTCGAAACACAGGACGTTGCGGCCGTTGACCGTGAACTCGTCACCGGGCTCGACGTCGACGATGAAACAGTTCTGCGCCTCGTGCGCGAACCAGGCCTCGCCCTGCCCGCGCACCGCCATCAGCGGCAGCCCCTCACCGGTGACCGCGCGTTTGAGCATGCCGCCCACGCCCTGGCCCTTGCGCTCGAACTGGAGGTTGCCCCGGTAGGAGATCATCGCGCCCTGCCGGGCGAGCATCTCGCCGTTCACCGTGTAACGGACGCACTTGGAGTTCTCGATCGTCATACCCGGCGTCACGGCCGGCTGCACCATGTGCTCACTGGAAAAGAGTTCACCCTTCATACCGGCATCCTCGCCCGGAGCGTCTCCCTCCGCCAAGATCGCGCGAGACCGGGTCCCGCGGCGTGGTCCCCGGCGTCAACCGCCGAAGAGCTGCGTCCAGTAGGTGCCCGCCCGGCCGCCGCCGGCGAAGCCGATGCCGATGTGGGTGAAGCCCGGATTGAGGATGTTGGCCCGGTGGCCGGGACTGTTCATCCAGCCCTCCACGACGTCGGCGGGGGAACGCTGGCCGCAGGCGATGTTCTCGCCGACGGCCCGCCGGGTCGAACCGGCCGCGGCCGCCCGGTCCCAGGGCTGCGAACCGCCGGGGGCGGTGTGGGAGTAGAAAGCCCGGGCCACCATGTCCGCGCTGTGCGCCTGGGCCGCCGTGGCGAGCAACGGGTCGCCGGCCAGGGGCGGGAGCCCGGCCCGGCCTCGCTCCCGGTTGGTGAGGTCGACGACGGCCGCCGCCGTGCCCGCCAGCCCGTCCGGCGTGAACGGCCTGGCCCACAGCGCTGTCCAGAAGGTGTCACCGGACGGGCCGTCGTGCACGTGGGCGAGTCCGGCGTGGGTGAACGCCGGGTCGTGCAGGGTGCGCCGGGCCCCGTCCGTGCGGACGCAGTACGCGACGAACTCGGCGGCCGTGCGCGGTCCGGACACCAGATGCTCGCCGACGGCGAGGTACGTGAACCCGGAGCCGACGACACGCTGGTAGACGGAGACGCCGTCGGGCGTCTCGACGCCGAGACGCCCGGCGGCGGCCATGGCTGCGGCGTGCTCGCGAGCCGCCGACACCAGGCGGGCGTCCAGGCGGAGGGGTGGCGAACCGGCCGCGGCCCGCGCGGAGTTGACCAAGGGCAGGAAGCCGTCGGGGTCGGGGCCGGGGGCGGAGGGGGAGGCGTCGGGGGGTGTGCCGTCCACGACGTCGACGCCGAAGTCCCGTGCGAGGCCCGCCAGTCCGTCGGCGTACCCCTGTCCCAGGGCGCGCAGCTTCCAGCGGCCGCCGCGCCGGTAGAGCTCCACGAGCAGCAGTACCGTCTCCCGTCCAGGGGGCGGCGGGGTGAAGCGGGCGAGCGGGCCGCCGTTCGCGTCGCTGACCTGGAGCGTGGGGGAGGGCAGGCCGCCGAGCGCGGTCGCGGGGTCCGAGGGGCTGACGACGACGGTGACCCGGGTCGCGCCGGTGCGCAGCCCCGGCGGGTCAACGGTGAGCGTGTCGCCCCGCAGGACGGCTCCCGGCGCCGACGGCTGGTTGTAGAAGACGAAGTCGCCGTCGTCACGGACCTTTCCGCCGTCGTCCGTCACGAGCGCGGACACGTCGAACGGCCCGGGCACCCGGACGCTCACCGCACCGCCGGGGAGGGTCAGATTTCCCCCGGGAACCAACTCGTTCATCGTGCCGCCCTGCCCTCCCCGCGCGGGACCGGTTGCCCGGACAACGGCCGCCGGAGCACAGGGGTTCCCGCACAGGCCTCCCCGTCGCGGCCGCCCCGGCCGACGCCGGGCGCGTCGGCTTCGCGCCCGGCCGGCGCAGCGGCGCGGCACGCCCGCAGGGGCCACCCCGCACAGGGTCGGCGGGCGCCCACTACCGTGTCGTACGCCGGGACGACCAGCAGGTTCCTCGCACACCAGGAACCTCGTCCCGCGACACCGCCCGTATCCGACCGACCGGCCGAAGGAGCGCCGACGATGCCCCGCACCGCACGCCCCCGCTGTCGTGCCGCCCTGGCCGCCCTCTCCACCTGCGTCGCGCTGGGCTGCGGGACCGGCACGGTACCCCCGGGGGACCAGCCGACCCCGCCGCCCGGCGCTCCCACGGCGGCCGGGCGCGGCGTGGTCACCTGGGCCTCCTCCGCGGGCCACGTCGGCGAGGCGGCGAAGGACCGCGGCTACCGGCTGATGGTGCACACCAGCGTCGGCGGCAGCGACCTGAGGGTGCGGCTGTCCAACGCCTTCGGCGACCGGCCGGTGACGTTCGGGAACGTCCACGCGGGACTGCAACGCCGTGGCGCCGCACTCGTCCCCGGCAGCAACAGGCGTCTCACCTTCGGCGGCGACCGCTCCGTCACCGTCCCCGCCGGCGGCATCGTCTACAGCGACCCGCTGCCCGGCCACGTCCCCGCCGGGCGCACCCTCGCCGTCAGCCTGTACGTGCCCCGGGCGGGCGGCCCGCGCACCGGGCACTGGCTGGCGATGCAGACGTCGTACACCACATCCGGCGACCACACCGCCGAGGAGGACGCCGCCCACTGGAAGCGGCGGACCGGCTCCTGGTCCTACCTCGACGCCGTCACCGTGCGGCCCCGCAAGGGGACCGGCGCCGTGGCCGCCCTCGGCGACTCCATCACCGACGGCTGGCAGTCCACGACCGACCGCAACCGCCGCTGGCCCGACTACCTGGCCCGCCGCCTGGCCGCATCCGGCACCACGGTCGAAGGCGTGGCCAACGCGGGCATCGCCGGGAACAAGGTCCTCCTCGACGGTCCCGGGCAGAGCGCACTGAACCGCATGGAACGGGACGCGCTGTCCCTGCCGGGCGTGCGCACCGTGTTCCTCTTCCAGGGCGTCAACGACATCAAGGCCGAGCCCGGGGCCACGGGCGCCGGGCTGATCGCCGGGTACCGCAAGCTGATCGACCGGGCGCACGCGGCCGGGAAGTGCGTCGTCGGCGCCACGATCGCGCCCTACAAGGGCTGGCAGGAATGGGACCCCGCCGGGGAAGCGGTGCGGCGGCAGGTCAACGCCTTCATCCGCGACAGCGGCGAGTTCGACGCGGTCACCGACTTCGACCGCGTCCTGCGCAGTCCCTCCGACCCCGAACGGATGCTGCCCGCCTTCGACGGCGGCGACCACCTGCACCCCAACGACCAGGGGATGCGGGCGATGTCCGACGCCGTCGATCCCGGGAGCCTCGACTGCCGGACCCGCTGACCCCGCACGCCATGCCCCCGCACGCCGCACCCCCCCGGCACGCCACGCCCCGGCGCGGCCCGCCCGGTCAGCCGGAGGCCGACGGCTCCGGGGCGATCAGGCCCTCGCGGTAGGCGATCGCCACGGCCTCGCCGCGGCTCGACGCGCCCAGCTTGGCGAGGATGTTGGAGACGTGGACGCTCGCGGTCTTGCCGCTGATGAACAGCTCCTCGCCGATCTGACGGTTGCTGCGGCCCAGCGCGAGCAGCCGCAGCACGTCCTGCTCGCGCGCGGTGAGCACGGCCGCCCCGCCGTCGCGGCCGGGCCTGTCCGACAGCCGGCCACGACGGATCAGGGTGTCCACCCGGTCCCGCAGGGGCGCGGCGCCCAGGACGTCCGCGGTCTCCCGGACCGCACGGGCCTCGGCCGCGGCCTCCTCGCGATGCCCGGCCGCCACCAGGGCCTCGGCGTACCCGAGCCGGCACCGCGCCCGCTCGTAGACGTCGCCGTAGCCGAACGCGGCCACCGCCTTCGCCCAGGCCGCCTCGTCCGGCCCGGACCGGGCCCGGACCCACTCCGCCTCGGCCCGCGCCAGCCACGCCTGCCCCTCGGGGCCCTGAGTGGTGCCGTTCTCGCCCCGGGCGGCGGTGGCCCGGGCCAGTTCCACCAGGTCCGACGCGGTGTCCGTCCAGCGGCGCGCCCCGGCCTCGTCCCCGGTCAGCCGCAGCCCGGCTGCCGTGTCGGCCACCACCGCCAGCGCCAGAGCGGCAAGCCGGACCGTCACATCGGGACGGGCGCCCGTCTCGTCGGTGAGAGCCGTGACCGTGGACCGCATCCACCGCACCGCTTCCTCCGGATCACCGCGCAGCGCCGCGGCCTCCGTGAGCACGATGCCCGCAACCAGGGCGGCCATCCAGTCGAACGGCCCCTCCAGCAGGGCACGCGCGCGGTCGGCCGCAGCGACGTCACCCCGCGCGAGGGCCACGAACAGCGCGGGGCCCATCGTGTACCCGCCGGCGGCCGGCAGCACCTCTGCGTCGGCCGCCGCCGCGCGCACACACTCGTCCCAGCGGCCCAGCACGTTGAGCACCAGCAGCCGCAGGTAGCGCATCTCCAGCGGATACGGCGACGACAGCAGCCCGGCGCGCCGGGCCCGGTCCAGGCCCTCCGTCAGGAAGGGCACGCACTCCGCCAGGGCACCGGACTCGTAGCAGCCCATGGCCAGGTTGAACAGGGCGCGCAGCTCGACGGGCGCGTTGCCCGAACTCCGGGCCAGTTCCCGGGCCTTGAGCAGCCGCTGACGTCCCTCCGGGCCGCGCCGCCCCTCGCCGTCGAAAACGGCCAGCGAGATCAGCAGGTCCGCCTGGGCGTCGGTCACCCGCAGCCGCTCCGCCACTCCCAGGGCCCGGCGGGCGACCTTCAGCGCGGTCTCGTTCTCCCCGACGTGGCGTGCGGCCAGGACGTGTGTGGCCGCCGCCCACACCCACGTGTGCGACGCAGGCTCCTCGGGGATCATCGCCAGGGCCTCGCTGCTGTAGGCGAACGCCGCCGTCAGGTTGTCCACCCGCAGCAGGTCCCCGGCGAGCGTGTAGCGGACCCGGGCGGCGAGTTCGGAGTCGGTGTCCTGGCCGAGCTCCGCCAGCGCCGACCGGGTGAGGGCGACCGCGCGGTGCAGTTCCCCGGCGTGCGCGGCCGCCGCGGAGGCCCGCAGGGTCAGCGTCACCCGGTCGACACCCCCGCCCGGCGGACGGGCCTCGGCTCCGACGGCCGGCCACAGATCGAGGGCCGTTTCGAGATGCCGCTGCTCCTCGGCCGGCGCGCCGACCTGCTGGGCGTGATCGGCGGCCTCCAGCGAAGCGGCCAGCGCCTCGGCCAGGTCGTGGCTCTCCCGGTAGTGATGGGCGCGCTCGGCGGCACTCTCGGGGCGGTGCCCGCGCCCGGCGAGCAGCCGCGCGAACGCGCCGTGCAGCCTCGCCCGCTCCCCGGGCAGCAGATCGGCGTAGACGGCTTCGCGGGCGAGGGCGTGCCGAAAGGAGTACGTGTCGTCGTCCCCGGCGACGAGCAGTTGCCGCCCCACCGCGGCCCGCAGTGCCGACTCCAGCTCCGTCTCCGGCAGCCCGGCAGCCTCCCGCAGCAGATCGTGATCCACCCGGCGCCCGGCGACGGCGGCGGTCCGCAGCACCTGCTGCGCGGTCTCGGACAGCTGCTCGAAGCGGATCAGCAGCACATCGGCGAGCCCGCTGGGCACCCCACCGGACTCCGTGTCCGTGGCGGCCAGCAACTCCTCCGCGTAGAACGCGTTCCCCTCGGCCCGCTCCACGATCCGCCGCACCGTCGCCTCCGGCAGCGGCCTCGGCTCCAGGGCGCGCACCAGCCGGTCCACATCGGGGTCGGCCAGCGGCCGCAACTCCAGCCGCTCGACGACGGGCAGCCGTATCAGCTCCGCCAGCAAGGGCCGCAGCGGATGCCTGCGGTGCAGGTCGTCGGTCCGGTACGAGGCGAACACCGCCAGCCGGTGCCGGAGCACGCCCCGGCCCAGCAGGAACCGCAGCAGATCCCGCGAGGACTGGTCGGCCCAGTGCAGATCCTCCAGCACGAGCAACAGCGGCGCGACCTCCGCCACATCGGCCAGCAGGCCCGCCATCCCCTCGAACAGTCGCAACCGCCCGTCCACGTCCCGCACGGCATCGGAACCGGCCCCCAGCAGCCGCTCGACCGCGGGATACGCGGCCAGGGCACCCGCGAACCGCTCGTCGGCGGCCAGCGCCCCCAGGATCTCGGTGAACGGCAGATACGGCAGCCCGACGTCACCGAGATCCACACAGTGCCCGGTGACCACGGTCATACCCGTCGCGGCGGCCAGCCCCCCGGCCTCGTCCAGCACCCGGGTCTTGCCGACGCCGGCGTCCCCGGCGATCAGCACGGCCCTGGCCTCACCGCCTCGCGCACGCTCCAGTACACCGGAGAGCCGCGTGAGTTCGGCATCCCGTCCGACGACGGGCGTGGCCGATGACGCCTGCTGCACGGAACCAACTTTCTTTCAGGGGTGCGGGGCTTTGACGTGGTGCGGCTCCGCCGCGTGGGCGCGCGACGGGCCACCGGCCAGCGCGTCCACCGTGCGTCGGAAAGCCTCGGTCTGCTAGGCGCGCAGAATCTTCGCCCAGTCGCCGGGCACCCGCCCCGCCGGCCCCGGCGCGGGCTGGTCGGCCGGATGACTCGCCGGCTCGGCCAGCTCGGGCCCGCCCTCGTACAACTCGTTCGTCTCGTAGTTCCAGTACCAGTCCTCACCCGGCTCGAAGCTCTGCACGAACGGATGCCCGGTCTCCCGGAAATGCCCCGTCGCGTGCTTCGCCGGCGAACTGTCACAGCACCCCACGTGCCCGCACTGCGCACACCGCCGCAGATGGAACCACCACCCGCCCGCCGCGTCGCACTCCGCGCAGCCACTGCCGCTCGGCGCGGCACCCGGGTCGATTCCGTTCTCCGCACTCATGCCGACTCCTCCTCGACCGCTGTCAGCGGAAGCAGTACCTGGAAACGCGTGTCGCCCGGCTCCGACTCCACCTGGATGTTCCCGTGGTGCTTGTTGACCACGATCCGCCAGGAGATGTCGAGCCCGAGCCCGGTCCCCTCACCCACCGGCTTGGTCGTGAAGAAGGGATCGAAGATCCGCCCACGGTCCTCCGCCGGGATCCCGACGCCCGTGTCGCGGAACTCCACCAGCAGCCGGTCGTGGTCCGAGGCCGTCCGCACCGTCAACGTCCCCTCCCCGCCGGCACTGCTCATCGCCGCCACCGCGTTGTCGATGAGGTTCGTCCACACCTGGTTGAGCTCCGCCGGATACGCGGGGATCTCCGGCAGCGTACGGTCGTAGTCCTTGACGACCTTGATCCGCTTGCCGATCTTGCCCGACAGCATCAGCAGCGTGGAGTCGAGGAGTTCGTGCACGTCGGCGTGGCGGAAGGGCGCCCGGTCGAGCTGAGAGTACTGCTTCGCCGCGTCCACGAGGTGCGAGATGCGGGCGGTCGAGTCGTTGATCTCGTCCATCAGCAGCTCGGTCTCGACGGTGTAGTTGAGCCACCCGATCGCGCTGGGCAGGATGTCCTCGTCCACCGCCGCCTTGACCTGGTCCAGCCAGTCCACGTCGAGACCGGCCTGGACGAAGGTGGGCGCGATCCGCCAGCCCTCCGGGATGCCCTGGTCGTCCAGCCAGTCGGTCACGGTGTCCTCCCGGTCGGAGGCCTCCAGCGGACTCAGCGCCGGTGCCTTCGCGACCCGTTCGGCCGTGCGCTCCTGGATGTCGATCAGGTTGGCCATGACCTCCGGGGAGTACGAACCCTGCGCGATGACCGCCAGCTTGTGGCGCATCTTGCCGACCCGTTCCCGCAAAGTCGCCGTCGCCCGCACGGCCGCCGCTGCCGGGTTGTTCAGCTCGTGCGTGAGCCCCGCGGACAACGAGCCCAGCGCCAGCAGCCGTTCACGCTGGCCGATGGCCCGCTGCGCGCTCTTCGAACCGAAGAACAGCCCCTCCAGCAGATGCACGGCCATCGGGAACCACTCCTGCATGATCCCCGCGAACGTGTCGGCGGGCAGCACGAAGAACCGCGTCGGCTCCGTGACGCGCATGGAGTTGTTGTAGACCTGCCGCACCCGGTCGCCCAGATACGCCTGCATCGACCCCGCGTACACCCCGCGCTGGGAGGTCCGGGTCACCTCCACGTCGTCCCCGCCGACCCGGCGGTACAGCACCACCGTGCCTTCGAGCATCACGTAGAAGCAGGTGGCGGGGTCCCCTTCGGCGTACACGGGCCCGGGCTCGAACCGCTCCACGCGCCCCTCGGCGCACAGCCGGCCGAGCTGCTCGGGCGTGAGCTTCTCGAACAGGAACAGCGCCCCGATCTCCTGCGGGTCGCACGGCGCCGTCCGCCCGCTCACGACTGCTCCAGATACCGGTGGACGAGCATCACGGCCATGGCTCCCTCTCCGACGGCGGACGCGACCCGCTTCGCGGACTCGGAGCGGGCGTCTCCCGCCACGAACACGCCGGGCACATTGGTCTCCAGGTGGTACGGCGGCCGGTCCAGCTCCCAGCCCTCGGGCGGGCGGCCGTCGGCGGTCAGATCGGGCCCGGCGAGGATGAACCCGCGCTCGTCCCGCAGCACCGTGCCGTCCAGCCAGCCGGTCAGCGGGGCCGCGCCGATGAACACGAACACCCACTGGGCGTCGACCTGTTCGGTCTCACCGCTGTCCACGTCCCGCAGGGTCAGCCGCTCCAGCCGGCCGTCACCGTGCGCCTCCTCGACGACCGTGCGGGCCCGGACCCGGATGTTGGGCGACTCCTCGATCTGCTGGACCAGGTAGTGCGACATCGACGCCGCCAGCGACTCGCCCCGCACCAGCAGCGTCACCGACTTGGCGCCCCGGGACAGGTACATCGCCGCCTGCCCGGCCGAGTTGGCGCCGCCCACGATGTACACGTCCTGCCCCTGACAGGCGGGGGCCTCCGTCAGGGCGGACCCGTAGTACACCCCGCAGCCGGTCAGGTCCTCGCAGCCGGGCGCCGCCAGCTGCCGGTAGGACACGCCGGTCGCCAGGATCACGCTGTGCGCGGCGACCGCCGAGCCGTCGGAGAACCGGACGATCCGGGCTGCGCCGTTGACCTCCAGGGCCGTCACCTCGCGGGCGGTGAGGATCTCGGCGCCGAACTTCGACGCCTGCCGCCGCGCCCGGTCGGTGAGCTGCGCCCCCGACACGCCGTCGGGGAAGCCCAGGTAGTTCTCGATGCGCGAGCTCTGGCCCGCCTGCCCGCCGGTCGCCGACCGCTCCACCAGCACGGTCCGCAGCCCCTCGGAAGCGCCGTAGACCGCCGCGCCGAGCCCGGCCGGGCCGCCGCCGATGACGACCAGGTCGTAGAAGTCGGCCGTCGGGGTCGTCGCGAGGCCGACCCGGGCGGCGAGGTCGACGGCCTCCGGCTCGACCAGCGGGGTCCCGTCCGGTGTGATCACCACCGGCAGCCGCATCCCGTCCGCGCCGGCCGCGGCCAGCAGCCGCCGCCCCTCCGGCTCGTCGGAGGAGTACCAGCGGTACGGCACCTGGTTGCGGGCCAGGAACTCCCGTACGTCCGAGGAGCGCGACGACCAGCGGTGCCCCACGACCTTGGTGCTGGGCACCGGCCGGAAGTCACTGGACCGCCACGCCTGGAGCAGATCGTCGAGGACCGGGTACAGCTTCTCCTCGGGCGGGTCCCACGGCTTCAGGAGGTAGTGGTCGAGGTCGACGACGTTGATCGCGTCGATCGCGGCGTTCGTGTCCGCGTACGCGGTCAGCAGCACGCGCCGCGCGCCCGGGTAGACGTCCAGGGCCTGTTCGAGGAACTCGATGCCGTTCATCTGCGGCATCCGGTAGTCGGCCAGGATCACCGCCACGAGGTCGCCGCGCAGCTTCAGCTCCCGCAGCGCGTCCAGCGCGGACGCGCCGGACTCCGCCCGCACGATCCGGTACGACGCGCCGTACCGCCGCCTCAGGTCCCGGGCCACGGCCCGGGAGACACCCGGGTCGTCGTCCACGGTCATGATGACGGTCCGCGCCGAATCGGCGGCCTGTGCCATACGTCCCCCACACCGGGCGGTCGACTCACGGCACGGCGCCCCGGAGCACCGCGCCGACCTCCGCCCATCGTATGTTCGATCGCCGCCCAGCGCCCGGATACGGGATCAGCTGTGGAAGGCCCCCAGCACGCAGAACTCGTTGTCCTCCGGGTCGGCGAGCGTCACCCACGGCTGCTCGCCCTGCCCGATGTCGGCGTGCCGCGCACCGAGCGCCAGCAGCCGCGCCACCTCGGCCTTCTGGTCGTCGGGCCGGAAATCGAGGTGGAGACGGTTCTTGACCGTCTTACGCTCCGGCACCGAAGTGAACAGCAGTCCCGGCGTCCGGTCCGCGGTGGGCCGGATCTCGAACTCGTCGGGTTCGTCGTTCACCACCACCCAGCCCAGAGCCTCGGCCCACCAGCGGCCCAGGGCCTCGGGATCGGCCGAGTCCACCATTACCTGCTCCCACTCCAGTGACATGCGGGCAGTGTAGTGAAGACTGATCATGAGCACGTAGGGATTTCGACGAGGGAGAAGCCGGATGACACGCCCGATCACCGCAGGGGTCGACGGATCGCAGGAGAGCCTCGCGGCCCTCGCCTGGGCGGCGCGGGAGGCGGTCCGGCGCGACCGGCCGCTGCGCGTGGTGCACGCCTGGCGGTTCCAGCCGCAGGAGGCGCTGGAAGCGGGGATCGAGGGGGACGCGGACAGCCAGGGCGAGTGGGTGCACAGCGCGGTGACCGAGGCCGTGGGGACGGTCACCGAACGGCATCCGGACCTCGCGGTGACCACCGACGTCATCGAGGGCCCGGTGGCCGACACCCTGGTCGCCGCCGCGGCGGACGCCGAGACGCTGGTCCTCGGCTCGCGCGGGCACGGCCGCATCGTCGGCTTCCTGCTCGGCTCGGTCGGCCAGCAGGTGATCGCCGCGGCCACCCGGCCCGTGGTGCTCGTCCGGTCCGGTGACCAGCCCTCGTCCGAGGCCGCCGGGCGCGAGATCGTCGTCGGCCAGCAGGGCGACCCGGAGGACAGCGCCGAGGCGTTGCGCTTCGCCTTCGAGACGGCCGCCGCGCGCGGGGCGACCGTCCGGGTCGTACGGGCCTGGAACCTGCCGCCCGTCTTCGCCTACAGCCCGGGCTCGCTGAAGCTCCTCGACGAGGCCGGCGGACTGGAGCCGTACGAGAAGAAGCGCCTGGCCGCCGCGGTCCGGCCCTGGCGGGAACGCTTCCCCGACGTGGCGGTCGAGGAGCACGTGGAGATGGGCAGCGCGAGCCAGGTGCTGCTGTCGGTGGCCGGGACGGCCCAGCTGATGGTCGTCGGCCGCCGGGCCCACCGCACGGCCGTCGGGGCCCGCATCGGCTCGGTGGCACACGGGATGCTGCACCATGCCGACTGCCCGGTGGCGGTGGTGCCGCCCGTGTAAGGGCTCCGGTCCCTCATTCCGCCGTCGGCTGCAGTGTCTTGCTGGCCATGGGCAGGATGTTCCGGATGTAGTCCTCGACCACCGCGTCGAGGCCGATGTCGTGCTGGGCCCGCTCGGACAGGTACCAGCGGTGTTCGAGGAGCTGGTGGTAGATCTCGGCCGGGTCCATCGCACCGCGCAGTTCGAGCGGTACGGCCCGCACGGTCGGCCGGAACACCTCCCGCACCCAGCGGTGGGCGAGGACCTCGGGGCGGGCTCCCAGGGGGTCGCCGGGGGCGTAGTCGTCCTGGGTCGCCATCCAGCTCTCCAGGTCGTTCAGCAGCCGCCGGGCCTGGTTCTCCTCCGTGTCGAGACCGGTCAGGCGCAGCAGTTGCCGCTGGTGGTGGCCCGCGTCGACGACCTTGGGCACGAAGCTGACCGTGTCCCCGTTCGAGGCGTGCTCGATCTGCATCTCGGCGACGTCGAAACCGAGGTCGTTCAGGCGGCGGATCCGGCGTTCTATGTAGTGGTACTTGCCCGCCGGGTAGACGGAGGCCCGGGTCAGCTCGTCCCACAGGCCGCGGTAGCGGGCGCAGATCTCCATGCCGAACTCGATCGGGTCCACGGACGGGTGCAGCGCCCCCGACGCCTCCAGGTCCAGCAGCTCGCCGCTGATGTTGACGCGGGCGAGGTCGAGGTCGTACTCACGCTGCCCCGTGCTGAGCTGCGGATGCAGGTCACCGGTCTCGGCGTCCACCAGGTACGCGGCGTAGGCGCCCGCGTCGCGCCGGAAGAGGGTGTTGGACAGCGAGCAGTCGCCCCAGGCGAACCCGGCCAGGTGCAGCCGCACCAGGAGCACGGCGAGCGCGTCCATCAGCCGGTGCATGGTGGCCGGCCGCATGGTCGTCTCGAACATCGAGCGGTAGGGCATCGAACCGCCCAGGTGCCGGGTGACCAGGACGCTCTCCAGCGGGGCGCCGCTCGCGTCGGTGCGGCCCGTGACCACGGCCAGCGGATCCACCGACGGGATGCCGAGCCGGTCCAGGTCGCGCAGCATGTCGTACTCGCGCCGCGCCGGGCGCTCGGCCAGCTCCTTGACGGCGATCACCTCGTCGCCCGCCCGGGAGTAGCGCACCACGTGCCGGGAGATGCCCCGCGGCAGCGGCACCAGGTACTCCTCCGGCCACTCCTCCAGGGGCACGTCCCAGGGCAGTTCCAGCAGGAGCGCGGGGTGCTCCGGGTTGGTCGCGCTGATCTGCAGTGCCATGGGCCGGGTGTCCTTGTCTCGCCGCCGATCGTGACATCAGGTTAGAGGGCGCGTTCCCGGGCCCGGAGAGCGGCGTCCCGCACCGGCCCGCGGTGCACCGGCCCGTGCCCCGGGAGCAGCAGTCCGCCCTCCAGCTCCGCCAGGACGTCCAGGGAGGCCAGGGCGCGGGGCCGCTCGTGGTGGAACATGTCCGGCAGCAGCTGAGGTCCCTCGACCCGCGAGGTGGGGTGCCCGCTGACCAGGGCGTCCCCGGAGATCAGCACCCCGGTGCCGGGCAGGTGGTAGGCGCAGTGCCCGTCGGTGTGACCCGGGGTGTGCACCGGTACCGGCCGTCCGGGCAGGTCGAGCGCGCCCGCCGTCGGGAAGGCCTGGGGAGCCGTCACCGGGACGGGGGTCGTGCCCCCCGAACGCAGCGCGTGCACCGCCCAGGGCAGCACTCCCGGCCGCCAGCCGTTGCGCAGCACCGTCCCGACGGACACCTGGTGCAGGAACTCCCGGCGCGCGTGCGGCACTTCGGCCTCGTGCAGGTAGACGGGCGTGCCGTACGTGGCGCGCAGGTACTCCGCGCTGCCCAGGTGGTCGTTGTGCGCGTGCGTGATCAGCACGGCGGCGACCGCCTCCGGGGAGCTGCCCACCTGCGTGAGCGAGGCGAGGACCTGCTCCCGGTCACCGGGGTAGCCGGTGTCGACCAGCGTGACGGCGTCCGCTTCCGTGAGGATCACCCAGTTGGTGTTCGAACCGTGCACCAGGTAGGTGCCGTCCGCGACTTGCTGTACGTCCGCCCGCATGATCGCCCGCCTCGTGTGGTCCCGGTTACCGGCCCGACGGGAGAAGAAAAGCAGATCCCGCGGCGGACGGAATCGCCGGGTCCGCCGCAACGGGGCCGTGCGGCGGGGGCGTTCACCTGCTCAGCGCGGCTGGACGTTCGGTACGTGCTCAGCGCACGCCGTGCGGACGGAACTGGATGCTGATGCGCGGTTCCGTCGCCCGGGCGCTCTTGGGGATCGCGTGCTCCCAGGTGCGCTGGCAGGAACCGCCCATCACGACGAGGTCGCCGTGGCCCAGGGGGCGGCGCACGGTGTCCCGGCCACCTCGCAGCGGGCGGAGCAGCAGGTCGCGGGGGGCTCCGACCGACAGGATCGCGACCATCGTGTCCTCGCGCGCCCCGCGTCCGATCCGGTCGCCGTGCCAGGCGACGCTGTCCCGGCCGTCGCGGTAGTAGCACAGTCCGGCGGTGGTGAACGGTTCGCCCAGCTCCTCGCCGTAGTGGGCGCTCAACGCGTCCCGTGCCTCGGCCAGCACCGGGTGCGGCAGCCGGTCGTCCGCGCCGTAGAAGGCGAGCAGGCGGGGAACGTCGACGACGCTGTCGTACATCGTGCGCCGTTCCGCCCGCCACGGGACCTCGGCGGCCAGGCGCTCGAACAGGTCGTCCGAGCCGCCGAGCCACCCGGGCAGCGTGTCCAGCCAGGCGCCGAAGCCGAGGTGGGTACGGCTGATCCCGTCGAGAGAGCCGAGACGGAGCTCGTCGGCCTGGTCGAAGAGGGAGCCCTGGAGGTGCATGCAGTCAGCGTACCTCTTAATCGAAAATATGTTCCATGAAACGCTCACTCTTTCGATACATCGATGTATCCAATACAGTCCTGTATCGAAAGGAGGGCCGGGCATGGCTGCCGAGGGAAGCGCCGGGCGCGTGACGAGGCGCCGGGTCCACACCCGCGCCAACCTCCTCGACGCGGCGTTCTCCGTGTTCGCGGCCAAAGGCTTCGGGCACGTCTCGATCGAGGAGGTCTGCGAGGCCGCCGGCTACAGCAGGGGCGCCTTCTACTCCAACTTCTCCAGCCTCGACGAGCTGTTCTTCGCGCTCTACCGCCAGCGGGCCGACCTGATCGCCGAGCAGGTGTCCGGCGCCCTCGCCCTCGACGGGCCGGACCTCGACGTGCCCGCCGCCGTGGACCGCGTCACCGACGTGCTGCTCCTCGACCGTGACTGGCTCCTGGTGAAGACGGACTTCCTCGTGCACGCCGCCCGCGACCCGGAGGTCGCACGGGGCCTGCTCGAACACCGCGCGCGGCTGCGGCAGGCCATCGCCGACCGGCTCGGCCGGGCACGCGGGCACACCGCGCTGCCCGCCGTACTGGGCGACACCGACGGCGCCGCCCGTGCCGTGGTCGCCGCATACGACGGCGTCACCACGCAACTGCTGCTGGACCGGGACGTGGAGCACGCCCGTGCCTGGCTGAAGCAACTGCTCACGGCCCTGCTGACCGATGGCAGCGGCACCCTCGCCCACTCGAAGAACTGAAGAAGGGAACGGTCGCCATGGATGCCGATGTCATCGTCGTCGGAGCGGGTCTCGCCGGTCTGGTCGCGGCGCACGAGCTGACCAGCAGGGGCCGGCGGGTCGCCCTCGTCGACCAGGAGAACGCGGGCAACCTCGGCGGCCAGGCCTTCTGGTCCTTCGGCGGGCTGTTCCTCGTCGGCTCGCCTGAACAGCGGCGCCTGGGCATCAAGGACTCCTTCGACCTCGCCTGGAGCGACTGGCGCGGCAGCGCGGGCTTCGACCGGCTGGAGGACGAGGACTCCTGGGCCGTGCGCTGGGCCCGCGCCTACGTCGAGTTCGCCGCGGGGGAGAAGCGGTCCTGGCTCGACGGGCACGGCATCACGTTCCTGCCCACCGTCGGCTGGGCCGAGCGGGGCGACCTCACCGCACACGGGCACGGCAACTCCGTGCCCCGCTTCCACGTCGCCTGGGGCACGGGCACCGGCGTCGTCGAACCGTTCGTGCGCTACGCCAGGCAGGCCGCCCGCGACGGGCTGCTCACCTTCCACCACCGTCACCGCGTCGACGCACTCGTCGTCGAGGACGGCACCGCCCGGGGTGTGCGGGGCACGGTCCTGGCCGAGGACCCCTCACCCCGGGGTGTCGCCTCCAGCCGCGACGCGATCGGCGAGTTCGAACTCACCGCCCAGGCCGTCATCGTCACCAGCGGCGGCATCGGCGCGAACCACGACATCGTCCGCCGCTACTGGCCCGAACGCCTCGGCACCCCGCCGCGCGAGATGGTCACCGGCGTCCCCGCCTACGTGGACGGGCGCATGCTCGACATCAGCGCGGAGGCGGGCGTCCGGCTGGTCAACCGCGACCGCATGTGGCACTACACGGAGGGCCTGCAGAACTGGGACCCGATCTGGCCCGGCCACGGCATCCGCATCCTGCCCGGACCGTCCTCGATGTGGTTCGACGCCCTCGGCCGCCGCCTGCCCGGGCCCTTCCTGCCCGGCTACGACACCCTCGGCACCCTGAAGCACCTGCGTACCACCGAGGACATCGCCGGCTACGACCACTCCTGGTTCATTCTCTCGCAGAAGATCATCGAAAAGGAGTTCGCCCTGTCGGGCTCCGAGCAGAACCCCGACATCACCGCCAAGGACCGCGCCGGATTCCTCAAGGAACGCATCCTCGGCAAGGGCGCGCCCGGACCGGTCGACGCGTTCCTGCGCAAGGGCGCCGACTTCGTGACCGCGTCCACCGTCGAGCAGCTCGTCGAGAAGATGAACGCGCTCACCGACAAGCCGCTCCTCGACGCGGCCGGGATCAAGCGCCAGATCGAGGCCCGCGACCTGCAGATCGCCAACCCCTACGCCAAGGACGCCCAGGTGCAGGGCATCCGCAACGCCCGCCGCTACATCGGCGACCGCCTCGGCCGGGTCGCCACCCCGCACCGCATCCTCGACCCGGCGGCCGGCCCGCTGATCGGCGTCAAGCTGCACATCCTCACCCGCAAGACCCTCGGCGGCATCCAGACCGACCTGGACTCCCGCGCCCTCGGGACCGACGGCAAGCCGGTCGAGGGACTGTACGCGGCCGGTGAGGTCGCCGGATTCGGCGGCGGCGGCGTCCACGGCTACAACGCCCTGGAGGGCACCTTCCTCGGCGGCTGCCTCTTCTCGGGGCGGGCGGCGGGCCGGGCGGCGGCCAAGCAGACCGCCTGACGGTCGCGGGCCCGTCTCCTCAGCCTTCGAGGAGGCGGGTCAGCACGGCGGCGTGGCTCCGCTGTGGCGTCTTCGACGCGGTCAGCAGCGTCACGTCCCCCTTACGGAGCAGTTCGCGCACGCCGTCGAGGGCCTCGGCGGCCTCGTCGGCGGCGAGCTCCGCCTCGTACCGCTCGGCGAACTCCTCGTAGGAGCCCTCGCCCGCGTGGTACCAGCGCCGCAGCTCCGTCGACGGGGTGATCGCCTTCGGCCACTCGTCCACCCGGGCCGCGTCCTTCGCCAGCCCGCGCGGCCACAGCCGGTCGACCAGGACCCGCACCCCGTCCTCCGGCTCGGCGGGATCGTAGACACGGCGCACGCGCACGCTCATGGTCGACTCCTCTCCGCGGCGACACGGATACGTGCCGCGAGCCTAACCCCGGCCGGACGCCCGCACCCCTGGGGACCGCTGCGGTGCAGCGGGGCATCCCCAGGGGTGCGGGCGTGATGTCAGCCGGAGCGGCGGCGGGCGGCCGTGCGGCGCTTCAGCGCACGCCGTTCGTTCTCGCTCGTCCCGCCCCAGACGCCGATGGACTGCCCGGTGTCCAGGGCCCATTGCAGACACTGCTCCTGCACGGGGCAGCGCCGTCGGCACACCGCCTTGGCCTGCTCCGTCTGCAGCAGAGCCGGGCCGGAGGTGCCGATCGGGAAGAAGAGCTCGGGGTCCTCGTGCCGACAGGCAGCGTGGTCTCGCCAGTTGTCCATCGAAGTCACCTGCATCGCAGTAGAAACGTGCTCTCTCGTCTGCTTACTCCGTTTCGGGTGACCTGTCGATGCGCGCTGAAACAGGGCGTTCCCGGACAGCCGTTCACTGCTCCCGCATGCCCCAGGGGGAGCCGTAGTCCGTCAGCAGGTCCAGGAACGGCCGGGCCGGGAAGGCCTCCGGGCCGAGCACGCCCGCACCGGACCAGGCGCCCGTGGCGAGGAGTTCGAGCGCGACGACGGGATTGACCGCCGTCTGCCACACCACCGCCTGGGAGCCGTACTCCGCCATGGACCACTGGTTGTCGACCACGTGGTACAGGTACACCTCACGTGGCTCGCCGTCCTTCACGCCCCGCACCCAGGTGCCCGCGCACGTCTTGCCGTGCATCCGCTCGCCGAGCGTCGCCGGGTCGGGCAGGCACGCGGCGACCACGTCGCGCGGCGAGACCTTCACCGGTCCGTCCGGCCCGGGCACGGCCACCGGGTCGGTACGGTCCAGGCCCAGCAGATGCAGCGTCTTCAGCGTCTCGACGAACTCCCGGCCCAGGCCGTACTTGAAGGTCACCCGGCGGGCGTCGACCCAGCGGGGTACGAGCAGCACCTCCTCGTGCTCCACGTTCACGCACTCGACCGGGCCGATGCCCTCGGGGAAGTCGAAGACCTCGGGCTCGCTGAAAGGCTCCGTGGTGAACCAGCCCTTGCCCGTCTCGTAGACGACCGGCGGGTTGAGGCACTCCTCGATGGTGGTCCAGATGCTGAAGGAGGGCGCGAAGTCGTAGCCGTCGACGGTCAGATTCGCGCCGTCGCGGATGCCGATCTCCTCGATCTCGTCGAAGAGTTCGTCGGCTGCGTGGCGCGCGAAGACGTCCGACAGGCCCGGCTCCACGCCCATGCCGACGAGGGCCAGCAGCCCCTCCTTCTCCCAGTCGGCGGCCTGCGTGAACTGCTCGTCGCCGAGCTTGACCCCGCACTCCTCGTACGGCCGCTCGGTGTGCGGGCGGGACAGCGACATCGCCATGTCGAGATAGGTGGCCCCCGCGGCGCGGGCGGCACGGAACAGCGGCATCACGAAGCGGGGGTCGGTGGCGTTGAGCAGGACGTCGCAGCGATGCCCCTGGAGCAGACGGGCCACGGCCGCTTCGTCGCCCGCGTCCACCTGCTCCGCGGTGAACCGCGCGTCGCCGTCCAGGGCCGCGACCGCTGCCTCGGCCCGGTCCGGGTCGTAGTCCGCCACCACCATCGCCTCGAAGAACGGCCTCCGGGCCGCGATCCGGGTGATCGCCCCGCCCACACCACCGGCACCCACGAGCAGTACACGCATGACAGAAACTCCCTATTTGCGAAGAACGCGACGCGCCCCTGGGGAGATACAACGCCGCCCCCTGTCATAAGGTCAATGGCGTTGGCATAAGGACCGGGGCCGGTCCCCGGGGAGGGAGCCCGCTGTGCCCAAGCCCGTGGTGCCCGAGGAGAAACGCCGTCGGCGCAGGCCCACCAAGAGCGGCACCGTGCTGTCCGAGGAGCTGATCGTCGAGACCGCGCTGCGCATGCTGCGCGAACACGGCAGCGCGGGACTGACCGCCCGGCGGCTGGGCCTCGCCCTGGACGCCGACCCGAGCACGCTCTACCGCTACTTCCGGGGCATGGACGACCTGACCCTCGCCATCGGCGACGCGCTCATCGGCCAGGCCCTTCAGGGCTGGCGGCCCACGGGGGAGTGGCGGGCGGACCTGCGGTCCTTCGGGCTGCGCATCCACGCCGCGTACCTCGCCCATCCGCAGGCGGCCCTGCTGACCACGAACCGGGTCACGGGCCGGGCCCATGAGCTGGCCGCCGACGAGGCCGTCCTGGACGTCCTGCGCACGGCCGGTTTCCCGCTGCCCGACACCGTGCGCATCTACCACGCCTTCATCGACCAGACCCTGGCCTTCGCCGCCCTGGATGCCGCCTCCCTGGCCCTGCCCAGCGACTCCCTGCACGCCGACGAGGACATGTGGCGCTCGACGTACGCCCACCTGCCCGCCACGACTCACCCGCGCATCGCCGAGGCGGCGCCCCTGCTCGCGACACGCATGCTCACCAGCGCCTATCCGGCGGCCCTGGAGATGCTGCTGGACAGCGCGGCGGCCCGGCTGGAGGCCGTCCGGGACTGAGCCGTCAGGGCCGCAGCGCCTGCGCCGCCGTCGCCGTCACCGTCTCCGCGACCTGCGCCAGCGCCGGCGAGTCGAGCTTCCACTGCTGCCAGTACAGCGGCACGTCGACCGTGCGGCCCGGTGCGATGCCGACGAGCCGGCCGTCGTCCAGCAGCGGATCCGCCTGGGGCTCCGGCACCAGACCCCAGCCCAGCCCGGCGGCCACGGCTTCGACGAAGCCCTCCGAGGTCGGCACGTAATGCCGCAGCGCGCTCGCGCCGCTCCGGCCCCCGGTGAGCCGCCGGACGAAGCCGTCCTGGAAGTCGTCGCGCCGGTCGAAGACCACCACGGGCACCTCCGTCAGCGCCTCCGTCAGGGGTCCGCCGAGGTGCCGCGCGGCGAAGCCCGGCGCGGCCACGGGGAGATAGCGCATCCTCCCGAGCGACCGGACCGAGCAGCCCGGCACGGGGTCAGGGGACGAGGTCACCGCCGCCATCACCGTGCCCTCCCGCAGCAGGGCCGCCGTGTGGTCCTCGTCCTCGCGGCGCAGCTCGAAGCAGAGCCGCAGCTCCTCCGGGACGCGCGAGAGGACGGGCAGGAACCAGGTGGCCAGCGAGTCCGCGTTCACCGCGACCGACACCCGGATCGGCTCCCCGCTGTCGGCCAGCCCCAGCTCCGCGTACGCGTCGTGCTCCAGCCGCGCCACCTGGCGGGCCAGCCGCACCAGCACCTCACCCGACTCGGTCGGCCGCACCGGCTTCGTCCGCAGCAGCAGCACCCGGCCCGTGCGCTGCTCCAGCGCCTTCACCCGCTGGCTGATCGCCGACGGCGTCACATGCAGCGCGGCCGCCGCCGCGTCGAACGTGCCCTCGTCCACGACGGCGAGCAGGGTCCGCACCTGATCCAGCGGAAGATCCGTCATCATCATGCCTGCTAATGATACGTAAGAATCTTTAGCTGGACCCCAGACCGGTGCGTCCGTAGCGTCGACGCCATGACCAGCACCTTCACCGCCGGCGCCGCCGGTTTCGGCACCGGCCTGTCCCTCATCGTCGCCATCGGAGCCCAGAACGCCTTCGTCCTGCGCCAGGGCATCCGCCGCCAGGCCGTCCTCGCCGTGGTCGCCATCTGCGCCCTGTCGGACGCGGCGCTCATCGCACTCGGGGTCGGCGGGGTCGGCGCGGTGGTGGTGCGGTGGCCGGGCGCGCTGACGGCGGTCGGCTGGATCGGCGGCGCGTTCCTGCTGGTCTACGGGGCGATGGCGGCCCGCCGGGTGTTCCGGCCCGGTGGCGACGCGCTGCGGGCCGAGGGGGAGGCGGCCGGATCGGTGCGCCGGGCCGTGCTCACCTGCCTGGCGATGACCTGGCTGAATCCCCACGTCTACCTCGACACCGTGTTCCTGCTGGGCTCCGTCGCCGCCGACCACGGCGAGCTGCGCTGGACGTTCGGCCTCGGCGCGGTGCTGGCCAGCCTGTGCTGGTTCGCCGTCCTCGGGTTCGGCGCCCGGATGCTCGGCCGCTTCCTCGCCAAGCCGGCGGCCTGGCGCGTCCTGGACGGCCTGGTCGCCGCCACGATGATCGTGCTCGGCGCCGTGCTCATCGCCGGAAGCTGACACCTCGGCCGCGGTGGCCGGACCGGCTGGTGCGATAGTGATCCCCGCCCGAAAGATGTAGCGAGCATCGAGGAAGCGGCGCGTGGACACGAGCGAGAGCACCACCGAAGAGCGGGACCCCGATCCGCAGGCGCCCCGGCGGCGCGGCTGGCGGCGCTGGGCCATGGACACCCGCCCCCTGCGCCGCCCCGCCTACCGGCGGTTGTGGGGCTCGACGATCGTCACGGCCGTCGGCAGCCAGCTGACCGCCGTCGCCGTCCCCAAGCAGATCTACGACATCACCGGCTCTTCGGCGTGGGTCGGCGCCGCGAGCCTGGCGGGGCTCGTGCCGCTGGTCGTGTTCGCGCTGTGGGGCGGGGCGATCGCCGACACCATGGACCGTCGCAAGCTGCTGCTGATCACCAACAGCGGCATCGCCGTCACCTCGCTGCTGTTCTGGCTCCAGGCCTTCGTGGGCCTTGAGTCGGTGGGTGCGCTCATGCTGCTGCTCGCCGTGCAGCAGGCCTTCTGGGGCCTGAACGCGCCGGCCCGCACCGCCTCCATAGCCCGGCTGGTCCCCGAGGACGAACTGCCCGCCGCGGGCGCGCTCGGCTCGACCGTGATGCAGACCGGGCAGGTGGCGGGCCCGCTGCTCGCCGGCGCCCTCATCCCCGTCATCGGGCTGCCCGAGCTGTACCTCATCGACGCAGTGGCCCTGTGCGTGACGGTGTGGGCGGTCTACCGGCTGCCGTCGCTGCCGCCCCTGGCCGGAGCGGCGGTGCGGCGCGCGGGCGTGAAGGAGATCGCCGCCGGATTCCGCTACATCTCCGGGCACACGGTGCTGCTGCTGTCGTTCCTCGCCGACATCATCGCCATGGTCCTCGGCATGCCCCGCGCCCTGTTCCCGCAGCTCGCCTCCCAGACGTACGCCCCGTACGGCGAAGGCCTCGCGCTGGGTCTGCTGTTCGCGGCGATCCCCATCGGCGCCGTGCTGGGCGGGCTGTTCTCCGGCACCTTCTCCCGGGCCCGGCGGCACGGCTGGATGGTGATCGGGGCGGTGGTCGCCTGGGGTGTGGCCATCGCGGGCTTCGGGCTGAGCCGCAACCTCTGGGTCGCGGTGGCGTTCCTCGCCCTCGCCGGGGTGGCCGACATGGTCTCCATGGTCTTTCGCGGAGCGATACTGCTGTCCGCCGCCACCGACGAGATGCGCGGGCGCATGCAGGGCGTGTTCACCGTCGTCGTGGCGGGCGGCCCCCGTCTCGCCGACGTGCTGCACGGCACCGCGGGATCCGCCTTCGGCCCCCGCACCGCCGTCGCGGGCGGTGGATTCCTGGTCGTCGCGGTGATGCTGGTGCTGGCCGCCGCCGTACCGGCACTGCGGCGCTACCGCGTCTGACGTCTCACAGCGCTCCCCGCCGGTGCAGGGTGTATTGCTCCATCAGCTTGCCCCGGGTCATCTCCAGCCGGTGCGCGAGCACTTCAGCGACGTTGCGCACCAGCATCATCCCCAGCTCCGGGTCCTCCTCGCACAGCCCCAGCACGGCCTGGGCGTCGAACTCGTAGGCCCGCACCGGGCTGAACGCCACCGCGCCGAAGTCCCAGGTGTAGGGCGGGAACAGCCAGGACCAGCCGAGCAGGTCGCCGGCACCGAGGCTGGCCACGGTCACCCGTTGCAAGGAGTTCACCTGCTGGTCCAGTGAGACGGCGCCCGAGCGGATGACCCAGAAGCGGTCGGCCGTGCCGTCCGCCTCGAAGATCCGGGCGTCCTCGGGGAAGGACACCTCCCGGGCGAGGGTCATGAGACGCTGCCGCTGGGGCGGAGGCAGGGCGGTCAGGAGTTTGATCGCTTTGGTCATGCGGAGCTCCTCGCCGGGCGGTCGACTGCGGTGCTGTCCCTAAAGCCATTTCAGCCGCTGCCGGGGCCGTGGGCACCTCGGCGTACGTGACTTCTTGCGACGGATCGTCCGGGCATGAAAAAGCCCTGGCTGGACGGGGGAGACCAGCCAGGGCCGTAAGCGGTGGCGCACGGAGGACGAGGGGTCGACTCCGTCACCACGTATGAATGAACGGTAAACCATCTAGGCGGTGTATGCGCCCCATGGACCGGGTGGCGTGACCTGTTTCACGCCGGGGAGTCACTCCGCGAGCACGCGGACCGTCTCCAGTTCCGGGTCTTCGGGGTCGGGCAGGTGCATGCCCGCGTCCAGCCCCGTCCGCAAGTACGCCAGCACCGGCTCGGTCAGGCGCTCGCCCGGCAGGACCGCGGGGATGCCGGGGGGATACGGCGTGATCATCTCGGCCGCGACCCGACCGGCCGCCTCGGACACCGACACGGTCTCGACCAGTCCGAAGAACGCGTCCCGGGGCAGCACCGCCTGCTCCATCCGCAGCTGCGATGGCGAGGGCACCTCCACCTTCGGCGCTCCGGGCAGGTCACCGGCCGCCCGGGCGAGGTCCCGCAGTGCTTCCAGCAGCTCCCCGGTGGTCTCCCGGTCGTCGCCGTGGGTGATCTGCGCGCCGATGCGGCGGTGATCCACCAGGTGCGCGTCGATGTGCCGGTGCTCGCGCAGCCAGTCCGCCGCCTGGAAGCCCGTGATTCCGAGGCTGGTGAGGTCGATGACGCCGGGCAGCGGGTCGAGGTCGTCGGCCAGACCCGGGCCGCAGAAGTCGTTCCGGTCGTTGACGTGCAGCCCGTCGATCTCCTCGATGGCGGCCCGGACCTCGGCGGCGAGCTCCAGCGCACCGCCCATCAGCTCCTTGCCGTGCAGCGCCATCTGCCGCCGCCAGCCGTCCAGGCCCGCGAAGATCAGCACCGAGGGGCTGGTGGTGCCCAGCAGGTCCGCCCGCATCCCCAGCAGCTCCGGCGGCACCAGGTCGCCCTGGAGGTGGAAGACCGAGCCCTGCTCCAGGCCGCTGCCCATCTTGTGGATGCTCGTCACACAGATGTCCGCGCCCGCGTCCATCGCCCACGACGGCAGATCCGGATGGAACGGCAGGTGCGCGCCCCACGCCTCGTCGACGATCAGCGGCCGTGAGCGCCGGTGACAGACGTCGGCGATCGCCCGCAGATCCGCGCAGCCGCCGTAGGGCGTGGGACTCGTGACCAGCGCGCCGCGCGCGTCCGGATGCGCCTCGAAGGCCTGCTCGAACTCCTCGGCGGACGGAGGATGGGCGAGGTTCCGCCCGGCATCCCACCGGGGCTCTGTCCAGACCGGCTCGATACCGGAGATGATCAGCCCCGCCACCACGGACTTGTGGGCGTCACGCCCGATCAGCAGCTTCTCGTGCGGGCCCGCGACCGACAGCATCGCGGCCTTCACCGAAAGGGAACTCCCGCAGGTGCTGAAGTAGGTGTGCTCGGCATGCACCGCGTCGGCCATCAGCTCCTGGGCCCGTTGCAGCACCCGGCCCCTGGTGAGCCGGTCGTCCAGACCGCCCGAGGCGAGCACGTCCCCGTGGAACACCGCGTCACCGAGGATCTCCCGGACCGCCGGATCCGCCCCCCGGGCCTGCTTGTGCCCGGGCGGCGTGAACGACAGACGCCCCTTGCGCCGGTACTCGTCCAGTGCTTCCAGAACGGGTGCTCGCGTGTGGTCGGCAGTCATACGCACCGGGTTCCCGGCGTGTGCCCTCGCAATCAGTACGGCGTGCGCCGCGCCATCAGGTCACGCCCGCAGCGGCACCGGCCTGCGCCCGGTCAGCCCTCCGGGGCGTGTTTGCCCGGGGCCACGATCTCGTCAAGCACCCGCAGCACCGCCTCGTACGACATCCGCCGCACGGTCGCGTCCCGGGCCCCCTGCGGGTCCGTCGCGCCCAGCTCCTCGCTCCTGGTCCGCCACGTCCGCTCCTCCTGCACCGCGCACTCCCTCGCACGCTGGATACGCCTCAACAGCTCGTCGGAATCCACCACATCGGTCATGCACACCGCCTACCCGGCCAGAGCACGGAGATGACATCGAGTCACAGCCGTCCGGGGTGTTTTCGGGTCTTCCGGCCGGACCGGAGGTTTGCAGGTGCGGGGAGAGGTGAGCCGAAGAGTAAGACCGCGGTGCTCGCGCGGTGCGCGCCCCGGATGCCGCGGAAGGTCGAGGCAGGCAGGGGGTCCGCGGACCCCGGGGCAGGCCCCTGCGGGCGGCCCCGGAACGCGGTCCGGACCCGTTTTCCGTCCGTGCTGTCAGGGAGCTGCAGAATGTGCGAGGAGCACATGATCGATTCACTGTTCGAGCCGCCCGGCGCCCGCCGGGCCCGGCCGTGCAAACCCGCCGAAGCGCGCCGGGCGGTGGAGCGGGCCGTGGCCGAACGCTGCCGGGCCACCCACACCCCGTGCGACACGGACGCCCTGTCCGACGCACTGCTCGTCGCCTCGGAACTCACCACCAACGCGATCCTGCACGGCGGCGGCGTCACCGACTTCCAGGTGGACGTCGACGGTCCAGGTGTGCGCGTCTCGGTGAGCGACCGCAGCGACGCGCTGCCCGTGACCGCGCCCCGCACCGATCCGCACGGCCGGCTGCGGCACGGCGGCCACGGCTGGCCCATCGTCTGCCGGCTCGCCCGCGATGTCCGGGTGTCGGACCTGCCCGCCGGGGGCAAGTGCATCACCGCTGTCGTCCCCCTGTCCTGAACGCCCGTGAGCCGGCACTCGACAGATTGCACTGCAAAGCGGAGTTTGTTCCACCGGGGTCAGGGCAGACGCAGTTTCGTGCTTCGGACCGGAGGCGCGCCAGCGGGAGCGGTATGACTGCCCCGGAGGCCCTCCAGGCGATCCGGGCAGCGTCCTTCCCGCGGTCAGTCCCTGAAACCACCGTTCAGGAGCGAATCCGCATGCTCATCGAAACGCCCACTCATCGTCCCGGCACGCCCGAAACGACGACCACCGCTTCCCGGCGGCGTCACGACGACGCCCCCGACACCGCCGCCCTCTTCGCCCGGATGGCGGAGCTGGAGGAGGGTCCCGAGCGGGAGGCCGTCCGCGACGAACTGGTCACCCTGTGGCTGCCCATGGCCCACCGCATCGCCGGCCGCTTCCGCGACCGCGGTGAGTCGATCGAGGATCTCCGGCAGGTCGCCGCACTGGGCCTGGTCAAGGCCATCGACCGGTTCGACCCGAGCCGGGGTGCCTTCGAGAGTTACGCCGTCCCCACCATCACCGGCGAGGTCAAGCGGCACTTCCGGGACCGCATGTGGGCCCTGCGGGTCCCCCGCCGTGTGCAGGAGCTGCGCAACAAGGTGCGGGTGGCACGCCGTGAACTCACCCAGAACCCGGGCAGCCCCGAGCCCTCCGTGGCGGACCTCGCCACCCACACCGGCCTGACCGAGGAAGAGGTCAACGCCGGGCTCGAAGCCCTGGACAGCTTCAGCACCCTGTCGCTGGACGCCGAGCTCTCGGCCGACGACGACGGCTACAGCCTCGCGGACACCCTCGGCGCGGCCGACTCGTCCTACGACGTCGTCGTGGACCGCGAGTCCGCCAAGGAAGGCCTGCGCCGGCTGCCGGAACGCGAACGGGCCATCCTCTACATGCGCTTCTTCGAGGACATGACCCAGAGCCGTATCGCCGACCACCTCGGCATCTCCCAGATGCACGTCTCCCGCCTCATCAGCCGCAGCTGCGCCCGGGTGCGCGACGAGGTCCTGGGGCAGCGGGCGGGCAACCGGGGGAGCGGCGGCACCTCCACAGCGGCCTGACCATCCGACCCCACGAGGAGCGAACGACCATGCTGAGGCCCCACCCCGCCGTGCTGCGCCGACTCGTCGACGAGTACGAGGCCCTGGCGGCCGCCGAGGCCGCCCGCGGACCGGCGGAGCCGAACCCCCGGGCACGCGACCTGGCGTACACGCTGTGCGTGTCCACCGGCACCCGGGACGTCAAGCGCGCCCTGGAGGCCGCCCACCAGTTGCTCGCGGCCACACCCGCACCGGCCCGCGAACCCGTGGCGCCGATGGCCGGACCGCGCATGCCGGCCCCGGAGCCCGCCTGATCCCCGCGCGCCCCTGACGCCGGGGGAGACGAGGCGCAACGAGGCCCGGCCGACGGCACAAGCCGCGGCCGGGCCCCTGCGCGTCAAGACGACGACACCCTAGGAGTTCCATGTCCACAGCGGGGCGGGCGGCAGGCGCCGACGACGGCGAGCTGGAGCGCCTGCGCACCGAGCTGCGCGATCTGCGGGCCCGGGCCCGGGTGCGTCCGCTGATCTCGCAGGCGCAGGGCATCCTGCAGGAGCGGTACGCGCTGCCGGACGGGGAGAGCGCCTTCGCGCTGCTGCAGCGGGCGTCCCAGCGCTACAACGTCAAGCTGCACACCCTGGCCGGAGTCCTGGTGACCGCACCGCGCCCCGACGGGCCGGACGCCCTGTGGTTCCCGCGGCGCGTCCGCGGGCCGGAGCCCGAGCTGACCTTCACCCAGGCGCACCGGTCCGGGTCCGGCAGCCGCGGCGCCGTCCTGAAGGCCGTGCTGCGGTCCACCCTGACGGTGACCGGCACCGACATGGGCAACGTGCAGCTCCCCGACCCGGCCCGCGGAGGGCTGCGCATGGAGCAGCACACCGGCCTCACGGCCGACTTCGTCGACTTCTTCGCCCACGTCGGCGAGGACGGCACGTCCTGCGCCCGGGCCGCCCGGGACGTCTCTCAGGTCACCGTGCGTGACGTGGAGAGCGATCCGGTGTTCACCGAACCGGCCCGGCGGGCCATCCTCGCGGCGGGCAGCAGGGCGTGCCACAGCGTCCCGCTGACGACCGAGTCCGGGCTGTGCGTCGGCATGGTCTCGGCCCACATGGACCGGCCCCTGGACGGACTGACCACCGCCCAGACCAAGGCCCTCGACACCGTGGGCGGCCAGGCCGGCCGCTGGCTCGCCTGGCACGACCGCACGGTGGTCCTGGACGCCCTGGAGCACCTGCACACCCTCGGTAGCGCAGGCCGCGGTTCGAGGTTCCGGCGGTCCTGAGCCCGCTCCAGGTGGGGCGCGGCGCCGTACGGCTGGGCCGCCGGCACCCGGCGCGGAAGCGGAATCCCCTGGTCCGGGCGTTGTGCAGGGTGTGTGAACGCCGACCCGGGGCATCCGCACTGCCGGGAGGTCGACATGAACACGAGTGCGATGGCACAGAGCGGTCGGTTCCGGGCCCGGCGGATGGCGCGGGGTTCGGTGACCGAGGGGGCGGCACGGGCGGGTTTCGCCGCCCGGGGCGTGATCTATCTGCTCGTCGGAGCGCTGGCCCTGCAGATCGCCTTCGGCGACACCGGCCGGCAGGCCGACCGCGGGGGAGCGCTGCAGGAACTGGCGCAGAAGCCGTTCGGCGCGGTGCTGCTGTGGGCGCTGGGCATCGGGCTCGTCGGCATGGCCCTGTGGCGGCTGTCCGAGGCGCTCTTCGGCTCGGTCGGCAAGGACGGCCGCAGCGCCCGCAAGCGGCTGATGGCGACGGTCCGCTTCGCCTTCTACGTCTTCGTCGCCTACTCGGTGCTGACGTTCGCGGCCAGCCGCCACCAGAGCGGCGGATCCAGCGACCAGCAGTCCCGGGACGCCACGGCCAGGGCCCTGGAGATTCCCGCCGGCCAGTGGCTGGTCGGTGCCGCGGGCCTCGTGATCGTCGGCGCCGGGGGCTGGATCGCCGTACGGGCGGTGCTGCGCAAGTACCACGACAAGCTGCGGCTGGGGCAGATGAGCCGGCGGACGCGGCAGCTCGTGGACGTCACCGGCGTCGTCGGCGGCGCCGCCCGCGGGCTGGTGTTCGCGGTGGCGGGGATCTTCGCCGTCCGCGCCGCCGTCGACTACGAGCCCGACAAGGCCAAGGGCCTCGACGACACCCTGCGCACCTTCGCCGACACCCCGCTCGGACCCTGGCTGCTGGTGTGCGTCGCGGCCGGGCTGGTGCTCTTCGGAGTGTTCTCGTTCGCCATGGCCCGGTGGCGACGCGTCTGAGCCGCGTCTCGTGGGGAACACGAAGCCAATGAGCGATTCCGAGATTCCGCATGGCGACGGCCGGCCCGTGGACGTGTACCTGGACCTCCTGCGCATCCGGATGGACACGGAGGACTACCGCCTTCTGATGCGCGCGGTGGAACCGGTCCTCGAGGCGATCGAAGAGGAACGCCTGTCCAGCCTCGACTTCGCGCTCGACTCAGGGCCCGACGACGAGCTGCCCCAGGAGGTCCGTGACGAGGTGGCCCTCGTCATCGCCACCGCCGTCACCGGCCGCCTGGACAACGAAGTGGTCGAACTCCACGTCGACGACACCGGCCCGGTCCGGATCGTCACGGACGCCACCACCGCGTCCGATCCGATCCGCCTCGGCGAGATAGCCGACTACATCCGGGACCGGCACAAGCAGACCGAGGAACTGCGGGGCATCGCCGAGGTGAGCGGACTGCCCACGGACTTCTGACGGCAGCGGCCGGCAGAAGCCGGCGGGCGCCTCTCACCCCTTGGGCGCCGCCACCGGCACGCCCAGCGGCCGGGCGAGTCCGACCACGGCCTCGTCCAGCCGCTCCAGATGCCGCAGCACGCGGTCGGTGATGCGGCCGTAGCGCGGTGTGCCGGCGTCGGATCCCAGCAGGGAGGCGATGCTCGGCCCGGTCTCGACCTGCGCGCCCGCGTGCTCGTCGGCGACCCGGGCCGCGATGACCCCGATGTTGCGCACCGTGCGCCCGGCGGCCCCGCGCAGTCGCGGGTCCGCAGCGATCGAGGGGTGCGTGGGCAGCAACTCGGCCGTCGCGGCCAGCGTCCGCGCGTGATAGGCGCACGTCTCCAGCAGCGCCACCACGTACCGGGCCGTGTGACGGCGGGTCCGCAGCGGGGTGACCGGATGGATCAGCGGCTGGGTCGCGGCCCGCAGATCGGCCAGCGCCTGGTCGAGGTCGCGCGCCTTGTCCAGCAGTTCGTCCGCCGGTCCGCCGCTGAGCTGGCCGACCGCCGCCTCGGTGACCTCGGCCAGCCGTTCCAGCACGGTGCCGAGCAGCTCGTTCGTCCGGCGATCCGTCTGCACCGGCAGGACCAGCGCCGCCGCGACCACCCCGCAGACCGCGCCGAGCGCCGTCTCCTGGATCCGCAGCACGAGCACGTCGAGGCTGTAGGTGTGCAGCAGTGTGTACAGCAGCCCCAGCATGGCGGTGACGAAGAACGACATCAGCGTGTACGACAGCGGAGCCGTGTAGAACATCGCGAAGATCAGCACCAGGACCAGGGCGAACGCCGTCCAGGTGTGCCCGCCGACCAGCCCGGCCAGGACGATGCCGGCCACCACGCCGAACACCGTGCCCAGCAGCCTCCGGTACCCCTTGACCAGGATCTCGCCCGTCGACGCGGTGTTGAGGAAGACGATCCAGCACGTCAGCACCGCCCAGTACCAGCGCTGCGTGGACAGCAGCTCGCCGCCCACGATGGCCAGTGAGGACCCGACGGCGACCTGCACGGCCGCCCGCGTGGTGGGCCGCCGCAACCCGGTCTGCTCCTCCTGCTCCGCTCCCTCGCCGCCGTCGATCGCGGCGTCCTCGGCGTCCAGTTCCTCGCGGGAGCGGGCCGTCGCGGGGCTGTCGTCCGACTCGTCCTGTGGGCCGTCCAGGGCGATCCGCAGTCCGAGCACTGCGCGGGCCGACTCGCCGATGCCGCGGAAGACGTCCTGGACGGCGGCCGACGCGGGCGGCAGGTTCTCCTCGTCCCGGTAGCCGAGGAGCCGGTTGCGCACATGGGCCAGCCCGGTGCCGGTGTCGCCGCTGCCGGCCCGCAGCACCAGGGCGTGCAGCGCCTGCAGATCGCGGCGGAGCGTGGCGCCCGCTTCGTCCGGCAGCTCCGGCCCGGCGAGCGACGGGGCGGGCGCGCCCGGCAGGTGCAGGGTGAGCGTGTCGGCTCGCTCGGCGGTCCGGGCGGTCAGCAGCAGCAGGCCGAGCCGCTCCGCGGCGATCTCGGCGTCCGCGATCCTGCGCTGCACCAGCCGCGCCGCAGACTCGTCCGGGGTGCCCTCCTCCAGCCGTCCCTGGATCATCATCGCCGTCTCGTGCAGCCGCGCGGTGCCCTCGCGGACGGCCTCCAGCGCCTTGTCCATCTCGTCCGCGGGAGCGTCGAGCAGTTCGACCTGCGCGGCCACCAGCTGCGCCAGCCGCGCCCGGAAGGCCAGGCGCAGCCGCAGCAGCACACCGGTGGGCGTCGCGGGCACGACCGCGAACCGCATCAGGGCACTGGAACAGAACGCCACGGCCAGGGCACCGCACAACGCGGGCAGGGTGGAGGCCGTGGCGCCGACGAACAGGGACAGGAAGTAGACCTGGAAGCCGATCAGCCCGAGCGCGGTGCCCCGGTCGCCGAACCGGCGGCCGTAGACCGCACAGAAGATCAGGACGACGAAGAAGACGTCACCGACGAAGAGACGCGTGTTGAGGACCGCGCCCAAAGACACCGAGGCCAGGGCCACCGGCAGCCCCAGCGCCAGCGTCACGGCCTGTGCGGCCGGCTGCTTCTCGCGGATGGCGAAGGTGGCGACCATCGCCGCCATGGCCCCCGCCACCAGGATGTGCACATCGGCCCGCAGCAGGGAGAGCACGAGCAGGGTCAGGGCGATCGCGCCGACCGTCCGCAGCCCGGCCGTCAGGCGCAGAAGCCCGGGGTCGGACGCCGCGATCCGGTCCCGCAGTCGTGCCCGCACCGTGCGTCCCGCTGCCCTCACACCGCCGCACTCTCTCCCGACTCACACCAAGATCCGTATCTCAGCATGACATGCCACGGGCGGACGCTCCCGTCCGGCCCGGTCCTACTCCGGCCGGCCGGACCCCTCGACCTGCGCCCGCACCTGCTCCGGCGTCAGATAGGCGTCCGTGTACTCGAAGTCCTTCAGCCGGGCGGCCTTGCGGGCCTGGAACCCCGTCCGCACGAAGTCGTCGCCGGCGACGGCGTTGAGCAGCCAGTTCGTCATCACCCGCGTCTTGGCCACGTTGGTGCGCAGCGCCGACCAGTGGTAGCCGCGGGCCACGGCCTGGGCGGGCAGCCCGCGCAGTTCGATGCCCAGCGGCTTGGAGACCGCGTCGGTGCCGCCGAGGTCGACGACGAGCCCGAGGTCCTTGTGGACGTACGGCTTCATCGCCTGGCCCCGCAGCGACGCGATGACGTTGTCGGCGACGTGCTTGCCCTGCCGCAGCGCGTGCTGTGCGGTGGGCGGGCACATCGCCCCGTCCCCCTTGGCCAGGTCGGGCACGGCCGCCGAGTCGCCGAGCGCGAACACCCCGTCGTCGCCGGGCAGGTTCATCTCCGGGGCGACCGCGAGCCGCCCCTTGACCGTCTCCGCGCCGAGCGTGGCGATGAGCGGGCTGGCGACGACCCCGGCGGTCCAGATGAGCGTGCGGGTGGGGATCACCCGCCCGTCGGTGAAGGTGACCTCCTCGGGACCCGCCTTGGCGATGGAAGTGCCCAGGGAGATCTCGATGCCCCGACGGCGCAGGATCTCCTGCGCGCTGCTGCCGAGCTTGTCGCCCAGCTCCGGCATCAGCTTCGGCGCGATGTCGATCAGATGCCACTTGATCAGCCCCGGGTCCAGCCGCGGGTAGCGCTTGACCGCAGCGTGCGTCAGCCGCTGCAGGCACGCCGCGGTCTCGGTGCCCGCGTAACCGCCGCCGACCACCACGAACTGCAGCCGCGAGGCCCGCTCCACGGGGTCCTGGCTCGCGTCGGCCAGGTCCAGCTGCGAGATGACGTGGTCACGGATGTACGCCGCCTCCGCGAGCGTCTTCATCCCGAACGCGTGGTCCGTCAGCCCCGGGATGTCGAACGTCCGGGTGATGCTGCCGGGCGCCAGCACGATGTAGTCGTAGGGCTCGTTGACGATCTCGTCGGTGATGGTGCGGATGACGCAGACCTTGGACTTCAGGTCCACGCCGATGGCGCCGCCCGGAATGATCCGCGTGCGGTACTTCTTGCTGCGGCGCAGCGAGACGGCGATCGACTGCGGCGTCAGCACGCCGGAGGCGACCTGGGGGAGCAGCGGCAGGTAGAGCTGGTAGGCGAACGGCGTCACCAGCGTGACGTCGGCCTCGTCCGGGGAGAGTTTCCGTTCCAGACGGCGGACGCACTCCACGCCGGCGAAGCCTGCGCCAACCACCAGGATCCTGGGTCGTGTCACGGTGTTCATCCCTTTCTGCGGCTCCAGGCGGTCTGCCTCGAACGCCTTCCGACTGCCCCTGGATCGCTGGTTCGCACCCTTTCGATCCCACCGTGTGTCCCACGGGCGCGCCAGCCGGACGCGGCAGGCAGACGAACGCGTCGATCACCACCATGCCCGCACCGTGGCCGAAAAGCACCAGGCAGGAGTGAAGAACGCGTGCACACCCGGCCAGCCGGACCCGCCGTCAGGAGCCGGTGTCACCTCGGACGTGACACAGCAACAGGCACACGTCGTCGTCGCGCTCGGAATCGCTCAGCAGCGGATGCAGGAGCCGGTCCGCCGAACCCTCCAGGTCCGCGTCCAGCTCCGCGGAACGGAACCCGCCGAGCGCGGAGGCCAGCCGCTCGATACCCGGGTCTATGCCCTGCGCGCGCCGCTCCACCAGCCCGTCCGTGTACAGGGCGAGCGTCGAGCCGGGTGCCAGTTGCTCCGTGTGGTCGGCGATCTCCTGGGTGAGCGGGATGCCGAGCATCGCTCCGGGCTTGGCGTCAAGGGTGCGCACGGTGCCGTCGGGCAGGCGCAGTACCGGTGGCGGATGCCCCGCGGCGGCCCAGGTCAGCGTGGGCTCGTCCGGGTGGAACCGGGCGATGACGGCGGTGGCGTACAGGTCCGGCTGGAGGTGGTGCAGGAACCGGTGCAGCCGGGTCAGCAGCCGGCCCGGGCTGTCGCCGTCGACGGCGTACGCCCGCAGCGCGGTGCGCAGCTGGCTCATCATGACCGCCGCGTGCAGACCGTGTCCGGTCACGTCGCCGATGACGGTGATGAGACCGCCGTCCCGCTGGGGGAACGCGTCGTACCAGTCGCCGCCGATGTTCAGCCCGTGCGTGGCCGGAAGATACCGCGCGGCCAGGCTGAGACCCGGCGTGGCGGGCAGGTCGGTCAGCAGGGCGCGCTGCAGCGTCTCGGCGATGTCGCGGTTGTGCTCGAAGCGCCGGGCGTTGTCGATGGCGATGCTGGCCCGCCGGGTGAGCTCGATCAGCATCACCGCGTCGTCCGGGTCCCAGCGCCCGCCGGGCGGCGACAGCGTCAGGACCCCCAGCGGCGCCCGTCGCGTCGGCAGCGGCACGCACAGCAGCGGCCGCCCGGGATCCAGCGCCGACGGCGGCTGGTCCTCGACGCCGGGCAGGTTGCCCGGGTGGTCGGCGGCGTACTGGGGCCGCCCCGTGCGGGCCGCGACGACGGCGGCGGCCGGATGCGGTGCCGACCGGTGCCTGTCCTCCTCGTGGTCGAAGAGCCACACGTCGACGCTGCTCGCGTACTCCGGCACCAGCAGGTCCGGAAGCCGGCGCACGATCTCCTCGTGATTCAGCGACGCCGTCAGCACGGCGCTCGCGTCCGCGAGGAACGTCAGCCTGCGCCGGGCGCTCTCCGCCTCGTTGCGGGCGCTGCGCTCGGCGGCGAAGGCCTCACGCTGGGCCCGCCCGGCCGCGTCCAGCTCGGCGTGCAGGGCCAGCACGCCCTGGTTGGTCTGGTGCAGCTCCTCGCGGTGGAAGGAGACCAGGTCCTCCTGCTCGGTGAGCTTGTCCAGCACGACGGCCGTGTCCTCGTCGGCGCCGAGCAGCGCCTCCGACAGTGCGGCGGGGTCGGCGGCGACGGTGCCGTCCTCGGCGGCCTCGGCCGTCTCGGGGCAGGGGACCGTGACCTCCCAGAGCGGCTCCCCGGCGGCGCAGGCCTCCGGCGACGGGGTCACCACGACGTGCAGCAGCCCCTCCTCGGCGGGGGAGCCCGCCAGGTCCATGGTCAGCCGCCAGGTGCCGCCCTTGGTGAGGCACTGCCGCAGGTGGGCGCTGAGGGCGGCGGCCAGCCGGGTCCGTTCGACAGTGGGCACACCGTACGCGGCGGCCAGGCGCGCGAGCGAGATGCGGGCGCGGGCCGCGTCGGTGACGGTGGTGATCTGCCAAGTGCGCATCATGGGTGTTCCGGCGGGGTCGAGGTCAGCACGGCCACGGCGGTGTCGTCCCGCACCGGCCGGGCGGGACTGCTGGCGTCACGTATCGTCACGGCGGCCGTCACGGCCGGGTCGGCCGGCGCCGGCCCGGGGCCCGACGGCGGCGTCCAGCGGCTGGGCAGGCCGTCGGTGTGCAGGATCAGCAGGGGGTCGTCCGACCAGTCGGCCTCCTCCTCGCGGAGGGTCGTGGGCCGGTGGACCCCGACGATGCCGGGACGCGACAGCAGGGCGCGCCAGGCACCGCCGGTGCGCAGCCGCGCTCCCACGTTGCCGATGCCGGCGAACCGCAGCCGCCCGGCCGACAGGTCGAGCTGGGCCACGGCGACGGCCGCGCCCCGGGTGTCCCGCAGCGCGTCGTGCAGCCGCCGCAGCGACTCGGCGGGGGAGAGATGGGCCCAGCGGTACAGGGCCGTGACCGCGGCGGACGAGGCGCGCGCGGCCTCCGGCCCGTGGCCCAGCCCGTCCGCCAGCAGCAACGTCACCCGGTCCCCGGCCCGGACCCAGCCCCAGGCGTCCCCCGAGTACTCGGCTCCGCCGTAGGGGATGTTCACCCCGCCGGCCCGCACACCGGCGACCGGCAAGGAACGGTTCTGCGAGGCGGCCCCGGGGCCCGGGGCCGTCGCCGCGCGGTCGTCCCGCCCCGCTCTGCGCGGGGCCCCGCCCGTGGACCCGCTGCCGGTCGGAGGGCCGGTCCGGTCGCCCGGCACGGCGGTGCCCGCTGCCCGCAGGGACATCGCGTGGGTGCCCGGAGTACCGTCGTCCGCCGGGGCAGCCCGGAGGCCGGTCCGGCTTCCCGGTGTGCCGGCGTCCGGAAGGCCGTGGCCCGGTGCTCCGTGGAACCCCGGCTCCGTCTCCCGCGCACGGCCGGCCGTCGCCGGGCCCTGTCCCGGGAAGCCCGGCGCAGCGCCGGGCACCTCCGCGTGGCCCGTCAGGCCGCCGCAGGCAACCGCGCCGAAGGGCGGCTCGCCACCCTGCCACCGTCCACCGGCGGACACCGTGCCTCCGGGCCGCGCCGACGCCCCACCGCCCCGGGGCGTCGCACTCACGCGGGCCACCGCCACCGTGCCGTGGCCGGGAACACTGTGCAGGGCGAAGTCGTCGGAGAGGCGCAGGCACGTGCCGAGGCCCGCGCCGAGCGAGCGCGTCGTGGAGAACCCGTCGCGCAGCGCCGCGGGGACGTCGTTGATGCCCGGGCCGTGGTCGATCGCGGCGATCTGCACCACCCTGGACCCCTCCCGGCCCTCCCGCAGCACGGGCGGGGCGACGACGTCGATGAGCACCTGGCCGCCCTCGGCGTGCTTCAGCAGATTCGTTGCCAGCTCGGTCGCGACCAGCGCGGCCGCCGCGGTCCGCCGCTCGTCCAGCCCGGCCATTGCGGCCGCGCCCTCGGCCGCGACCCGCGCGTCGCGCACCCGGGTCGCGTCGCGCACCGGCACGTCCCACACCCGCGGCATCAGACCTCCTCGCGCGGACGCGGCGGACGGCCCACCCAGCAGGTCACCCGCACCGTGGTGCCCGACCCCGGCGTGGTGTCGATGTCGAAGTCGTGCACCAGGCGCCGCGCGCCGCTCAGCCCCATCCCCAGACCGCCGCCGGAGGTGTAGCCGTCGCTCAGGGCCAGGTCGAGGTCGGCGATGCCCGGCCCCTCGTCGGTGAAGGCGAGCCGCAGGCCCTGCGCGCCCGCACTGCCGACCTGCGTCGCCTCCATCCGTCCGCCACCACCGTGCACCAGGGTATTGCGGGCCAGCTCGCTGGCCGCGGTGACGAGCTTGGTCTGGTCCACCAGGCCGAAGCCGAGCCGGGCGGCGGCCTGCCGTACGTGCTGTCGCACCCATACCAGGTCCATGTCCGACCGGATGGGCAAGCAGGCCTCCACGCCCGCGGCGGTGTGCATCACGGACTCTCCTGACGCGGGCCGCCGGGACGGCGCACCGGGGCCTGCCGCGCGAGGAGTTCCATGCCCGCCTCGGTGCTGAGGGCGGTGCTCAGCCCCGGCAGCGTCAGCCCCAGCTCGACCAGGGTGATGGCGACGGCCGGGCGCATACCGGCCACCACGGTGCGCGCGGCCAGCAGCTTGGCCTGCGCGGCGATCTCGGCCAGCACCCGGCCGAGGAAGGAGTCGACGATCTCCACACCGGAGATGTCGATGAGGACTCCGCGCACCCCGGTACGGGAGATGGTCTCGGCGAGGTCCTGCTGGAGCTGCTGCGCCGTGCTGTCGTGCAGGTCCCCCTGGAGCGTGACGAGCAGGACGTCGCCGAGCCGGAGGACCGGTACGTGGCCCGTCACGGGACGGGGGCGGGCGTCGTTCACCGCTGACCCGCACCCGGGTTCACGATGTCCGCGCCGAGCTCGTGCAACGCGTACCCCAGTGCGTCGGCGAGGTTCGCGCGCGTGATCACGTCCAGGTCGAGCCCGAGATGCACGATGGTCTGCGCGATGGCGGGGCGGATGCCCGAGACGATGCACTCGGCGCCCATGAGCCGTGCCGCGGCGACCGTCTTCATCAGGTGCTGCGCCACCAGCGAGTCGACCGTCGGCACCCCGGTGATGTCGAGGATCGCGAACCGCGCGTGCTGCTCCACGACGGCGTTCAGCAGCGTCTCCATCACGATCTGGCTGCGGGCGCTGTCGAGCGTCCCGATGAGGGGCACGGCCACGATGCCGTCCCACAGCCGGATCACGGGCGTGGCCACCTCCATCAGCTGCATCCGCTGCCGGTCGCTGAGCGCCTGCCACTCGCTCAGCGCCGTCTGCATGGCGACCAGCCGCAGGGTGCCCATCAGCACGGTCAGAGCGGTCGAACAGGCCCTCAGATGCTCGGGCGGTGCCTGTTCCAGATCGGCGGCCAGCAGATTCTCCACGGGCGGTCGCAGGGCGGCCAGTTCGCTGGAGACCTGGGTGTTCGTCAGTCCGGCCCGGGAGCGTGCCGCACCCATCCGGGCCAGCTGCTCGCGCACGCCGCTGAATCCCGCGGCGTCCGGGTCCTCCACCTGGTCCGAGTCGGCCACCTGGGCCAGCGCGTCCACCACGGCCTTGCCCGCTTCCACCGCCTCGTCGCGCGAGACGGTGAACACGGTGCGGAACAGAGGCTCGTCCGCCCACCGCTGGGCGATCTGCTCACGCCGGCGGTGCAGGAAGTCCCTGACCTCGTGGCTGGGCGTGGCGAGCTGTCCGTCCGCTTCGTGCTCCGGCACCTGGTTCTCTCCTCATCCGCGTTGCGTCGACCGAGCCCGCTTCTGGCAACGAGACGGCGATGTGACACTTGCCGGGCGACAACTCTAACCATGCGCCGACCTCGTACAACACCTGCTCCGGCGCAAGTGATCCGGTTCAGGGGGCCGGCGGTCTTAGCCGCCGTCAGCGGCGTGCGCACAGTGAGCCGTCGTCCGGGCAGGGCGGAGCCAGGGCACCGGGCCACCGGCCTTCGCCGGCGCCCTGCCCTGTGGTGCACCCGGACCGTCAGACGTTCGGCCCCTCCGGCTCGCCGGGCTGCTGCGGCCCTTCGTCGACACGGGCCAGGGCCTCGTCGACAGTTTCCGATATCGGCACGGTGATGCTGACGCCGGTCAGGTCGAGGATGCGCCGCACGGCCGGTGCCGGGCTGATGACGTGCACGCTGCCCTCGGTCTTACGGGTCTCCTGGTACACCCGCAGGATGATGTTCATGCCGGACGAGTCCATGAAGGGGACGGACGACAGGTCGAGCAGGAAGTGCCGTCGGCCGTGGTGGAGTTGGTTGGCCAGATGGGCCTGGAACTCGGTCGCGGTGTCGACGTCCAGGTAGCCGTCGACCGTGATCAGGGCCACGTCCTCCCGGGGCACTTCGACTTCCACGGACAGCGGGTTCTGGGCGAGGGGCACGGATACCTCCAACAAGTACTACGGCCTGGGCTGGTCACCTCTGGGGATGACCGCGGTGCGAGGGGATCCCGGTCGTTCTCCGGACTCGAATTCCGTTTCTCATGCGCCTCCCTTCACCGACGGACTCGGATGTCACCGCGCCCCCGCGATTACCCCGGAAACCGACCTCCATGCCCGCTCGGCGGAACATCGCCGGGACCGGCCGCCGGAAGTCGCATGCGGTCGCAGGCGTGTGCGCCGAATGCGCTTGCGGCAGGAGGGTAATTGCTGCTGTGGGACGGGGCGGGCGCGAGGCGCCCGCCGGAGAAGATGCGATCCGCACATCGCCAGGGAGGATGGGGCAGCGTGGCCATCGACAGAATCTGGTCGTACGCGCCGGACAGCGGTCACACGGAGGGGCAGGACCTGACCGGTTTCGCCGTCGCCGCGACCGACGGCACGATCGGGCACGTGGACCGGGAGGCCGCCCCGCACGACATGCGGCACCTGGTCGTCGACACCGGCGTCTGGGTGTTCGGCCGCAGTGTCCTGGTACCGGCCGGGGTCGTCACCGGCATCGACATACCGGGGAGGAAGGTCACCCTGGCGTGCAGCAGGGGAGACACCAAGGCGGCGCCGCGCTTCCAGACCGACAGCGAGACCAGGGACCGGGAGTACCTGCGGGCCGTGGGTGACTACTACGACCGGCTGCCGCCACGCGAGGCGGCCGCGGTCTGAGCCGTTCCGAGCCGGTCACGGGCGCGCCGCGCCCGTGACACGCCCGGCTCACCAGGGCATGAAGACGTGTACGTCCTTGCCCCGGTCGTCGGCCACCACGCTGACCTGGTCGCACAGCGTGTGGATCAGATGCCAGCCGATGCCCCCGCCGCCATTGCGCGGATCGAAGGGGCGAGGGGCCGGCTCGGTGGTGCTGGTGTCGTGCAGGACCACATGCACCCCGTCGAACGTCCGGCGCATGCGCAGCGCGAACGGACCCGGGGCGTACTGGACCGCGTTGGCGGCCAGTTCCGTCACCACCAGCAGGATGTCGTCCCAGTACTCGGGGGCAGAGGGCGGGGAGGAGCGTGCCAGATCACGCAAGAACTCCTCCGCGGCCAGCCGCGCGCCTGTCACGTCATGCGGCTCGCCCACGAAGCTGTTCGTGCGGCTCGGGATCTCCTCGGAGGTCAGGGCGTCGTCCCCACGCGGCTCGGTTGACATATCGCCTTTCCGGCCCGGGCGTCAGCTACGGCTGTCGTCAGGGCTGTCGTCCTTTCTCTTGCGTCGCCACTGTTGCGTGTTCCCGAGGGGACGAGGCCTACGCGTCCGGCCGCACGCTCAGCGGAACACGTTGTCGGAATCGTCCCAGTTCGACGGTTCGTCCGGGGTGCTCGGCCGCCCGGGACGCCTCCGCGACTGGTACATGGCGTCGATCTCGGAAGCGTAGTGCCGCACGATCTCGTCCCGGCGCAGCTTCATCGACGGCGTGAGCAGCCCGTTGGTCACGTCGAACGACTCCGGCAGAACCCGGAACACCCGGATCGACTCCGACGGCGACACGACGCTGTTGGCCGCGGCCACGGCCCGCGCGACCTCCTCCCGCAGCGCGTTCTCCTCCCGGGCCTCCCGCATCTCGCCCTGCATCGCCAGCCCGGCCCGCCAGTGCGCCAGGAACTCCGGATCCAGCGTGATCAGGGCGCCGACGCAGGGCCGGTTGTCCCCGACCACGACCGCCTGGTGGATCAGCGGGTGCATCCGCAGCCGCTGCTCCAGTGCCAGCGGGGCGACGCTCTTGCCGCTGCTGGTGATGATGATGTCCTTCTTGCGGCCGGTGATCGTCAGATAGCCCTCCGTGTCCAGCTGCCCGAGGTCGCCGGTGGCGAGCCACCCGCCGCGCAGCGCGGCCCGGGTGGCGGCCTGGTCGCCCACGTATCCCTGGAACACCGAGGGCCCCCGCACCAGGATCTCCCCGTCCTCGGCCACCTGGATCTCCATGCCCGGCAGGGCCTGCCCGACCGTCCCGGACTTCTCCCGGCCGAGCGGCTGCATCGTCACCCCGCCCGCGGTCTCCGTCAGGCCGTACCCGTCGTGCACGTAGATGCCGATGCCCTCGTAGAAGAGGGACAGCTCGCGGCTGAGGGGGGAACCGCCGGAGGTCGCCCGCCGCACCCGTCCGCCCAGCGCGGCCCGCAGCCTGCGGTACACCGTGCGCTCGTACAGCGCGTGCTGGAGCCGCAGGTCGAAGCCGGGCCCGCGGCCGCGGCCCAGCCGCTGGCGCTCCAGGGCCGCGGCGAAGTCCCGGGCGGTCCCGGCGGCCCGCTCGAAGAGGGCGCCGTGGCCGCCCTGCTGAGCGGTGCGCAGGAAGTTCTTGTAGATCTTCTCCAGGACCGACGGAACCGCGTAGAGGTACGTGGGCCGGAACGACCGCAGCGCCGCGGACAGCGCCTCCCCGCTGAGATCGGCCTGGTGTCCCATCAGCAGCCCGCCGCGCACGCACAGCCCCTGGATCATCAGCCCGTACACATGGGAGAAGGGCAGGAACGCGAGCACGGAGCCCTGCTCCCCGCGCGCCGCCGCCGTGTGGCCCCAGCCCGCCAGCAGCGTGTCGCAGGGGCCGGCGAGGTTGCGGTGGCTGAGCGCGCAGCCCATGGCATGGCCGGAGGTGCCGGAGGTGTAGGCGATGACGGCCGTGGAGTCCGGCAGCACGATGCGGCGCATCGAGTCGACCGTGGCGAGCGGGATCAGCTCGCCGCGCACCATCAGGTCCGCCAGGGCGCCCGCGTCCAGCTGCCAGACGTGGCGCAGCAGCGGAAGCGACGCGCACACCGAGCCGACGGTCATGACGCCCTGCTCGTCCTCGACGACCACGGCCACGCACCCCGCGTCCCGCAGGATCCACTCCACCTGGTCGCGTGACGCCGTCGGGTAGACCGGGACGACCTCGGCGCCCACGGCCCACAGTGCGTAGCACAGGATCGTCCACTCGAACCGGGTGCGCGCCATGATCGCCACGCGATGGCCCGGCGCGATCCCCGAGGCGATCAGCCCCTTGGCGGCGTCCACCACCTCGTCGCGCAGCTCGATCGCCGTCACCTCCTCCCAGGTCGCGGAGGCGGGGTCGGCCCGGCGGGCGAGCATCGGCCGGGCCGGTTCACGGTCCGCCGTCTCGAAGACGCTGTCGGCGAGCCCGCCGGTCAGGGGCGCCACGGCCGGGGGAGCGACGGCGAGGTCGCGCATGCACTGCTCCTGACGTGTACGGGGTGTGACATTGCCGACGGGTACCGTCATCGGCGGTGCTCGAATGTAGTCGAGTCGAGACCCTTCGGGGTCGGAAAATACGGAACTGGACCCGCTGATGATCTCGGCGTGATCGGGGGACCCGGACGGCATGACTCACATCAGCCCCGATCCCGAACCCGAACGCACCCCAGGTCTGGAACCCGGCGGCGGTGTACCGCCGGGCGAGACCCCGCCCGCGGAGAGCAGCATGCCGGAGACGCTGCCCCGCGAGACGCACAACCCCACCAAGGGCTGGGCCAAGGCCCCGCTGACCGTGATCATCGTCGTCACCGTGCTGATCGCGGCGTTCTTCCTGGCCTACGCCCTCGTTCTGATCCTCTGAGCCCACCGTCCGGGCATGCCGGGACGCCTCACGCTTGCGTACGGCGGACGCATTCGGTGACGACGTCCCGCAGATTCCCCGTGCGCTCCATCAGCGCGCGCTGCACCTGAGCCCCGTTGCCCTCCCGCAGCAGCTCGTCACAGGCGGCCTCGGCCCGCGCCAGGTCGCCCGTACCGTCGAGGGCCTCCTCGACGTGACCCAGCAGGGCGCGGACGACGGCTTCGGCGGGCATCCGCCGCATGGTCGCGGGGTGCAGCAGCTCGCCCGCGAGTCCGGACCGCGCCGCCTGCCAGTCGGCCAGCCGCAGCAGACTGACGCTGTGGTCGAGAGGCTCACAGCCGGCTCGCCACTCACGCGCGGCGGTCTCGACCAGCCCCCGCACCAGCGTGGCGATCAGCACGGCCGTGCCGGAATGCAGACAGACGTCCGAGACGCGGAGCTCCACGGTCGGGTACCGCTGCGACAGCCGCGCGTCGAAGTAGATCATCCCGTCGTCGAGGATGGCCCCGGTGGCCACCATGTCCGAGATCAGACGGTGGTACCGCTCGGCCGAGCCGAAGATCTCGGTCGGGCCGGCCGACGGCCAGCGCAGCCACACCCGGCTGCGGTAGCTGTTGTAGCCCGTGTCCTTGCCCTGCCAGAAAGGCGAGTTCGCGCTGATCGCCCGCAGCACCGGGAGCCAGGGCCGCAGCCGGTCGACGACCGCGACGCCCTCCTCGTCGGACTCGACCGACACGTGCACGTGGCAGCCCATGACGAGCTGCTCCCGGGTGGCGATGCCGTACTGCTCCGCCATCCACCGGTAGCGCCGGCCGAAGCCGACGGCGGGGCTCACCGGCAGCGGTGAGGTGGCGAGTGCCGCCACGGTGCAGCCGATCTCCTCCGCGTGCCGCGCCGCCTCCGTGCGGCAGCGGACGATCTCCGCGCGCAGGCTCTCCATGGACGACTGGGGGTGCGTGGCGAACTCCAGCATCTGCTCGTGGAGTTCCTTCTCGAACACGTCCTGATCCGCGCCGTTCTTCTCCGCCCGGGCGAGCACCGCTGCGGACTGCGCCCGCGGTTCCCCGGTCTCCGGATCGACCAGGAGGAGTTCCTCCTCCACTCCCACGGTGCGCACCTGATGCCCGCCCTTCTGTGCCCTGCCGCGTCGTACCACCGGGTGCTCCCGGTGGTACGACCCCCAGTGCCCCTCTCAGCGGGGAGGACACCTGGTAGGACGGCGGGACTTCACCCGGCGAACGGCGTCAGCCACACCGTGGCCAGCGGGGGCAGCGTGATCCGGACATGGCCGTCCTCCGGTTTGACCGGATCCGGGTTGGTGACGCCACTGCCGCCGTAGCGTGTGTCGTCGGTGTTGAGGCACTCCTCCCAGGCGACGACGTCGCCCGGCACCCACAGGCGGTAGTCCTGCCGGACCACGGGGGAGAAGTTCGACACCGCGAGCAGCGGCCTGCCTTCGGCGTCGTAGCGCAGGAACGCGAAGACGTTGTCGTCGGCCGAGTCCACCGCCACCCAGCGGAAACCCTCCGGGCGGGTGTCGCACTGCCACAGCGCCGGAGTCGCCCGGTACGCCGAGTTCAGGTCGCGCACCAGATCGAGCACGCCCCGGTGGTCGCCCGCCGAGTGGTAGCCGTCGTCGAGCAGCCACCACTCCGGGCCGTGCTCCACCGACCACTCGGCGCCCTGCGCGAACTCCTGCCCCATGAACAGCAGCTGCTTGCCGGGGTGCCCCCACATGAAGCCGAGGTAGGCCCGGTGGGTGGCGCGCCGCTGCCACCAGTCGCCGGGCATCTTCGACACCAGCGCCTGCTTGCCGTGCACGACCTCGTCGTGGGAGATCGGCAGGACGTAGTTCTCGCTGTAGGCGTACACCATCGAGAACGTCATCTCGTGGTGGTGGTACTTGCGGTGCACCGGCTCGTGCGCGACGTACTCCAGCGAGTCGTGCATCCAGCCCATGTTCCACTTCAGCCCGAAGCCGAGCCCGCCGGTGTCGGTCGGCCGGGTCACCCCGCCCCAGGCGGTGGACTCCTCCGCGATGGTGACCACGCCCGGGGCCCGCCGGTACACGGTCGCGTTCATCTCCTGGAGGAACCCCATCGCCGCCAGGTCCTCCCGGCCGCCGTAGGCGTTGGGCTCCCACTGCCCGTCCTCGCGCGAGTAGTCCAGGTAGAGCATCGAGGCGACGGCGTCCACGCGCAGCCCGTCGATGTGGAACTCCTCGCACCAGTACACGGCGTTCGCGACCAGGAAGTTGCGCACCTCGGTGCGGCCGAAGTCGAACTCGTACGTGCCCCAGTCCGGGTGCTCCGCGCGACGGTCGTCACCGGGCTCGTACAGCGGCTCCCCGTCGAACCGGGCCAGCGCCCAGTCGTCCTTCGGGAAGTGCGCCGGCACCCAGTCCATGATCACGCCGATGCCGGCCCGGTGGCAGGCGTCGACGAAGAAGCGGAAGTCGTCCGGTGTGCCGAGCCGGGACGTCGGCGCGTAGAACCCGGTGACCTGGTAGCCCCAGGAGCCGTGGAAGGGGTGCTCGGCGACCGGCATCAGTTCGATGTGGGTGAAGCCCATGTCCTTCACGTACGCCGGGAGTTCCTCGGCGAGCTGCCGGTAGGTCAGCCCCGGCCGCCAGGACGCCAGGTGCACCTCGTACACCGAGAACGGCGCCTCGTGCACGGGCGTGTCGGCGCGGTGCGCCATCCACTCGCCGTCGCCCCACTCGTAGTGCGAGGCCGTCACGATCGACGCCGTGTTGGGCGGCTCCTCGCAGCGGCGTGCCATCGGGTCGGCCTTGAGGAAGCGGTGCCCGTGCCGGGAGTGGATCTCGAACTTGTACGCGGTGCCCTCGCCGACACCCGGGAGGAACAGCTCCCACACACCGGAGGCGCCCAGGGACCGCATCGGGAACTGGGTCCCGTCCCAGTGGGTGAAGTCCGTGGCCACCCGCACGCCCTGCGCGTTCGGAGCCCACACGGTGAACCGGGTGCCCTCGACGCCCTCGTGGGTCATGGGCTGCGCGCCGAGGGCCGTCCACAGCTCCTCGTGCCGGCCCTCGCGGATCAGGTGCAGGTCGAGCTCGCCGAGCGCGGGCAGGAAGCGGTACGGGTCGGGCGTCTCCTGCTCACCCTCCTCGTACGCCACGTGCAGCGTGTACGCGGGGACCGTGTCCAGCGGCAGCACGCCCGAGAAGAGACCGTCCCCCTCGGAGACGAGGGCGGTGCGCCTGCCGCCGATCACGACGCTCACGGAGCGGGCGAAGGGGCGCAGCGCCCGGAACACGATCCCGCCCGGGACCGGGTGGGCGCCCAGCAGCGCGTGCGGATCGTGGTGCGCGCCCGCCAGCAGGCGCCCGCGGTCCTCGGGGCTCAGGGCGGGTGCGGTCGTGCTCGGGACCGGGCCGGACGGCTCCGGGATTGAGGTGTCGCGCAGGGCCACGGCTCAGTCTCCTCTCACGGCGAGGCGCTCGATCGCCGCCATCGGTACAGGCAGCCAGTCGGGGCGGTGCCGTGCCTCGTACAGCACCTCGTACACGGCCCGGTCCGTCTCATAGGCGCGGAGCAGTCCGTGCTTCTTGCGGGGGTCCCAGCCGGCGCGGGCGGTGTAGCCCGCGCAGTAGGCCTCGCGGCAGCGGCGGGCCCACTCCGGGCGCCAGGGGCGGCGCTGCCGGGCGGCGTAGTCGAAGGAACGCAGCATCCCGGCGATGTCCCGCACCGGGGAGTGGGCGCTGCGCCGTTCGGAGAGCGGCCGGGACGGCTCGCCCTCGAAGTCGATGACGAACCACTCGCGCCCGGCCCGCAGCACCTGGCCCAGGTGCAGATCGCCGTGGATGCGCTGGGCGGGCGGCCCGGGGTCGCAGCCGGTGAGCGCGGCGAACGCGGTCCGCAGGCCCGGCACGAACGGCTGCAGCGCGGGCACGCAGTGCGCGGCGGCGTCCAGCCGCTCGGTCATCGCGGCCGCCGTCTGCCCGTTCTCCCCGGGCCCGCCGACGGGGAACGCCGACGCCAGCGCCAGGTGCACCTCAGCGGTGGCCGCGCCCAGCGCCCGGGCCTGGACGGTGAAGTCGTCCCCGGCGGCCAGCGCGTTCAGCCCCAGCGTCCAGCCGTCGGAGGCGTCCCGCAGATACGGCTGGAGCACGCCGAGGGTGGCCTTGAACGGATGGTCCGTCTGGAACCAGGCCACGGGCGCGGGCACTCGGTGACAGCCCTGGCGGGCCAGCGCGCCCGGCACCTCCAGGTCCGGGTTGACGCCCGGCTGGATGCGCCGGAAGACCTTCAGGATGTACTCGTCGCCGTACACCAGCGAGGAGTTGGACTGCTCGGCGTCCAGCAGCCGCGGCACCAGCCCCGCGGGCACCTGGTGATCTGGGTCGCAGTCGAAGCGCAGGGGCCCCGCGGAGCCCGGGTGCCGCAGCCGGTCCAGCAGGAGCTGGGCCGAACGGGGGTCGTGCAGCGCGTCGTAGACCGTCAGCCCGGCCAGCGGCCCGTCCTGGACCCGCCCGATGAGCGCCCGCCCGAGCCGCGGCGCCGGATGCTCCCGTACGCCGAGCAGCAGCTGGTAGCAGTCGCCCGCCGGAGGAGCGCCACCGGGCGAGGGCACGCCCGTGTGGCCGGCGTGACCGGCGTGGACCACGAGATGCAGACAGCCCGGGAAGAGCTCGGTCATCGACAGCAGGCCGAGCTCCGTGACGGGCCGGTCCTTGCCCGCGAACCAGCGCTGCCGGGGCAGCCAGTCGCGCAGCAGCCCGCCGAGCGACTCCATGGGCTCGGCCAGGCGCGGGAGGTCCGGGCGCAGGGATGCGGTCTTCGGCATGGTCACGCCTCCTTGTCTCGGCGCAGGCTCACAGTCGCCGGCCGATGCGGGATGCGACTCGATTGAGCCGGAACCAGTAGAAGCCGTGGCCCCCGAGGGTCAGCAGATAGGGCAGCTCGCCGATGGCGGGGAAGCGGACCCCGCCGAACAGCTCCACCGGGTGCCGCCCCGCGAACTCGCGCAGGTCGAGCTCGGTGGGCTGCGCGAACCGCGCGAAGTTGTTGACGCACAGCACCAGGTCGTCCTCGTACTCGCGCAGGAACGCCAGCACCGCGGGGTTGGAGGAGGGCAGTTCGGTGTACGAGCCCAGTCCGAAGGCGGGGTTCTGCTTGCGGATCTCGATCATGCGGCGGGTCCAGTGCAGCAGCGACGACGGCGACGACATCGACGCCTCGACGTTGGTCACCTGGTGGCCGTAGACCGGGTCCATGATCGCCGGGAGGCAGAGGCGGCCCGGGTCGCAGGTGGAGAAGCCGGCGTTGCGGTCGGGTGTCCACTGCATCGGCGTGCGGACGGCGTCCCGGTCGCCGAGCCAGATGTTGTCGCCCATGCCGATCTCGTCGCCGTAGTACAGGATCGGCGAGCCGGGCAGGGCGAGCAGCAGCGCGGTGAACAGTTCGATGGTGTGCCGGTCGTTGTCCAGCAGCGGGGCGAGGCGCCTGCGGATGCCGATGTTGGCGCGCATGCGGGGGTCCTTGGCGTACTCGGCCCACATGTAGTCGCGCTCTTCGTCGGTGACCATTTCGAGCGTCAGCTCGTCGTGGTTGCGCAGGAACATGCCCCACTGGCAGCCCGAGGGGATGGCCGGGGTCTTGGCCAGGATCTCGGAGACCGGGTAGCGGGATTCCCGCCGGACGGCCATGAAGATGCGCGGCATGACGGGGAAGTGGAACGCCATGTGACACTCGTCGCCGCCGCTGGGGTAGTCGCCGAAGTAGTCGACGACGTCCTCGGGCCACTGGTTGGCCTCCGCCAGCAGCACCGTGTCCGGGTACAGGGCGTCGATCTCGCGCCGGACCCGCCTGAGGAACGCGTGCGTGGCGGGCAGGTTCTCGCAGTTGGTGTCCTCGGCCGCGTAGAGATAGGGGACCGCGTCCAGCCGGAACCCGTCGATGCCCAGGTCCAGCCAGAACTTCAGCGCGGCCAGGATCTCCTCCTGGACCCGCGGGTTCTCGTAGTTGAGGTCCGGCTGGTGCGAGAAGAAGCGGTGGAAGAAGTACTGGCCGCGCACCGGGTCGAAGGTCCAGTTCGAGGTCTCCGTGTCGACGAAGATGATCCGCGCGTCCGGGTAGCCCTTGTCGTCGTCGGCCCACATGTAGTAGTCGCCGTAGGGCCCGTCGGGGTCCTTGCGCGACTCCTGGAACCAGGGGTGCTGGTCGCTGGTGTGGTTCATGACGAAGTCGATGATCACGCGCATGCCGCGCTGGTGGGCGGCGTCGACGAACTCCACGAAGTCCGCGAGGTCGCCGAACTCCGGCAGCACGGCCGTGTAGTCGGAGACGTCGTAGCCGCCGTCGCGCAGGGGGGACTTGAAGAACGGCGGCAGCCACAGGCAGTCGACGCCGAGCCACTGGAGGTAGTCGAGCTTGGAGGTGAGGCCCTTGAGGTCCCCGACGCCGTCGCCGTCGCTGTCCTGGAACGAGCGGACGAGCACCTCGTAGAAGACGGCGCGTTTGAACCAGTCGGGGTCCCTGTCCCGTGCGGGAGTGTCCTCGAAGGTGTCCGGTACGGGCTCGTTCACGGTCATGTCGGTCCTGCCCCTCCGATCGCGTGCGCGGCGGGCGGGGACTGGACGTGGAAGACGTGCGCGGGAGCCCGCCCCGGCTCCAACCGCACGTAGTTGTTGCGCCCCCAGCGGTAGGTCTCGCCGGTGAGCTCGTCGCGTACTTCCACCGACTCGTGCCAGTCCAGGCCGAGTTGCGGCATGTCCAGCGAGACCGTGGCCTCCTGGGCGTGGTGGGGGTCGAGGTTGGCGACCACCAGGACGGCATCGGATCCGCCGCGCTTGCTGTACGCGATGAGCGCGTCGTTGTCGGTGTGGTGGAAGCGGAGGTTCCTGAGCCGGTGCAGCGCGGGGTGCTCCCGCCGGATGGTGTTGAGCCGGGTGAGCAGCGGGGTGATGGTGCGGCCCTCGCGTTCGGCGGTGGCCCAGTCACGGTGCCTGAGCTGGTACTTCTCCGAGTCCAGGTACTCCTCGCTGCCCTCCTTCAGCGGGGTGTTCTCACACAGCTCGTAGCCGGAGTAGATGCCCCAGGACGGCGACAGCGTCGCCGCGAGCACGGCCCGGACCTCGAAGGCGGGCCGGCCCCCGTGCTGGAGGTAGGCGTGCAGGATGTCGGGGGTGTTGGCGAAGAAGTTCGGCCGCATGTAGGAGGCGGCCTCACCCGACAGCTCCGTGAGGTACTCGGTCAGCTCCTGCTTGGTGTTGCGCCACGTGAAGTACGTGTACGACTGCTGGAAACCGATCTGGGCCAGGGTGTGCATCATCGCCGGACGCGTGAACGCCTCGGCCAGGAAGATCACATCCGGGTCGGTGCGGTTGACCTCCCCGATCACCCGCTCCCAGAACACCACCGGCTTGGTGTGCGGATTGTCCACCCGGAAGATCCGCACCCCGGCGTCCATCCAGTGCCGCAGCACCCGCACCGTCTCGGCGACCAGACCGTCCATGTCCGCGTCGAAGGCGATGGGGTAGATGTCCTGGTACTTCTTCGGCGGGTTCTCCGCATAGGCGATGGTGCCGTCGGGGCGGTGGTGGAACCACTCCGGATGCTTCTGCACCCAGGGATGGTCCGGGGAGCACTGCAACGCGAAGTCCAGTGCCACCTCCATGCCCAGCTCCCGCGCCCGCCGCACGAAGGCGACGAAGTCCTCCAGCGTCCCCAGAGCGGGGTGCACCGCGTCGTGACCGCCCTCGGGCGAACCGATCGCCCAGGGCACACCGACGTCGTCGGGGCCGGGGGAGAGGGTGTTGTTCTTGCCCTTGCGGAAGGTGGTGCCGATGGGGTGGATCGGCGGCAGGTAGACCACGTCGAAGCCCATCGCCGCGATCGCCGGCAGCCTGCGGGCCGCGGTGGCGAACGTGCCGTGCGGCTGCTCGCGGGTGCCCTCCGAACGCGGGAAGAACTCGTACCAGGAGCCGTACAGCGCCCGCTCCCGCTCCACCAGCAACGGCAACGGCTCACTGCTGGTCACCAGATCCCGCAACGGATGCCGCGCCAGGACCGCGTCCACCTCCGGCGTCAGCGCCGCCGCGAACCGGTCCGCCGTGGGCAGCAGGTCGTCGCGCAGGGCCCGCGCCGCGGTGAGCAGCACGGCGCGGCCGGCTTCCTTCGGCACGCCGGCCGCTGCCCGCTCGTACAGTTCCGCGCCCTCTTCCAGGACCAGGCCCGGATCGATGCCCGCCGGGATCTTTATGCCCGCCGTGCGGCGCCAGGTGGCCACCGGATCGCTCCAGGCCTCCACCCGGTAGGACCAGCGGCCGACGGCGTCCGCGGTGACCTCGGCGCCCCAGCGGTCGCTGCCGGGGACGAGCTCGCGCATCGGCGTCAAGGGGCCGGGCCGGCCCTCGGGATCCTTCAGGACGACATGGGCCGCCACCGCGTCGTGGCCCTCCCGGAACACGGTGGCGGTGACTTCGAACGTCTCACCCACGACCGCCTTCGCCGGCCGGTTGCCGCCCTCCACGGCCGGGCGGACGTCCCTCACCGGGATACGGCCGATGGCCCGGGTCCTCGTCATGGTCCTCACCTCCACCGTGCTCGAAAGCCGGGCCGCGTGGGCCCGGTTCAGGGACTGGATGTGCGGGAAGGGCGTCACCTTCCCGCTGTGGATCTCCGCTCGGGAGCGGGGGATCTGCGCTCAGCCGCCGGCGGTCTTCGTCTGACCGCAGTGGCCGGGCGGGGCCGTTCGGCCGGTTCCTGCGCACAGGCGATGTGCTGCTCCTGGAGGCAGGTGATCTGCTGTTCCTGCAGGTAGGTGACGTGGTTGGTGCGCAGGTACCGTTCGGCCGCGTCCGCGGCCTCCCGCGCGCAGCGCTTGCCCATCAGCACGCAGAGCGTGTAGCCGGAGTCCTCGAAGGTGGTCCGCACCGTGCGGTCGTTCGGTGCCGCGAGCATTACGCGTTCCCAGGCCCGGTAACGCCGCAACTGCCGGGCGACTTCGGCTTTGGCGGGTAGCAGCATGGCGCCGATCACCTTTCGGGGCTCGAGGGGCACGGTCTCCCGACGGTCGGACGGCGGCCGTGCACACAGCGGCGCGGACCCGTAACGGCGATCGAGTTCTTCACACATGGTGCACGTGAGGCGACACAGCGTCTTGTTGGAGCTTCAACCAGTGGTGGTTCCGCTGGGCCGTTCGAGCAGGCTTCTGCCTGCTCACTTGTGCAGTCCCCCGCCTCAACCGTGCGCTCGTGTTGCACGAACGGGCTAGCACCCTCAGGCTGTGGGTGACTCAGAAGCGATAGGCGCTCACGTTCCGTGTTCGGGGCTCGTTCCGCAGGACCGCGGGAGCGAGAAGGAGCTGAGCTTCGCGGTGAGGAGCCGACCGATGAAGACCGCAGTGCCCTGCTACTACCACCTCGACGTGGAAGTCAGCCCGGAACGGGTGGGACAGGTCAGCCGCATTCTGGCCGCTCACCTGAAGTTCTGGGACCTGGACAACCTGGTCCAGCCCGTCTGCGGCGGTGCCGAGATGCTGCTCAACGCCATCGACGAGCACGCCACGGACAAGAACACGTCCATCGAGATGTGGTGGAACCGGCAGCACCTGATCACCGCCATCGGGGACAACGACCGCGCCCTGCGCCCGGACCAGGAGCTGCGAGGCTGCCTGGAGCACCTCGCGGCCATGAGCGACGGCTGGGGCTGCTGCGCCACCGAGACCGGCAGCAAGGTCATCTGGTTCTCGCAGCGCGCCCGCGCCGGCGAACGGGTCCCGCTGGTCCCGACCGCGCCCGCGCCGCGGGAGAGCGAGGGCCTCGATCTGCCCCGCGAGGTCCCGGTCACACAGCTGGCTGCCCCGGCCGTCACTCCGGACGAGGTCCTGGAGGACGCCCGGTGACGCGCCGGCAGACTCGGAAAGGGGTGTCCGCCTGGAGCGGGCGCCCCTACCCGCTGGGTGCGGCCTACGACGGGGAGGGCACCAACTTCGCGCTCTTCAGCGAGGTCGCCGAACGCGTCGAGCTGGTCCTCGTCGGCGACGACGGCACGCACACCCAGGTGCCGCTGAACGAGGTCGACGGCTTCGTCTGGCACGGCTACCTCCCCGGTGTCGGCCCCGGCCAGCGCTACGGCTACCGGGTGCACGGGCCGTGGGCCCCGGCCGCGGGGCACCGCTGCAACCCGGCGAAACTCCTGCTCGACCCGTATGCCCGTGCGGTGGAGGGGCAGATCGACAACCACCCCTCGCTCTACGAGCGCAACCCGGACGGTCCCGACCCGGCCGACAGCGCCGGGCACACCATGCTCGGCGTGGTGACCGACCCGGCCTTCGACTGGGGCGACGACGCCCGGCCCTGCCGGGCCTACGCGGACACGGTGATCTACGAGGCGCACGTCAAGGGCATGACCCGCACCCATCCCGAGGTGCCCGAGGAGCTGCGGGGCACCTACGCCGGGCTGGCACACCCCGCGGTCATCGAGCACCTGACCTCCCTCGGCGTCACGGCCGTGGAGCTCATGCCGGTCCACCAGTTCGTCCACGACGGGGTGCTGCACGACCGGGGCCTCGCCAACTACTGGGGCTACAACACCATCGGCTTCTTCGCGCCCCACAACGGCTACGCCGCCCACGGCACCCGCGGCGGGCAGGTCGCCGAGTTCAAGCAGATGGTGAAGACCCTGCACGCGGCCGGGCTCGAAGTGATCCTCGACGTGGTCTACAACCACACCGCCGAGGGCAACGAGATGGGCCCCACCCTGTCCTTCCGCGGGATCGACAACTCCTCGTACTACCGCCTGGTCGACGGTGACTGGGGGCACTACTACGACACCACCGGCACCGGCAACAGCCTGCTGATGCGGCACCCCTACGTCCTTCAGCTGATCATGGACTCGCTGCGCTACTGGGTGACCGAGATGCACGTCGACGGCTTCCGCTTCGACCTCGCGGCGACGCTCGCCCGGCAGTTCCACGAGGTGGACCGGCTGTCGGCGTTCTTCGACCTCATCCAGCAGGACCCGGTGATCAGCCGCGTCAAGCTCATCGCCGAGCCGTGGGACGTCGGCGAGGGCGGCTACCAGGTGGGCAACTTCCCGCCGCTGTGGTCGGAGTGGAACGGCATGTACCGCGACGCGGTCCGCGACTTCTGGCGCGGTGAGGACCACACCCTCGGCGAGTTCGCCTCCCGTCTGACGGGTTCCCCGGACCTGTACCGGCACAGCAGGCGCCGGCCCCGGGCCAGCGTCAACTTCGTCACCGCGCACGACGGCTTCACCCTGCGCGACCTCGTCTCGTACAACGACAAGCACAACGAGGACAACGGCGAGGGAAACCGGGACGGCGAGAGCACCAACCGCTCCTGGAACTGCGGCGCCGAGGGCGCGACCCGCGACCCGGCGGTGCTGGAGCTGCGCACCCGCCAGCAGCGCAACTTCCTCGCCACGCTGCTGCTGTCCCAGGGCATCCCGATGCTCTCCCACGGCGACGAACTCGGGCGCACCCAGGGCGGCAACAACAACGCCTACTGCCAGGACAACGACATCTCCTGGATCGACTGGCGGCTCACCGAGGAACAGCGCGACCTGCTGGAGTTCACCCGGTACCTCATCCGGCTGCGCACCGGGCACCCCGTGCTGCGACGACGCCGCTTCTTCCTCGGCGAGACCCGGACCCGGGCGGACCAGCCGCTGCCCGACCTGATGTGGCTGGCGCCGGACGCCGGCGAGATGTCCGACGACGACTGGCAGCGCGGCGACGCGCACTCCGTCGGCGTGTTCCTCAACGGCGACGCCATCGCCGAACCCGACCCGCGGGGCCGCCCGGTCGTCGACGACTCGTTCCTGCTGCTCCTCAACAGCCACTGGGAGCCGGTCGGCTTCCGTCTGCCGGACGCCTCCTACGGCGAACGCTGGACGGCCCTCATCGACACGGCCGACCCGGAGGGCACACCGGACGAGGCGGAGTACAAGGCAGGGACGGGCCTGACCGTCGGGGCCCGCAGCATGGTCCTGCTGTCCCGGCCGTCACGGGCGGCGCGCGGGAAGGAGTGACGCGGGTCAGCGGCCGCGGCGCGCGGTCACCGTGAACTGCGCGCCGTCATGGTCCCGCAGCACCGCCTCGTCACTGCCCTTGGACAGCACACTGCCGCCGTGCAGCTCCGCCGCGCGGGCGCAGGCCTCCACGTCGTCGACGGAGAAGTGGACCTGCCAGTGCGGCCGGATCGCGGGGTCGGGGGCCGCCTCCAGGGCGCCGGACTCGATCCGGGCCACCACGTCCCCGCGGCTGCGCAGCACGACCTCGCCGCCCTCGTAGTGGACCTCGCAGCAGCCGGGGCGCTGCGTCGCCCAGTCGAGCACCTCGCCGTAGAAGATCGCCGCGTCGAAGGCGTCACGGGTGTGGAGCGTGATGAAGGCCGGCTGCGCGTTGCGCCAGGTCTCCCAGTCGGTGAAGAGGTCGCCCTCCCAGATGCCGAACGTCGCCCCGTCACGGTCGGCCAGCAGCGCGGCCCGGCCCGGCGGCAGGGAGATCGGCCCGACGGCGACCGTGCCCATGCGCTCCTGCACCCGCGCGGCCGCGTCGTCCGCGCTGCGCACCGCGAAGTACGGCGTCCACGCCACCGCCATCTGCCACATGGCCGCCACCCCCGCGATCCCGGCCACCGGCGAGCCGTCCGCCAGCGCGATCCGGAACCGGTCGCCCAGCTTGGCCGGCCGCCACTGCCAGCCCAGCACGGCCCCGTAGAACTCCTCGGTCGCCTTGACGTCCCGGCTGGTCAGGCTCACCCAGCAGGGCGCGCCGAACACGGAGTGTGATGAGACGACGTCCTTGGTGCCGGAGGAGGTGGGCATGTCGTGGTTCATGGCAGTCGCGTCCTGATCTCGTCGGCCTGGCAGCCACCTGAGGATTGACACCAGTGTCCAACCGGAACCGCTGTGGGCGCCTGCCGAGTACCCCGGCGGGGGCGCCGAAACGGCGTCCGGCCTGGTCCGCCCCGGTGGCACCGGGCGGCCCGAGTGACGACGATGGAGGGGTCGGACACTGCGTCAAGGTACTCAAGCACCCCATGAGACCTCGGGCGCAGCGGCGCACCGGACCCGGAGGTGACCATGCCCACGGACGGGGGCTCGGATCGGATCTTCGCGCTGCAGGAAGAGGTCCAGCAGCTGAAGGAGGCGGTCGTCTCCCACGCCGTCGTGGACCAGGCGATCGGGATGGTCGTCGCGCTCGGCCGGATCTCCCCGGACCAGGGGTGGGCCGTGCTGAAGGAGGTCTCCCAGCACACCAACATCAAGCTGCGCAATGTCGCGGAACTGATCCTCGTCTGGGGGCGCACGGGCGTGATGCCCGAGGAGATCCGGGCCGCCCTGGAGGACGCCCTCGACCGGGCCGGACCGACGCAGATCCCCGGATCGCCGCCGGAGGCGTGACCCGGCGGCGCCGGAACGACCACCCCCCGCTTCAGCGGGCCTCCGTCAGCAGTTCCTCACGCAGATGGGCGAAGCAGCTGCTGAGCAGCCGTGAGACATGCATCTGCGAGATGCCGAGCTGCTCGGCGATCCGGCTCTGCGTCATGCCCTTGAAGAACCGCAGATAGAGGATGATCCGCTCGCGCTCGGGCAGCGCCTCCAGGCAGGGCCTGACGGCCACCCGGTCCACGACGGTGTCGAAGGCCGGGTCGGGCCCGCCGATCGCGTCCCCGAGGGCATAGCCGTCCGTCCCGGGCATCTCCGCCTCCAGCGACAGCGCGGAGAAGCACTCCAGGGCCTCCATGCCGGTGCGCACCTCGCCTTCGGTGAGCTGGGCGTAGTCGGCGATCTCGGCGACCGTGGGGGAGCGGCCCGGGGTGGTCTGCGACAGTTCCTTCGCGGCGTGCCGCACCCGGTTGCGCAGGTCCTGGACCCGGCGGGGGACATGCAGCGTCCACATGTGGTCACGGAAGTGGCGCTTGATCTCGCCGGTGACCGTCGGCACCGCGTACGCCTCGAAGGCGTTGCCGCGGGCCGGGTCGTAGTGGTCGACCGCCTTCACGAGGCCGAGGGCCGCCACCTGGTAGAGGTCCTCCAGGGCCTCGCCACGGCCCCGGAAGCGGACGGCGATCCGCTCGGCCATGGGGAGCCAGGCCTCGACCAGTTCGTCGCGCAGGGCCTTGCGCTCGGGCCCCTCGGGCAGCCGCGCGAGCCGCGCGAACGCCGCGGCGGTGTCGGGCGCGTCGTCGTGGGGGTGCGTTCGGGTGCTGCCGGCGATACGCATGGTGCGCACCTCCCTGAGCAGGTGCTGAATGGACAGACACCGCGGGAGGAGCGGACTCGGTCCTCACGGAGAGCACCGGGGGCCCGGTCTGCCGGCTCCCACGCACGTGCCTCCTGTCCGAAGCACTTCCCTGCCCATCCCCAGGCAGGGGCAAAGTGAAACAATTAAGACAATACGGCAATCGGGTGTCACGGGCGCTCCCAGTCCGCCCGCCGACCGGATCCGCTGCCGTTCCCGAGCGCCCTGGGCGTCTCTTGACCTCCCTCGACCTCGCCATGGGCCGATTAGCTCTGCTACAGAGCTAATCTCGCATGGAGCCGGAGACCTTCCCCGAAGAGCTGGCCGACGCACTCGTCGATGTCCAGCGGCTGATCCGGCGGCGCCTGCGGCGGCAGACGCCCGACCCGCGGCTGCGCGGCGCCGAGGTGGAACTGCTGCGTCTGGTCGTGGTGCGGCCCGGCGTCGGCATCTCCGACGCGGCCAGGGAGCTGGGTCTGGCGGCCAACTCGGTGTCCACCCTCGGCAACCGGCTGGCAGGGGCGGGCTACCTGGTCCGCGAGACCGACCCTTCCGACCGCCGGGCCGCCCGGCTGCTGCCCACCCCCGCCGCCGAGGCGCGGCTGCGCGACTGGCGCCGGCGCCGGGCCGAACTCGTACGCCGCCATGTGGCGCGCCTCGACGAGCCGGACCGCCGGGCGCTCCAGGCGGCGGTCCCGGCCCTGCGCAAGCTGGCCGACACCCTGCACGAGGAAGCCGAGGAGTCATGACGCCCGACACCGCACCGTCCGGGACAGACGCGACCACCTCACCCCCGGCCGACGCCGTCGCCTGCACCGGGCTCACCTACGCCTTCGGCGACCACAACGCCGTGGACGGACTCGACCTCACCGTCCGGCAGGGCGAGGTCTTCGGGCTGCTCGGGCCCAACGGCGCCGGCAAGACCACCGCCATCCGCTGCATCACCACCCTGCTGCCCGTGCCCGCCGGCATGGTCCGCGTCTTCGGCCACGACACCGCCGGGGATCGCATGGCCGTACGCCGCCTGCTCGGCTACGTCCCGCAGCAACTGTCCGCGGACGCCCGGACTCACCGGGCGGGAGAACGTCGCCCTGTTCGTCCGGGTCTTCGACGTGCCCCGCCCGGAACGCGCCGAACGGGTCACCCAGGCCCTGGCCGCGGTCGATCTCGCGGACGCCGCCGACCTGCTGGCCGCCACGTACTCCGGCGGCATGGTCCGCCGGCTCGAACTCGCCCAGGCCCTGGTCAGCGCCCCACGGCTGCTGATCCTCGACGAGCCCACCATCGGCCTCGACCCGATCGCCCGCACCGGCGTGTGGGAGCACATCGGCGCCGTCCGCGAAGCCACCGGCATGACCGTGCTCGTGACCACCCACTCCATGGACGAAGCCGACCAGTACTGCGACCGGGTCGCCCTGATGCACCGTGGCCGGATCCGGGCCCTCGGCCCCACGGCCGAGCTCAGGGCGGGACTCGGCGCCCGGCGCGGCGCCGCGGGGGCCGCCCAGGGCGCGCCGCCCACGCTGGAGGACGTCTTCCGGGACGTGGCCGGCAGCGGTCTCGACGACGAGGCAGGAGATTTCCGCGATGTCCGAAGCACCCGCCGCACCGCGCGCCGTGTCGGCTGACCCCGCCCGCGGCCACGGCATCGACCTGCTGCTGAAACCCCCGCCGCCCCGCGCCGGTTGGCGGCTGCTGCCCGCCCGCGTCGGCGCGATGTGCGCGGTCGAACTGCAGAAGCTGCGCCACGACCGCACCGAGCTCTACACCCGCGCGGTCCAGCCCGCCCTCTGGCTGCTGATCTTCGGTCAGACCTTCACCCGCATCAAGGCGATCCCCACCGGCGGCATCCCGTACGTCGACTACCTGGCGCCCGGCATCATCGCCCAGTCCGCGATGTTCATCGCCATCTTGTACGGCATCCAGATCATCTGGGAGCGTGACGCCGGAGTCCTCAACAAGCTCCTCGTCACCCCCACTCCACGATCGGCGCTCATCACCGGCAAGGCGTTCGCGGCCGGGGTGAAGTCGCTCGTCCAGGCCGTCGTCGTGCTCCTCATCGCCGCTCTGCTGGGCGTGGCCCTGACCTGGAACCCGCTCAAGCTGCTCGCCGTCGCCGCGATCGTCGTCCTCGGCTCGGCCTTCTTCTCCTGCCTGTCGATGACCATCGCCGGCATCGTGCTCAGCCGCGACCGCCTCATGGGCATCGGGCAGGCGATCACGATGCCGCTGTTCTTCGGCTCCAACGCCCTGTACCCGGTGTCCGTGATGCCGGGCTGGCTGCAGAGCGTCAGCAAGGCCAACCCGCTCAGCTACGAGGTGGACGCCCTGCGCGGCCTCCTTCTCGGCACATCCCCCCCATCCGGTGTCCGACTTCGTGGTGCTGTTCATCGCGGCCGCGCTCGGCGTCACCGCCGCCTCGGCCCTGCTGGGCCGGCTGGCCCGTTGATCTTCACTCGTGGAAGTGATGTGCGGCACGCCGGAGCAAGCGCTTTCTCCACCTGTTTCCGGATAACCGCTGGGCACGGCTTGATCACCGATCAAAAAGGATGAACTGCCTGGCCACAGCGCATTCTGCTCATTTGACAGTGCGCTGAGACCACAGATAGGAAGCAGCTTCCAGAGGTCGAGAGGTGCAGCGTGTACGAGCCGAACGTGGTCGGGGACTGGCAGGAGTACGACGAGCACGCCGGTCTGCGCGTCCGCGTCCACCGTCTGGAGCTGGCCGAGCCGCCCCGCGGCCGGGACGACGCCGCCGACGGACTGACGTACTTCTGCCTCCGCGTGACGGTCGAGAACCGCGGCAGCCGCCATCTCGGCGTCCACCTCGAGGACGGCCAGATCGACGTGCGGCTCGGCCCGGACGGGGAGAGTGCCTTCATCGACTGGCGCAACTCGCAGTTCATCGAGGGCTTCGACGTCTATCCGCTGCGCCGGGCCACCGCCGTGCTGTACGCGGCCGGTGCCGAGGCGTCCCTGGGCCTCGTGGACGTCCAGGTGCAGTTGCGCGTCGAGGAGGAGTGGACCGCCCGCCGGCTGTGGGCGGGCGGCATCGGCGCGCACGAGGGCCCTGCCGGGGCCCAGCAGGGTCCGGTGCGGGACAGCCTGGCGCACCAGGTGAGCGTCTTCCTGCGGGACCAGGCGGAGGAAGGCACCGCCTGATCCCGTGTCAGGGTGTCGCGCTGATCAGTGCGGGATGCCGTCGATGATCTCGCGGGCGCCCTGGCGCAGCAGGGCCACGGCGACCGAGGTGCCGAGCGTGGCCGGGTCGAGCCGGCCCGCCCACTCGTGGGCGTTGAGCCGGGTCTTGCCGTCCGGGGTGAACACACAGGCCCGCAGGGACAGTTCGCCACTGCGGTCCACCTGCGCGAACCCGGCGATGGGGCTGTTGCAGTGCCCTTGCAGCACATGCAGGAACATGCGCTCGGCGGTGGTCTCCCGGTAGGTGTCCGGGTCGCCGAGGCCGCTCACGGCGTCGATCAGCGCGGTGTCTCCCTCGCGGCACTGCAGCGCCAGCACGCCCGCACCGATGGGCGGCATCATCGTCTCCGTCGAGAGGATCTCGCTGATCACGTCCTCGCGGCCGATGCGCTCCAGGCCGGAGACCGCGAGCAGCAGGGCGTCCGCCTCGCCGGCGGCCAGCTTCGCCAGACGCTTGTTGGCGTTGCCGCGGAACGGCACACACACCAGGTGGGGGTGCGTGGCGGCCAGTTGTGCGACGCGGCGCACCGAGGAGGTGCCGATCCGCGTCCCGGCCGGCAGCTCGTCCAGGGTGAGCCCGCCCGGGTGGATCAGGGCGTCGCGGATGTCGTCCCGCTTGAGGAACGCGGCGAACACCGTGCCCGCCGGGAGCGGCCGGTCGGCGGGCACGTCCTTCACGCAGTGCACGGCGAGGTCGGCCTCGCCGGCCAGCAGCGCCGCGTCGACCTCCTTGGTGAACGCGCCCTTGCCCTCGACCTGGGACAGATCGCCCATCCACTTGTCGCCGGTGGTCTTCACCGGCACGACCTCGGTGCGCACTCCGGGATGGGCGGCGGCCAACTCGGCCCGGACGCGCTCCACCTGGGCGAGGGCCATGGGGGAGTCGCGGGAGACGATGCGAATCAGTTCGGGGACGGACATGCGGACACGATAGACCCTTCCGCGGGGGCGTCGGTCCCGTACCTCCTCCGACTGCCGGGTATCGGGCGTCAGTTCGGGACGAGCGGATCGCTCAGTTCCACCGCCCGCAGGGCCGCGGCGAGGGCCCGCTCGTCGCCGACGTCGAGGGCGGTGTCGGTGAGCTTCACGACGTGCTCGTCACCGTGCGCGAGGGCCCGTTCCAGTACCTCCTGCGCCGTGCACCGGGGTGCGGGGACGTCCGCGACGGGTTCGGCGGTGGCGTACATGGCGGTGACGGCCGCGGACGCGGTCCACGCCGCGTGCAGGCTCGGTGCCCACAGGGCGCGGGGCAGGGAGCCGAGGGTGCGCAGGACGGCGTTGGGCGCGGTCGCCGCGTGCACGAGCATGGTCGCCTCGCCGTGGCCGTGGGTGGCGTAGCGGTGGGTCGCGGCGCGCACCAGTTCGGCGAGGCGCTCCCGGGCCGTGTCCGGGCCGGTCACGTTCTGCGCCCACAGCGGCAACCGCCGTACGGCCGCCAGCCGGTCGGGGAATCCGCCCCGGGGGTCGGCGATCGGAGGCACGGCGTCCAGGGACCGCGCGGCACTCGGGGCCGCGGGCAGGGCCGCGATGCCGGAGACGGGCCGGTGCCGGGCGGCCCAGTAGCCCAGCCCGTGCGCGAGTTCGGCGAGCCGCGGCGCGTTCTCGTGGGCCCCCAGGGCCCGTACGGCATGCCCGACGCGGATGACGGGATGCGTGGAGCCGCCGTACATCCCGGGCAGCAGCCGCGGCCACCACACGGCGAGGACGTCCCGCCACGGCTGCCCGGTGAGCGCCCGGCCGAAGTACCCGATCCAGTCGGCGGCCCGGCGCGGGTCGCCCAGCGCCGAACGCCAGTCGGCGCCCGTCACGGGAGCGACGGGCCGGGGCAGGTCCTCCAGTTTGTGCCGGTACAGGTCCAGCCACCGGTGCACGGCGTCCGCCCGGCCGTGTGCGGTGAGCGCCTCCACGACCATCGGGGCGTGATTGGTGAGCCGGCCGAGCCGCTCCGGCCCCGAGGCGTGGAGACGTCCGAGGGCGTCTTCGAGGGTCCCTGTCGTGTCGTGCGTGTCCATGCCGGGACGCTATGCGGCCGCCCCGTGCCGGGGGATCGGGCGCGGGGCGGAAGCCGGACCCGGCCGGAGGCCTAGGCCTCCGGCCGGGCCGGGTGCGGTCAGGCGTACGGGTCGAAGGGGATGCCGGAGGGCTTGGCCTTGGCGAGGTGGTTGGCGAAGGTGCCGTCCTTCAGGCCGAAGTTGGCGCTGCCGAAGTCGTACGACGTGAGCTTGTCGCGCACCCCGGCCGGGTAGCCGTTCCAGCCGACCAGGGCCGGGTACTGCCAGGTGCGCTTGTGGTTCTCCGGCGGCTCGTCGTTCCCGTTCGCGGCGCGGAAGCAGTGTGTTCTGATGCCGTCCTTGTGGTAGACGATCTTCGGGTGCGTGCCGTCGAAGCGGATCGCGGACGCCGCGCGCACGGTGAAGCCGCCGTGGTTGGACGTCGACACGTACTTGACCTGGTTGTCCTGCACGAACACCGCGACGTGCTCGAAGTCGTGCCGGTGGCCTCCGATGCCGCTGCCGGCCACCGCCTGGTCCTTCTCGAAGTAGAGGGCGTACAGGATGGCGCACCATCCGTTGTTGCACTTGGAGCGCGCGTAGCCGTTGGTGTTGTCGAGGTCCGAGGCGTCCCGGCAGTTGCCGTTCAGGGCGCCGGTCGGTTTGAGCCCGCCGTTCACGGTTCCGTCCGGGCCGATCGCGGGCGTGGAGTAGCAGCCGTCGGTGTCGTAGTCGTAGGCGGGCTGGTACGTCTGCTCCAGGGCGTCCGCGTTGGCGGGCAGCGCCGACGGTGGGGCGGCGAAGGCCGTGGCGGGGGAGGCGAGGACGAGGGCGGCGGCACCGGCCGCGCCGATGGTCCATCTCCTGCGGTGGGCGAACGGGCGTGACGACACTGCGTCCTCCTTGGTCCGGGCGCAGCCCAACGGCTGTGGGGGAAAGGGAGGTTCAGCTTCCTGGCTGAACGCGTCCATGCCAAGAGGGACGGAGGATCCGAACGGTGAATCAGGGCCCGATAGTTGGGGCGGCCTGTTCGTTTCAGGCCATGTCGTCCGGGATGTCGGCCGCGGCCTCCTCGGGCGCGAGATCGGGCCGGAGTCGCAGCCAGGACGGCTGCCGCAGCAACCCCTCCCGGGTGCGGGTGCTGTAGCGGACCTCGCCGACCAGGCGGGGTACGACCCAGTGCGCGCCCGGAGCGCGCGGAGCGGGGTCGAAGGGGCAGACGTCACTCGCGGCGGCCCCCAGCAGCGCGGCGAGTTCGGTGCGTTCGGCCTCGCTCCAGCCGGTGCCGACGCTGCCGACGTAGCGCAGCCGCCCCGCCGCACGCTGTCCGACCAGCACCGCGCCGGGCAGGCCGGTGAGCCGTCCCTTGCCGGGCTGCCAGCCGCCGACCAGGACGTCCTCGGTGCGCATGTTGCGGATCTTGATCCACGCCCGGGAACGCACCCCCGGTTCGTACACCGAGTCGAGCCGCTTGCAGACCAGGCCCTCCAGACCGTGCTCCTGGGTGGCGCGCAGGGCCTCGGCGCCGTGGCCGACGAGTGCGCGCGGGGTCGACCAGGAGGGTCCGGCGAGGCCGAGGTCCTCCAGTGCCGCGCGGCGCCGGGCGTACGGGAGCCGCAGGAGGGAGTCGTTCCGCAGGTGCATCAGGTCGAACAGCACGAGATGGACCGGGACCTCCGCAGCCCGCCGCGCGGCCCTGGCGGGGGCGTGGGCCAGACCCATCCGGGACTGCAGCAACTGGAAGCTGGCGCGCCCCTGGTCGTCCAGGGCCATGATCTCGCCGTCCAGTACGGCGGGGGTGGCGCCGAGGGCGGTGGCCAGCGGCCGCAGTTCGGGGTAGGCGGCCGTGATGTCGTCACCGGAGCGGGCGCGCAGCAGCACACTGCCGTCCCCGGGCAGATAGACCACCACGCGCTGGCCGTCCTGTTTGGTCTCGTAGGCCCAGCGCGCGTCCTGCGCGGCGGAGGGCAGGGTGCCGGACGTGGCGAGCATGGGCGGGATCAGCGGCAGGTCCACGGGTGAGGTGTCGACGGACCGGCGGGCCGCCACGCGTGTTCTCCGGTTGTTTCCCCTGAACGGGGTGAACCGCTTGATGAACGGGGGGCGCTCGGCGAACGGGGGGAACGAACGCCCAGCGAACGGGGGCTGGGCGAACTAGTGGGGTGAACCACTCGATTTACTTGAGTTACGCAACGAGATGGTACCGTGGTGCTCATGCCCACACCACCGCTCCCCGACGCCCCCTCGCCGGAAGTGACCGAGATCGAGCGTGCGCTCACCCGCATCACCTACCTGAGCACGCGCGCCCGCCGGCACGAACGGCTGATGGCCCTGGCGGGCGTCCCGCTCGACCGCGCCGCCGTCGCCCTGCTGCGACAGATCGCCGACTCCGAGCCGCAGCGGCCGGGGGAGCTCGCCGCCCGGCTGGGCGTGGAGGCCTCGCACGTCACACGCACGGTGCAGCAGTTGCAGAAGTCCGGCTACGTCACCCGCGTCCCCGACCCGGACGACCGCCGCGCCCAGCGCATCGAGCTCACCGACGCCGGGGGCGAGGCCATCGCCAAGGTCCGCGAGGCCGGCGTCCGCGGCATGCAGAGGGCGCTCTCGGACTGGTCCCCGGAAGAACTGCGGCAGCTCGCGACGCTCTTCCACCGCATGGTCGACGACTTCCTCGCCTACGCCGGCGACGAGGAAGGCCAACCCGGCTCGGCCCCGGCCGGCACGGCCTGATCCCGGTCACCGTGCCACCGGATCGCGCGGACCGGACCGCTCGGCTGCCGTCCCCTGCAGCGCCGGCTCGCGCAGGCCGCACAGCAGCAGCCGGCCCAGCGCGGGCAGCGCGATGAGCGGCAGCAGGGCCGACCGCAGGGACGTCGCATCGGCCAGCGCCCCGAGCGCGGGGGCCGCGAGACCGCCGACACTCACGGCCAGGCCCAGCGTGACCCCGCTCGCGGTCCCCGCCCGCCGGGGCAGGAAGTCCTGGCCCAGCGTGATGTGCAGCGAGAACGGCACGTACAGACCCGCCGACGTCAGCGCCACGAACAGGTACACCGGCGACCCGGGCACCAGGACCAGCCCGGCCACGGCCGGGACGGTCAGGGCGTACGACCGGCGCACCACCGCTGTTCGCCCGTACCGCTCGGCCAGCCGGCCCCCGACGAGCGTGCCGGCCGCGCCGCCGGCATAGAGCACGAACAGGGCCGCCGCACCGGCCGCCGCACCGCCGCCGGTGCGCTCCCGCACGTACAGCGCGACGAACGTGCCCAAGCCCACGAGCACCACGGAGCGGCAGACCACCGCCCCGGACAGCCGCAGGAAGGACCCCCAGTCGTCCTCGCCCACGGCGGCGGACGCGGCAGCACTCCTGGCGCCGGAGCCCGCCGAGCGCACCGCCGCCGCGCACAGCGCCGCCCCCGCCAGGGCCGGGACCACCAGCAGGGGAGAGGCGCGCAGCCCGCCCGTGGCCACCACGGCGAAGACCAGCAGGGGAGCCAGGGCGAAGCCCGCGTTGCCGCCGAAGGAGAACCAGCCCATCGCCGTGTGCCGGCCCTGCGCCACGACCCGCGCCACCCGGGCGGCCTCCGGATGGTAGGCGGCCACACCCACGCCCGACACGGCCACCACCGCCAGCGTCAGCGCATAGGAGCCGGTCACCCCGCTCAGGGCGACGCCCGCCCCGGCCGTCAGCGCGCTCAGCGGCAGCAGCCACGGCATCGCCCACCGGTCGGTGAGCACCCCGAACAGCGGCTGCACCAGCGACGACAGCAGGGACGCCGCCAGGACGACACCCGAGGCGGCGGCATAGGAGTAGGCACGCTCGGCGACGAAGTACGGAACCAGAGCGGCCACGGCCCCCTGGTACACGTCCACGCAGGCGTGCCCCAGGGACATCAGGGGGACGGGTCGATCGCGTCTCGAAGTGGTCACCCGGCGATCGTCGTCCGCCGGGCACCTGGCCCGCTTCCGATAATCTGCCGGACTGTGCCGAACATCCGCCACACCCCCACGGCCCCGACCCGCGCCCAGCGGCTCACCGCCGGCGACCGCATCGACGCCCACCGGCACGACGACCACCAGATCGTCTACGCCGGTGCCGGAGTCGTCGCCGTCACCACCGACGCCGGCACCTGGTTCGCCCCCGGCACCCGCGCCATCTGGGTCCCGGCCGGCACCGTCCACGCCCACCGCGCCCACGGCCGGCTCGACCTGCACCTGGTCGGCCTGCCCGCCGCCGACAACCCCCTCGGCCTCGACCGACCGGCCGTCCTCGCCGTCAGCCCGCTGCTGCGGGAGCTGATCCTCGCCTGCACCCGCGACCCCGGCGACGACAGCCCCGAGCGCCGCCGCCTGCGCGCCGTCCTGCGCGACCAGCTCCGGGTCTCGCACCAGCAGCCGCTGCGTCTGCCCACCCCCGCGGACCCGCGCCTGGCCGCCGTCTGCGCCCTCGTGCACGCCGACCCCGCCGACGTGCCCACCCTCGCCGAGCTGGGGGCCGAGACCGGGGTGGGGGAGCGGACCCTCAGCCGGCTCTTCCGGGGCGAGTTCGGCATGACGTTCCCGCAGTGGCGCACCCAGTCGCGGCTCTACCACGCCCTGCGGATGCTGGCCGACGGCCTGCCCGTCACGACCGTCGCCCACCGCTGCGGCTGGTCCTCCGCGAGCGCCTTCATCGACGTCTTCCGCCGCTCCTTCGGCTACACGCCGGGCAGACATCACGGGCACTCCCGGGACCCGGTGAACTGACCTGACTACCGTCCGGTAATAATGCGCGGCAGGCCTTCAGAGGAGGAACCGTGCCCCGGTCCGAACGCTCGCCCCTGCTGCTCGCCGGCCTCCTGGCCACCGCGGGCGTCGCCCACTTCGCCGCCCCACGCCCGTTCGACGCGACCATCCCGCGCGGCCTGCCCGGCACACCGAGGACCTGGACCTACGCCAGCGGCGCCGCCGAGCTCGCGCTGGCCGCCGGCCTGGCACTGCCGCGCACCCGCAAGGCCGCAGCGCTGGCCGCGGCCGCCTTCTTCGTCGGGGTGTTCCCCGCCAACGTCAAGATGGCCGCCGACTGGCGTCACCGCCCCACCCCGCAGAAGACCGCCGCCTTCGCCCGCCTGCCCCTGCAGGTGCCCCTGGTGCTCTGGGCCCGCGGCGTCGCCCGGAACGCGGAGGGCAGGTCGTGACCGCGCGCGTGGAGACCGGCGACGAAGTCGAGGACTTCTCCCTGCCCGACGAGACCGGCACCGTCCGCAGCCTGTCCGAGCTGCTCGCCGAGGGCCCCGTCGTGCTCTTCTTCTACCCGGCCGCCCTGACCCCCGGCTGCACCGCCCAGGCCTGCCACTTCCGCGACCTCGCCGCCGAGTTCGCGGCCGTCGGCGCCCGGCCCGTGGGCATCAGCGGCGACGACGTCGAGCGGCAGCAGGAGTTCGCCGGCCGGCACGGCCTCGGCATGCCGCTGCTGTCCGACGCCGACGGCACGGTCCGCGAACGGTTCGGAGTGAAACGCGGCTTCTCCCTGGCGCCCACCAAGCGCACCACGTTCGTCATAGCGCAGGACCGCACCGTCCTCGACGTCGTACGCAGCGAACTGCGCATGAACGCGCACGCCGACCGGGCGCTCACCGCACTGCGCGCCCACCGGTCCTGACACGGTCACGAATGCAGCGTCGCGGTTGATACAGGGCGGCAAAGGGATAATCCTGGACGATATGGAGGACGCCTCCGCTGCTGCGATCATCGACGCCCGCGGCATCCTGACGGGGTGGAGCGAGGGAGCCCGACGGCTGACCGGCTACCCCGCCCATGAGGCCCTGGGCCGTGCCGCGCGGGACTTGCTCGCCGAGGCCGTGCCGCCCGAGGCGATGTCCGCGCGGTCCGGCACGGTCATGGTGCGGCACCGCGACGGCTACCTCGTCGGGCTGCGCGTGAGGGCCTGCGCCGTGACGGGCCCGGACGGCGAAGCGAGCGGGTACGTGATCACCGCCGCGTCGCCCGGCCCCGGGGAGACGTCCCTCGCCGGCCGTGCCTTCCAGCAGGCGTCCATGTCGATGTCCGTCTTCGACGTCAAGCAGCGCTACCTGCGGCTCAACGACGTCGCGTGCCATGTGATGGGCGTGTCCGAGGAGACGCTGCTCGGCCGGCACTTCCCCGAGACAGTGGAGGAGGCGGAGCACAGCCGCGGCTTCAACTGGCACCTGCGGCACGTCGTCGAGACGGGCCGGCCGCTGCGGTACGAGAGCTACACCGGCGCACCGGCCCTCAACCGGGAGCACGCCTGGGTCACCGAGATGTGGCCGGTGCGGGACGCCGACGGCGAACTCGTGGGGACCGCCCTGGCCGCGTTCGACAGCACCGAGCAGTACTGGGCAAGGCAGCGCCTCGCCCTGCTGAACGAGGCCGCCGCCGCCATCGGCACCACCCTGGACGTGGTCCGCACGGCCGAGGAACTGATCGGGGTCGTGGTGCCCCGGTTCGCGGACTTCGCGAGCGTGGACCTGTTCGACTGGGTGCTCGGGGCCGACGAGGCACCTGCCGCGTCCGCGGAGGAGATCACCCTGCGGCGGGTCGCCCACGGATCCGTCACCGAGGGCACTCCGGAAGCGGCCGTCCACGTGGGAGAAGTGGATGTCTATCCCTCGTTCTCGCCGATCGCCCGGGCCATGCGGGAGGGCCGGGCCATCATCAGCCAGGCAGGGGAGCCGGCGTTCATGCGCTGGGTCGCCGAGCGCAATTCCCGCGCCCCGGAAGGACGCCCCTACCGCATGGGCGTCCATTCGATGATGGCCGTACCGCTGCGTGCCCGCGGCACCACGCTCGGCGTCGCCGTGGCCGTGCGGGTGGCGCAGCCCGACGACTACGCCGACGACGACGCGGTGTTCGCCGAGGAACTCGCCAGCCGGGCCGCGGTCTGCGTCGACAACGCCCGCCGCTTCGCCCGCGAACGCACCACCGCCCTCGCCCTCCAGCACAGTTTGCTGCCCAGGGGCCTGCCCGGCCAGGCCGCCGTCCAGGTCGCCCACCGCTACCTGCCCTCCGGCTCGGCGGCCGGTATCGGCGGCGACTGGTTCGACGTGATCCCGCTGTCCGGCAGCCGCGTCGCGCTGGTCGTGGGGGATGTCGTGGGGCACGGCATCCCCTCCACGGCGACCATGGGCCGGCTGGTCACGGCCGTCCGCACCCTCGCCGACGTGGACCTGCCGCCGGACGAACTCCTCACGCACCTCGACGACCTGGTCACCCATCTCGCCTCGGACGACCAGGGCGACGAGGTCGCCGAGCTGGGCGCGACCTGCCTCTACGCCGTCTACGACCCCGTCGTGCGCCGCCTGAACCTGGCCGCCGCCGGCCACCCCGCACCCGCCCTGGTGCTGCCCGACGGATCCACCCGGCTGATCCCCATGAGCGCGGGGCCCCCGCTGGGCGTGGGAGGGCTGCCGTTCGAGGCGACGGAGCTCCAGCTGCCCGAGGGCTCCGTCGTCGCCCTCTACACCGACGGGCTCATCGAGGACCGCGACCGCGACGTCGACCACGCCACCGACGAGCTGTGCCGGGCCCTGACCGTGCCCACCGACTCGCTGGACGCCCTGTGCGACACCGTGCTGAAGGCCGTACTACCGGAGGAGCCCGGCGACGACGTGGCCCTGCTGCTGGCACGGACCCGGGCGCTGGGTGCCGACCAGGTCGCCACCTGGGACGTCGTCCCGGACCCCGCGGAGGTGGCCGCCACCCGGCAGGCCGCCACCGACCAGCTCACCGCGTGGGGCCTGGACGAGACGGCCTTCGTCACCGAACTCGTCGTCAGCGAACTGGTCACCAACGCCATCCGGTACGGCGCCCCGCCCATCCAGCTCCGCCTGATCCGGGACCGGACCCTCATCTGTGAGGTGTCCGACGGCAGTTCGACCTCCCCGCACCTGCGGCGGGCGCACCAGGACGACGAGGGCGGCCGCGGTCTGCTGCTCGTCGCCCAGCTCACCCAGCGCTGGGGCAGCCGGCAGACCACCCGGGGCAAGACGATCTGGTGCGAACAGTCACTCACCCCGCTGTTCTGACCTCACTCCCCGGCCGCGTCGGAGGCGACCTGGGCGAGCGTGCGGCCGGACTTGGCCGAGCGCGCGCGGCGGGGATCGGGAGCCCCGCGCGTACGGGCCGCGTCCCCGGCCCGCTTCACCAGCAGCCACGCCTCCTCGCCGTCGCCGCCCCGGCCGCCGCGGAACCGGGTCAGGGCGTACTCGCCGCGCAGCTTGGAACCGCTCAGCCGGAACGTGGCGTGCCCGCGCTCCAGCGACCGGGCGAAGTCGACGGGCCGGCCCCGGCGGTCGTGGCTCAGCGGCTCGTACGTGCCGTGGTCCCAGACGATCACCGTGCCGCCGCCGTACTCGCCGCGGGGGATCACGCCCTCGAACTCCTCGTACTCCAGCGGATGGTCCTCCGTGGGCACGGCCAGCCGCTTGTCCTTCGGGTCCGCCGAGGGGCCTCTCGGGATCGACCAGGACTTCAGCACGTCGTCCACCTGCAACCGGAAATCGAAGTGCATCGTGCTCGCGTCATGGATCTGCACCACGAACCGGGGCCCGTCCCCGGCGGACGCACCCCGCCCGCGGGGCTCCCCGGTCCGGTCGAAGTCGCGCTTGCCGCGGTAGTCCCGCAGCCGGTCCCGGTCAGCCACGTGCGACTCCTTCCCGCCTCGCGCGCCCCCGGGTACCCGTCAGAACTCCTCGTGCACCTCGGGGTCCCCGCCGACCCGCCGCCGCGCCCGGTCCGCCACGGCCCGCATCTCGTCCTCGTCCAGCTCGAAGCCGAAGACGTCGAGATTGGCGCGCTGCCGCTCCGGGTTCGCCGACTTCGGGATGGGCACCGCGCCCAGCTGCGTGTGCCACCGCAGCACCACCTGACCGGGCGAGACCCCGTGCGTCTCGGCGATCCGCGCCACGGCGGGGTCCTCCAGCAGGGGCGTGCCCCGGCCGAGCGGGCTCCAGCTCTCGGTGACGATGTCCTTGGACGCGTGGAAGGCGCGCAGTTCGTCCTGGGGCAGCAGCGGGTGCAACTCGATCTGGTTGACCGAGGGCAGCACCCCGGTCTCCCGCTCCAGCCGCTCGATGTGCCCGGCGGTGAAGTTCGAGACGCCGATCGACCGTACGAGACCCTCCTCGCGCAGCTTGATCATGGCCTTCCACGCGTCGACGTACCGGTCCACGCGCGGCAGCGGCCAGTGGATCAGGTACAGGTCGACGTACTCCAGGCCCAGGCGGGCCCGGGACTCCTCGAACGAGGCGAGGGTCTCCTCGTAGCCGTGGTGACGGCCCGGGAGCTTCGTCGTCACGACGATCTCCTCGCGCGGCACCACACCGGAGGCCACGCCGCGGCCGACCCCCGTCTCGTTGCGGTAGTTCGTCGCCGTGTCGATCAGGCGGTAGCCGGCCTCCAGGGCCGAGAGCACCGCCTGCTGCGCCTCGTCGTCGCCGAGCGGCCAGGTGCCCAGGCCCAGGGCGGGGAGCGTCGTACCGTCGTTGAGCGTGTGGGTCGGGATGCTGATCACCGTGGGACCTTCCCGTCGCGTGTGTGTACGGCTGTGTCGCCCCTCCAGCGTCACGGATAAAGTGAGCGGTGATCAACCGGACACGTGGGGGATGAGGACGGCGGACGGCATGGGCAGCGCCGAGGGGAAGCCGGTGACGGGGTCGGGACGTCCCACCTCGCGGGACGTCGCGCGGCTCGCCGGCGTGTCGCACACCGCCGTGTCCTTCGTGTTCAACGGCCGCGCCGCAGGCAACCTGTCGCCCGCCACCCAGGAACGTATCCGGCAGGCCGCCGCCCAGCTCGGCTACCGGCCCGACCCGGTCGCCCGGGGCCTGCGCCGCAGCCGTACGGCCGTGATCGGCCTGGTCACCGACGAGATCGCCTCCTCGCCCTTCGCCGGGCGGCTGCTGCGCGGCGCCATGGACACCGCCTGGGCCGGAGAACACCTCATCCTCACCGTCGACTCCGGCGGCGACCGGGCCAAGGAGGACGCGGCGGTCGCCGAACTCCTCGACCGGCGCGTCGACGGCATCATCTACGCGGCCATGTCCCTGCGCAGCCTCCGCGTCCCCGAGGGCCTGCACCGCACCCATTCCGTCCTGGCCAACTGCCTGCCCGAGGACGGCTCACTGCCCGCCGTCATCCCCGCCGAGCGCGCCGGCGGCCGTAGCGCGGCCCGGCTGCTGCTGGAGCAGGGGCACCGGCGGGTCGCGATCGTCGGAGGGCAGGACGACATCGCCTCGGCGGAGCGGCTGCGCGGCTTCCGCGACGCGCTGCGCGCCGAGGGCATCACCGTCCCCCGGGACTGGGTCGTCCGGACCGGAGGGGAGATCTCCGGCGGCCACGAGGGCGCCACGCGCCTGCTCGACGGCGCGCCGCCCGAGGCCCGGCCCACCGGGATCTTCACCTACAACGACCGGGTCGCCGCGGGCGTCCTGCACGCCGCGACCCGCCTCGGCATCGCCGTCCCCGGCGACCTGTCGGTGGTGGGCTACGACGACCAGGAGCACATGGCCGCCCACCTCGCGCCGCCCCTCACCACCGTCGCCCTGCCCCACCGGGCCATGGGTGAGACGGCCGCGCGTCTTCTGCTCGACTCCATCGGCACCGGCCGGACCCCGCCCGCGACGGTGCGGCGCCTGGCCTGCCCGGTGATCAGCCGCGCGTCGGTGGGGCCAGCGCCCACCCGGTGACGGACGCGCCGGGCGTCACGCTCAACTCCCTGATGTCGTCCGCCCGTTCGTAGACACGCTCGGTGACCGTGGCCCGGTCGCCGACGAACAGCTCGTACAGCGAGCCGTCGACGAGGACGCGCACGGTCAGCTTCTCAGCCGACGGGACCGGCACGACGATCGGTGCCCCTGCCTCCTTGCGGGGCCAGTCGTCGCGGTCCAGCGTCACGGTGCCACCGTCCGGGTCCAGCCGGAGCGTGAGTTCGGCTCCCTCGGCCGACCGCAGCAGAGTGACGGTGGTGTGCTCGCGGGCGGTGACCGTCAGGTCGTAGGCCGCCGGCAGCCCGGCCCGGCCGGGGGCCGTCACGAACGGCTCCGCGGCGCGCAGCCTCCGCAGCTCCGGCGCCGGGGACACGCGCAGCGCCCCGTCCGGATGGACGTCGACGACACGGGGTGCGCTCAGCACACCGGCCCAGTCGGCCTCGCCCTGCTCACGGGCCTCCCACGACCAGCCCCACAGCAGGACGCGGTCCGGTTCCTGGAGCACGGCGGGCGCGTAGAAGTCGCGGCCGTGGTCGAGCAGGCCGGCCGTGCGAGGGGTGAGGCGCAGGTCCGCGTCCAGGCGGCCCGTGAGGTACCCGGTGGTCCACGGGTGCCCGTCCCACAGCGAGACCACCAGCACCCACTCGCCGCCCTGCGCGGCGTACAGCTGCGGGCATTCCCAGCCGGTCGCCCGGCCGCCGAACGCCGCCCTGGCGACCGGGTCGTGGCCGTCGAGGAGCACACCCGTGAACCGCCAGTCGGTCAGGTCGTCGCAGTCGTAGAGCAGGACCGAAGGGGTGCCGTCGGCGTGGCCGGCGCCGACCAGCGCCCAGCGGCGCCCGTCGTGCCGGAAGACGAAGGGGTCGCGGAACATCACCACATCGAGGCCCTCGGGCGGGCCCGTGACCACCGGGACGGGCAGAGGCGTCCAATCGGCCAGCGCCGGGTCGTCCGGGTCCGCCGCCCGGGCCAGGCAGATCGTGCCGAGCCCGGTGTGATCGCGGTCCACCCCGGTGTAGACGGCCGTCGGAACGCCCTCGTCGTCGACCACGCAGCCCGACCAGCAGCCCGCCTCGTCCGGGCCGCCCGGGGTGGGCGTGAGGGCGATCGGATGGTGCTCCCAGTGGGCGAGGTCGGTGCTGGAGGCATGGCCCCAGTGCACGTTGGCGTGCACCGGGGCGTCCGGGTTGTGCTGGTAGAAGAGGTGGTGGCGGCCGCGCCAGCGGAAGGGCCCGTTGGGGTCGTTCATCCAGTTGGCGGGCGGGCGGACCCGGAAGCGCGGGGCGTTGGGGTCCTGTGGGGGAGCGGCGAGGCTCAACGGTTGACTCCTGCGGACGTGATGCCCTCACGCAGAGGGCGCTGGCCGACGACGAACACGGCGACGGCGGGAATCATGGAGAGGACGACACCGGCGAGCACCACGGAGATGGAGCCGGTGCCGAGATTGCCCTGGAGGGAGACCAGCCCCAGCGGCAACGTGTAGTTCTGGCCCGACGTCTCCAGGATCAGCGGGCGGAAGAACTCGTTCCAGTGGTAGTTGAAGGCCAGGACACCGACGATCGCGAGGCCGGGCGCGGCCAGTGGGGCGTACACCGACCGGAAGGTCCGCCAGGGCCCGGCCCCGTCCAGCATCGCCGCCTCGCCGAGGTCCTTGGGCATGCCGAGGAAGTACTGGCGCATCAGGAACGTGCCGAACGCGGTCGGGAAGGCCGGGATGATCAGCCCGAGCAGGGTGTCGGTCAGGCTCATCGACTTCAGTACCAGGAACACCGGCACGATGGTGACCTGCAACGGCACCATCATCGTGGCCAGCACCAGGCCGAACAGCGGCTTCTTGAAGCGGAACTCCAGCCGGGCGAAGGCGTATCCGGCCAGGCCCGCCGTGATCATCTGGCCGACGGCGATCAGGGCCGTGACCAGTGTGGAGTTGAGCGCCAGCAGCCAGACGTCGATCTGGTCGAAGACCCCGCGGTAGGCCTCGGTGGAGGGGTTCGACGGGATGAGCTGCGGCGGGAGGTCGAACGCCTCGGCCGGGGTGCGCAACGAGGTGGACACCGTCCACACCACCGGGCCGAGGGTGAGCAGCGCGCACACGGCCAGACCGGCGATCCGCGCCCACGGCGCGAGCCCGTGCCGCACACGGCTGGAGGACAGGGTTGCTTGGCTCATGGGAGGACTCACCCGGCTCACTGGTAGTGGACGAAACGCCGGCTGAGCCGGAACTGGAGGGCGGTGACCGCCATGATCAGCACGAACAGCAGCACACCCACCGCGGACGCCTCACCGAAGCGCAGCTGCTCGAACGCCGTCTCGTAGATGACCATCACGACCGTGCGGGTGGAGTCGCCGGGGCCGCCGTTCGTGAGGACGTACGGCTGCTCGAAGACCTGGAGGGCGTTGATGATGCCGACGACCGAGGCGACCAGCAGCGTCGGCGAGAGCAGCGGCAGGGTGACGGTCAGGTGCTTGCGCAGGCCCGTCGCGCCGTCCAGGGCGGCCGCCTCGTGGATCTCCTTCGGGATGTTGTTCAGCCCGCCGACGAACAGCAGGAACGAGAAGCCGAACTGCTGCCAGACGTAGACCAGGACCACCGTCGCCATCGCCGCGTTCTCCGACGTCAGCCACGGCACCGGTGCGATCCCGACGAAGCCGAGCGCCCAGTTGATCACCCCGAAGTCCTGGTTGAACAGGTACTTCATCACCACCGAGATCGACGCGGCGGACAGCACCAGCGGGAAGAAGAACGCCGAGCGGAACACCGACCGCAGCCACACCGGCATCCGCCCGTTGATCGTCAGCGCGAGGGCCAGCGCGACGAGCAGTTGCAGCGCCACCGCGAACACCATGAACACCAGCGTGTTGCGGAAGGAGACCAGCACGGTCTCGTCGCCGAACACCTCGCCGTAGTTGGAGAGTCCGGCGTAGGACGGCGAGTCGATGACGTTCCAGTGGAAGAGGCTCAGGATCACCGAGCCGACGATGGGCACGACCGTGAAGATCACGATGCCGACGATCGTCGGCGTCAGGAACAGCGTGGCCAGCAGCCGGGTGCCGCGGTCACGGGCCGAGGGGCCCTGCGGCGCCGGGGCCGCCCGGACCGCGGGGCGTTCGGCGCGCGCGGGCGGTATCCGGGTGTTCGTCATACGTCACGCTCCATGGCCTTCTCCAGATCGCCCTGCATCCGGCGCAACGCGGGACGCACCGAGCGCGCGGAGGCCAGGGCCGTGCCGGTGTGCTTCAGCAGCACCTGCTCGACCTCGGCTACCTGCGGCGGCGCCGGGATGGGTCCCGTGTCGGGGAACCGGTCGAGGGTGTCGTAGAAGACCGGCCAGTGCGCCGGGCCGGTCTTCGCGTAGCGGCCGGCGGTCAGCAGCGAGCGGCGGGCCGGGGTGGTCTGGTTCGTGGCGAACAGCCGCTCCAGGGTGTCCTTGCGGGCGGCGTACTTGATGAACTCCCACGCCTCGTCCTGCATCGTCGAGGTGCGCAGCAGCGCGTAGCCCGCCGCGCCGTACTGCATGCGCTGGGTGCGCCAGCGCGGGAAGTACTGCACGTCGAACCCGTCCCGCTCCATACCGGCCAGGTGCAGTCCGCCCGCCCAGAAGCCGCCCGCCGGGGTGACGCCGACGCGGCCGGTGGAGAACACGCCGATGAGGTTCTGGCCGTTGCCGCCCTCGGGGCGGGTGCACAGGCCGTCCTGGATGAGGGAGGCGAGGTAGTCGTAGACCTCCTCCACCCGGTCGTGCGAGGCCTGCGGCGTCGTCCAGCGGAAGCCCCCGCCGCGGCCCTTGCGCTGCGCGGTGGGGTAGAAGCCGTTCCACAGCCAGTCGCCGCCGGGCGCCTTGGACTCGGCGAGCAGATTGGTGTCGTTCGCGAACAGCCACGGGACCACGCCGCCCCACAGCCGGTTGGTCCAGAAGTACGGCGTGAAGCGGGAGCCGCCCGACCTCTTCATGTCCCGCAGCAGCGCCGTGAAGTCGTCCCGGGTCCAGTCGGCCGGCGGGAAGTCGGCCCCGGCCCGGCGCAGCACCTGGCGGTTGAAGTACATGTCGGCCGCGTTGAACTCGACGGGCAGCTGGTAGAGGCTGCCCTCGTACATCATCGACTCCACCAGCGACGGGTGGACGTCGGTGAAGTACTCCTTGAGCTCGGCCGCGTCCCGCTTGACCCACTTGTCCAGGGCCACCCCGAGCCGCTGCGCGAACAGCTGCACGCCCTCGGTGGCGACGTAGACGAGGTCGGGGGCGGTGCCCGCGGCGACCTGGGTGAGGATTTTCGCGAAGAAGTCCGACCAGTCGACGGCCTGGACCGCGTTGATCCGGAGCTTGATGTCGGGGTGCAGCTCGGCGAAGCCCTCGCGGAGCGTGCGGATGGCCTCCGGCCCGTAGGCCGGGCCCAGCGTGGCGACGACGAGGGAGCCGTCGTCCCGGCCGGGGATGTCGGCTCCGGTGAGCCGGTCCCAGCTCGCGGCGGTGCCGGCCAGGGCGGCGGCGCCCGCGCCGTAGGCGCCGTACCGCAGCAGGGCGCGGCGGGTGAGGTGCGAGTCGGTCATCGTGTGTGGGGCCTAACTCGTGTTAGCCGTGGGTTGATGCCCCAGATGATGTGAGCGCGGAATGGCCCTGTCAAGGCGTGCGGGTGCTTGACCTTTAACGAGTTAGGTCCGAAAGTCCTGATCCCATGAGCCGCAGTTTCCGAGGAGAGGGACGAGGTGTGTGATGCGCGGGATCACCAGGAGAGCTCTGTTCGCCGGGTCGGCCGTGGGCGCGGCCGGCGCTCTGCTGCCGACGGCGGGTCCGGCGGCGGCCGGGCCCCGGACGGCCCGCGCGAGCTACCGCGCCGGGTACCACTTCACCGTCCCCGAGCAGTGGAAGAACGACCCGCAGAGGCCTGTCTGGATCGACGGCAGGTATCACTACTACTACCTGCACAACGCCGACTACCTCGCCGGCGAGATCGGCACGGCCTGGCGCCTGGCCACCAGCACCGACCTGGTCTCCTTCACGGACGGGGGGATCGCCGTGCCCAAGGACACCACGCCCAACGGCGACGTCTGGTCGGGTTCGGCGGTGGTGGACACGCACGACACGGCCGGCTTCGGGGCGGGCGCCGTCGTCGTGCTGGCCACCATGTCACCGCACGACGGCCCCGCCGACCAGGCCCAGTACCTGTACTACTCCACCGACGGCGGCCGCACCTTCACCCCGCACGGCACCGACCCGGTGCTGCCCAACCCCGGCGTGCGCGACTTCCGCGACCCGAAGGTGATCCGCGACGAGGAGCGCGACCGGTGGGTGATGACCCTCGCCGAGAACGACAAGGTCGGCTTCTACCACTCCGCCGACCTCAAGACCTGGACGTACGTGAGCGGGTTCGTCAAGGGCGGCATCGGTGTGCTGGAGTGCCCCGACCTGTTCCGCATCCGCGCCGGGGACGGCACGCCGAAGTGGGTGCTCGGGGTGAGCGCCAACGGCAAGGGAGCCGGGCTGCCCAACACGTACGCGTACTGGACGGGCTCCTTCGACGGCAGCGCCTTCACCGCCGACACGACCGATCCCCAGTGGCTCGACTACGGGTGGGACTGGTACGGGGCGGTCACCTTCGACAAGCGCGGCACCGACGGCACCCTCGACGAGGGGACCCGCTACGCGATCGGGTGGCTGAACAACTGGGACTACGCCCACATCACGCCCACCATCGACAGCGACGGCTTCAACGGCACCGACTCGATCGTCCGTGAGATCACGCTGAAGCGCGCGGGCGACGGCACCTACTACCTGGCGTCCCGGCCGGTCGCCGCGCTCGACCGCTACGTCTCCCGCACGGTGACACTCGGCGACCTGGAGGTCGAGGGCATGCGCCTGCTCGACTACCGGGGCACGGCCTACGAGCTGAGCTGTGAGATCACCTGGGACCAGCTCATGGGCGCGGGGATGCAACTGCGGCGCTCTCCGGACGGCGTCCGCCACATCGACGCGGGTGTCCACCGCGACTACGCCTACCTCAACCGCCGCCCCACCGTGTCCCCCGACATGACGGGCAGATGGCAGGAGAGCCGCAGCCCGTTCGACCCGGCCCGGCGCTCGGTGCGGTTGCGCATCCTGGTCGACCGCACGTCCGTGGAGCTGTTCGTGGACGACGGCCGGTACACGCACTCCTCGGCGGCCTTCCCGTACCTGGTCGACACGGGGCTCGCGCTGTTCACGGTGGACGGAAGGGCGGTGTTCCGGAACACCGTGATCCGCGAGTTCAGGGTGTAGGGAGGGCGTTCCCGCCCTCCCGCGCCCGGCCGGGCCAGGCCGTCAGTTCTCCACGTGAGGGCTGGTCAGGGCGGCGCCGAAGTAGCCCTTCATCCCGCCGGTGGTGATGCCGGCGCTCTTGCCGCACAGGTTGACCGAGCCGTCCGGCACGGGACCCGCTGCCGAGCCGCGGGCGACCCAGACGCAGCCGTCGGAGTTCTCGGTGGGGGCGCCGACGACCGTCTCGGCCTTTCCGTCCTTGGTGAGGTCGGCGAGGTGGACGGCGCTGCCGAACCCGTCTCCGGTCTCCGCGGCGCCCGGGACGCCCGCGGTGTCCTGGGTGTAGCCGGTGGCCCTGGCCGTCGTCAGGCCGGAGGCGGAGCCGCGCAGAAGGACGGCGGTGCCCGCCGAGGCGAGCGACCCGACGGCCTCCTCCGGGGAGCCGACCAGGACGTCGGCGTACCCGTCGCCGTCGACGTCGCCGACGCTCAGGGACTGGCCGAACCAGTCGCCCCACTCCGCGGTGCCGGGGACGCCCGCGGTGTCCTGGTGGAAGACCTTCGGCTGCTGCCCGGCGGTGATGCCCTGGGCGCCGCCGTAGAGGACCTGGATCTCGCCGTCGCGGTGAGCCGCGGGGGTCGGCGCGTTGAAGTGGGAGTCGTCGCCCGCGATGCCGGTGACCAGGTCGCCGTAGCCGTCGCCGTCGATGTCGCCGATCTGCCCCGCGTGGCCGTCGGCGTACGGCAGCTCCACGCCCCGGTTGACGAGCGGGTCTTCGGGGTCGGGGGCGCCCGCGTCGAGCGTCACCGGTCCGCGGATGTCGCCGTCGGTGGGACCGGCCAGGTAGAAGCGCTCGGCCCTGCCGTCGCCGTTCACGTCGCCCATGACCACGCCACGGGCGTTCTCACGCCATTCGAGATAGCGGGCGGCGGCCTGGCCGGTACGGGTGAAGGGGCCGCTGTAGGAGGCGGCGGTGCAGCCCGAACCGACGCCGACCTCCGGGGCGCCGTCGCCGTTCATGTCACCGGTGGCGATGGACATGCCGAACCGGCAATAGGTCATGCCCTCGCCGTACCCGGCCGGAGGGGAGATGTTCGCGCCGTCCCGCAGTCCGTCGGGCCCGCCCCACACCACGGTCACGGAACCCCGTGAGTCGACACCGTCGACGTCCTCGCCCGAGGCACCCACGAGCAGGTCGGCATAGCCGTCCCGGTCCAGGTCGGCGCTGGTCACCGTCCCGCCGAAGCGGTCGGACTCCTCGGCGGTGCCGGGGATCCCGGTGGTGCTCTGTGTGATGACCGTGCGGCGGGTGGTGCTCACCGACGACGCGGAGCCGTAGAGCACGACGACCGAACCGGCCTCCTCCACCGTGCCGTTGGCGGCTGCCGGAGCCCCGACGGCCAGGTCGCGGTAACCGTCACCGTTGAAGTCGTCCTGCACGGCCGCCGTGTTGGCGCCCTTGAAGGGGGCAGCCGCGGACGATGTCGTCGGGGGAAGGGCGACGGCGACGGAGGTGGTGAGCACGGCGGCGGCCATGACTGCTCTGCGCAACGGGACTCCTGGTCTCGATCAACCGATGTCCCCATGACCTGTGAACCGTACGGAAGGTTGTACGTCCGGGCGCGCCGGAGGAGACGGGGCAGGACTTGCTTCACCTCGGCGGAGATCACTGTCACGATCTTCGTGACGGGAACCACGCCCACGACCAGCGGAGCGCTCATGACGACGGACGACCGGACGACGGACGAGGCGGCGCGGGAGGCCGGAGTGGAGGTGCGGCCGGTCGCCGGGTACATCGGGGCCGAGATCGGCGGGGTCGATCTCGCGGCCGACCTCGACGACGCGGTGGTCGCCGCGATCAGGGCGGCGGTGCTGCGGTGGAAGGTGGTGTTCTTCCGGGGGCAGCGGCTGGACCACGCCGGGCACGTGGCGTTCGCGCGCCGGTTCGGCCAGACCGTGGTGCTGCCCCGGCGGGGCAAGGCCTCGCCGCCGGACTTCCCCGAGATCGAGACCACCGCCGACCGGCTGGAGCTGGGCGGACGGTTCGGGATGGAGCACGACGAGTGGCTGCGCCGCCGCCGGCACACCCTGCTGCGCGGCTGGCACTGCGACCACGGTGCCCGCGTCGACCCTCCGGCGGCGACGATCCTGCGCGCCGAGACCGTGCCGCCCTACGGCGGCGACACCACCTGGTCCAACCTGGCGGCGGCGTACGCCGGACTCTCCGTGCCGCTGCGGCAGTTCGTCGACGGACTGCGGGCCGAGCACCGGCTCGGCGTCGGCTACCAGCCACGGCCCGGCGACGACGCGTACGTCCGGCACCTCCTCGACCGCCAGGTCGCCTCCCTGCACCCCCTGGTGCGCGTCCACCCCGAGACGGGCGAGCGGATCCTGTACGTCAACGGCTACTACGTCGAGCAGATCGCCGGCCTCTCCCGGCCCGAGAGCGCCGCGATCCTGGACATGCTGCTGGAGCAGGCGGTCCGGCCCGAGTACACGGTCCGCTTCCGCTGGGAGCCGGGCAGCGTGGCGTTCTGGGACAACCGCGCCACCATGCACCTCGCCCCCGGCGACACCGCCCACCTCGGCCATCCCCGGATCATGCACCGCGTGATGCTCGCCGGGGACGTGCCCGTCGGCGTGGACGGCACGGCATCGGAGCCGATCACCGGGACCGCGCCGGGCCGCTGGTGACCTCGCCCGGCGCGAGTGACGGCGGCACCGCCCGTCAGAAGCCCGGTCGCCATCCCAGCGCCGGGCCCAGCTTCGTCGCCATGTCGGTGAGGATCTGGACGTAGTCCTCGTGCTCGAAGGTGAAGGGCAGCGCGAACGCCACCTCCTCCACCTCCCCGAACGCCGCGTGCGCGTGGAGCCGTTCGGAGATCTCCGCCGAGGTGCCCACCAGGTCCGGAGCGAACAGCAGCCGCGCCGGGCCCTGCGGCGTGGCCGTGCGAGGGGCGCGCTGTGCCGCGTACTCCTCGTAGCGTGCGCGCTGCCCGGGCGAAGCGCTGTCCGTGGGGATGACGACCAGGCCCTGCGAGACCCGGGCCGCCTCGCCCTCGGGGTGGGCGGCGCGGAAGGCGCGGATCTGGGCGAGCTGGATCTCCGCGAAGTCGTAGGGCCCCTCGGGCTCTTCGGCCTTGACGACACTGCTGGTGAGGAGGTTCATGCCGTGCTCGCCCGCCCACCGGGCCGACCGCAGGCTGCCGCCGCCGTACCAGAGGCGGCGGCCCAAGCCCGGGGAGTGCGGCTGCACTCGGTCCGAGAAGACCTCGAAGCCCTCGACCCCGCTGAAGTCCGTCACCGGCTCGCCCCGCACGGCGGCGAGCAGCCGCTCCACGCGCCCGTAGCCGAAGTCCTCGGCATCGGCCGTGTCCGGGTAGAGCGCGCCCTTGACCCGGTCGGCGTGCATGGGCGGGCCCACGCTCACGCCAGGGTTGAGCCGGCCGCCCGACAGCAGGTCGACCGTGGCGAGGTCCTCGGCCAGCCGCAGCGGGTTCTCCCAGCCGAGCGGGGTGACCGCCGTGCCCAGCTCGATACGGCGGGTGCGCTGGGACGCCGCGGACAGGACGGCGACCGGGGAGGAGATGCCGTACTGCAGATGCCGGTGACGCACCCACGCGCTGTCGAAACCGAGCCGTTCGCCCAGCTCGATGATCTCCAGGGTGGACTCGTGGCCCCGGCGCGGGTCGGCCGCGTCGAACAGCCCGATGGTCAGGAATCCCAGCTTGCGCAGCGGTCGTGGGGTCGGCGGCACGAGCCCTCCATCATTGAACCTTCAATGGCCTGTGGTGGTGCCAACCCGGCGAAGGCCCGCGCTGTTCCCGTTCCACCCGTCAGCGCAGCGGAATCGTCACCTCGTCCTCGACCGGCGGGTCGACCTCCTGGGCGCTGTTGCCGGTGGCCGCGTAGCAGCGCAGCCGGACCGACTCCGGGGAGACGTCCAGACGCAGGAAGCACTTGAAGAACGGCGGGCTGTACGTCGCCGAGCCCGGCGAGAACAGCGACGTGTAGATCTTCCGCACGGGCAGCCGGAACCGCTTCGCCTTGTCGGGGCGGCGGCCGGTGCCGAGCAGCCCCGCGACCAGGCGGACGCGCCGGGTGACGCGGGTCGAGGCGCCCGGGGCCCGCGTGGGCTTGATGCCGAGACGCTCGGCGATCACGGCCGTCGCCTCGGCCTCGGTGAGCGTGAAGAAGCGGCGCATCCGCAGCCGGCGGCCGTAGAGCCGGCTGTAGAAGGCCAGGGAGTCGCCGCGCAGCGGGTAGCAGCGGAAGTCCTGCTCCTGGACGCCCGCGACGTTGACGCGGGGGATCGTGTGGGTGGCGTGCATGAACGCGCCGCCCCCGCCCGCGACGACGTACTGGAGTGTGCGGCCGTCGTCCAGCCGGACCGGGTAACGCTGGTAGTTGTGGATGTCGCCGCCGATCGCCGCCACGTAGTGGTGGTCCGGGTCGCGGACGACGGCGTCGACGGTCCCGCCCCCTTCGATCGCGCACGGCTCGCACCGGCCGTCCACGTACAGGGGCGAGCCGGTGACCAGGATCTTCGGGCGGGGCCCCCGGGAGACCTCGCGCAGCCAGGCGCCCTGCTCGGCGTCGAGGGTGCCGAGCAGACCCGTGTCGATGCCGATGATCCGCACCGGCCCGGCGTCGATCGCCCAGTACGGGCCCGGCTGCACGGCCTGTTGGGCGGGGGCGGAGCGTTGCTCGCGTGCCTCGGCGAGGCGCCGGCCGTCCTCCGGGTCCGGCCGGTGCCACAGCAGCGACCGCAGCCAGGCCCGGGTGAGGGGGCGCGGCCGGGGTTCGGGCGGCAGGGGCGGGGCGTCGTCGCAGAAGACGCGCATGAAGCCGCCGAGGTCCTCGTACCAGTCGTGGTTGCCGGGTATCGCGTAGATCGGCGCCCGGTAGTCCCGGTAGGGGCGGAAGAACTTGGTGTCGTAGTCGTCCGCACTGCCCACCGGGTAGATCACGTCACTGGCCAGCACGGCGAAGCGGGTGTCCTGACCGGTCCTCAGAAGCCCCGGCACGACGGCGTACTGGGGGTCGTCGCCCTCGCCGGTGTCGCCGATGACCAGGAACGAGAACCGGTCCGGGTCGTCGCGCCGGATCACCTTGTCGGCCGGCGCCCCGGAGGCCGCCCGCTGCGCCACCCACCGGCTGCGCGTCCCGCCGGTCGGGTCCCCGAACCAGGAGGCGAGCACGCCGTTGCGGGCGATCCACAGCATCCTGGGGTTCAGCCAGGAGATCTTCTCGGCCTTCGGGGGCATCAACCGCTGGTACGCGCCTCGTTCGGTGGTGCCCCAGCCGGCGCCTTCGGCGGTATCGCGTGAGGAGTCAGACACCGGTGCACCGTAACAAGGGGCTCATGACCCGCCCGTGGGCGGGCTGTTCACCGTTCGCGTCCGGACGAGGCCGCCGCCCGCCGGGAAGGGCGCTTGCTGGCCGGGGAGTTGAGGGCCGGGGAGTCCGGCCGGGAAGCGGAGGACCGCTCGCCCAGCACCAGCAGCGGATCGAACATCACCACGACCCCGGCCAGCAGCAGGAAGACGACCGGCCCCAGCAGCATCGGCAGCAGCAGGGACATGGGTGAGTCGCCCTCCCAGGTCCCGCCGGTCATGTCGTGCACATGGACGCTGACCGCGGCCATCCCCGTGTAGTGCATCCCGGACACCGCCACGCCCATCACCAGGCTCGCCCCGAGGCTCGTCAGGAAGCCGCGGATGGTGACGGCCGACCACAGCGCCGCCGTCGCGGCACCGATGGCGATCAGCACGGACAGCGCGACACCGACCGGGTCGTAACCGACCTCGCCGTTCAGCCGCATCGCCGCCATGCCGAGGTAGTGCATACCCGCCACGCCCAGGCCGGTGACCGCGCCCGCGACCGCCAGCGTGACGCCGCCCGTGCCGCGGAAGCCGACGATGAACACCCCGACACCCACCACGGCGACGGCCACGACGAGACTGAGCACCGTCGTGGCCGCGTCGTACCGGACCCGGGTCTCCTCCACGTGGAAGCCGATCATGGCGATGAAGTGCATCGTCCAGATGCCGCATCCGATGGAGGCGGCGCCTAACGCAAGCCAGCCCGCCCTGAAGGAACGTGCGTCGAGCAGCGAGCGCACGATGCACCGCAGCCCCAGCGCCCCTCCCAGACAGGCCATCAGATAGGCCGCCACCGGAGTCACCGCACCGTAGCGGAACCCGTCGACCGTGCCGTCCATGAGCCAACTCCCCCCGAGTCATGGCTGGTTTCCAGCAAGGTCTACGCGCAGGGATCGGGGGATAGCAAGCCCTTACCGCCGGTAGGCGGGCAACTCCTCTTCAGCAGATCCCGATTGGGGTCAGAATGTGCGCTTCAGCAGGTCGAGCAGCGCCGACCAGTGCCGCTCGGCGCCCTCCTGGTGGTACGAGGCGGTGTCGGCCTGCGTGAAACCGTGGGGCGCTCCCGTGTACACCTCGCACCGGTGGCGTACGCCCGCCGCCGTCAGAGCCTCCTCCAGGCGCTCGATCTGCTCCTCGGGCAGCGAGGGGTCCTGGTCGGCGTGGCCGAAGTACAGCTCGGCGGTGACCTTGCCGGCCACCAGGTGGGGGCTGTCCGGGGTGTCCGTGGCCAGCCGTCCGCCGTGGAAGCCGGCCGCGGCCGCGACCCGCTCCGGATAGGTGCCCGCGGTGAGCAGCGAGAGCCGGGCGCCCATGCAGTAGCCGGTCAGAGCGACCGGGCCGTCAACGACGGCCGGGGAACCGGCCAGCCAGCTCAGATACGCACCGGCGTCTCGCATCGCCAGGTCGGGCGTCAGGGCCTGCATGATCGGCACGATGCGCTCGAAGATCTCCGGCCGCGCCCCCGGGTCGATGAACTCGGGCAGGTCGAACAGCGGGGCGCGGCCGTGCCGGTAGAACACGTTCGGCACCAGCACCGTGTAGCCCTCGGCGGCCAGCCGGTCCGCCATGGACCGCAGCTGCGGACGCAGGCCGAAGGCGTCCATGAAGAGCAGGACCGCCGGGTGGGCGGCCCCGTCGGCGGGGTGGGCCAGATACGCGTCGGCGGTGCCGTCCTCGGTGGGGATGTCGACAGCGGTTCCCTGTACGGCGGTCATGGCTGGGCTGCCTCTCTGCGGGGGTGGGGACCAGGAACCCGTCCGCGTGACCGGGCGGATCACGGGCATCGTGACACGCCCGTTCCCGGGGCATTTCGCCCGCCCCCGTCACGTGGTTGAACCGTGAACGGCCCTTGGTTCGCGTTTTACTCGAACCGCGACGGGTCGCCCGCGCCGTGCCGCACGATCTCGGCCTCCCCGCCGGAGAAGTCGACGACCGTCGTCGGCTCCGTCCCGCAGTCACCGGAGTCGACCACCCCGTCCAGCACGTGGTCGAGCAGGTCCTTGATCTCCCAGCCCTGCGTCATCGGCTCCTCCTCGCCGGGCAGCAGCAGCGTGCTGGACAGCAGCGGCTCCCCCAGCTCGGCGAGCAGGGCCTGCGTGACGACGTGGTCGGGGATGCGCACACCGACCGTCTTCTTCTTGGGGTGCTGCAGTACGCGCGGCACCTCCTTCGTCGCGGGCAGGATGAACGTGTAGCTGCCGGGCGTCGACGCCTTGATCGCGCGGAACACGTCGTTGTCGATCCGCACGAACTGACCCAGCTGGGCGAAGTCCTGGCACACGAGAGTGAAGTGGTGCCGGTCGTCCAGCTTGCGGATCGTACGGATCCGGTCGATGCCGTCACGACTGCCGAGGCGGCAGCCCAGTGCGTAACAGGAGTCCGTGGGGTAGGCGACAAGAGCGTCGGCGCGGATGCTGTCGGCGATCTGGCCGATGGTGCGGGCCTGGGGGTTGTCGGGGTGCACGTCGTAGTACTTCGCCATCCGCCGAGCTTATGCCGCCGGTACGGGTCGGCGGCGCAGGAGGGGGCCGGGCCCCGGGGACACGGGCCCCCGCCGTCCGGCGTCCGGGCCGGGAGGAGAGCCCTGCGGACGTGAGGTAACGTCCCCGACCGGTGTGCCGGAAGCGGCGCGAGGAGCGAGGGGAAGGCCCAGGTGACTGGCCGAGAGGACGGGAACCGGCAGCAGGAGACGCAGGCCGGCACGGGCCCGGCGTGGGCGGCCGAACTGCTGGAGCATCTGCGCCCGGCCGGTCGCGACGTCCGCAGAGTCGTCGCCTGGCTCTCCGGCGCCGTGGGCGCGACCGTCGCCCTGCAGGACGCCGCCGGGAACCTCGTCGCCGGAAACCGGCTCCCCCTGGACGCGGACCTGGTCGCCGACATCACCGCCGGCCGGATCGCCTCCGCGGCCTGGGAGAGCCGGGAGAGCCACCTGCGACTGGTCCGGGTGGAGCACCCGTCCCACGCGTGCGTGCTCGCCGTCTCCCGGCAGAGTCCCTTCGACCGGCGGGCCTTTGACATCGTCACCCACACCGCCCAAGTGATCGAGCTGCTGCTCACGGTGAGCGAGTCGAACGCGGCCGGGCACCGGCTGCGCCGGGCCACCGCCGACCTGCGCCTGGCGATCCTTCAGCTGCTCATGGTGGAGGACATCATCGCCGCCCGCCGCGTCGCCGCGGGGCTCTGGCCCGGCCTGCTCGACGCGGAGACGGCGAGCGTGTACGTCGTCGAGGCCGACCCCGCCGCACGCGACCGCGTCGCCGAGGAGTGCCTGGACAGCACCCGGGAGGACGCCCTGGTCGTCCGCTGCCCGGCCATGGACGGGCACGTGATCGTCGTCGGCCCCCGGGAGGCCACGGGCGACGCCCTGCGGTCCCTGGTCCGGCGGCACGCCGACCTCTTCCTCGGCGGCAGCGTCCGGCAGAGCCTCGCCCGGACCGCCACCGCCTACGGGCAGGCCGTCAGCGCCCTCGCCGTCGCACACTTCCGGCCCGACAAGACGGCCGTCTACGCCGAGCGCACCCACCCCGAACGCCTCATGGACCCGGTGGCGCTGCGCGGCTGGACGTCCCGGGTGCTGCGCCCGCTGGACACCCTGCCGCACCACACCCGCGCCGAACTCCTCGCCACCAGCCGGCTCGGCCTGGAGTTCACCGCCGTCAACGCCGCCAAGGTCCTCGGCGTCAGCCGCAACACCGTCCGCGCCCGCATGGAACGCGTCGAGACCCTGCTCGGCACCGACTTCACCGACCTCACGGCCCGGGCGGTCGTCCATCTGGCGCTCAACACCCAGATCGGCCTGCCCGACATCCCGCGCGCAGACGGCACCGAAGACCCCGGGCTGCGGCTCGCCGACCTGCTGTCCGGTCCCGCCGTACGCACCTGGGCGCAGGACCTGCTGGGCCGGCTGGACGCCGACACCAGGAACCCGCGCCGGACGCTGCGCACCTGGATCACCGCCGGCGGCAACGCCGAACGGGCCGCGCAGGCCCTCGGCGTGCACGCCCAGACCGTGCGCGAACACGTCCGCAGCGCCGAACCCGTCCTGGAACGCCAGCTCCTCGCCGCGGGCACCGACCTGTACGAGGTCGTGCTGGCGCACCTGGCCGTGGGCGACCTCGGTCTGCCGGAATTCCGGCGCCCCGCGTGAGCCGGTTCCCCGCCGGGACAACCGGTTGGCCGGGTCCGCGCGGGACGAAACCGGGCCATCCGGACTCAGCTGTGCACGGGTGAGCCCCGCTGAGCGTGCAGTGGGCATCGACACGGTTCACAAGGCCACGGCCCTGGACGTAGGTTCAACCAACAGCGGGGGCACGACCGGAACGGGGGACCGGTCGCGCTCCCGCGCGCTGCACTCACGCGGCGGCGCCCGCCGGTGCCGTCAGCCCCGCAGCCGCACCGGAATCTCCTGCCAGCCGATCGCGATGAACGACGGCACCTGCCGCAGACCCTCGTCGCCTTCGGCCAGGCGCAGGCCGGGGAACCGCTCGAACAGCGCCGGCAGCGCGGTCAGGGCCTCCAGCCGGGCCAGCGGCGCCCCGATGCAGCGGTGCACGCCGATCCCGAACGCCAGATGGTCGTCGGCGCCGCGCGCGGCATCGAACCGGTCGGCGTCCGGCCCGTAGTGCTCGGGATCGAGCCCCGCGGCGGCGTACGTCGTGATGATGGCGTCCCCGGCCGGGATCGTCACCCCGTCGACGACGAGGTCGGTCACGGCGAACCGCAGCGGCAGCGACGCGATCGACGGGTGCGCGCGCAGCGTCTCGTCGACGACGGCGTCCCAGCCGATCTCCCCGGACCGCACGGCCGCCAGCTGCCCCGGACTGCGGAGCAGGGCGACCACCGCGTTGCCGATCAGGTTCACCGTGGTCTCGAAACCGGCGCCGATCACCAGCAGGAGCGTGTAGAGCAGCTCCTCCTCGCTCAGCCGGTCACCGTCCTCGTCCCGGACCCGGATCAGCTCCGTCGTCATGTCGTCCCCGGGGTGCGCGGCCCGGTGCGCGATCAGCGCGGGGAACACCGTCCCGATCTGCCGCTGCACGGACGCCGCGTGCTCCGGGCTCGGGTCGGAGGTGTCCATGAGGGCCGCGATGAGCCGACCGGTGTCCTCCCGCAACTCGTCCGGCACGCCCATCAGTTCGCAGATCATCCGCATCGGCAGCGGATGCGCGAGCCCCGCCTTGACGTCGACGACGTCGCCGCCGGCCGCCTCCAGCGCGTCCAGCAGCTCCGCCGTGATCGCCTCCACCCGGGGCCGCATCGCCTCGGTGCGCCGGTGCGTGAAGCTGGGCGCGACCAGCTTGCGCAGCCGGGTGTGGTCCGGGCCGTACGTGGACAGCATGTTCACCACGCCGACCCAGCCCAGGATCCAGGCCCAGGACGGTTTCTCGGCGATCTCGGGCCACAGCCGCCAGTGCAGCCGCGGGTCCTTGCTGACCCGCGGGTCGAGGATGAGCTCCTTCAGCGTGCCGTACCGCGTGGGCGCCCAGGCGGGGATGCCGCCGGGCAGCTCCACGGGCACGACCGGGCCGAGAGCGCGCAACCGGGCGCTCTCGGCGGCGATGTCTGTGCCTAACGGGTCCAGGGCGATGCGGTCGGTCACGGTCACGGTCGTCCTCCAGGCTGGTCGGGGGAGCGGGGGCTGAAACGGACGGGCAGCGCCGTCAGCGAGCGGTGGAACGGGCCGGGCCGCCACGTCAGGCGCTCGCGCGGCAGCACGGGTTCGAGGTCGGGCAGCCACTGGGTGAGCCGTTCGATCGCCTCGGTGGCGATGAGCAGGGTGTGCTGCTTGACCGGGCAGGAGTGCGGGCCCGCCGACCAGGACAGGTGCGAGGCGTCGGACCGGTGCCGGGCCGCCCCGCGCTCCCGCTCGGCCGCCTCGGCGAGCGCCCCGTAGGAGATCACCACCGGCACCGCGGCCCTGATCCGGGCCCCGTGGAAGGAGACGGACGTACGGGCGTAGTGGATGCCGTAGTTGGCGAGCGGCGTCTCGTGGTGCAGGACCTCCAGCACCGCGTCCGTCACCGGGCGGGCGCCGCTGGTCAGCGTCGAGTAGTAGGCCGGGTTGCCGAGGATCCGGGACAGCGCGTTGGACACCAGGTTGGCCGTCGGCTCGTGCCCCGCGCCGAGGGTGAGGAACACCTGCCAGGTGACCTCCTCGGGAGTCAGCCCCGCCGGGTGGTCCAGCAGCCAGCTCGGCAGGTCGTCACCGCGCCGCTCGGTCTTGGCGGCGATCAGCTCCAGGACGTACCCGCCGAACTCGGCCTCGCCCCGCGCCGCCTGGGCGCCGCCCTCGATCAGCTTGCCCAGCGCGGCGTTCAGCCGGTCGCTCGCGCTGTCCGGCAGCCCGAACAGGCTGTTGAACACCAGCGCCATCAACGGCCGGGTGAACTCGCCCACCAGGTCGGCCTCGCCGCGCGGCCCGATCCGGCTCACCAGCAGGTGTACCGCCCGGTGCACCCGGGCCCGCAGATCGTGCGGCTCCACCAGGTCGAAGGCGTCGATGAGGGAGGTGCGGTAGCGCAGGTGGGCGCCCCCGTCGGCGAACAGGGTGTTGGGCCGCCAGCGCATCATGCCCAGCACCGGCGAGTCGTCGGGGACGGTCGCCTCCCACGGCCGGGGATCGTGCGAGAACGTCTCCGTGTCGTGCAGCAGGTCCAGCGCCGCCCGCCGGTCGGTGACGACGTACGCCGGGACACCGGGGGCGAGTTCCGCCCGGCCGACCGGGCCGTGGGCGCGCAGGGCGGCGTAGTAGGGGTGGGGGTCGCGGGCGAAGCCGTCCTCCCACAGGCGGACGGGCGCCGCGAGGGAGAAGGCCTGCTCGGCGGGGGACGGGTGGGTCACCGGGGCTCCGGGGGAGGGTTGTGGTCGATCAGGTGCTGCACCAGCGCGAGCAGGGCGTCGACCGACGAGTCCGCCTCCCGCGCGTCGCAGGTCACCATCGGGGTCGTGGGCTCCAGATCCAGGGCGGCGCGCAACTGCTCGGGCGTGTGGTGGCGGGGGGCGTCCGGGAAGCTGTTGAAGGCGACCGCGTACGGCAGTCCGGTCTCCTCCACCAGCCCCAGCACGTCGAACGAGGCGTCGATCCGGCGGGCGTCGACCAGCACGAGCGCGCCGAGCGCCCCGTAGGCGACGTCGTCCCACAGCGGCCGGAACCGCTCCTGGCCGGGCGTGCCGAACAGGTACAGCACGACGCCGCCCGGCAGGCTGATCCGGCCGAAGTCGATGGCGACCGTGGTGGTCGACTTGTCCCGTACGCCGGAGAGATCGTCGACCTGCGCGGACACCTCGGTGAGCTGCTCCTCCGTGTGCAGCGGGCGGATCTCGGACACGGAACGGATCAGGGTGGTCTTGCCCACCCCGAAAGGCCCCGTGATCAGGATCTTCACCAAGTCCTGGGCGGTGTCGGGCAGATGGACGTCCGCATCGCCGGGCCGGTCGTCAACGGTGCTTGAGGTCGCGGAGGCCATCGGCCACTCTCTTCAGCAGGTCGGGGTCGAAGCGCCGGGCCGGCGGGATCGGCGCACGGGCCAGTACCAGGTCGCGGTCGAGGAGGTCGGCGGCCAGCACCAGCACCGCGGAGACGGGCAGCCGCAGCAGGGCCGCGGCCTCCACCACCGTCAGCGACCCGTACTCCAGCTCCTCCAGCAGGGCCGCCTGGGCGGCGGGCAGTTCCGCGGGGGCCGCCGCACCGCTGCCCGTGAGGACGGACAGCCGCTCCAGATGGGCACGGCTGGGCCGCGCCACCCCGCCGGTCGACAGGTACGCGGGAACCAGGGGACGGCCGCCACGGCGGTCCGTCATGCCGGCGTGTCGCCGTCGGCACCTCGCGTCCCGGCGGCCATGGCCTTCTCGCCCAGCCGCGCCACCTGTGAGTGCACCCGGTGGGCGAGCAGGTCCAGTCGCACCTCGGGATCGCCGTACGCGGCGACGCAGGTGCCGTGGTCCGTCGGCACGATGAGCACGTAGCCGTGGTCAGACTCGATGACGACCTGCCGGATCTCGGCCCGGTCGGTGTCGGCGAACGCCGCCGCCGCGGTACGGCAGGCGCCCTGCACGGTGCTGGTGATCGCCGCGACCCGCTCGGCCGACGGCCGCGACAGCGCGTCGGTGTAGCCGGTGACGAGTCCGTCCCGGGTGAGCAGGGCGGCGGCCACGACGTGCGGCACCTCCAGGACCGGTTCGAGCACCCATGCCGTGTCCCCCGCTGCGCGGCTGGTCATCGAGCCGTTCCCCCTTCGTCGTCATTGTTGCCGGCGTTCTCGGACGCCGGGTCGGCCGTGGTCGCGGCCGGGGCACCCTCAGGTACGGCTGGGACGGCGCCGGTGTTCGACCCGGCGGCGAACCGCGCTGCCGCGGTGCCCGACTGGAGGGCACCGAGGGCGGCGGCGGACTCCTCAGGGCGGCGGGGGCGGCGCTGTGGCGCGCCTTCGGCCTCGGCGGGACCGGCCGGGGCCGTGGCGCGGCCCCGGCGGCGCCGCTGGGGGAGGCCGCCGCCCTCCCGCGGGCCGTGGTGGCCGGGGGCCGGGGCGTCTGCGTTCTGCTCCTTGCCGTAGCCGTGATCGTGATCGTGGCTTGCGGCGGAGGGAAGCGGCCCGGGCCTGCGCGGCGCGACGGCCGGCTCCGAGCCGGCCGAGTCGCCGGAGCCGTCAGAGCTGTCAGAGCCGTCTGCCGGGGCGGATTCGGGCGCGTGCGGCGGGACGGCTGGGGCGGGCGGGGGCGCCAGGAGGGCGTCGGACAGGCCAGGTCGCGGGGTGGGGTGCGGGCCTGATGAGCCGGATGGACCGGAGCGCGGCTCGGACGGACCGGACTGCGGAGTGGAGCGCGGCTCGGACGGAACGGGCTGCGGGGTGGGACGAGGCCCGGGCGGGCCAGGGTCCGGAACGTGGGACGCGTGGGACCTGCCGGAAACGCTCCCCGCGTCCCGCACGGCCGCCCTCCGGGTCGAACGCGGGGCGCTGGCCGCCGGAGGCAGTTCCTCGGGGTCGATCCGCGTCAGCAGATGACTGTCGACCCGCAGCACCGCCCGCACTCCGCCGTACGGCGACGGCGAGGTCAGGTCCACGCTCAGATCGAACTGCCGGGTCAGCTGGCCGACGGCCGCCAGCCCCATACGCGGCGGGTCGCCGAGCTCGGTCAGCAGGATCGGGTCCGAACCGGCGACCATCCGCTGGGCCCGGGCGCGCTCGTCCTGCGTCATGCCCAGACCGGCGTCGTCCACGGTGACGCACACCCCATGGTGGACCGCCTCCAGATTGACCACGACCTCCGTGTCGGGCGCGGAGTGCCGCAGCGCGTTGTCGAGGAGCTCGGCGACGATGATGGCGACCGGCTCGACGGCGTGGGACACCAGGGCCGTACCGGCCGCGAGGTGGTTGCTGACCCGGACACGCCGGTAGCCCGCGAGCCGGGCCTGACCCCCCGTCACCGCGTCCACCAGATGGGATTCCTCCCGGGCGAGCCCCACCCAGGCCCCGCACACCACCGCGGCGATCTGGGCGCGCCGCAGCGACTGCTCGTTCTCGTGGTCCAGCTCGAACAGGGTCTGGGCCAGCTCGGGGTCGTCGTAGCGCTGCTGCAGTCCGCGCAGGGCGTCCTGCAACCGGTAGAGCGCCGCCTGGATCTCCCGGGTTGCCCCGCGCATCCCCGCCTGCGCCGCCGCGTCGATCCGGGTGCGCTGCGCGGCCAGCTCGGCGTGCAGCCCCTTCAGGACCTGTTCCAGGGCGGCGCCCAGCGACGAACTGGCCAGCTGCGGGTTCAGCGGGCCGGGCTCGGTGACGTGGGAATGTGCGGCCTGCCGGGCCGCGGCGGGCACCCGCCGCGCCGCCAGATGCTCGACCTCGGAAGTGAACGCCCGTGACGTCCCGTCGAGTTGGGCCCGCAACGCGGCCGTCTTGGCGCGCTGCGCGGCCAGTTGCCGCCGTGAGCGCAGCAGACCGCCGCCGAGGGCGAACGCGGACAGTGTGCCGAGGGCCAGGGCGCCGACAGCCAGGTCCGGTACTTCGATCATCGAGTCGATTCCAGGAGGGAGTCGGGCAGGGTCGGGTCCGAGGTGCTCTGGCGAGCCACCCGCAGCACAGTACACACCGTCATCGACTGGTCTCGCACGGTGTCACGCCACTTCGTTCCGAAAGTGACCGGTGTCTGGGGGCTTCCGAGACAACTGTCTGAATTGCCTTAGAGGGTAGGGGAGTTGGTGGTGCGTGCGGGTCTGACCGGCCGGGGCTCGCGACGGTGACCAGGTCGTCACCCCTCGTGACCGGAACCGGCTGTGTGCCCCACAGCAGCAGGGGTACCCGTCCAGCGCCTGAAGAGGGTCCGCTCCGCGAGAAGGAGGCCCGCATGAGCAGTGGATCGGAGACCGGCGGTGTGACCGGTACGCAGGACAAGGACTACAACCTGATCTGGTATGTCGAGGCGTGCCTGAGCAATGCCCTGCGCCTGGAGAGCTACATCCAGGACGCCGAGCGCGCCAAGGACACCGAGGTCGCGGACCTGTTCCGCAAGGCCCAGGCGGACAGCCGCAAGGGTGCCGAACTGGGGAAGGGACTGCTGCGCGCACGCCTCGACGGAGGCTGAGCTTCACCGGCCCCGAAGGCCCGAACCCGGTGGGGTCCGGGCCTGAACCGTGTCAGAGCATCAGAGCCGGAACATCTCGCCGACCCGCTCGGCGAGTTCGTCCTCCGTCAGCGTGCCGTCCACGGTGACGGCGGGCAGCCCCAGGCGCGCGGTCTCCTCGTGCAGTCGCTCGGTGAACAGGGCGTCCCGGACGGCGATGTTGTGCTCTGCCCGGAGCGGGTCACCGGTCCGCTGCGTGAAACTCCCCTCGGATGCGGCACGGCTCCTGAACGCGGCCTGGCGGAATTCCGGTGTGGGAAGCAGCCAGACGGCCTGTCCGGGCTCGGTGAGCAGTGGCTCCACCAGGTGCGGCAGCAGGCGGAATCCCTCGACCACGACAGGCGTCTGCCTGGGCATCCGCGCGAGATCCTCGACGATCAGGCCGAAGGCCTCGCCCCGGAACCAGTGGAACGTGTCGAGCATGGTCCGGGGGGACCGGTGGACCCATCGTTCGTCCATGTCCATGGCCATGAACGCGTGCAGGAGGGGTGCCTCCGCGGCAGTGGTCCGGCGCGCGTGATCCGCCATCACGTCGTCGGTCGCGTAGAGACGCCAGCCATGCCGGACGGCCAGCCGACGGGCGATCGTGGACTTGCCCGCGCCGCTCCCGCCCCCGATCCAGTAGACGTGCCGCACGCTAGTCCCTCTCCTGTGGTCCGGCCCGGTTGTCAGTGGCGGATGCCACGATGCCGGCAGTTCACCATCGCATCCCCGGGGGAGAGGAGTTGACCGTGCGCAGGCCGGTCGAAGGAGACGTCCATGTGCACTACGGGCAGATCTACGTCCAGAGCGACCCGGACAGCTACGGGCCGGGTCTGGACGAGGCGTTCGCCGGGCAGAGCGCGGGGCTGTGCGGGGCGGCGACAGCGGGAGCCCTCTGGCTGAACACCGGCCTGCACACCGGCGAGGTCGGCTTCACCGTCGAGGTGCACGACCACGCCCCACCGCTGGAGTCGTCCTGGGAGGACGTGGTCGAGGTGTCCTTCCGCCCGGCCTCGGCGGACAGCGCGCTCGTGGAGTGGGCGGGGGAGGACTCCTGGGACCTGGGGCTCGACGAGACCGACTACCGGGTGCGCTACTGCGCCACGGGCATGGACCGGGCCCGCGCGGCGGACACCCGCACGGCCGAAGAGCCGCAACTGGACCGCTACCTCCTGCAGTTCTGGCCCGCCCCGCCCGAGCCGGACCGCGTCCTGAAGGAGACCTCGCGCACCGCCGCCCACTGGCACGGCTACGCCCGTGACCTGCCGCCCCCGCCCACCCCCGCCGAGAGAGCCGAAGCCGAACGCCGGGCCCGCCTCGCACAGGAGACGGCGGAACGGGAACGCAGGCTCGCCCGCGAACGCCGGGAGTGGGGCGGCCGGCTGCCCAGCGACGCTCTGCGCACCGTCGGCGGCAACGTCTCGGGGCTGCGCGACTTCGACCCCGGCCTGCTGCACGCCCTCGACGCCGCGGGCCCCGCCGCCCAGCGCGCCGTGGCCCTGCTGGCAGCCCGCCGGGCCTGTGAGGTGGCCGGGCTCACCGCCCTCGACTGGGTCACCGGCGCGCTCACGGCCCTGGCCGAAGGCCGCCCGCTGCCCCCGCCCTTCGACGACGACGACGCCCGCATGTGGCACACCCTCGCCTCCGACCCGGCCTGCCCGGACCGGACCGTCGGCCGGGCGGTCCCGCCCGAACGGCCGCCCTCCCAGGACTCGTCGTCGCCGGGCACGGGTGCCCTGTCGCCCCAGGAGGCGGCAACGCTGGTGGTGGGCCCTGCGAGGGCCGTCGCGCGACAGTCGAGCCCGCCGCCGGCCTCGGATCCCGCTGCCGCAGGGCAGTCGAGCCCGCCGCCGCTCCCGGATCCCGGCCGGTACGGCCTGTTCGTCAGCTTCGGACCGCCGGATCCGTCCCTGCGGATCTCGCAACCGCACGCGGCCCTCCCCGCCGTGACCGGCGCCGCCGCACGCGACCCGCTCCGGGCTGCCGTGGACGCGGTGTACGCGGCCGTCGTCACCCACGGCGAGGACTGGCCCGCCCTCCTCGCGGAAATGGCCTCCCTCTGCCGGGAAGGGCCCGCCCGGTCACCCGGACGTGAGTGACCCCGCCCCTCCGGGTACCCGGCCCGTCCCGCCAGGACCGGCCGGGCGGTCGCGCACGGCACCGGCCCGGCCGGCCGCCGGTCACGAGCCGAAGGAGCCCACGCACATGACGGACGTATCCGGTACCGGCCCCGCTCCGGGCGACGACCGCAAGGTACTCACCAACCGCCAGGGCCATCCGGTCTACGACAACCAGAACCAGCGCACCGTGGGCGCCCGCGGCCCCGCCACGCTGGAGAACTACCAGCTCCTGGAGAAGATCAGCCACTTCGACCGGGAGCGCATCCCCGAGCGCGTCGTGCACGCCCGCGGCGTCACCGCCTACGGTCACTTCGAGGCCTACGGCACCTGGGGCGACGAGCCCGTCAGCCGCTACACCCGGGCCAGGCTCTTCCAGGAGCGCGGCAAGCGCACGGATGTCGCCGTCCGCTTCTCCACCGTCATCGGCGGCCGCGACTCCTCCGAGGCCGCCCGGGACCCGCGTGGTTTCGCCGTCAAGTTCTACACCGAGGACGGCAACTGGGACCTGGTCGGCAACAACCTGGGTGTCTTCTTCATCCGCGACGCCATCAAGTTCCCGGACGTCATCCACGCCCTCAAGCCGGACCCGGTGACGTTCGAACAGCAGCCGGGGCGCATCTTCGACTTCATGTCGCAGACGCCCGAGGCGATGCACATGCTGGTCAACCTGTTCAGCCCGCGCGGCATCCCCGCCGACTACCGCCACATGCAGGGCTTCGGCGTCAACACGTACAAGTGGGTGAACGCCGAGGGCGACACCAAGCTGGTCAAGTACCACTGGATGCCCAGACAGGGCGTGCGCAGCATGACCGAGGAGGACGCGGCCAACGTCCAGGCCGACACCCTCGGCCACGCCACCAAGGACCTGTACGAGGCGGTCGCCCGCGGTGACCACCCGGAGTGGGAGCTGCTCGTCCAGATGATGGACGACCACGACCACCCGGACCTCGACTTCGACCCCCTGGACGACACCAAGACCTGGCCCGAGCAGGACTTCCCGCCGAAGCCGGTGGGCCGGATGGTGCTCGACAGGATGCCGCGGGACTTCTTCGCCGAGAACGAGCAGATCTCCTTCGGCACCGGCGTTCTCGTCGACGGCCTGGACTTCTCCGACGACAAGATGCTCATCGGCCGGACCTTCTCCTACAGCGACACCCAGCGCTACCGGGTCGGCGCCAACTACCTGCAGCTCCCCGTCAACCAGGCCAAGAACGCGGACGTGCGCACCAACCAGCGCGACGGCCAGATGGCCTACCACGTGGACGGCGGGGGCGAGAACCCGCACGTCAACTACGAGCCGTCGATCACCGGCGGTCTGCGCGAGGCCCGGTACCCGACCCACGACGAGCAGGGTCCCGAGATCACCGGCCGGCTCACCCGCAAGCGCATCCCCCGCACCAACGACTACCTCCAGGCCGGACAGCGCTATCTGCTGCTGGAGGACTGGGAGCGCGACGACCTGGTGAAGAACCTCATCGGTCAACTGTCCCAGTGCGCCCGGGCGATCCAGGAGCGCATGGTCTGGCACTTCCTGCTCGTCGAGAACGACCTCGGCCTGCGGGTGGGCGAGGCACTCGGCATCGGCCCGGAGGACGTGGCCGGACTGGAGCCGCTGGCCGGCCAGGACCTCACGGACGAGGATCGCGAACGCCTCGCCCACCTCGGCAAGAACGAGCCGCGCGACGTGGAGGGCCTCACGATGACCCACTGCGTCCCCGACGAGCGGCACGTCGTGACCCGCTGACGGTCACCCCTCCAGGGCCGAACGGGCCACCGCGAGCGCCTGTTCCGCGTAGCCCCGGCCGAACAGCACGGCGTGCACCAGCAGCGGGAACAGCTGGTGCACGCCGACCCGCCCCGCCCAGCCGTCCGCGAGCGGCGCCACCTCCTGGTAGCCGTCCAGCACCCGCTCCAGATGGGGACAGCCGAACAGGCGCAGCATCGCCAGATCCGTCTCCCGGTGCCCGCCGTGCGCGGCCGGGTCGATCAGCCACACCTGTCCGTCGTCCGCCCACAGCACGTTGCCGCTCCACAGGTCGCCGTGCAGCCGGGCGGGCGGCTCGGCAGGCCCCGCCAGCGAGGGCAGTCGCTCGCACAGACGCTCCACGACGGCCGCTTCGCCGGGCAGGACCGTGCCCCGGTCCACCGTCCGCCGCAGGTAAGGCAGTACGCGCTGCTCGGCGTACCAGTGCGGCCAGTCGGTGCCCTGCTCGTTGCGCATCGGGGCGAGCCCGATGTACGCGTCCACCGGCCCGCCCGGTGGCGGCGCCCCGAACGCGGGAGCCCCGGCGGCGTGCAGCGCCGCAAGGTCCCGGCCGAACCGCACCGCCGCCTCCCGGCCCGGCCGCCCCTGTACGACCCGGTCGATGACGAGCCGGCCCTCCTCATGCCCGTGCACGCCGGGCAGCCGCACGCTTCCGACGGCGGCCAGCCACCGCAGCCCCGCCGCCTCGGCACGCGCCGCCCCCGGTTCAGCCGAGTCCTTGACGACCACGACCCGCCCGTCGTCGAGAGTGACCTCGGTGAGAGCCCCCGACAGCGGCCTCTCACCGCTGACCGCCCTCCCGGTGAGCCGGGCCACGACATCGGAACAGACGGTCATACGAGCTCCTTCTCCACCCTCGATCGGGCGTTTCGGCTCCAGGACATGTGCCACGCGGACATGTGCCACGCGCCGGTCACGCGGGACGGTGAAATCCCGCCGCCGGCCGACAGAACCGGCCACCGCCGGGGGAGCAGTCGGGGCATGACGAGTTCACCGTTCCAGCGCACCATCGCCCTGCCCGCCCCCGTGTGCGAACAGGCCGCACAGCACCTGGAGCAGGCCGCGCACCGGGCCATCGACGGAGCTGCGATCCCCCTGAAGGCGTTCCGCACCGCCGCCGACAACGACTTCATCCTGCCGGTCTCCATCGTCGAGCAGGCGGCGGCCTGCCTGCTGGTCCTCGCCACCGAGACCGCCCAGACCGTACGCCCGTCCGCACTGCGCGCCACCATCAGTGTCGCGCTGCGGCTGCGCGACGCCGTACACCTGGCCCATCAGCCCGCCCTCAGCAGCAGGTTCTGGTGAGCCGGGCCCGGACCCTCAGGCAGCGCGGAAGGCGACCACGACCTGCTTGTGGCGCAGCGCCTCCAGCGTGGCGTGCTGCCGCCGGGCCCGTTCGATGAGCTCGTCGAGCGGCCGGGCGTCGAGGCGTTCGTCCGTGGTGGCCAGATCGCGGAGCGTCTCCCAGCCCGCCATCTTGCCCTCCACGCCGAGGGCCAGCGCTTCCAGCTCCCACAGCGTGCTCAACGGGGACCGCCGTACCAGGCTGCCGTTGCTCTTCAGCCGCCCCACCTGCTCGGCCGCCCGGCCCGCGTAAATCTTGTAGCGGCGCACCGGGACGTCCAGGCGCCGCATGATGTGCAGCAGACTCGTCCGGTCGTCGGCGATCTCGGCGGCGACCGGGGCCAGCGCGTCGGCGAGCACCGAGCCCCGGCACGAGCGCAGCAGGTAGCGCACCCGCGCGGTCCCGGCGGTGGCGCCGGCGAGATGGTCGTTGAGGTAGATGCCCAGCAGGGACATGTCGGTGGCCGGGGCACGCTGGGCGCCCGGCGAATCCGCTCGCTGTTCCGTCATGACGCGGCTCCTGTCGTACTCCGGTCCTGCTGCACGGCCACCGTCGTGGTGATCCGCACGAGGCAGGGAGGGCGGGGTGTCGAGCCGGTCCCGAAGCGCACGGGGGGCTCGACCGGGGCGAGGGCACCGAGGCTCTCGCCCTTGCAGGTGGCGGTGGCCGAGACGACCGGGTGCAGATCCCGGGCGCCGTACCACTGGTGCCGTCCGGCCCGGGCACTGCCGTGGGTGCGTGCTCCCAGCAGCAGACGGGCGGGCCGGTCCCACAGTGCGATCCAGCCCGGACGGGTGGCGAGCCGACCCGGGACCGCCCGCAGCGCCAGGCCCGGCAGGTTCCGGCGGCCGGTGCCGAAGCGCAGGTGGATCGGCGGGGCGGTGACGGTCCAGTGCCGGCGGTCGGCGACCCGCACCTCGACCGGTACGACCCGCACCTCGTCGAAGACGTACGTACCGGCGACGAAGTCCGCCGTCTCGCCGGTCGGCGCCAGCAGCAGCCGGTGTCCGTCGGCCTCCTCGACCATCACGTCGCTGAACGGGCCCCACGGCGACCGCGGCCAGTGCCCGAGCACCACCCGGACACCGGACGTCGTGCCGATCCCCGCGATCCAGCCGTCGAAACGCAGCGAGCGCACCGGCGACCGGGCACCTGCGCGACGGGACGGACCAGCGGATTCGCGACCGCGAGGGAACACGCGGGCCGGGTGCCCGGCCCCTCTGCCGCGAAACGATCCGTCGCCCTGGTGCGGTTTCGTCCGTCGGTGGGGCGACACGATCTGTCGCCGCGGTGCGGCTTCGCCCATCGGCGGGGAACGACCCGTTCCGTCGCCGCGGTGCGGCTTCGCCCGTCGGCGTGTGGCCGAGGCCACGTCCCGAACGAGGTCCCGGTCACGCCCGGGCGCCGCGAGCGGCGATTACCGTCTACGACCAGATCCCCGCTCCCTTCCCTCGGACGGCCCGGCAGTGCAAGCAGATCTCACCCCGGTCATCGCGGCCACCGCCCAGTGGCTGACCCGCGCCTTCCCCGCTTCCGGCGGCGCCCTGGCGTCCGCCCTGTGCGAGGTCCAGGCCCGCCAGGCCGTGACGGTCGCGGCCTGGCTCAGGTACCCGACGGCGATGGACGCCGCCCTGCTCGACATGGCCGGACCCGGCGGCTCCGCGCGGCTGGACTGGGTCACCGGCGCCGACGCGGCCCCCTGCGACGACACGGACGCTCACGCCTGGCGCACCTGGGTGGACGAGGTCGTGGCCAGCTGGGCGGCCTGTCTGCTGACCGACCCGGAACTGGCGGCCCGGGCCGTGGCAGCCCTCGCCGACGGCAGCCACGGCACCGCGGCACCGGCCGGGTTCCGCCGCCTCGTCGCCCCCGACGACAGCGACCGGAGCGCGGCGGCCCTGCTGCGCCACCCGGACCTCCTCGCCCCCGTCGCCGACCTGCACCAGAACCAGCTCCTCGACCGCCTGAACCCGGGCCGCACGCTGATCGCCTGACACCCGCGACTCCCCGGCCACCGACCAGTACCGCCACCCGCGGCCGGTTTCCGACGGGCACGGTGGGTGGCTTCCGCCCCGCCGGGACGGCCTGTGCCCGTCGGCTGACGCTCCGCACGGACGGGCCGTGCACGTGCCGCAGCAGGATGTTCATACGGCCGCTCCTCGCTGGGTGTGGTCGCCCCGGCCCGCCGGGTGGCCGGTGAGGGCCGCCACGGCGGCGAGCACCTCGGCGTCGCCGATGCCGTCGAGGCGGGGGTGTCCCGGCAGCGGGCAGTGCCGGGCCCGGGTCCCAAGGAAGCGGGGCCCGTCGCCTCGGCGACGGACCCCGCACGGACGGTGACTGCCCTACTCGAACTTGCCGCGGCCGCTCAGCGCGTCCCGCAGCCGGTCCACCATCCCGGTGCCCGGGGCCAGGAGCTTGTTCGCCGGGGGCTTGTCGGGGGCCGCCGGGTGGGGCCGGGTCGGAGCGGTCTTCTTCGCCTTGCGCACCTTGTCGCCCAGCTCGTTGAGCGCGTCCATCGGACAGGCCTGCCGCAGCCGCGGGAAGAGGTTGCCCTCCTCGTCGGCGATGTGCGAGCGGATCTCGCTCATGAGCATGCCCATCAGCCGGTCGAAGTCGGCGTCGCCCGCGTCACAGCCCTCCAGGTCCTTCATGATCCGCTCGGCCGTGGCGTGGTCCTGGAGCTCCTGGTCGGCGATGGCGTCCCCACCGGCCACGTATTCGCGGACGGCCGGGTAGAGGTAGGCCTCCTCGGCCACCGAGTGCCGTACGAGCTCCATCGTGACCTGGTCGGCGTACACCTTGCGGTCCTGGTGGCCGGACGGCAGTGCCTCGATCCTGCCGAACATCTCCTCGACCTCGCGGTGATCGGTCACCAGCTCGTCGATGACGTTTCCTCCGTGTCCCATGTCCTTCACCTCCAGCGCTCGGGTCCCCCCGGCCCCCTGGGGTTAACGTGCGGTCCCGCCGGTGCAGTACAGGCGGATCAGGCGGTTCAGGCGGGGAGCTTGGCCCGGACGCGCCCGGCCGCGGCGGCGGGGCGTGCGGTGGCGCGTACGGAGCGGCGCACCAGACCCGCGTCGCGCCGCAGACCCCGGGCGGCGTGCGTGCCGCGCCACACCACCGAGGGGCGGGCGCCGGTGTCGTCGGCGGCGATCAGCAGCCCGCCGAGCATGGACAGGTTCTTGAAGAAGTGAATGCGCTGCTGTGCCCGCTCCTCGGGGTCCTCCGCCTCCCAGAAGCGGTGCCCGGCCAGCGTGGTGGGCACCAGCGTGGCCGCGATGGCCAGCGCGGCCGGACGCGGCATGCGCCCCGTGGCCAGCATCAGCCCCGCGGCGACCTGCACGGCGCCGCTGAGGCGTACGACCTGCTCGGTACGGTCCGGCAGGGCCGGGACGCGCTCGGTGACCGGTTGGACGACAGGCTCGGCGGCGTCGGCGACCTGCTCCGGGTCGCGGACGGAACTCAAGCCGCCCGTGAGGAACATCGAGGCCAGCATGGGGCGGCCGAGCACTCGCAACAGACTCATGGCCCTCTCCAGGGAGTCGGTGGGTAGAGCGCTCGCCGGGTTCCCCAGCCGGAGCCGAACCACTCACACCGGCCGGTGCCGCGCCCAGGCCTCCTCGCGCAGCTCCCCGGACCTCCCCGTCGCCATGACACCTCCGAGCCCCCGGCCACCACCCACGACCCCTCCCGTTTCGTCCGTGCCCGGGGTCGACACCGCCGGTGTACCCGCCGGGCCAGGACAGGCGGCGTCACCGTCCTCGGACACGCCCTGGCCGCCGCGACCGGCACACCGTTGGGAGGACCTCCTCACCGGCCAGGTGCTGCACCCGCTCGCCTTGACACACGGCCCTGCGCGCGGACGGCTCCGGGCTCGACGCCGTCGGGCACGGCAGGAACGGCGAGACACCTGTGCCGCCCCTCGACGCCGGCGGTTTCCAGGCGGCCGGCGCCGTACGGGCCACGCCGTACGACCAGCTCGCCTTCCTGGAGGCCCAGCTGCGGCGCGGCGACGCGCCACCGGAGCTCGCCCCCGCCCTGCGCGCGGTACGCCGGCCCGTGCTCCGCCGGGGCCTGACGCACCGCCACGTGCACACCATCGCCTGGTTCCGTCCCCCCACCGACGGCGAGCCGATGTCGGTGTCGCTGCCCGGGGCCGGGGCGGTGCGGTGCGCCGGGCGGCGGACAACAGAAAGCGCCGCCGGCGAACGCCGGCGGCGGAAGGGGGGAAGGGGGCAGGGCCCGCTCAGTGGGCCTGTTGTGCGGCGGCACCCGTCGCGGCGGGCTCCCGGACCGGAAGGTGGTAGACGTGGAAGGCCCGTCCGATGACCGGCTGGGCGACGTTGCGCACCCGCACACCGCCGCTCGTCATGCCGTGCTCCGTGCCGGCGTGCGCGTGCCCGTGCACCGCGAGGTCGGCACCGGCGGTGTCGATCGCCTCGGCCAGCAGATAGCTGCCCAGGAACGGGTAGATCTCCAGCGGCTCGCCCGCCAGGGTGTCCGCGACGGGGGAGTAGTGGGTCAGCGCGATCCGCGCGTCACAGTCCTCCTCACCCAGTTGCTCCAGTGCGGTCCGCAGACCGTCGGCGCTCCGCCGGGAGTACCGGACGAACTCCTTCATGACCGTCTCACCGAACTCCCCGGCGCAGCGGCCGACGAACCCGCCGCCGAACCCCTTGGTCCCGGCGACGCCGATCCGCGCCCCGCGGCTCTCCACGACCGTTCCCTGCCCCTCCAGCACCTGCGCGCCGGCGTCCCGGAGGATGGCCGTGACCTCGTCCGGGCGGTCGTCGTGGTGGTCGTGGTTGCCCAGGACGGCGACGACCGGTACGGCGAGGTCCTGGACCTCCCGGGCCACCACCCGCATCTCCTCGGGCGTGCCGTGCCGGGTGAGGTCCCCGGCCAGCAGCAGGAGGTCGGCGCACTCGGGCAGGGTCTCGAAGGCGGGCCGGAGCACGCCCTGGCTCTCGGGTCCCATGTGGATGTCTCCGACGGCTGCGATACGGATCATGAGAGTTCCTCCGCGTGGTCGGGGGAGGACGCCTCGGTGACCACGAGGTCGCTGTGCACGGGGAAGCCGGCGAGCTCCTCCTCGACGGTGCGCACGATCTCCTCGCGGCAGGGCGCCGAGGGCACGGTGCCGGTGAGCAGCACCGTCCTGCCGCGGGCCTCGACCCGTACGCCCAGTTCACCGAGTTCGCCGGAGGCGAGGCGGTCCTGGAGGTGGGCGATGCGGTACTCCAGGTTCTCGGCGGGCAGCCCGCCGCCCGCGTCCTGTGAACCGAGGGTGCTCATGTAGGTGCTCCTTCAGATGACGTTCAGGCGCTCCAGGAGGAAGAAGAACGCCGCGGGCATGGGCTCGTCCCCGCACTCGCGCCGCACCTGCTCCCAGTCGACCTTCTCCCGCAGCGCACGCGCGATGGGCAGGGCCGCCCCGAAATCGCAGTGGTGCTCGGAGAACGCGGCGGTCAGGCTCCACATCAGATCGGTCGGGGCCAGCACGGGCATGCGCACCGAGTCGACCGACAGCTCCTCGGCCCGCTCCAGCATGTCCGCGCCCACCGGCCGGTGCGCCAACTCGAAGATGATGTCGACCGGCTGCCCGAAACACGTGGCCTTGATCAGCCAGTCCTCCGGCGGCGTGTAGACCGTCAGCCCGGCCTCGCGGAGCGTGGCCGCCACCGCTTCGGCGTCCTCGGGGCGGATCGCGAAGTCGACGTCGTGCTGCATGTTCTTCTCGCCGCCGTGGGCGTACGCGGCCACGCTGCCGGCCAGGGCGAACAGGTGCCCCTTGCGCTTCAGCAGGGCTCCGACCTGTTTGGCCGCCTCCAGGATCGCCTGGTTGCGGTCCAGGGGCAGTTCCTGCGGCGGCTGGTCCGCCTGCGGGTCCTGTGGTGGCGCGGGCTCGGCTCCCTCCGGTGCCATCCGGAGGTCGGGGATCCCCGGTCGCCGGACGAGCGTCGCGTCATCACCGTTCTGCGTCATGACCTCTCCTTCGCCGAACCGGACACTCCGCTCCCGTGCGGTGTCCGGACCCGAGACGGCCTGCTTGCCTGCACTGCGTACGCCGATCGCCTGCACTGAGTACCCGGCGCTCCCGACCCGACACGGACGGCTTACGAGGGCCGCCGGATCCGGCGCGATGCCGCTTCCCGGCGGGGCCGGTTCGCGCCCGGGCCGCAGCTCCCGGACCCCGGGTTCAGGCCGCTGGGCCCTTCCCCCCCGAGTGGCGGTCGGCTCGCCCCCTGCCCGGCCTGGGACGGGCCGGACCGCCCGGCCGTCCATCCCTGAGGGAGCCCCGACAGCAAGCGCTGCGTGGGCGGGGTCCACGACGGCGAGACGGTTCTCTGACACCCGGCCGAACAAGACAAGCGCATACCTCATCAAAAGCGGAATATGGGGCAAAGAGCTGGGAAACCGGATGACGCCGCTGGACAACGCGCTCGTGGAGGTCGACATGAACCAGGAGACATCACGTTCGTCCGATCTTCCGCAGCCCTTGCGGGCCATGGCCTCGGGCCTCAGGCACCTGCCGGGTGCGGAGCAGGTGGGCAAGGTGGCCACGGACGCGCTGGACAGGATCGGCGCGGTCTCGCCGCGCGGCCGCCGGATGGCCGTCTACGCCGGCGCCGGAGTGCTCGGTGTGGCTGGACTGGTGGAGTGGCCGGTGGCGGTGACCGGCGCGGCCGTCGCCTGGCTCACCCAGCCGCGCCCCGGGCAGCGGCCCGACGGCGCGTCCCCGAACGGCGGAACAGCGGCCGGCGAGAGCGGGGAGCGCCCCTCCGCCCCGTCCGGCCGGGACGACGAGGACACCTCCGCGTACGGACCAGGCGGCAGACTCGCCGCCTCCCACTACCGGCACGACCGGCCGGAACAGCACGTCCATGAACAGCCCGCCAAGGTCGGCGACACCGCCACCGCCTCCGCTCTGAAGCAGGTCGCAGAGGCCACCGCGCACCACGGCGAGGAGCAGCCCCACGGGCAGACACACGACAGCCGCCCCACCGGCTGAGTCGGGACAGCAGCAGATGCTCACACGCTTCGACGTCACCCCACTCGTCGGGGCCGTGGCCGGCGCGGCCGCAGGCGCCGCCCGCGGCACCGCCCGATCGGTGACCTCCGCCTACGACACCACCCGCCGCGTCCGCAACGTCGCGCGCAACGCCCTGACCGGCGGGCAGCACTGGAATGCAGGGCAGCGCCTTCACCTCGCGCTGCGGCACTCCGACGGCAAGGCCGATGCCCTCGCCCACAAGCTCGCCGAGGAACTGGTCGAGCACCCGGACGTGCTCACGGCGTACTGGGACGGGGGACTGTCCCGGCTCGTGGTCACCGTGGCCGAGGACGCCGTCACCGACCGCGTCACCGAGCGGGCCACCGCGCTCGCCGCCCGCCTGGGCCTCGAAGAGGGCGCCGACCCCACCATGCGGGACACCAGCCACCCCGGCGATCCCGCCGAGGTGCGCGTCACCGCGGCGGCGATCCTGCTGGACGCCGCCGGCGCGGCAGGCGCCCTGGCCGGCCGGTCCCTGCGGCTTCCGCCCACCTCGCGCATCATCACGGCCACCGTCACGCTGCTGCGCGAGAACCCCCGCTTCCGGGCGCTGCTCCGGCAGCGGTTCGGCACGTCGGGCATGGAACTCGTCCTCGCCGCCGCCAACGCCGCCGCCCACGGCATCGGCCAGACCCCGCTGGCGCTCGTGCTCGACGGCATCCTGCGCGGCAACCAGCTCACGGAGGCGGTGGCCAGGGCGGCGGCCTTCGAGGCGCTGCACGACGACGTCTGCCACCACCAGCGCACCAGCCTGCCCTGCCCCACGGACATCCGGCCACCGCTCAAGGTGACCCCGGCCGCGGAGTACGCCTCCCACGCCAGCACCGGCAGCCTCGCCGGCGCCGCCGCCACCCTCCTCGTCACCCACAGCGCGAACGACGCCGCCGAAGCGGTCCTCGCCGGATCCCCGAAAGCCGCCCGGTACGGACCGGCCGCCTTCGGCGCGACCCTCGGCACCTTCCTCGCCCGCGCCGGGATCCTCCTGCGCAACGGGGAGCGCCTGCGGCAGCTGGAGATCGCCGACGCCCTCGTCCTGCACGCCGACGCCCTGCGCAGCCTGTGCCGGGACGACACCGACGACGGCCTCCCCGACGACCCGGTCCACCCCTTCGCCGAGGCCGTGCTGGACGCCGCCCGCCGGGCAGGACTGCACGTCGTGATCGCGGGCGGCTCCGACCTGAAGGACATCACCCGGCTCGCCGACGAGGTCGCCCCGAGCGCCGCTCCGTTCGGAGACGTCGTACGGGGCCTGCAGGACGAAGGGCACGTCGTCGTGACGGTCGCCCGCCTGGACGCGTCCGGGGACGGGCACGTCGCGGCCGGGCTGCCCGCCGGTGACGTGGCCGTCGCCCTCACCGACGGAGGGGGTGCCGTCTCCTGGGGCGTCGACGCGCTGGTCCCCGGCGGCCTCGCCGACGTCTGGCGGCTGCTCACGGCAATTCCCGCCGCCCGGCGCGTCGGACGGCGGTCGCAGACCCTCGCCCGGGCCGGGGCGGCCCTCTCCGGACTCCTGGTCGCCCGCGGTGGTCAGCCTCCCGGCCTGCACCTCCTGTTTCCCCTCACCCGGCACGCCCCCGTCAACATCGCCGCCGCCAACGCCCTGATCACCGGCTGGCTCGAAGCCGTTCGCGTCGCCCGGGCCACCCCGCCCGAGCCCCGCCTGCACATCCCCTGGCACGCCTTGGAACCCCACGAGGCCCGCGACCGGCTGCGGCGCGACGACCACGACGGAGAGCCCCGCGGACTCACCCTGCTCGCCGACCGCTCACGGCAGCAGGCCGCACGCCTGACCCGGCACCCGGCCGCCACTCCCGTCCGCTGGACCTGGCAGGCGGCCGGCGCCGTACGCCGCGAACTCGACGACCCGCTGACCCCCGTCCTCGCCACGGGCGCCGTCGCCTCGGCCCTGCTCGGCTCGGTCGTCGACGCGCTGCTCGTCGTCGGCGCCATGGACCTCAACGCCGTGACCGGCGGACTCCAGCGACTGCGCGCCGAACAGGCCCTGGCCCGGCTCGCCGCCCGGCAGCAGCCCAAGGCCCGCAGACAGGACAGCCGCAAACGCACCGTGACGGTCGACGCCGCCCGGCTGCGGCCCGGCGACGAGATCAGCCTCGGCGCAGGCGACGTCGTACCCGCCGACGCCCGGCTGCTGGACGTCGACGGCCTGGAGGTCGACGAGTCGGCGCTCACCGGCGAGTCCCTGCCGGTGACCAAGAGCGTCGAGGCCACCCCCGGCCTGCCCGTGGCACAGCGCACCTGCATGGTCTTCGAGGGCACCACCGTCGTGGCCGGACGGGCCACCGCCCTCGTCGTGGACACCGGCGACCGGACCGAGGCCGGCCGGGCCGTCACCCTGGCCGCCCGCACCCCGCCGCCCGCCGGCGTCCAGGCGCGGCTGCAGGAACTGACCCGCAAGGCACTGCCGGTGACCTTCACCGGCGGCGCGGTCGTGACCGGGCTGTCCCTGCTGCGCGGCAGCCCCGTCCGGCGCGCCGTCAGCGGCGGCGTCGCGGTCGCCGTCGCCGCCGTCCCCGAAGGGCTCCCGCTCGTCGCGACCGTCGCGCAGATGGCGGCGGCCCGCCGGCTGTCCCGCCGAGGCGTCCTGGTCCGCACCCCGCGCACCCTGGAGGCCCTCGGCCGGGTCGACACCGTCTGCTTCGACAAGACCGGCACCCTCACCGAGAACCGACTGCGCCTGGTCCGCGTCGCCACCGCCGACGGCACCGTCCTCGCCACCGACGACGAACAGGCCGCACCGGTCGTACGCCTGGCCGCGCGCGCCTGCCCCCAGGAGGAGACGGGGGAGGGCCGCCGGGTCGCGCACGCCACCGACGAGGCCGTCCTCGACGTCGCCCCGCCCGACCAGGGCTGGGCAGCGACGGGCGAGCTGCCCTTTGAGACCCGCCGGGGCTACGCCGCCGCGATCGGCCGCGACGGCGACCCCGGCATGGGCGAACTGCTCGTCGTCAAGGGAGCCCCCGAGACGATCCTGCCCGCCTGCCGGGACCTGCCCGCCCACGCCTGGGACACCGCCCACGAACTGGCCGGGCAGGGACTGCGCGTCCTCGCCGTCGCCCGCCGCGCCTGCCGGGCCGACGACGCCGAGACCGAACTCGACCTGCCCCTCGGCGACCTGGAGTTCAGCGGCTTCGTCGCCCTCGCCGACATCCCGCGCGACACCTCGCACGCCCTGCTCGCGGAACTGCGCCGCTCCGGCATCCTGCCCGTCATGCTCACCGGCGACCACCCCGAGACCGCCCGCGCCATCGCCCTGCAACTGGGCTGGCCGGATGAGACCGAGGCGGTGACCGGCGACGAACTCGTCGCCATGGAACGCCGCGAACGCGTCCGGGTCCTGCGCGGCGCGGGCGTCATCGCCCGGGTCGCACCCGAGCAGAAGCTGCACGTCGTGGAGGCCCTGCAACAGGCCGGGCGGGTCGTGGCGATGGCCGGCGACGGCGCCAACGACGCCGCCGCCATCCGCGCCGCCGACGTCGGGGTCGGCGTCGAGTCCCGCGGCTCGGCCGCCGCCCGCAACGCCGCCGACCTCGTGCTCACCACCGGCGACCTGTCCGTCCTCGTGGACGCGGTCGCCGAGGGCCGCGCCCTGTGGCGCAGCGTCGCCGACGCGGTGAGCATCCTCATCGGCGGCAACGCCGGCGAGGTCGGCTTCAGCGTCCTTGGCACCCTGCTCGCCGGCGCCTCACCCCTGTCGACCCGCCAGCTGCTGCTGGTCAACCTGCTCACCGACATGTTCCCGGCCATGGCCGTGGCGGTCACCCCCAGCAGCGACCCTTCGACCGCGGAACACGCCGCGACCGGCCCGATGAGCCTCGACGTCCTCGGCGCGCCCCTGCTGCGCTCCATCCGCCGCCGCGGCGTCACCACCTGCCTCGGCGCGGTCACGGCGTACCTCATCGGCCGCTTCACCCCCGGCACCGAACGCCGGTCCACCACCATGGCCCTGTGCGGTGTCGTCGGCGCGCAGCTCGTGCAGACCCTTTCCGGACGGCGTCACAGCACACTCGTCTGGGTCACGGCCCTCGGCTCGGCCGCCGTCCTCGCCGCCCTCGTCCAGACCCCCGGCGTCAGCCACTTCTTCGGGTGCACCCCGCTCGGCCCCGTCGCCTGGTCCGGCGTGGCCCTGGCCATCGCCCTGTCGGCCCTGGCTCCCCGTCTGGAGCGCCTCCGCGCGGTCCACGCCCTCTACGACGCCGCGACACGACTCGCCCTGCGCCTGGGCGACCTGAACCGGCAGACCCGGCAGCTCTTCCAGAGCGGGATCGCCGCCCCGGTGGCGTAACGGACGAGCACAGCGGAAGGCCGCCACCACGTGCAGTGGTGGCGGCCTCCTCACGCCCGGTCAGACCTGGCCGCGCCAGGCACCCGTCTCCGCCCCGCGGGCCTCCATGAACTCCTTGAAGCGCCGCAGATCACCGGAGACCTGCCGCTTCACGAAGCCGAGCTTGTCGCCCACGGTCTCGGCCACGCCGCTGGGGTCGAAGTCCATCTGCAGCATGACCTTGGTCGTGTCGTCCTGGATGCGGTGGAAGGTCACCACACCGGCCTGCTGCGCCTCACCGCCCACGGTGGTCCAGGCGACGCGCTCGTCCGGGACCTGCTCGGTGATCTCCGCGTCGAACTCCCGCGCCTGTCCGCCGACCTTCGTGACCCAGTGCGTGAGGGTGTCGGTGCGCTGCTCGATGCGCTCGACACCGTCCATGAACTCGGGGAAGGACTCGAACTGCGTCCACTGGTTGTACGCGGTGTGCACCGGCACGCGGACCTCGATGGATTCCTCTACCTGCGACAAGGCGGTACCTCCCTTTCTCGTCTCTGAGCGGCGGACGGGTACCAGATCTCGCGCGGCTCACTCTTCGTCATCACGAGTTGTCCGACCAGGTGTCCTTTCCGCCTCTCCGGGGGTACTCGGCCCACAACCACGGACCGGGAGGTGATCGCCATGACGGACACGCACCGCACGGCCTCCGCCGCGCCCCGCACGGGGCACGCGCCGGCGGCCGGAGAGGAGCCGGTGGGCGAGCTGGTGCAGCGGGCCACCGAGCAACTGACCGATCTGGTGCGCGGCGAGATGCGCCTCGCCCAGGCGGAGATGACCGAGAAGGGCAAACGCTTCGGGAAGGGCGGCGGCCTGTTCGGCGGAGCCGGCGTACTCGGCTTCGTCACCCTCCAGGCGCTTGTCGCCACGGTGATCGCCGCCCTGGCCGTGCCGCTGCCGGTGTGGGCCGCGGCGCTGATCGTCACCGGCGTGCTGGCCGTGGCCACGGGCCTGACGGCGCTGGCCGGCCGCAAGCAGGTGCACGGCGCCACCCCGCCCGCCCCGCAGCAGACCATCGACAACGTGAAGGCCGACGTGGCCGAGATCAAGGAGAGTGCACAGCGATGACCCAGCCTCCGCACGACGAGCCGACCGCCCGCAGCCAGGAGGAGCTGCGCGAGCAGGTCGAGCAGACCCGCAACGAACTCGGGGACACCGTGCAGGCACTGGCGGACCGGGCCGACGTCAAGACCCGTGCCCGTGAGAAGGCCGTCGCGGTCAGGGAGCAGGCCGGGGCCAAGGCCCAGGAGTGGAGCGGGCAGGCCAGGACCAAGGCCGCGCACATGGCCCACACCGTGGAGGAGAAGCTGCCCGAGCCGGTGAAGCAGAAGGGCGCCGCCGCCGCTCAGGGCGCGAAGGAGAAGGCCGCGCAGGCCGAGCAGGTCTGGCAGGACAAGGCCCCGCAGCAGGTGCGCGACCACCGGGCCGCCCTGCTGGCGGGCGCCGGTGCCGTGCTCGTGGCCTGCCTGCTGATCCGCCGTCGCGGCAAGCGCTGAGCGACAGCGGCTGCGTACGCGACACCCGGCCCCCGTCGCCGCTTGCGGTGGCGGGGGCCCGCACGGCAAGGTCAGGTGCCGTGGCCACCTTGCTGATCGTCCATCACACGCCCTCGCCCCACTGCCAGGCGATGTTCGAAGCCGTCCTCTCCGGGGCGACGGACCCCGACATCGAGGACGTCCGGGTCGTCCGCGTGCCCGCGCTGTCCGCCACCGCCTCCGATGTCCTCGCCGCCGACGGCTTCCTCCTCGGAACTCCCGCGAACCTCGGCTACATGTCGGGCGCCCTCAAGCACTTCTTCGACCAGGTCTACTACCCGTGCCTGGACGCCACCCGCGGCCGCCCCTTCGGCTACTGGGTGCACGGCGGCAACGACGTCACCGGAGCGGTGCGCGGGATCGAGTCGGTGACGACCGGCCTCGGCTGGCGCCGCACCGCCGAGGCCGTGACCGTGACCGGCGAGCCGGACAAGGGCGACCTCCAGCGGTGCTGGGAACTGGGTGCGACGGTCGCCGCCGGGCTCATGGGCTGAACCGAACCGTCGGACCGGTCAGGTCTGTTCCAGCCGGCGGCGGTCCTGCTCGTCCCACGCCCTGGTGTCACGCGGCTGGGTGTACGGCTCCTCCTCGGGCGGATGACCACCGGCGATGGCGCGCTGCCGCACCGTCTCCGCGTCGAACTCCAGCCCCAGCAGGATCGCCAGATTGGTGATCCACAGCCACACCAGGAAGACGATGACACCGGCCATCGTGCCGTAGGTCTTGTTGTACGAGGCGAAGTTGGCGACGTAGACCGCGAAACCGGCGGACGCGACCATCCAGATCAGCAGCGCCAGCAGACTGCCGGGCGTGATCCAGCGGAACCCCTTGACCTTGGCGTTCGGGGCCGCCCAGTACAGGATCGCGATCATGAGCACGACCAGCAGCACCAGGACCGGCCACTTGGCGATCGACCACACCGTCAGCGCGGTGTCGCCGATGCCCAGCGCGTCTCCGGCCTGCTTGGCCAGTCCGCCCGAGAACACCACGATCAGCGAGCTGATGACGGCCAGCACCAGCAGCACGACCGTCACGCCCACCCGCATCGGCAGCAGCTTCCACACCGGCCGGCCCTCGGGCATGTCGTACACGGCGTTGGCCGAGCGGATGAACGCGCCCACGTAGCCGGACGCCGACCACACCGCCAGGACCAGACCGACGATCGCCATCAGCGAGCCGACGCCGGCGTTGCCCTGCAACTGGTCCACGGCCCGGGTGATGATGTCGCCCGCCGAGCCGGGCACGAGCTCGCGGACGTTCTCCGTCACCTTGTCCGTGGTCGACTTGCCGGTGAGGCCCAGCATCGAAACCAGCACCAGCAGCGCGGGGAACAGTGCCAGCACGCCGTAGTAGGTCAGCGCGGCCGCCCGGTCGGTCAGCTCGTCGTCCTTGAACTCCCGGATACTGCCCTTCAGCACCGCGACCCAGGACTTCTTCGGCAGGTCCGTCGGCGTGTCCGGCGCCGCGCGCTCCACTTCGGGGTCCGGCCCGGGCTCCTCGGAAGCGGCGGCGGGAGCCTCGCGGCCCTCCGGCCCTTCGGTCGACCGGCGTTCCCCCTCACGAGCGTCCCGGCCTTCCGCCTCGGCGGTCTCCCGGCGTTCCGCCTCGCGACCGTCCCGGCGTTCCGCCTCGAACCCCGGGCGTGGGCTCTGTGGAGGCGGGGCCTCGGTTTCGTGGCGTTCTTTTCGTCCCGGAATATGCAGCTTCACCATGTGAGCCGAGTAACCCCTGGCGGGGCCCTTAAGCCGCGCTCGTTCAAGCCGGTCCCGGGACGCCGGGTGTGAGGCGCCCCGCGGCGGACCGGCCGGGCCCTCGGCCGGCCGTCGGCACGTGACTTGAGGGAGCGCTCCCACTGCGGGCACGATGCGGCCATGACCACGTCACCCGCCATCCGTCCGTACCGCTCCGAGGACCGCCCGGCTCTCGACGACATCTGCATCCGCACCGCCCACCACGGCGAGGACAGCCGCCCTCACTACGCGGACCCGGGCGTCTTCCCGGCGACCTTCGCGGCGCCGTACGTCCATCTGGAGCCGGACCTGGCCTTCGTGCTGGACGACGGGCAGGGGCAGGCGGTCGGCTACATCCTCGGCGCGGCCGACACCGCGCGCTTCGCCGAGGCCTTCCGCGTCACATGGCTTCCCCTGGTCGCCGACCGCTACCCGGAACCGCCCCGGCCGCCGCGCACCCCGGACGAGGCGATGGCGGGCCTGCTGCACGACCCCGAACGCATGGTGCTGCCCGAACTGGCCGCCCACCCCGCGCACCTGCACATCGATCTGCTGTCCGACTGGCAGCGCCGCGGCTACGGACGCCGCCTGATGCGGACGCTTCTGCAGGCCCTCCACGACAGGGGGGTGCCGGCCGTCCACCTGGCCATGGCGACCGCCAACACCCGGGCCCGGGCCTTCTACGCCCGCATGGGCTTCGAGGAGATCGAGGTGCCCGAACCGGGCGCGGCCACCTACCTCGGACGCGCCACGAAGGAGCTCGACCGGCTCTGACCGACACAGAAGTGGCGCAATCGCGCATTGCACACTCGTGTCATCGGGTGCAGCCTGCGTGGTATGGGAGCGCTCCCACTCGCGAAACATGATCGAAAGTACGAGTGAACGCACGACAACCCCCACACCCGAAAGAGGGAGATCATGAATTGTCATGGTCATGATGTACGCCATCGTGTACGCCTCCCCGGTCTCAGGTCCCGCCTGACCCTCGCCCTGAGCATGCTGGTCGCCGCGCTGCTCAGCCTGATCCCGTGGAGCGGTACGGCTGTCGCCCACGGCTCGGTCGTCGACCCGGCCTCCCGCAACTACGGCTGCTGGCTGCGCTGGGGAGCGATCACCTGAACCCCGCGATGGCCCAGCAGGACCCCATGTGCTGGCAGGCATGGCGGGCCGACGCCAACGCCATGTGGAACTGGAACGGCCTGTACCGCAACGGCTCCGGCGGGAACTTCCAAGCCGTCGTCCCCAACGGCCAGCTGTGCAGCGGCGGCCGGACCGAGGGCGGCCGGTACAACTCCCTCGACGCGGTCGGCGCCTGGAAGACGACGGACATCACCGGCAACTTCACGGTGAAGCTGTACGACCAGGCCAGTCACGGCGCCGACTACTTCCTGGTGTACGTCACGCGGCAGGGCTTCGACCCCACCACCCGGCCGCTGACGTGGAACGACCTCCAGCTCGTCAAGCGCACCGGCAGGTACGCGCCCAGCCAGAACTACGAGATCCCGGTGAGCACTTCGGGGCTGAGCGGCCGGCACATCGTGTACACGATCTGGCAGGCCTCCCACATGGACCAGACCTACTTCCTGTGCAGTGACGTGAACTTCCGCTGACCTGCGCGTCCCCGCCGGACGGCGCGTCCGGCGGGGCTCGGGCCGCCCCGCGCTTCATGAGAGTTCTCCGAAAATTTTCGAAGGGGGTGAACACCCGGCTGCTCCCGTACGTATGGGGCGAGGGGATTTTCATGCCCGGCACGCCACAAGCGCAGGAGAGCACCCTTGGGACGCAACACGCGAAGACGCCCTACCGGCCCACGACGCGCGACCTTCGCCGCATTCGCACTGATCCTGGGCGGAGGCGGCCTGATGGCCGCGAACGTCTACGCCTCGGCCACGGACGGCGGTTCGGGCGGTGACTCCGCCGCTACGCGGTCCGGCACGGGGGTCCGGACCGCGGGCGCCACGATCGACTGTCCGGACGTCGGCACCAAGCTGACCTCGGTCCCCGAACAGGCGCGGGGGGAGGTCGACAAGGAACTCGCCCTCCTGGACGAGCAGATCGCGAAGGCGTATCAGCAGCTGAGCGAAGCGGCACAGCAGATACAGCAGGATCCCGGCTTCGCCGACAACGCGATCGTGAATCCGCTGAAGGAGAAGCGGGGCGCGAGCCTCGAACGCATCGCGATCGCCATCGACCGCGTTGGAGACCGCCCCGAAGGGCTGGAGGCCCTGGCCGCCTGCACCGTGCAGGACGGCAACCAGGCTCCCGCGCAGGGCGAAGGCCAGGACGGCGCCGCCGGCGAGCAGCCCGGCCAGGAGCAGGGCCAGGCCGGCCAGGAACAGGGGAACGGCCAAGGCCAGGGAGCCAACGGCGGACAGGCCGGCAACGGCCCCGTCGCCGCCGACTTCGCGGACATCAACAGTGTCCAGCCCAACGTGAACGACCCCCGCCCACAGGGCGACGCGTCCCGCGGTTCCTTCGCCACCAGTTGCGGTGTGAACGAGAACGGCCTGTTCAACTCCGACAACATCATCGCCGCCCCGGGCGTCACCAACGGCGCCCACCACTTCCACGACTACGTCGGCAACCAGGCCAACAACGCCTTCGCCAGCGACCAGGACCTCGCGAACGCCGAGACCAGCTGCGACGACCAGGGTGACAAGTCGTCCTACTACTGGCCCGTCGTGCGCCTGCAGAACGGCACCCAGGAGCAGGACGCCCAGAAGCCGGGCGGCGGCATCGAGGGCAACGCCGGCGAGATCGTCACGCCGAAGCAGGTCACGCTGACGTTCGTCGGCAACCCGCGCGAGAAGGTCACGGCCATGCCGCGCCTGCTGCGCATCATCACGGGTGACGCCAAGTCGTTCGTGAACGGCCCGGCCAACGCCAACGCCTCCTGGAGCTGCACCGGCTTCGAGGACCGGCAGCTGAAGGACAAGTACCCGCTGTGCCCGCAGGGCAGCGACGTCGTCCGCACCTTCAAGTTCCAGAGCTGCTGGGACGGCCGCAACATCGACAGCGCCAACCACCGTACCCACGTGGCGTTCGCGGACGCCGCCGGGAACTGCCCGTCGGGCTTCCGCCCCATCCCGCAGCTGGTCCAGCGCATCGTCTACGACATCGACGCGCCGAGCCTGCAGGACGGTGGCCGTACGACGCCGCTGTTCGCGGTCGACTCCTTCCCGGAGCAGCTGCACAAGCCGGGCACGGACCACGGTGACTTCATCAACATCTTCGACGAGGATCTGATGGGGGAGATGGTCGACTGCATCAACGGCGGCCGCAAGTGCGGCGCCGGAGCGGGCGGCGGGCAGGACCCGGCACCGGGCGAGGAGCCCCAGGAGCCCACGAAGTCGCCGGAGGCCCCGCAGGAGGAGCCGACGAAGACGCCCGAGGCCCCGCAGGAGGAGCCGACGAAGACGCCGGAGGCCCCGCAGGAGCAGCCGACGAAGACGCCCGACGCCCCGCAGAACGGCAACGGCGGCGGCAAGCCCGGCGACCAGGGCGATGACGGTGACGACGGTGACGACGGCAAGGGTGGGGCCGCGAAGCCCCCGGCGGACAAGCCGGACCCCGAGCCGGACCCCGAGCCGGAGCCCGGCGACGCGTCCACGGCTCCCGGTGGCGCCCGACCGGAGGTGAAGGCGACGGCCTCCGCCGACGGCGGCAACGCCGCCGAGCAGGGCGGCGGTTCGAAGAACGGCGACGACCAGGACACCGACGGCCTCGGCGACTCCCAGGCCGTCGGCCAGGCGACGAGTGCCGCCCCGGCCCCGTCGGCGCCGTCCCGGACGGAGCCGCAGGCGGTCGGCGAGGGCGGCCTGGCCGACACCGGCGCCCAGCTCTGGCCGGCCGCGGCGGGTGCCGTGCTGGTCATCGCGGGCTTCGTCGTCCTCCGCCGGGTGAGGCGCAGCCACATGTGAGGCGGCTGGACATCACGCCCCGGCGTGAGGCGGTGACGGCGGCGGGATCCCACCGGATCCCGCCGCCGTTCCGCGTGTCCGGCCGGGGCCCGCGCACCGGCACCCTTCGACCGCCGCCGAAACACCCACCCTCTAGCGTGGCCCCATGAACCTCACCTGGAACGGCACACGCGGCGGAGGGGCGGCGTGACGCCCTGGGAGATGGCCGCCGTGCTCGCCGCCGGCACGGGCGCCGGGGCCGTCAACGCCGTCGTCGGCTCGGGGACTCTGATCACCTTTCCGGTCCTGCTCGCCACCGGCATGCCGCCGGTCACGGCCACGGTGTCCAACGGCCTGGGCCTGGTCCCCGGTTCCATCACCGCGGCCGTCGGCTACCGCGAGGAACTGCGCGGCCAGCGGCGGCGCGTCCTGCTGCTCGGCATCGGCGCCGTGCTGGGCGGCCTCGCCGGCGCCGTGCTGCTGCTGACCCTCCCCGCGTCGGCGTTCGAACGGATCGTGCCGGTCCTGGTGGGCCTCGCCCTCGTCCTGGTCGCGTGCCAGCCCTGGATCGCGAAGAGAGTGCGCCGCCGTCGCGAGACGGGGAGCAGCCCCGTGCGCCGCGACGGCGGACCGCTGCTGTTCACCGGGCTGACGCTGGCCAGCGTCTACGGCGGCTACTTCTCCGCCGCGCAGGGCATCATCTACGTCTCCCTGATGGGCATGCTGCTCGACGAGACGCTCCAGCGGCTCAACGCCGTGAAGAACGTGCTGGCCGCCGTCGTCAACACCGTCGCCGCCGTACTGTTCCTGTTCTTCGCCCACTTCGACTGGACGGCCGTCCTGCTCATCGCCGCCGGATCAGCGCTCGGCGGCCTGATCGGGGCCAGAACGGGACGCCGCTTCAGCCCGGCCGTGCTGCGCACGCTGATCGTGTCGGTCGGCACCGTCGCCCTCGTCCACCTGGTGCTGCACTGATCCCGTCCCGGCGCGCACGCGGGGCGCCCGGGGGAGGGCCTCGGCCCTCGCGCCCCGGGCGCCCCGTGGAGATCAGTGGCGGCGCCGCTGGTCCCCGTGCTCGTCGGTTCCCTCGGTTTCGATGCGCTCCTTGCGGACCTCGCCGGTGACGGTCTCCTCCTCCGTGACCTCTTCGGTGGTCAGGCGGACCCGCTCCTTCGGCACGGCCCTGGTTTCGACCACGGGTTGCTCCTCGTAGAGCGTGACGTCGTGTTCCGCCTCGGTGATGTCCGGGCCGGTCATCGCCCTGTCCCGGTTCGTGTCGGTGATCGGCTCGCGCTCGACGCGGACCTCTTCATGGCGTACCGGGACGGTGTACTGCTGCTCCTCGGTGACGACGTACTTGCGCAGCCGCGCCCGGCCGGCCTCGCGGCGTTCGACACCGACGTGCATCTCCTCCTCGGACCGCGTCATCGCGTCGTCGGCGGTGCCGGTGGTGCCGGAGGTGTCCGTCGCCCGGCCGGTGCCGGAGTGCGGGTCCTGCCACGAGGCGTCCCAGTCGATGCCGTAGTACTGGTACAGGCGCTGCTCCTCCTGCTCGGACAGGTGGCCGCCGGCGTCTATGTCGACGTTGGGCGCGTCCTTGACCTGGTCCTTGGCGTACGGCACTTCGAGGTGGTCTTCGACGAGGGCCGCGTCGTGGATGGGTACGAAGGACTCGCTGGTGCCGAACAGGCCCGTCCGTACGCTGACCCACTCGGGCTCGCCGGTGACGTCGTCGAAGAAGACGTGCCGGGCATCGCCGATCTTGTCGCCCCTGGCGTCATGGACCGGGTGGTCCAGCACGGTGTCGATCTGCTCTCGGGTGATCATTTGGTATCTCCTGCATTCTCGATTGGTTGGGCGGCGGGGTGCCTACGGTCCGGGGCTGCCGGTCTGCCCGCGTGCTTCCTCGGCCGCTGTCTGTGCGGAGCGGCGGGCCTGTTCGGTGACGTGCCCGGCTTGCTCTCCGGCCTGTTCCTTGGTGGCGCGGGCGGCTTCGGAGGCGGTGTCCTTGACCTCCTGGGCGGCCTGGCGTCCGGCCTGGGTGGCGTCCTCCTTCAGTTGCTGCGCGGACTCCAACGCGGCCTGTTTCACGGGCTCGACGGCCTGTCCGGCCCGCTCCGCCGCCTGCTCCTCGGCCTGCGAGGTGGGCAGCAGTGAGGCGGTCAGCAGTCCCGCGCCGAAGGCGATGAGGCCGGCGGCGAGCGGGTTGCCCTGCGTCTGCCGCATCGCTTGCTCGGGGGCCTGCCGTGCCGCGTCGCCGGCCTGCCCGGCGGTCTGACGAGCGGTGTCGGCGACCTTTCCGGCGGCCTGGCGCGCGGTGTCCGCCGCCTGACCGGTGGATTCCTGTACCGACCGGGCGGCCTGCTGCGTGCGGTCGGAGGTCTGCCCGGTGAACTCCGAAGCGCTGCCCATCACTCGTTCCCTGACCCCGTGCAGAGCGCCGCGGACGCGCCGGGTGCGACGCCGTACCATCCGGCGGGGGCGGGCGCGGTCGGCCAGTCGGGAGACGTCCTCGGACAGTCTCTCCCGGGTGGATTCGATATCGGCCCTTATCTGGTCGGGTGCCGTGCCCATTGCATGTCCTCCTTCAGCGTCTGCAGGGTCTGCTCCGGCTTCGGCGACACGGTGCGCATCCGCGCGCGGCCCCGGCGGTAGAGGACCAGGCCGATCACCGCCCACACTCCGGTGACGATCAGCGCGGCCCATCCCGGGTCCATGACGTTGGCCAGGGCGAACATCGCCGCCAGGGTCAGAAAGACCGCCACCATGTAGCCGGCGAAACCGGCTCCGCCGAACATCCCGGCCGCCTTGCCCGCCTTGGTGGCCTCTTCCCGGATCTCGGCCTTGGCCAGTTCCGCCTCCTGGTGCAGCAACTGCTGCACGTCCGACGTCACCGTCGAGAGCAGCTCTCCCACCGAGCTGTCTTCCTGCCCGCGGTGCTTCGGAGCGTGCCGATGCGGGGCGTGTGGCGTGAGCGACGACATCTCAGACCTCCCCGTGACCCGGCAGCCCGGGCGGCGCCGCGTCCTCGGGCAGGCTCCGGGAACCGGAGGTGCGCGGCTGCGCCGAGCGGTCCGGTCCGGGACCGTCGGCCTTTCTGCCTGCCTTGGCGAGCCGTCCGACGGCGAATCCGGCCACGACCGCTCCGCCGAGGAAAGCGCCGGGGCGCCGGCGGGCGAAGTCCTGCAGGTCGTCGACCAGGCCGCCCACGCCGCGGGTGTCCAGGTAGTCGGCGGCACGGTAGCCGCGGTCGGCCGCCTGCGTCACGAGGCTCCTGGCAGGTGAGTCCGCGTCGGCGCTGTCCGCGAGACCGGACAGGTCGTCCGCCCACTGCCGCATCACCTGCGCTCCGCGACGGGTCTGGCTCTCGGCCTCCTCCGTGACCCGCGTCCGCAGATCACCGGCCATCGCACCGGCCTGTGCCCTGGCCTCACCGGTGACGGCTCTGACCTGGTCGGTGGCGGTGCCGACGACCTGACTCGCACCTTCCCTGGCCTGACCGGCCGTGGCCGTGGCTTCCTGTTTCGCCGTCTGCCCGGCCTGCTGAGCACGACCGGTGCTCTCCTTCGCCATCTCGCTCATGGGTCCTCTCCCTCAGGCACCGCCCGTGGATTCGGTCTCGTCGGGATCCGGACCGCCCGCGGTGACGGCGTACGCCGTCCACCACCGCGCTTCTGCGCGCCCGGCCGACGCGGGGCTCGCCGCCGGCTTCTAGCTCCGGCGGCCGTCCCGCACGCACCCTCCTCGATTAACCACAGCAATTAGGCCAAAACAGAAAAAAGTGAACTTTTCGGGCCTAGAGGTTCGGGCTGACGAGGGAAGCCGTGGCAACCAGCCGGTGCCGTACGCGAGTTGGGGCAGCGCGGGGAGTCGCGTCTCAGTGAGACGCCGAACGCGCCTCGGCCCGTGCCCCTTCGGCGTCGATGTGCGGCACCACCCGGTCCAGCCACCGCGGCATCCACCAGGCGTGCCGCCCGAGCAGCGTCATCACGGCCGGCACCATGAGCAGCCGGACGACGGTCGCGTCGATGAGCACGCTGACGGCCAGCCCCAGCCCGAGCATCTTGACCACGATGTTGTCGCTGACGATGAACGCCGCGAACACACTCACCATGATCAGCGCGGCACAGGTGATGACCCGGGCCGTGATCTCCAAGGCGTGCGCGACCGATCCCTCGGCGTCCCCGGTGCGGAGCCAGGCCTCATGGACACGCGACAGCAGGAAGATCTCGTAGTCCATGCTGAGGCCGAAGACGATGGCGAACATCATCATCGGCACATAGCTCTCGATGGGCACCTTGCCGTGGACGCCGAGAGCGGGCCCGCCCCAGCCCCACTGGAAGACCGCGACGACCACCCCGTACGACGCGGCGATCGACAGCACGTTCAGGACGGCCGCCTTGACGGCGACGAGCAGCCCCCGGAACACGGCCAGGATGATCAGGAACGCCAGACCCACCACGACGGCGATGATCACGGGCAGCTGGGAGGCGACGATGTCACGGAAGTCGACCTGGGTCGCCGTCGTGCCGGTGACGTACCCCTTGGCGTCCGTGCCCTGGACGACGTCCGGCAGCGTGTCGTCGACGAGACGGTTGGTCAGGTCCGTGGTCGTCGCGTTCTGCGGGGACTTGGTCGAGTAGACCGTGCCGACCAGGAGGTCGCCGTCCTGTGTGGGCGTCAGGGGGGTGACGACGGCGGCGCCCTGGACCTTGTCGAGCGACTGCTGGGCCTTCGAGGCCAGGCCGGAGCGCTGCGACTGAGGCACGTTCGTCTGGTCGACGACGACCGTGAGCGGGCCGTTCGAGCCGGGCCCGAAGGCGTCGGCCATCAGGTCGTAGGCCCGCCGGTCGGTGAAGGAGGTCGGGTCGGCGCCGTCACCGATGTGCCCGAGCTGGATGGAGAACAGCGGGATCGCGAGGACCACGACCACGGCGACACCCGCCGACAGGAACCACAGCGGCCTGCGCTCCACCCGCTGCGCGTACCGGTGCCAGGTGCCCTGCGGCGTGTCACCCGCCCCCGCTTCGGTCTCGGCGACGGGAGGGCGCACGTGGAAGCGGTCGATGTGCCGGCCGATGAAGCCGAGCAGGGCCGGCACCAGGGTGAGCGCGCCGACGACGGCCGAGACGACGGTGACGGCGGCGGCGACACCGAGCAGGGAGATGAAGGAGACCCCGGACGCGGACAGGCCCGCCAGCGCGATGATCACCGTGCAGCCCGAGACGAGAACGGCGTGGCCGCTGGTGCTCGCGGCCTGACCCGCGGCCCGTACCGGGTCCATGCCGTCGATGAGGTTCTGCCGGTGGCGGGTGAGCATGAACAGGGCGTAGTCGATGCCGACACCGAGGCCGATCATCGTGGCCAGGGTCGGTGAGACCGTCGCGAAGGTGAAGGCCGCCGCCAGCAGCCCCAGGATGGCGAGACCGCCGACGACGCTGATCAGCGCGCTCAGCAGCGGGACGACAGCGGCGATCACGCTGCCGAACCCGACCAGCAGCACGATGACCGCCACGCCGAAACCGATCAGCTCGCTCACCCGGTCGTCGGCGGCGGGACGGGCGAGCTCGCCGAGCGGTCCGCCGTACTCGACCTCCGCCCCGGCCGACCGCAACGGCTGCACCGCGGTGTCGACGCCGTTGAGGTAGTCGTCGCCGAGCGTCGAGGGCTGCACGTCGAAACGGACGGTGATGTAGGCCGTCTTCTTGTCGTCCGACAGCGGCCCCACGTTCTGTTGGCCGCTCGGAGTGGCCGGGGCGGACAGCGGGTTCTGGGCGGACAGCACGTGCGGGAGCTTCTCCAGATCGGCGATCGTGGTCGACGTCTGGGAGCTCAGCGAGGTCAGGGGCTGCTGGTCGTCGCGCATCACGATCTGGCTGCTGTAGCCGCCGGCCTGGGGATCGTGCGCCTTCAGCACGTCCAGGCCCTTCTGGGCCTGCGCCTGGGGCAGGCTGAAGTTGTCGGAGTACTCCCCTCCGAACTCACGGCTGACGACCTGCAGCGCCACCAGTGCCACCAGCCAGGCGATGATGACGACGACGAAGTGGCGTGCGCACCACTCGCCCAGTCGCCGCAGCACACCCCCGCGCGCGGCCTTCTCGTCCCCTTCACCGGAGCGGCTGTGCGGCATGGACGTCGTCTCCTGTGTCGGCCGGGAGGTCAATGCCGTCCATTAGATGCGCGCGTGATCACTCCGGCCTTTCAGGCACGCGGACGCCGCGGTACTCCGGGCGCCCGTTCCCCCGAAAGGCCCGACCCCGCGGGCCCCGCTTCCGCTCCGCACGCCGTAGCGCACCCGACCCGAGCGCCACGCCGAGCCCCACCAGCGCACTGCCCGCCGCCTGCGCGGGCCCGTAGGAACCCGTGCCGACGAGCGGTGCGGTGCAGGCCGCCGCGACCGGGATGAGGCCCGAGAAGAGCGTGGCGCGTTCCGCGCCGATCCGCTGCATGCCCATGTACCAGCACACGAACCCGACCACGGTGACCACCACCGCCTGCCACAGCAGCGCGGCCGTCTCGACGGTGTCCGGACGCCGCAGCCAGCCGGCGCCGTCGACGAGCAGCCCGACCGCCGCCGACTCCAGCGCGGCGACCGCGCACACCGTGGCGGACAGCAGCCGCGGCCCGAGCGGCCGCAGCACGGGCACCGCGAGCACGGCGAACCCGACCTCCCCGGCCAGGGCGCACACGGAGAAGGCGATGCCGGTGCCGTCCGTGCGCCCCCAGCCCTGCACGGTGAAGGCGCCGACGGCCACCAGCAACGACCCGTACAGCACGACCCGTTGGGGCCTGCGCCCGTCCAGGAGGGGCACGAGCACGGCGACGGCCACCGGTGCGCAGCCCACGAACACGCCGGGCACCGCGGGTTCCGCCGTGCGCTCGGCGGCGATGACGGCCAGGTTGAAACCGACCATGCCGACCGCCGCGAGCAGGGCGAGACGGCTCCACTGGCGGGGTGTCAGGGCCCGCAGCCGGTCGGCGGCGCCTTTCCCGGCCGCCGGGAGCAGTAACAGACAGGCCAGTGCGTAGCGCAGGAACTGGCCGCCCGCGTACGGGTAGTCGCCCAGGACGCTGTTGGCGGTGAAGGATCCTCCGACGAGGAGGCAGGCGAGCGCGGCGAGCAGGGCCCCGCGCGTGGTCGTGGCGTTCATGGGGGTGACGCTAGGCAGCCGGGCGGCCCGGGACGGGGTCCACTTCCCTGCCCGCTTGGTGGACCAATTCCGGCCCGGGCCGGTCGTGTCAGCCGATGTGGTAGCTGTCGCCGTAGACCTTCCAGTCCAGTGGCGGGTTCAGGTCGAGGTTGCGCCGGCGCAGGAAGACGCGCTGCGCGGTGTCGACCCGGCTCGTGTCGCTGTGCGCTTCCTCCTGCTTCATGGCCCACACCCGTGCGTCCAGGAAGGCGTCGAGGTACGTCACCTCGTCACCGCCCTGCGCCGGCGGTTTCGCCGTGCGCTGCGCGCGCCTGCGGATGTTGCGGAAGCTCAGGGGGTCGGTGCCGTCGCCGTGCATGACGATGGCGTCGTAGTACGCGAACTGGCCGAGCACGCGCAGCCCGTCCGCCTTCCCCTGCCGGACCGCCGGGCCGAAGTACACCCGGTCGCGCTCGTCGTCCTGGGCCCGCTGGAACGCGGCGTCCCGGGCCGCCCGGCGCCAGTCGGCGGGGAAGCCGGGGTCGAGTCCGGCATGCGAGTCCGAGCCGTTGACCTCGCGCAGGGCCGGCAGGTACTTCGCGAGGACGTTGCCGGGCCTGCGGTCGGTGTAGAGCTCGACGAGGTCGAGCATGTCGCCGGTGCCGGAGCAGAACCCGATGATGCCGGCGGTGTAGCCGCGGCCGTCGCGGATGTCCTCGATGTACTGGTACTGCGCCTTCCAGTCGAGGGAGGAGTTCTCGGCGCTCGACACGAGCTGCATGGCGATCTCCTTCTTCGCCGGGTCGTCGAGTCCGGTCGCCCGCACGGACGCCGTCGCGGCGACGGGTTTCAGGAACGGGGTGGCCGCGAGGGCCGCGCCGAACAGGGTCAGGGCGGTGCGGCGCGTCGCCGGGGTGGCGGGGTGTCTCACGGGGCCTCCAAGCAGAGTGGGGGGTTGGAAGAGCTGGCCGTGCAGAACTGACAGGAAGGTTTCCTATCATCGAGAGCCCGGAAGGGGAACCGCCGAGGTGAAAGTTCGTACGCCCGAACAAGCGAACCGGCCGGAGAAACCTTGGTGATCTCCGGCGGACGATCGCCTGGTAGAGCTTCGTTAGGTTCTGGGCTGTCTGTGGCTGCTCCGAGGGTTGGGCAGGGAGGGCGACCAGCCGGCCACCCTCGCCGGGCACCAGTGGCAGCGCAACGTCTACGGCTGAGCGACGCCCCGGGAACCAGAAGCCCCTCCCGCACGTCAACTCTTTGCCCACCAAGGGACGAACGGTCGGACCGACCAGCCGGAGAGGGGAATCGCCGTGGACGAGGCGACGACGCAGCAGGGGAGCGAGGCGGAGGGCGCGGCCCGCCGGGCCCGCTTCGGGTCACTGCCGGAGCCGGTGCGCGTGGAGGACATGGTCGAGGAGCGGGCGGCGAGCGTGCCCGACCCGGCGCGCACCGCGTACAACCAGGACGAGTGGCTCGTGCGCTACTGCCTGTGAGGGACCTCGCCCGCTGCCGGGCGGAGGAGGGCGCCGACCGTGGCGGGGGCGCCAGGCCACGCGGCCCGGACGGGCCTGGTGGAGGGGCCCCTCAGGCGCGGCTCCCGGCGCCCAGGCCGCGCAGCCAGCGCACGACGTCGTCGGCGTCCTGGGTGCGGGCGACGTCCAGCGGGGTCATGCCGTCGTAGCCGCACCAGTCGGGGTCCGCGCCCCGTTGGTGGAGGTACTGCGCGGTGGGCAGGTGGCCACCGTGGCAGGCGCCCCAGAACGCACTGGTGATCTCCTCCGGTGACGGCGCCTCGTCCGCTTCGACGCAGGCCCGGACCCGGTCGAGCAGACCGAGCGTGGCGGCGTCCTGGAGAGTGACGCGGGCGCCGTGCTCGACGAGCCGGTGCGCGGCGCGCCACTGGCCGAAGCCCCGGGCGTCGGCGAGCGGGGTGCCGCCGCCGATCACCGCCCCGGGTGCCTCGATGTCGGCCCCGGCCGCGATCAGTGCGTCCAGGACGGGCACGTCGTTGCTGCTGGCGGCCCAGTGCAGCGGCGTCTCCGCGTGCGCACCCTCGAAGCGGGCCTGCGGATCGGCCCCGGCGGCCACCAGGACCGCGACCACCTCGGGGCCCCTGGGGAAGTGACCGGGCCAGTCGGCCGCGATGTGCAGCAGGGTACGCGTGCCCTCGCCGTCCTCGCCCTGCTCGGTGATGCGTGCGGCGGCGAGACCGGGATGGTCGGCGAGCAGCCGCCGGAGCCCGGGCAGATCCCCGGTGCGGATCGCCTCCGTGACGGCGACGGCCAGCGGGTCCCGCGATGTCAGCGTCTGCAAGCCGGCCTCCCGTTGCCGTCAGGGCTCCCGATTCTGCCAGCCGGCGTCCTCCCGCACGGCCGCCCGCGGGAAACGGCCGGACCATCGTTCCCGGCAGTCCTGCCGGCTCCGTACCGGTACCTGCACATCCGTCCCGCAACGGCCGCCCGCGGGTCGTCCGCGAACGCCTGCGGGGCGGGCGGCGCGGTGACGGCCGGACCGTCGGTCCCGGCAGCCCCGCGGCTCCGTTCCGGTACCTGCACATCCGTCCCGCAACGGCCGCCCGCGGGTCGTCCACGGACGCCTGCGGGGCGGGCGGCGCGGTGACGGCCGGACCGTCGGTTCCGGCAGCCCCGCAGCCCAGTATCGATATCTGCACATCCAGCATCAAACCGGGCACCCGTCCCCTATGACATGCCCGGACGCTCCGCCAGGCGTAGCGTCCGGGTAGGAGCGGGAGGACACCATGCCCGGGAGCATCGAGCACCCCGGCGGCGCCGGATCACCGGACGACGCCCTGGGGGCGGCCCTGGCCGACACCGTGCGCGGCACCGGCGCCTCCATCGGCGGCCTCTACCTCATCGAGGAGGCCGAGCCGGTGCTGCGCCTGGTCGCCCTGTGCGGTCTGCCGGTGGCTTTCACCGCCCCCTGGCGGCGGCTCCCGCTGACCGCACCGGTCCCGGTCGCCGACGCGATCCACGACGACACCCTGGTCAGCGTGGCCGGCCAGGACGACATGGCCCGCCGCTACCCCCGCGCCGCCGCCGTCCTGCCCTACCCGTTCGCGCTCGTCGCCGTCCCGCTGACCGGCGTACGGCGCTCCTGGGGCGGCCTCGTGCTGATGTGGCCCGCCGGCCGGCCGCGCCGGGTCACGCCACGGGAACGCGGCCACATCACCTCCAGCGCCCGCCGCATGGCCCGTCTCCTTGACGACGCCCCCCGGCCGCCGTCCCTGCCCGAACTGCCGCGGGTCGTCCCCGTGGACGCCACCCGCCACCCCGCGCAGACCGGCCTGGCCGCCGCCGACTACCTCGAACGCCTCCCCGAGGGCGCCCTGGCCCTCGACCTGGAGGGCCGCGTCACCTTCATCACCGACACCGCGGCCCGCCTGCTCGGCCGCGGCGCCGACCGGCTCCTGGGCACCAGACCCTGGCAGTCCCTGTCGTGGCTCGACGCCCCCGTCTACGAGGACCACTACCGCACGGCGGTGGTCAGCCGCGCCCCCGTCTCCTTCACCGCGCTCCGCCCCCCGGACGAGCCCCTGACCTTCCAGCTCTATCCCGACACCAGCGGCATCAGCGTCCGCGTCCTGCCGAGCACGGAGCAGGCCGGTGACCCGCCGCCCGCCGGCGCGCGGCCGCCCACCGTGGCACCGACGGGACGCCTCTACCAACTCGTGCACCTGGCCGCCGCGCTCACCGAGTCGGTGACCGTGCGCGACCTCGTGGAGCTGATCACCCACCAGATCCTGCCCGCCTTCGGCGCCCAGGGCCTGGTGCTGTCCGGCGTCGACGCCGGGCGGCTGAAGATCACCGGCTACCACGGCTACCCGGCCGAGGTCATGGAGCGGCTCGACGTCCTGTCCCTGGACACCGACCTCACCCCCGCGGGCCAGGTCCTCGCCAGCGGCACCCCCGCCTTCTTCGCCGACCCCGCGGAACTGGCCGCCAGCTACCCCAGAGCACCCCAGATCAGCGGCAAGCAGGCCTGGGCGTTCCTCCCCCTGATCATTTCCGGCCGCCCCGTCGGCTGCTGCATCCTGTCCTACGCCCGGCCGCACACCTTCACCGCCGACGAACGCGCCGTCCTCACCTCGCTGTCCGGCCTGATCGCCCAGGCCCTCGACCGCGCCCGGCTCTACGACACCAAACACCGGCTCGTGCACGAGCTGCAGCGCGCCCTGCTGCCCCGGGCCCTGCCGCGCCTGCCCGGCCTCGACGTCGCCGCCCGTTACCTGCCCGCCGGCCACGGCACCGAGGTCGGCGGCGACTTCTTCGACGTCCTGCGTGTGAACGACACGACCGCGGCCGCCGTCATCGGCGACGTGGAGGGCCACAGCGTCGCCGCCGCGGCCCTCATGGGCCAGGTCCGCACCGCCGTCCACGCCCACGCCACCGCCGGCGCCGCACCCGGCCAGGTCCTGGCCCGCACCAACCGGCTCCTGGCCGACCTCGACTCCGACCTGCTCGTCTCCTGCCTCTACGTCCACCTCGACCTGGCCGGCCGGCAGGCGTCCTTCGCCAGCGCGGGGCACGTGCCGCCGCTGCTGCGGCACGCCCGGCAGCCCGCCCGGGTCCTGGACGTCGACCCCGGCCCGCTGCTGGGCATCGACACCGGCGGCCACTACCCGGTCACCACCGTGCCCCTGTTCCCCGGCACGACCCTCGCCCTCTACACCGACGGCTTGGTCGAACTCCCCGGCACCGACGCCACCCGCACCACGACCGACCTCGCCGGGCACCTGGACGCCGCCGACGGGCAGGACCTGGAGCGCCTCATCGACCGGCTCGTCCGCCACACCACACCCACCGGACAGCACAACGACGACATCGCGGTGCTGCTCCTGCGCGCCATGAGCCTGCCGTCCGGTCAGACCTGACCGGACGGCTGGGCCCGGACCCGCCGGGCCACGTCGCGCAGCTTGAGGTTGTGGTCCTGGGAGATGCGCCGCAGCACGCCGAAGGCCTCGTCCTCGCTCAGCTGATGGCGCTCCATCAGGATCCCCATGGCCTCACCGATGGCGTGCCGCGTCTCCAGGGCGTGTTCGAGCTGGTCGACGGTACGGGCGGTGGACAGGGCGACGGCGGCGTGGGAGGCGAGCAGCCAGCCCGCCGACTCGATGTCCTTGCCGAACGCCCCGGGACGGCGCGAGTAGAGGTTCAGCGCGCCGAACTCCTCCTCGTCCGTGTAGAGCAGGACGCCTGTCATGCTGCCGATCCCGAGGTCGCGAGCGGCCCGGCTGTAGCGCGGCCAGGACGGCTGCGGCCGGGTCATGTCGGCGATGCGGAACAGCCGCTCGCCGTCCACGCGGCGCGCGGCGTCGAAGCAGGGCCCCTCACCGAGCTCGCCCTGCAGCCGGTCCGACTCCTCGACGAGGTCGCCGCACTTGGCCAGCGTCACGGCCCGGCCCTTCGACACCGTCAGGATCCCCGCCGCGTCGCAGCCCTCGACCAGCTCCACCGCCGCCGCCGAGACCGCGTCCAGCGTCGCCTGCACCGAATCCTGGGCGACCAGATCCCGGGCGAGCTGCGCCATCTGCTCGGCGTACCGCCGCCACTCCACCGCCACCACCGCCTTGTTCGCCGGTCCCGCCCACGGTACCCCGCGCCGCTTCGCACGGCCGTTCGGCTGTTCGGCCGGGCGTCCGGGCAGCATGCCCGGAGCCGGGCGCCGTATTCACCGGTACGCCGTCAGCAGCAGCGCCACGTCGTCCGGCCGCTCCTGGGCCCGCCGGGCCGTGCCCACCAGCCGGTCGGCGAGATGCTCCACCGAGTCCGCCGGGGTCTCGGACAGCCGGCGCCGGACCGCGTCGATGCCCGTCTCGATGTCGCTGCCGGGCCGCTCCACCAACCCGTCGGTGTACAGGGCGAGAACACTGCCGGGGGCCAGGGTGAGCGCGGTGACGGGGTACACCGAGTCGGGCTGCACGCCCAGCATGACGCCGCCCGCGAGATCCAGGGTCTCGGCCCGCCCGTCGGGGTGGCGCAGCAGCGGCGGGGGATGACCGGCCCGCACCGCCAGGGCCCGTCCGGTGCCCGGGTCGAGCTCGATGTAGCAGCAGGTGGCGCAGACGTCCGACTCCAGCTCGGTCAGCAGCCGGTTGGTGTGCGTGATGACCTCCTGCGGCGGGCGCTCGCTCGCGGCGAAGGCGTGCACCGCGCTGCGCAGCTGCCCCATCACCGCCGCGGCGCCGACGCTGTGCCCCTCGACGTCCCCGATGACCAGGGCCACGCCACGCCCGGTGGTGATGACGTCGTACCAGTCCCCGCCGATCGCCATGCCCTGCGTGCCGGGCAGATAGCGGCCGGTCGTACGCAGACCCTCGACGGCGGGCAGGCGGTGCGGCAGCAGCCCCTCCTGGAGGCCGCGGGCGACGGCGGACTCCGAGTCGTAGAGCCGGGCCCGTTCCATCGCCTGGGCGGCCAGGCCGCCCAGGGCGGTGAGGGCGGAGCGCTCGTCCGGGGTGAAGCGGTGGGAGGCCTCCCAGCCGAGGATGCACGAGCCGACGGAACGGCCGGAGGCGATCAGCGGCAGGAACGCCCAGGCGTTCATGCGGTCCAGGGTGATGCCCGGATAGGCGAGGGAGAGGTCCTCCGGCGACTCGAAGAACAAAGGGAGCCGGGTGGTGAGCGCGTGGACGCCGGGCAGCTGGGTGTCGAGGGTGACGCCTTCGAACGGGGTCAGGAAGCCCTCCGGGTATCCCGACTCCCACAGCAGGTACATCCGGCCCTCGCGGACGCTGTACAGCGCCAGCTCCCGGGCGCCGAAGGCGGGCAGCAGCTGCTCGGACACGGCCCGGCAGACGTCCCGCACGGTGACCGCCTCGGTGAGCACGCTCGCCATCTGCACCACGTGGTAGAGCGCTCCGGCACGCGCGGCGGTGACCGGCCCGGGCGGGGGCACTGTGGCTGCGAGACCGGGACCGGCGGCGGCACCGTCCTCCTGACCCTGTTCGGCCCCGGTGGGCGGCCCGGTCGGCGAGACCCGGCCGGTCAGGCCGTGCACGTCCGGGTACAGCACGAAGCTCAGCCAGTTCCCTTCGGGATGCCGGACGAGAAAGGACACCGGCTCCTGCGACAGCATCGCCGCCCGGTAGCGGTCCTCGTACGCGGGGTCCCGGAGCCAGGTGATCACTTCCCACGGATAGCGGCCGAAGAGTTCTTCCCGGCCGGAATCCAGCAGCTCCTCGCAGCGGCGGTTGGCGTAGGTCAGGCGGCCCTCCTGGTCCAGTGAGAAGATCCCGTCCGGCAGTCGCTCGGCCGCCTGGGCCGCGGTGAGTCCGCCGGCCGCGTCGACGAGGGCGCCCACCAGGATCCGCGGGGAGCCCGCGCCGGGGTGCACGAGGTGGCCCCACAGTTCGACCGGCCGGTAGCCGGTCTCCTCCGCGCCCCGGGACTCGTCCCGCACCCGGAAGTGCCGGGACCTGACCCGGCCGCCGGCCAGCGCGTCGTGCCGGCTCTCCCGCAGTTCGTGCAGGTCGTCCTGGCTGACACGGGACTCGACGTCCGCGATGGTGCCGCCGTAGTCCGCCCGGTCGATGCCCAGCAGGGCCAGGGCCTCGTCGTCCGCCGCGCACCGGTCGCTGTCCAGGTCCCAGTCGATGAGGCCCACCCGGACCGGATGGGCGCCGGAGATGGGCAGCCGCACGCTGATCGGCTCGTCGTCGTACTCGACGCGATGGGCGGCGGTGCCCGCGCCGGGCGGGCGTGCGGCGAGGCGCTCTTCCATGGCCCGCTCGGCGGGACGCAGCGCGCGGTCCACCGTCTCCGCGTCCATCGGAGCCCGGCTGGCCGAGCGCAGCACGACCAGGACGCCGACGGCCTCACCGCCGGTCCGGACGGGCTGGTAGGCGGAGCCGAAGGAGTAGGGCAGCCCGGCGGTGAAATGCGGGAAGCGCACCATGGTGGCGCGCTCGTCCGGCAGCCACAGCGTCGCGTCGCGCCGGTACGCCTCCGCCATGGGCAGGGCGCCGCCCACCGGCACCCGCCACCAGCTCTTGAGCAGCGAGCGGGGCACGCCGGTGACCATCGCGAGGACCAGTGAGCGCCGGTCGGGGGAGCGCAGGTAGACCAGACCGCCGTAGCCGTCGAGGTCCCGCACGGCCTCCACCAGCGGGTCCGTCAGGGCATCCTCGATCCGGCCCGGGCCGGATGCCGGGGCCCGGCTCCCAGCCCCGTCCCGGCTCCGGCCGTCGGCTGACCGCGGCCCGTCCGGTACGGCGGCTGCCTCATCCATGTCGCGTCCTCCCGGTACGGACGCACCGGACACCAATCGCTCCCCACCAGGATGTGCCATGCCCGGCGGTCCGGCGCGGCAAGTGCAACCTTTCGGTCCGCCCGGTCGTCTCACCCGACATCAGCCACATGCAAGCCTCGGGGGCGGCAATGGTACGAATCAGAAGAGCATGCGCGACTCTCGCGCTCGTGGGCGCAACGGTGGGTGTGGCGGCGGTCCCGGCCGGCGCCGCACCGGACGCCACCTCGCGGTCCACCACGAAGGCCACGACATGTCCGACCGGCTGGGGAAGCCTCGCCAAGACGGACTCCGGCGCCACCGTCGCGCCCATGACGAACGTCAGGACCGGCCGTCACACCTGCTTCGACCGGATGGTCGTCGACGTGCCGGGCGCGGGCAGCGGCGTCGGCTACACCGTCCAGTACGTCAACCGGCTCTACCAGGACGGCTCGGGGCAATACATCCCCGTCGCCGGTGGCGCCGTCCTCGCGGTGCGGGTGGCCGCGCCCGCGTACGACCCGGAGACCGGCGCGGCCACGTATCCGGGCCGGGTGGCGCGCCCGCTGCCGGGCGTGGACCTCACGGGATACCGCACCTTCCGGGACACCCGGTTCGCCGGCAGCTTCGAGGGCGAGACCCAGATCGGCCTCGGCGTCCGCGCCCGGCTGCCCTTCCGGGTGCAGCAGCTGGACGACCGCGTCATCGTGGACGTCGCCCACAGCTGGACCGCCACGGGCTGACCGGACCGCACACCGCGCCCGGCTCCCCGGAGCCGGGCGCGCCGGTCTCAGCCACCGCGCAGCCGGCCCACTTCCTCCAGGGTCCGGGCCGCCGCAGCGGCCAGGCCGGGCCGGTTGCGGACGAAGCGGCGGGCCGCCCGGGCGGGCTCCCGGCCCAGCCAGTGCACGGCTCCCCCCGGCACCGCCCGTACCACCGCTCCCTCGTACACACGCAGGTCGCGCGTCTTGAGCGACTCCTTGTACCGGGCCGGACCGCTTCCCAGATCAAGCATCTCGACGCCGTCGGCAGCCGCGGCCTCCAGCAGCCTCAACTGCAGCACGAGGCCGGGGGAGTACTTGGCGTACGCGCGGTCGTAGGCAGGGAACCACCAGGACAGCACCGTGCGCGACCGCAGCCCGAAGTGCGCGGCCACGGGCCGGTCCGCGGCGTACAGCACGGACAGCACCCCGCGGCACTCCGGGTCCTCGCTCCTCCCGAGCAGCGCCACCAGCCGGGTGATCCACTCCTGGGCGAACCGGTCCTGCCGGCCGGTCCGCCGGTACTGCGCCGACTTCCACTCCATCAGAGCCCGCAGCGCGCCGGGGTCCCGGGCGTCGTACACGAAGCGCACCTCGCCGACCTGCCGGGCGAGCTTGCGCTCCTTGGCCAGGGTCTGTCTGAGGAAACCCGGCGACTGCGCCCGCAGCCGGCGCGCGTACGCCTCGAAACCGTCGCCGATGTCGACGACCGGGGAGTCGAGCTCCTCGACCGCGTGCGCCGCGAACGCCTCCTGACCGGCTTCGAGGTTGTCGAACTCCCAGGACGCCAGCCCGCAGACCCGTAACAGCCGGCGGGCGTCCAGCCGTACGCCGGGGCGCAGCACGGCCCCCTGACTGTCGGACACCCCCAGCCCGATGGCCCGGCCCCGCCCCAGCACCCCGGCTTCGTACGGGAAGAACCCCACCGGGGAGCCGTCGTCCTGCAGTACCGCCACTCGGGCACCCGGCCTGACCCGCCCCACCGCAACGGTGAACAGGGGGTCGAGAAAGGGATTCGCCGGGGCGCCGGACTCCGTCCGGATCTCCCGCCACATCTTCTGGTCGCTGGGGCCGAGTTCGTCCGGCCGCAGAACGAGAACGCGCTTTCCAGGCAACTCTGCCTCCTGTGTCATCGGCATGGGGACACACGAAGGCCTGCACATCACCGCGTACCGGCACCAGGCAGTACTCGGGCCGCACGGCGCAGGCCCTGGTCGGTACTGCCGTCACTCAGCAGCGGAACGTCTGCAACCGGGCGGTGCTCGGGGCGGATCCGACCGCCACCGGACACGGAGGCGTTCCCGCCGCACGCAGGTGCGCACCACTCCCGCCCGGCACGGCCGTCCCGGCCACCACCGGGCTCATTCCGCTCGCCCCCGCGGCCCGCGGCGTCCGTGCCGCGAGCTGCCGCCCGGGCGGCACCTCCTCACACGGACAGGGCTCCTCGGCCCCTTCGGCCCCGGCACCCGGAGCCGCGCCAGGCTCCGTCGCGCCCGCCGCCGACGTGACCGGCAGTGCCGAGCGCGCCTCGTCCGCGAGCCCGGGGGTGAGGGGGTGCAGCAGCATCAGCAGGCAGGCCACCAGACCCACCGCCGCTGCCCAACGTCGCCGCACCATCAGACCCCCGACTCGGCCGGCTGCGCCTTCCAGTAGGCCGAGCCCGGCTCCGCCCCGTCAAGCCCTGGTGTAACGATTCGTCCCACTCGGGCGGGTGCCGCCCGGATTCCAACGGAAAGCGCTGCCGTCCCGCGGGTGTTCAGCCCCCGGCGCCCAGTACCTCGCCCGGCTTCGGCGCCCGCAGGTGCAGCGGCTCGTCGAAACCGCTGAACGACGTGGTGGTGCGCTGCGCGGCGCTCTTGTACACCGTCTTCAGCAGGTACGGCTCGCCTTCCTGGGCGATGGAGAAGATGTACGTGCCTTCCTTGTCCGCCTTGTCGGTCACGATGATCTCGACGGCCCTGGTGTCTCCGACCCGGGTGGAGCCGCCCTTCTTCGCCGTACCGAACGAGTCGAAGGGCCGTTCGCAGGAGGTGAGCCCGTCGCCGCCCGGGGAGTCCGGGTCCACGGGCGTTCTCACCCACAGCTTCTGCTCGCCGGTGACGCCCGGCTTCTTCTTCCACTTCTGCAAGTAGGCCCGGTCCGGGCGGACGTAGTCGGTGGTGCCCAGCCGGATCTGTTCCAGGACGCCGCCGCCGGACCAGGTGGTCCTGGACCTGCACCGGCCGTCCAGGTCCGTCACGAGGTGGCTGGTGACCGTGCCGCCGCTCGTGGTGCGGTTGGTGATGTCGACGGTGACGGAACTCAGCTTCCGCATCGTCGCGTTGGCCTCGTCGAGGAGGTCGCCGGCGGATCTGTCCTCGCCGGTGCCGCCGGCTCCGCAGCCGGCCAGGGCCGTGCTCGCCAGCAGGCAGAGCGCGGTCGTCGTCACGGTGGCCATGGCCCGCACGGAGCCCCCCTGTTGTTCGTGTCGGCCGATGATCAGCAGGGGAGCTTACCCGCCGGCCTCCATCACCGGCCGGGGGTTTCTCCGGCCGGGCGGTCAGGCGTTCCCGGCGGCGCGGTCGGACTCGCTGCGCAGGACGCAGAACTCGTTGCCCTCGGGATCGGCGAGGATCGCCCAGCCCGTACCGTCCGGGTTCCGGTGATCGGCGACGAAGGTGGCACCGAGGTTCAGCAGCCGGTCCACCTCCTGCTCACGCGAGGTCTCGGGGCGCAGGCACAGATGGATCCGGTTCTTGACCGTCTTGGCCTCGGGGACCTGGTTGAAGTGCAGGACCGGCCCCTCCGCGAGCACCACCTGGGTCTCCCGGTCACCCGGTCTGTCCTCCGGATGCAGCGGACGGCCGGTCACCCTGCTCCAGAAGCGGGCCAGCCCGTAGGCATCCACACAGTCGATCGCCACGTTCTGCACTACCGAGACCATGAGCGTGAGCCTTCCTGATCTTCACGCCGCACGCCACCGAGTTGCGGTTGCCGATGCCGAGGCCACGCCCCCGGCGCGCGGAACCGGGCCCACGATGCCGCGTACGCTACCGGTGGCTCCGCCCCGATGGATCTTCGCGTCTGACGCGGTCCGCGGCGGGGGAGCCGTCCAGGACGGCAGTGGCGCAGCCGACGCGTCGGCGGGCACGATGGTCACGGCCGGGTGCGGTCTCGGGCATCCGCCCGCGCCGGCCTTCGAGCGGAGGGACGAGATGGGATCGGCGATGGACGAGCGGTTTCACCGCCGGCAGAGATGGGCGGCCAGGGGCGCCCTGGCCGCGGCCGCCCTGGCGGCCCTGCTGCCGCTCGTCTCCGGAGGTCTGCGAGGGCTGCTCCTGCTCGTGGCGGGCCTCGCGGGACTCGCCCTGACCGCGGCCGCGCTCTGGTGGGTGCTGTCCCGGCGGGGAGCGGTCCGCATCGCGTCGGCCGCGCTGGCCGTCGTCGCGCCCGCAGGCCTCATCACGGCCTTCGCCGCGGCGAACCTGCTGTGGGTCGTCGTCCTGTCCCTGCTCCTGTGGTGCGGGGCGGTCTGGAGCGGTCGCTACGCCCTGCGCAGCACGGGCCTGCGGTCCGTGCGGGTCAAGGAGTACCGCACGCCGCCGCCGCTGCGCCCCTTCCTGCTGCTCAACCCGCGCTCCGGCGGCGGCAAGGTCGGGAAGTTCAACCTCCAGGAGAAGGCCGAGTCGCTCGGCGCCCGGGTCGTCCTGCTCGACCCGGACCAGCACCAGGACGTCACCGCCCTGGCCCGAGCCGCCGTGGCCGACGGAGCGGACCTCCTGGGCGTCGCGGGCGGCGACGGCACCCAGGCGCTGGTCGCCGCCGTCGCCGCGGAGCACGGCCTGCCGTTCCTCGTCATCGCCGCCGGCACACGCAACCACTTCGCCATGGACCTGGGGCTGGACCGGGACGACCCCTCAACCTGCCTCGACGCCCTCACCGACGGCGTCGAACTCCGCGTCGACCTCGGGTTCGCCGACGACCGGCCGTTCGTCAACAACGCCTCGTTCGGCGTGTACGGGGCCGTCGTCCAGAGCCCCGGCTACCGCGAGGACAAGGTGGGCGCGGCCCTGGAGCGGCTGCCCGAACTGCTCACCCGGCAGAGCGGTCCGCGTCTGACGGCCACCGCCGACGGCACCGTCGTCGCCGACCCGCAGGCGATCCTGGTCAGCAACAACGCCTACCGCATGGACGACCCCTTCGGGTTCGGCCGCCGTGAGCGGCTCAACTCCGGGCGGCTGGGCGTGCTCGCCGTCCGCGTGGACAGTGCCGTGGAAGCGGCCGAACTCCTGCTGTCCCCGCGCCCGGAAGGGCTCACCGTGCTCACCGCCCAGCGCGTCGTCGTCGACGCCGACGAGCCGCAGCTGGAGGTCGGTCTGGACGGCGAGGCGCTCACCATGCCCGCCCCCGTCCACTGCCGCATCGCGCGCCGTGCCCTGCGGGTGCGGGTGCCCCGCGACCGGCCCGGAGTACCCGAGGCGCCCCCGCGGCTCGACTGGCGCCGGCTGCGCAAACTGGCGGCCGCGGTCGGCCGCACCGCCGTGCCCACGCGTTCCCGCCGGAGCTGAGCGCCGCCGCACGACGCCCACGAGACGCTGAGGTCCCCCATCCGCGCGGCATGGGGGACCTCGTACGTCGCGCCGTCGGTCAGGCCTCCTTCGGCCCGGCCTGCTGCACCACCTCGAAGGACCACAGCGTCGAGCCGCTCGCCGCGGGCTTCGGCCGCTCGCCGCCCTCGCCGCCGCCCTGGTGGGCGGACTTCATGGGCCCCTCCATCCAGGCCTGGAACGACGCCTCGTCACGCCAGCGCGTGTAGACGAGGTAGGTGTCGGTGCCCTCCACCGGGCGGAGCAGCTCGAACCACTCGAACCCGTCGGAGTTCTCCACGGCGTGCGCACGGGAGGCGAACCGCTTCTCCAGCGTCTCCCGCTGCTCGGCGGGCACGGTCAGCACGTTGATCTTGACTACGCTCATGGGCCCCATCTTGCCCGATGGCCGATCTGCGCAGGTTGAGTACTGCCTCCCCCAAGGTTTTGAACGCGTTCAAATGTGAGCTAGGGTCGTTCTCACACATCGAGGGGGAGACCTTCATGAAGTTCGTGATGCCCGGCGGCACCGGACAGGTCGGCACGGTCCTGAAGCGCGCGCTGAGCGCTGCCGGACATGACGTCGTGGTGCTCAGCAGGCACCCCGCCGGACCCGGCGAAGTGCAGTGGGACGGCGCGACCCAGGGGCCCTGGGCGGCCGAGATCGACGGCTGTGATGTAGTGGTCAACCTGGCCGGCCGGAGTGTGAACTGCCGCTACACGCCCGCCAACCTCCGGCAGATGATGGAGTCGCGGGTCCACTCCGCCCGGGTCGTGGGCGAGGCCGTCGCCGCGGCGGGCAAACCGCCCCGGCTCTGGCTGCAGATGAGCACCGCGACCGTCTACGCGCACCGCTTCGACGCGGCCAACGACGAGGCCACCGGCGTGGTCGGCGGCACCGAACCCGATGTCCCCGGCTACTGGGGGTACAGCGTCGACATCGCCAAAGCCTGGGAGCGGGAGCTGGAGAGCGCGGACACCCCGCACACCCGGAAGGTGGCCCTGCGTGCCGCCATGGTGATGAGCCCGGACCGCAAAGGCGTCTTCGACGTCCTGCTGAGGCTGGCCCGGCTGGGGCTCGGCGGCCCGGTCGCAGGGGGCGCCCAGTACGTGTCCTGGATCCACGACCGGGACTTCGTCCGGGCGGTCGAGTTCCTCGTCGCCCGGGACGACATCGAGGGCCCGGTCAACCTCGCCGCCCCGGGCCCCCTGCCGCAGCGCGCCTTCATGCGCGCCCTGCGGGCCGCGTCGGGCATCCCCGTGGGCCTGCCCGCGACGCGCCGGATGGCGGAGCTCGGCGCGTTCGTCCTGCGCTCGGACACCGAACTGCTGCTGAAGAGCCGCCGTGTCGTCCCCGGCCGCCTGCTCGAAGCGGGCTTCGCCTTCGAGCACCCCGAGTGGCCGCAGGCCGCGGACGACCTCGTACGACGCCTCCGCGGCCGTGCGGTGGGGTGACCCGGTCAGCTCTGCCGCTCGCCCTGCTCCAGGGCCTTGCCGGTCATGTCGGTGACCTGCCCGGCCGGCGGCTCGTCCGCCTCCACCTCGGTACCGAAGTCGGTGAAGTCCATGACCGTGCGCACCGTGACCTTCCCGGGCGCGGACGAGGCGTCGGCGGAGGACCGCTGCGCCGCCTCCGGGGACGTGACGGTCATGTCGATCTGCTGACGGCGCATCCGCCCCTCGTCGTCCAGCCAGACGTCCATCGGCAGGGTCGGGCCGACCTGCTTGCGCAGGGTGTCGCCGTCGGGCAGCTCGGCGACGTCGACGGAAACGCGGTAGTGCGTGGTCTCCACACCGTTGACCGTGGCCGTGCCCTTCTTGGTCACGTCCTTGTCGGAGATCGCCTTGGCGTACGCCGCGGACTGTGCCGGATCGCTCATGGACCGGTCGCCGGTGCCCTGCTGTGCGGCGACCTTCCCCAGATCGATCTTGATCCAGGGCTTGCCGCCGGGCGCCCGGCCCTTGGGCATCTTCTGGTAGAGGACCTGGTCGACCACCCGTTGCTCGATCTGCCGGCCCTGCACCGTGAGCGTCATGACGCTGTCGCCGTCGTCCAGGTCCACCGCGCCCTGCCCGTTCGCGGTCTGCGAGGCGCCCTGGGCCGAGGTACGCACCCGCAGCTTCACCTTGGCGGTGTCCTCCTCGGCCGTCCTGTCGTAGGCCGACCGCACCGCCTGCGTGCCCTGCTCCCGGGCGCCCGTGCTCGATGACGCCGAGGTGCCCTGCGCGCCGTCGCCCGAGTCGCCGTCGTCGCCGCAGCCGACCAGCACCGTCCCCGCCAGGGCTCCGGCGACACCTAAGGCACAGACCCGCCTGCCGTTTCCCGCCCTGCCCATCGAACCAGCTCCTTCTCAGGTGTGTGTGGTGCGGCTCAAGTGCCCAAGCCGGACATGAACACACCTGTGGGGCAGAGAAGTTGGATACCGGGAGGAACAGGCGCCCCAGTCAGTGCCCGCGGCCCCTGAGCTTGCCGAGCAGACGCTGGGCCTGGGCCCGCTTGCGGGGGTCGGCCGCGGCCCGGCGTGCCTGCTCCGCGGCCCGCCGTCCCTGCGGGCTCTTGGCGAACTCCTTGATGCGATTCAGCATTCCGGCCATGACGCACCTTCCTTCCTGTGGTGATGTCGCTTGCCTGTGTAGTGCGCCTACCCCTCGGGCGTGGTGCTCAGGCACACCTCCGCCCGGTCGGTGCGCGACCGAATGTGTTTGCGGCCGGAGTCAGAGGCAAGTCGGTGTCCATGACTGAAGAGAACAAGCGCGCGAATCAGAAGGCGACGACCACCGTACGGACCGCCGAGTCCAAGGCCCGCGGCACGGCGGACAAGGCCACGGGGGCGGCGTCTCAGGCCGCGAAGGGCGCCGCGGGCAAGGCCGGTGAGGCGGCGTCAGCCGCCAAGTCCGGCGCGGAGCGCTCCACCGAGACGGCGAAGGCGGCCGCACAGACCGCGGCCAAGGGCGTCGAGGCGGGCCGCCAGGCGGTCGTCACGGCCTCCGGCCATGTCGCCACCACGGCGAAGACGGCCTGGACGGTCATCGCCCACCGCAAGCTCGTGGCCGCTGGAGTCGGAGCGGGCCTGACCGCCCTGACCGCGGCGTCCTACGCCGTCGGCCGCCGCGCCGAACGCGGTGCGCACGGCCCCCTCACCCGGCTCACCGGCGGACGGATCTGAGCACGGCCGGCGCGATGGACGTGCCGGCACGAGGGAAGCAGGCGGCGTGGCGCGCCACCGGAGGTCCCGGTGGTCCGTGGCGCCGCCTCCTCGTGCTCCGGACCGCCCCCTCCTCCGTTGGCCGGCGCACATCCGTCCCGTACCGGGGTGCCCCTCTCGCGCTGCACCACGGTGACGAGGAAGGATGAGACCGCAAGCGAACGATCAACCCTTACGGAGGAGCGGGCCCATGCAGCACGAGCGAGCGGGAAGTCCGGCCGGACCCGAAGATCTCGTCGATGTCGCTCGGCTGGTCACCGCGTACTACGCGCGCCGCCCCGACCTGGACGATCCGGGCCAGCGCGTCACGTTCGGGACCTCCGGACACCGCGGATCGTCCCTGGCGGCCGCGTTCAACGACGACCACATCGCCGCGACCAGCCAGGCCATCTGCGAGTACCGCGCCGGTCGGGGCATCGACGGCCCGCTCTTCCTGGGCGCGGACACCCACGCCCTGTCGGAGCCCGCGCGCGTGACCGCCCTGGAGGTGTTCGCCGCCAACGAGGTGACCGTGCTGATCGACGACGCGGACGGCTACACGCCGACCCCGGCCGTCTCGCACGCCATCCTCACCCACAACCGGGGCCGCACCGCCGGCCTCGCGGACGGCGTCGTCGTCACGCCCTCCCACAACCCGCCCGCCGACGGCGGGTTCAAGTACAACCCGCCCAGCGGCGGCCCCGCCGCCTCCGACGCGACCTCCTGGATCCAGGACCGGGCCAACGAGATCATCCGGGGCGGCCTGAAGGACGTACGGCGCATCCCCTACGCCCGCGCCCTCGCGGCCCCCACTACCGGCCGCTACGACTTCCTCGGCACCTACGTCGCCGACCTGCCCGGCGTGCTCGACCTGGACGCGATCCGCGCGGCCGGTGTCCGTATCGGGGCCGACCCGCTCGGCGGTGCGTCGGTCGCCTACTGGGGCCGCATCGCCGAACAGCACGGCCTCGACCTCACCGTGGTCAACCCGTACACCGACCCCACCTGGCGGTTCATGACGCTGGACTGGGACGGCAAGATCCGCATGGACTGCTCGTCGCCGTACGCGATGGCCTCGCTCATCGAGCAGCGCGACCGCTTCCAGATCTCCACGGGCAACGACGCCGACGCCGACCGGCACGGCATCGTCACCCCGGACGCCGGCCTGATGAACCCCAACCACTACCTGGCCGTCGCCATCTCCTACCTCTACGCCCACCGCGACCGCTGGCCGTCCACCACCGGCATCGGCAAGACCCTGGTCTCCTCGGCCATGATCGACCGGGTCGCCGCGGACCTGGGCCGCGAGCTGGTCGAGGTGCCCGTCGGCTTCAAGTGGTTCGTGGACGGACTGGCGGGCGGCACCATCGGTTTCGGCGGGGAGGAGTCGGCCGGGGCGTCCTTCCTGCGCCGGGACGGCTCCGTGTGGACCACCGACAAGGACGGCATCCTGCTCGCGCTTCTCGCCTCCGAGATCACGGCGGTCACCGGGAAGACCCCCTCCGAGCACTACGCGGCCCTCACCGCCCGCTTCGGCGAACCGGCGTACGCACGCATCGACGCCCCCGCCTCCCGCGAGGAGAAGGCCCTGCTCGCCAAGCTCTCCCCGGCCCAGGTCAGCGCCGACACCCTGGCCGGGGACGCGGTCACGGCGGTGCTCACCGAGGCCCCCGGGAACGGCGCGGCCATCGGCGGCATCAAGGTGACCACGGACAACGCCTGGTTCGCGGCCCGCCCCTCGGGCACCGAGGACGTCTACAAGATCTACGCCGAGTCGTTCCTCGGCCCCGACCACCTCGGCCGGGTCCAGGAAGAGGCCAAGTCCGTGGTGCTGACGGCCCTCTCCGCCTGACCCCGGCACGGCACAGCCCGGGCCGCCCTCACGTGGCCCGGGCTGTCCGCGCTTTCAGCTGCGCAGGCTGCGGCCGGGCAGGACGACATGCGCCGCCGAGGCCGTCGCGTCCTCGTCGGAGGTGAAGGCGGCGAGTGGCCCGGCGTCACCGGGCTCGGCGCCCTGCGGCCACGGCCGGGCGGCGAAGATGAGGTAGGCGTAGCCGAGTTCGCCCACCGCCTCCAGCCGGCTCTCCGGAGGGACGAACTGCGCCTTCAGGTGCTGCACGGTGAGGACGGCGGGGTCGTGCCCCGCCAGGACTGGACGACCAGGGAGCCCAGGTCGTCGGTGGGCACGGACCTCGTTTCGGGTGCGATCGAGGTCACCGCGGAACCGTACCGGCGTACCGTGGGGACGCGCCCCGCCGTCACCCGACTGGACCAGCCCACGCCGGGCTCTCCACACGGACGAGGGGCCCGAACCCCCGGCGTGCCCGCGGATGCAGGACACTGGATGAAGATCCGACCGGGAAGGACCGAACACGTGATCATCTTCGGTACCAAGGGCTACCTCTACCAGCTGGCGATACTGACGCTGGTGTGCGGCCAGTGCGGGAACCCCGCCGCTCACACGCTCAGGAAGCGCATCACGAAGTTCACCCTGTTCTTCGTCCCGCTGTTCCCGATCTCCACGAAGTACCTGACGCAGTGCACCTTCTGCGGAGCGGAACAGAAGGTGACCAAGGAGCAGGCGGAGCAGCTCCAGTCTCAGGGCACGAACGGCCCGAGCGGCCAGGCGTACGGGCAGCCGCAGCAGCACGACCGGTTCTGATCACGTCGTACGCCCGGCGCAGCTCATCTGCACCTCCACTTCTGCCGCTCGCTGATCACATCCGATGTGGCAAGCCGAGCATCCCGGGTACTCGGCCCGCGCGGGCCCGGACCTGTGTGGGCCGACGGGCCTCCTGCAGTCGATCAGTGAATACGGAGGCATTCAGATGAGCACCATCAAGGAAACCGTGGAAGTCGATGTCCCCGTCCACACCGCCTACAACCAGTGGACGCAGTTCGAGGAGTTCCCGAACTTCATGGAGGGCGTCGAGGAGGTCAGGCAGCTGGACGACCGCCACAACCACTGGACGACCAAGATCGGTGGGGTACGGCGCGAATTCGACACCGAGATCGTCGACCAGCTGGCCGACGAGCGGGTCACATGGCGCACGACCAGCGGAGACACGCACCAGAGGGGCTCCGTCCGCTTCGAGCGCCTCGACGACACCCACACCAGGGTGGAGCTCGTCATGGACGTCGAGCCCAGCGGAGCTGTGGAGAAGGCCGCGGACATGATGGGCACGATCGACCGCCGTGTGAAGGGTGACATGAGGCGCTTCAAGCAGTACATCGAGGAGCGCGGAGTCGAATCCGGCGCCTGGCGCGGGCGTGTCCAGCCGGGCGGCCCCAGCGGCTCCGGCCCCATCCTCTGACACCAGCCGCGCACTTCCGGAACCCGGTCTCCACGGGAGGCCGGGTTCTTCTGTGCCCGCATGTCCCGCTCCGTGTGCAGAGGGCGTGCGGTTTCGGCCAACGTCATGACATGCACCTGTCCATATCGGCCTCCCGGTGGCACGCTGCCCCCTGACCGTCCGCAGTGACACCCCTGCCTGACCGGGTGGAGGCTTCCCGCCGCCCGGCCCCCACAGCAGAAGGAGACCGCGTGATAGGCCGACCCCGCAGCCCCCGCCCGTCCGGCGGCGGCATCCCCGTCCGCCGCTCCGTCCTCGGCGCGCTCGCCGGCATCGCCGCACTCCTGGCGACCGGCGTCACCGCCGCACCGGCGAGCGCCGCACCGGACCCCGGCGCGACGACCCTCTCGGCGCAGGAACGCGCACTGGCCTTCTGGACCCCGCAGCGGATGCGCGAGGCCACCCCGCTCGACCTCCTGACCGTCGACCGCTCCGACGTACGGGCACCGGCGCTGCGCACGGGCAAGGCGACGGTCGTCGCCCCCAGCGTGCCCGCCTCCGCCGCGGGCCCCCTGGCCTTCCCGCACGGCGGCGGACCCTGGTCCGGCGGGGGAGCGGTGACCAAGACCGCGGGCCGGGTGTTCTTCAGCTACCAGGGCCGCACCGCGTCCTGCTCCGGCAACGCCGTCACCAGCGCCAACAAGAGCACCGTGATCACCGCGGGCCACTGCGTGAAGATGGAGGGCGCCTGGCACACCAACTGGGTCTTCGTACCCGGCTACCACGACGGGCAGCGCCCGTACGGCACCTGGGCCGCGTCCAAGACCCTGTCCACGCCGCAGTGGACGGCCAGCGAGGACATCAACTACGACATCGGCGCGGCGGTGGTCGCCCCGCTGGACGGGAAGAAGCTGACCGACGTCGTCGGCGGGCAGGGCCTGGCCTTCAACACCGGCTACAACAAGGCCATGTACTCCTTCGGCTTCCCGGCCGCAGCGCCGTACGACGGCGAGAAGTTCATCTACTGCAGCGGCACCACGACCCGCGACTTCCTGCTCTCCAACGACCACGGTCTGACCTGCAACATGACCGGCGGCTCCAGCGGAGGCCCCTGGTTCACCCAGTTCAGCGAGGCCACCGGGACCGGCCTGCAGTCCTCGGTGAACAGCTTCAAGTACAACTTCTTCCCGAACTCCATGTACGGCCCGTACTTCGGCGCGGACGCCCAGAACCTGTACCAGAGCGCCCAGTCGTCCTGATCCACCGCCCGATCGGGAGCCGGGTGCTCCGCCCCATGGTGGCGGAGGACCCGGCTCCGGGCCGTTGACCGGCTGATGGAGCCCCTGAGACGCGGGCAACCTTCGCGTCCCCCGACGGTCTTTCCCTACGGGGGTGTTCATGGGAGAGGACCATCAGATCGCCTTTCTCCTGCGGGAGTCGGCGCAGCCGGATTCGGAGCGGCGTGCCGCGGCGTTGAAGGGGCTGGGGAGGATCGGCCGGGCCGAGCACGCCCGCGTCCTCGCCGAAGCGGCCGACGATCCCGACCCGGCCGTGCGCGCGGCCGCCGCCCAGGGCCTCGCCCGGCTCGGCGTCCCGGAGGCCGGCGAGGAGGCGCTGCCCCTCCTGATGGGTGACGCGGATCCGGGCGTACGGCGCAGGGCCTCGGTCGCCGCCACCCGGCTCGGACTCGGCGGACCCGCGGTCACCCGGGCCTTCGCCCGCCTGCTGGCCGATCCGGACCACCACGTCCGGATCAACGCCCTGGACGGACTGTCGGTCCTGGGCGTGCCCGGGGACGTCACCGCCCTGGCCGCCCTGCTCGGCGACCCGGACCCCGCCGTCTGGGGACGGGCCCGGACCCTGCTGTACAGGTGCGGAGAAGACCCGGCCGTACGCGCGGAAGTCGTGCGCACGGCCCGCCAGGGCACGGGTACCGCCCGCGCGCGTGCCCTGGAAGGGCTGCCGGAACGCTGCACCGAGCGGCTCCTCGACTCACTGCTCACAGCGCTGCACGACCCTTCGCCCGCGGTACGGATCCAGGCCGCCCGGCGCTTGCTCCCCGTGGAACAACAGCAGGTACAGGACAAGCTGGCCGCGGCCCTGCGCACCGAGGAGCACCCCGAGGTCACCGCTGGACTGCTGTGGGGACTGGGAGGGCGGGGCGACGACCGCGTGACAGGCCCCGCCGTGCGGTGGCTGCGCGATCCCGTCGCAGGGCCCTCGGCCGCGCGTGCCCTGGGCACCGCGGACCCCGGCACGGCAGCCCCGCATCTCCGCACGGCCCTGACCGACAAGACGTTCTCCCCACACACCCGGGCCGCCGCGGCCGCAGCCGTCGGGACCGCCGGCCGCTGGGACGCGGTGTGGCTCCTGCTGTCCCTCCTGGACGACCCCGACGACGTGATACGCGCGGGCGTGCTCGACGGCCTGGGGACACTCGTCGAGAACGGCCTGCGCCCCTGGGAGCGCCACCCCGTGGCCTGGGCCCTGACCGGCCATCTGGCCACCGACGACCGGCACACCTGGCGCACACGCAACGCGCTCGACGGTCTCACCCAGGCCCTGCCCGACGTGCGGCGCCTCGCGGACAACGCTCCGTCCGGCGAGGTCCTGGCCGCCGCGCTGTCCCTGCTCGACGGCGACGACCCGAGCGACGAGCACACCCGCCACGACGTACGGCGCTTCCTGCTCCGCCTCGACGACCCGCACGAACCGGTCCGCTACGAAGCCGTCCTCGGTCTCGAACGCTGGACTGAGGCCGGCGGCTCACTGCCCCCAGGCAGCGAAATGGCCCGTTGCCGGCTGGCGGCCCTCACCGAGGACGCCTCGCCACGCCTGCGCCAGGCCGCCACCCGCCTCCGCGGTCTACTGGACACCGGTCTACTGGACACCGGCCCGACGTAAGCAGATCCGGCCGCAAAGCACCCGCACGCACCGGCGATTTTCGTCCACGTGCGGTCATGCGCCGCATGTCGCCCGCCCGGCCGGTCCACACTGGACCCATGCGCGTGGTGATCATGACGGCTGGATCGCGCGGCGACGTCGCGCCGTACACCGGGCTCGGCGCGGGGCTGGCGCGGAGCGGGCACGAGGTAACGCTCGCCACCCACGGCCTGTTCGCACCCCTGGCCGCCGGATCGGGGGTGCGCTTCCACCCGACCCCGGTCGACCCGCACGCCGTGTCCCACTCCGACCGCGGCCGCGGCCTGCACACCAGCACGACCGGCCTCGGCAAGCTGCTGCGCGCGGCGTCGATGGCCCGGTCCGCGGCCGAGGAGATGACCGACTCCCTCGTCCGGGCGGCCCGCGGCGCGGACATCGTCCTGGCCGCCGGAGCCGTGGCACCGCTGGGCCGCGCCATCGCCGAGGGGCTGAGCCTGCCCAGCCTGGGCCTGTTCCTCCAACCCCAGCATCCGACACGCGAGTTCGGCGCGCCCATGCTCGGCGGACGCTCGCTCGGCACGCTGGGCAACCACCTGGGCGGACGGGCCGTCATCTCCGCCGTCGACCAGGTCTACACCCAGGCCATGCACCGGCTGCGCACCCGGCACGGCATGGCCCTGCGCAGTCCCTCCGCGAGCCGCCGGGCCCACGAGCGGGCCCACTGGCCCGTGCTGCACGGATTCAGCGAACGGGTGGTGCCCCGCCCCGAGGACTGGCGCCCCGGGCTGGACATCGCCGGGTACTGGTGGCCGCACGACACCCGCACCCTGCCCGGCGAGCTGGAGGAGTTCCTGGCCGCCGGACCCCCGCCGGTGTTCGTCGGGCTGGGCAGCGCGACGGTGCCGGACCCCGGTCACCTCAGCGCCGAGATCGTGCGCGCGCTGCGGACGGCGGGACTGCGCGGCATCGTCCAGCAGGGCTGGGCGGGCCTCACCGCCCACAGCGGCGACGATGACGTGATCACCGTGGGCGACGTGCCGCACGCCCTGCTGTTCCCCCGCACGGCGGCCGTCGTCCACCATGCCGGAGCCGGCACCACCGCCGCGGTCCTGCGCGCGGGCGTCCCGACGATCCCGGTGCCGGTGCAGTTCGACGGCGGCTTCTGGGCGGCGCGCTTGGTCGCCCTGGGGACCGCCCCGTGCGCCGTCCCCCTGCGGCGCCTGACCGCCGGCACACTCGCCCCCGCGCTGCGCCGCGCCACGGGCGAGCCCCGGCACCGCGCCCGCGCCGGGGAGCTGGCCCGCGGCCTGGCCGGGGAGGACGGCGTGGCCCCGGTCCTGGCCGCGCTGGACCGGCTCACGCGGTGACCGCAGCGCCCTCCGGGGACGGCTTCCCGCCGCGTGAGCGGGCGTGCAGCCCGATCGCCACGGGAGCCGCGATGAACACCGAGGAGTACGTCCCGACGGCGAGGCCGATGAGCAGCGCCAGGGCGAAGTCCGTGAGCGAGGAGCCGCCCAGCACGGCGAGCGCGGTGAGCATGAACGCCGCGCCCATGCCGGTGTTCACCGTGCGGGGCAGGGTCTGCAGGATCGCCTGGTTCACGACGCCGGAGAACGGCGGCCCGGAGCCGCGCCGGTCCAGTTCCCTGACGCGGTCGAAGAGGACGACGGAGTCGTTGACCGAGTAGCCGATGACGGTGAGCAGGGCCGCCAGGAACACACCGTCGACGGGCTTGCCCAGCCAGGCGAAGACCCCGAGCAGGATGACCACGTCGTGGACGAGGGCGACGACCGCGGCGGAACCCAGCACCCAGCGGAAGCGCGCCGCGAGATAGACGAACTGGGCCCCCAGGGCCACGGCGAGCGCGATCAGCGCGCCTTGACGCAGCTCCTCGCCGAGGCTGGGGCCGATCAGTTCGTCGCGCACCTTGTCCGCCGGTCCGGCGACCTCGCGGAGGGTGCCCGTGACCTCCCCCTCTTCGGCGTCGGTCAGGGGATCGGTACGCACCGTCAGACCCGCGTCGCCCGACGACTGCACCACCGCGCGGGGGAACCCGGCGTCGGCCAGGGCGCTCCGGACCCGGCCGGGATCGACCGGGCTGCTGGTGGAGTACTCGATGAGGCGGCCTCCGGTGAACTCCACGCCCAGGTCGACGCCCCGCACCGCAAGACCCGAGCCGGCCAGCACGAGCACGGCCGCCGAAGTGGCCAGCCAGCGCCGCGGCCGGCGCATCAGGAGCGGGTTGCGGCGGGTGAGGCGCTCGCGGACCGCGCCGGTGGTGGCGATGCCGGTGAGACGGGGGCGGCGGCGTACGCCCGGTCGGCTCGCGGCGAACTCGGCGAGCACCCGGCTGATGACCAGGGCGCTGAACATGGAGGCGAGCACACCGATGCCGAGGGTGACGCCGAAGCCGCGCACCGGCCCCGAAGCCAGGAAGAACAGCAGGGCGGCCGCGATCAGGGTGGTGATGTTGGAGTCGGCGATCGCGCTGAAGGCGTTGCGGAAGCCGGCCGTGAGCGCCGAGCGGATGCTGGGCCGGCGGCGTGCCGCGTACTCCTCGCGCGCCCGCTCGAAGACCAGCACGTTGGCGTCCACGGCCATGCCGATGGCCAGGACGAAACCGGCCAGGCCCGGCAGGGTCAGCGTGGCCCCGAGGGCGGCCAGGGCGGCGTAGGAGACCAGGCCGTAGCAGGCCAGCGCCAGGGCGGCCAGGGCGCCCAGCAGCCGGTAGACCACGATGATGAACAGCGAGGTCAGCGCGGTGCCGATGACGGCCGCCCAGGCACTGGCGGTGATGGCCTGCGCGCCGAGGGTGGGGCCGACCGTGCGCTGCTCGACGGTCTCGACGGGCACGGGCAGGGCGCCGCCGTTGATGAGCAGCGAGAGTTCGCGGGCCTCCTCGGGGCTGAAGGAGCCCGTGATCCGGGTGGCGCCGTCGCGGATGCCGGCCCCGCAGGCGATGGACGGATCGACCTGAGGGGAGGAGATGACCTTGTCGTCGAGGACGATGGCGACCCGCCGCGCCGCATCGCCCGGCGCCTTGCAGGCGGCCTCGCCGGTCAGGCGGGCCCAGCCGTCCCGGCCGGCGCCCTCGAAGCCGACGGTGACGTGCCATCCGGCGCCGCCCTGCTGGTCGAACCGGGCGGCGGCCTCCTTGACGTCCTCGCCGGTCAGCAAGGCGGGTCCGAGGCGCAGCGGAGTGCCGGACTCGTCGGGCAGGACGCGCTGCCCGGGCCGCTTCGGCAGCGGCCGGGACGTCTCGTCGCCGTCCCGGGCGGCGCCGAGCACGGGGTGGAAAGTGAGCTGCGCGGTTCGGCCCAGGACATCGGCGGCCTTCTTCGGGTCCTGCACACCGGGCAGTTCGACGATGATCCGGTGATCGCCGGAGCGCACCAGGGTGGGTTCGGCGACGCCGAGCGCATCGATACGGCCGCGCAGCACCTCCAGGGTGCGGTCGGTGGCCGCGCTGTCGGCGTCGGCCGTGGGGGTGGAGCGGGTCTCCAGCACGATCTGTGTCCCGCCGCGCAGGTCAAGCCCGAGACGGACCGGCACGGTGGCGGCGACGTACAGGGACAGGGCGAGCACGGCGAGGGCGAGCAGCGCTCTCACACGCAGGGAACGGTTCAACGGGAACCTCCGGCAGGCACACCTCGGCAGCGGCCGGCGCGGGCCGCGGCGGGGCGGGTCGGGATGTGAAGGGAACGGGGCGTCAGGTGCCGGAGGACACCGGGGGCGAGCGCCCCTGCTCCTGGTCCGCGGGCGGCTGCGAGGAGGGCAGGTGCCGGCTCGGAGCCTGCGGTGGGCCCGGAACACGGCTGGGGGTGACGTCGGCGCTCCGGCCGCAGACGCCGAGGTGTCCGCGCGGGCCCGGGTGCTCGCCGTGCTGCTCGTGGCGGATGGCCGCCCGGATGACGCAGACGGCGTCACATCCGACGTCGGCGCGCTTCTCGTCGTACCGGTGAGGGGCCGCCGCCGCGGGCGCTGCCGCCGCCCCCGTGCCCGCTGTGCCGGGCGACGGGGCGGCGATGCCGAGTGCGGCGAGCACCGCGAGGAGGAGGACCGCCGGCAGCGCCGCGATCCGGGAGCGGGATCGGGTGCTGCCGACGCCGGGCGCCGTGGGCGCGCTGTGAGGCACCGTTCCCCCTCTCATCGTGGCGCTGCCGGCCGGGCCGGACTTCGGTCAGGGCTCGATCAGTCCGGCGCGGATCGCGTAACGGGTGAGGTCGAGACGGTCGCGCAGGCCGAGTTTCTGCAGCAGGTTGGCGCGGTGGCGCTGGACGGTCTTGATGCTGATGAACAGCAGGTCGGCGATCTCCTTGGACGAGTGGCCCTCGGCGACCAGCTTGAGGACCTCCTCCTCGCGGGGCGTGAGGATCTGGTCCGGGTCCTCCTGGCCGCGGCGGGCCCGGTCCAGGTAGTTGCGGATCAGGGCGGTGACCGCGCCGGGATACAGGAAGGGTTCGTCCCGCATGGCGGCCCGGCAGGCGGCGACCAGGTCCCGGTCGGCCACCGACTTCAGAACGTAGCCGCTCGCACCGGCCTTCAAAGCCTGGAAGAAGTACTGCTCGTTGTCGTGCATGGTGAGCATCAGGATCCGCAAGCCGGGCCTCACGGCTGCCAGTTCGCGGGCGGCCTGCAGACCGGTCAGGCGCGGCATGGCGATGTCGAGCACGGCCAGGTCGACGTCGCGGGTGCGGGCCAGCTCGATGGCCTCGGCCCCGTCACCGGCCTCGGCGACCACTTCGAGGTCCGGTTGCTGGTCGAGGATGAGCCGCACGCCGCGACGGACCAGCGCGTGGTCGTCGGCGAGCAGGATACGGATCGTGCTGGAACCCGTCGGAGCGGGCGGGGCCGTGTCGGGCATCGTCAGAGCTGCTTCCTTGCGAGCGGCGCGGTGAGCTGGACCCGGGTGCCGGCCCGGGGTGCCGGGGTGATGTCGAGGCTGCCCCCGACGAGCAGGGCCCGCTCGCGCATGCCGCGGATGCCGGCGCCCTCGCGGGGTGCCTCGATGCCGCTGCCGTCGTCGGTCACGGTCAGCACCACGCCGTCCTCGGCGCGGCGCAGCGCGACGGTGACCCGCCCGGCGTCCGCGTGGCGGGCGACGTTGGTCAGCGACTCCTGCGCGACGCGGTAGAGGACCAGCTCCGTCTCCGGTGCCAGCGGGGGCAGGTCGGTGTCGAAGCGGCGCGTGACCAGCAGCCCGGTATGGGTGGCGAAGTCCTCGCTGAGCGAGGTCAGCGCGCTGACCAGGCCCAGATCGTCCAGCACGCCGGGCCGCAGCCTTCGCACCAGGCGGCGCACCTCGTCCAGGCTCGCCCGGGTGATCTCCTGCAGTTCCTGCAACTCCCTGCGCTGCGGCTCCGGTACGTCGTCCGCGGAGCGCTTGAGCCCCAGCAGGATCGCGGTCATGCTCTGGCCGACCTCGTCGTGCAGTTCCTGGGCGATGCGACGGCGTTCCGACTCCTGGGCCAGCAGGGCCCGGGCGCTGCTGGCGGCCCGCTCCTGCTCCAGCCGCTCCAGCATGGCGTTGAAGGTACGGATCAGCTCGGCGACCCCGCCGGCCCCGGAAGCGGGCAGGCGCTGGCCGGGGCGCAGCAGGTCCACGGTGGTCATCAGCTTCGTGAGCCGGTCCAGCGGGGCCAGGCCGAGCCTCAGCAGCGCGGCGTTCGCGACGAGCATCACGGCCAGGCCGCCGACCAGGATCACCGCCTCGGTCAGCAGCACCGGCACCGAGACGGTCACCGGTGCCCACAGCAGCAGGGCCGTGGCCGCGCCCAGCACCACGGCGTTGAGCGCGAAGATCCGCCAGAACAAGGACACCGTCCCTGCGCCTCCCCTTCTACGAACTCTGTCTCACCTCCACTGTCGGGCATCGCGGAGCCCACCGCGTTCGCGGTCCGGGCGCTCGAGCAAGCCTGCGCTCAGGCTGCCCCTTCCCACGCGCCACGTATATGGGACCTGGCCCCCATTTCCCCGGGCGCGCACCACCCATGGCCCGGCCGCATGGGTCCCTCGCACCGGTGCAAATGGGGCCCGCGCCCGATGGGTATCCGCCGCGGACCGGGCCAGGCTGGAGCTCACACGACCACCCGGCAGCGGACCGGCGGCCCGGCCACGTCGCCGGGCCGCCCGCCGCGCATGACCGACCCGCGCACCCGCCTTCCGCCACCGAGAAAGGACCGACCATGTCGCTCGACGTCACCCGGGCCGAGCCCCACCCGCACGAGGCCCGCCGGCGCCTGGAACACGCCCGCGCCTCCCGGCTGGCACAGCTGCGTGCCCTCGACGAGACCGAGCGCGGCTCGGACGATCACCTGCTGTCCGCGCAGAAGACCGCGATGGAGGGGGTGCTGAAAGAGATCGACGAAGCCTTCACCCGCATCGACGACGGCACCTACGGCATCTGCGTGGGCTGCGCGAAGCCCGTTCCCGCGGAACGGCTCGAAATCCTGCCCTACACCCGCCACTGCGTCGCCTGCCGGCGCCGCACGGCGTGACCCCGCCCCTACCGACCTCCTACGCCCTGCCGCAAAGGGGTGACGTGGTGAACCACCAGACCGTCGCAGAGAGCACGACGCACCTGTCGGCCGAGGAACTCGCCGCGCTGCGCGAGAACCTCCATGAGCAGCGCCTCTTCCGTCAGGAGCAACTGCGCCTGCTCGGCGGGCCGGTCACCTCCCGGGCCGAGGACCGGCTCCGGCAGCGGGCCGCCGCGCAGACCGAGGTCCGCGTCAAACTCGCCGCCTCCGCCCGCATGGTCCTCACCGACGTCGAAGCGGCCCTCACCCGCATGGACGAAGGCGCGTACGGCGCCTGCCATCTGTGCCGGCGCCCGATCGAACGCGAACGGCTCATGATCGTGCCGCAGGCCCGCTACTGCGCCCGCTGCCAGCAGGTCAAGGAGGCGCAGCCGTGACCGGCGCCCAGGACCTGTCCGGTGCCCCGGCCCGTCACCGGCCGTGGCCCCTGTGCCGGCGGTGCTGCGGCATCGCCCTGGACATGGGCAGCGCCCGCACCCGCGTCTGGCTCGCCGGCAAGGGCACGGTCGTCGACGTGCCCACGGTCACCTTCCCCGGGGCCGGCGCGGTCCACCCCGTCCAGCGGGGCACCATCATCGACACCCCGGGGTGTTCCCGGATGCTCCGGCGCCTGCTCGGCAACCGGCTGCCCCGCTTCACCCGCCCCATGGTCATCGTGACCACTCCGGTCCTGGACGGCGTCTCCTACCGGGCCCGGGCCCGTGCCGCGGTGGAGGTGCTGCGGCCCCGCAGCGTCCTGACCGTTCCCAGTGCCCGGTGCATCGCCCTGGCCGCGGACGCGGACATGTCCCGGCCGCTGGTGGTGGTGGACATCGGCGCCCATCTGACCGAGGTGGTGCTGCTGTGCGACGGCGCCGTCACCGACGCGCACCGCACTGCTCTGGGAACCAGCGACCTCGACGGGGCGACCGCGCCCGAGCAGATCGTCGAAGCGGTGGTCGCGATGCTGACCGCGATCCGCCGCCACGACCGCACCTCGCTCACCGCCGGCGCCCTGCGGCGCGGCATCCTCGTGGCCGGCGGGGGAGCCCTGCGCCCCGACATCACCCATCCCCTCACCGCGCGCCTGAAGGCACCGCTGCGCATCGTCCCGGCCCCGCACACAGCGGCCGTCCGCGGCGCCGCCCGGTTCCTGCAAGCCGCCCACGCCCACCCCTCGGCCCGGGCAGGCCTCCCGCCGGTCGCCCACCCCCGCTAGCCCGGGGATCGACACCGCGTCAGGCGGGCAGCCCGTGGGGGGGGGCAGGCGTGGTGTCCTCCGCGGCGCGGCCGACTCGCAGCCGCCGGTGGGACCCTTCTCGCATGACGCTTCGCTCACCCGGTCGGCCGTGCACGGGAAACCCAGGCGGCCGCTTCGTAGTAGACATGGGGCGCTGACGGGCCGTATCCCAGTCCGTCGTCGACGGTGAAGAGGATGTCGTGATTTCTGATGCGCAGCGTGACCTATTCGATGGGCGTCTCACTTGACGGCTACATCGTCGGGCCGGACGGCGACTTCGGCTGGACGGAACCCGGCGACGACGTCTTCCGCTTCTGGATCGACGAGATCCGGCAGGTCGACGTCCACCTGCTGGGACGACGGCTGTACGAGACGATGCTGTACTGGGAGACCGCCGACCAGGACCCCTCGCTCGACGAAGAGATGCTCGAATGGGCCCGGCTCTGGAAGCCGCTTCCGAAAGTGGTGTTCTCCACCACGCTGACCTCGGTCCAGGGCCACGCCCGCCTGGCCTCCGGCAGTGTGGCGGAGGAGATCGAGCGGTTGCGGGCCGAGCCGGGGGAGGGCGAGATCGCGATCGGCGGCGCGACGCTCGCCGCCGAGGCGGCCGCGGCGGGTCTGATCGACGAATACCGGGCGATGGTCTACCCGGTGCTCGTCGGCGGCGGTATTCCGTTCTTCCCCCGGGACGAGCGCCGGGTGGATCTCGAACTCGTCGAAACCCGCACCTACAGCTCGCGAGTCGTCTACCTCCGCCACCGCGTGACGCGTCAGCAGGCCTGACCCGGGCCGAGGTACGTGCTGACCCCTCATCAAGTCCTCGCCGACTCCGGTATCCCCACGACAGGCGGACGCGACTTGTCTGTGGGGTAAGTCTCGTTCGCCCGAGATCCCCAGGTCAGCACCGGTGTGACCGGCATCGGCCCACCCCCGAACGGCCGTGCCCGGTGGCGTACCGAAGCGCCCAAATCTAGCGTCGTACTAAGATTTCCGGCTTGTTACCGAGCTGGAGCCGGACAACCCCAGGCACACCTGCGGGCCCGCCAGCGCCCCGGAGTCATCCGGGATCGAGACGCGAGGACCGGATGGCAGCCATACAGGAGAGTGACGCTCTCGGCCTGCTCGACGAAACGCTCGGCGCGGAGATCCGGCAGGAGTTCGGGGAGGCGGCCCGCTTCTCGGGGCGTCCGGCGGCGTCACCGCGCACGCTCGTCGACGTGTTCGAGGCCTCCGTGCGGTCGTACCCGGACGAGCCCGCCCTCGACGACGGCATGAGCTGCCTCACCTACCGCGCCCTGGCCGTGGAGGTGGACCGGATGCGGCGGCGGCTCGCCTCCGCGGGAGTCGGGCTCGGAGACCGGGTGGGAGTCCGGGTCCCGTCCGGCACCAACGAGCTCTACATCGCGGTCCTCGCCGTGCTCGCGACCGGAGCCGCATACGTCCCCGTCGATGCCGAAGACCCCGACGAGCGGGCCGACTTGGTGTTCGGTGAGGCGGGCGTACGGGCCGTCGTCGGGGCCGGGCGGCAGATCACCGTGCACCGGCCCGGTACGGCCCCCGCCGCACGCCCCGGTGCCGGACACGACGCGTGGATCATCTTCACGTCCGGCTCCACCGGGAAGCCCAAGGGTGTCGCCGTCTCGCACCGCAGCGCCGCCGCGTTCGTGGACGCCGAGGCCGCACTCTTCCTCACCGAGGAACCGATCGGGCCCGGCGACCGGGTCATGGCGGGGCTGTCCGTGGCGTTCGACGCCTCCTGCGAGGAGATGTGGCTGGCCTGGCGGTATGGCGCCTGCCTGGTACCGGTGCCGCGTTCGCAGGTCAGGAGCGGCGCCGACCTCGGGCCCTGGCTGGTCGAGCAGGAGATCACGGTCGTCTCGACGGTGCCGACGCTCGCCGCCCTGTGGGAGCCGGAGACCCTCAACGACGTGCGCCTGCTGATCTTCGGCGGGGAGGCCTGCCCGCCCGAGCTGGCCCAGCGGCTGGTGACCGAGGGGCGAGAGGTCTGGAACACCTACGGGCCCACCGAGGCGACCGTGGTGGCCTGTGCCTCGCTGATGACCGGTCAGGAGCCGATCCGGATCGGGCTGCCCCTGGACGGCTGGGAGCTGGCCGTCGTCGACGAGGCCGGCGAGCCCGTCCCCATGGGCGGCAGCGGACAGCTGGTCATCGGCGGGGTCGGTCTCGCCCGGTACCTCGATGCCGAGAAGGACGCCGAGAAGTACGCGCCCCTGGAGCCCCTGGGCTGGGAGCGGGCGTACCGCAGCGGCGACCTCGTCAAGGCCGAGCCCGAGGGGCTGGTCTTCCTCGGGCGGGCCGACGAGCAGATCAAGCTCGGCGGACGGCGGATCGAGCTCGGCGAGGTCGACGCCGCACTCCAGGCCCTGCCCGGAGTCGCCGGCGCGGCGGCCGCCGTACGGACCGCTCGCAGCGGCAATCAGCTCCTCGTCGGGTACGTCGTCACCCAGGACGGATGGGACCACGCCACCGCCGTCGAGAAACTGCGGGCCGAACTGCCCGCCGCCCTCGTGCCGTTGCTCGCCCCGGTCGAAGAGCTTCCCACCCGCACCTCGGGCAAGGTCGACCGCAACGCGCTGCCCTGGCCGCTGCGGGACCTGGAGACCGACGGCCCTGCGGAGCAGCTCTACGGCACCGAGGCCTGGCTCGCCGAGCAGTGGACCGCGGTGCTCGGCATCCCGGTCACCGGCGCCCTGGACGACTTCTTCGCGATCGGCGGCGGCAGCCTGGCCGCCGCACAGCTCACCACCCGGCTGCGCACCCGCTACCCGGGCGCGGCCGTCCTGGACGTCTACCAGCAGCCCGTGCTGCGCAAGCTGGCCCGGCGGCTGGAGAAATCCGCGCGGGACGACGAGGCACGGCGCACGATCGCCCCGGTGCCGAGGCGTGCCCAGATCGTCCAAACGCTGCTCCTCGTCCCGCTGTTCACCCTCCTCGGCCTGCGCTGGACCGTGGCACTGGCCGTCCTCGGGAACCTCCTGCCCGCCTACGCATGGCTGCCCACGGCCCCCTGGTGGCTCCTCGCGCTCGGAGCCGTCGTCCTCTTCAGCCCGCCGGGGCGGCTCGCCCTGGCCGCCGGCGGCGCGCGACTGCTGCTCCGCGGTGTCAAGCCCGGCCGGTACCCACGCGGCGGCGGCGTACATCTGCGGCTGTGGACCGCCGAACGGCTGGCCGAGTTCAGCGGCGCGACGTCGCTGACGGGCTCCTGGCTGCAGCGCTACGCGCGAGCGCTCGGCGCCAAGGTCGGCCCGGACGTCGACCTGCACTCCCTGCCGCCGGTCACCGGCCTGCTCAAACTGGGGCGGGGCGCGGCCGTGGAGTCCGAGGTGGACCTGTCCGGCCACTGGCTGGACGGCGACCGGCTGGAGATCGGCACGGTCAAGGTCGGCGCACACGCCGTCGTGGGCACGCGCAGTGTGCTCTTCCCCGGAGCCCGGGTGGGCAAGCGGGCCGAGGTGGCGCCCGGCTCCGCGGTGGCCGGGCAGATTCCCACCGGCCAGCGGTGGGCGGGCGCGCCCGCGGTCAAACTCGGCAAGGCCAAGCGCAACTGGCCCAAGGAACGTCCGCGGCGCGGAACGTCCTGGGGCGTCCTGTACGGTCTCACCGGCCTCGCGCTGACCGCCCTGCCGGTGCTGGCGGCGGTGGCCGCGCTCCTCGTGGCCCGGGTCTTCGTCACGCCGGGCTCGGTCCTCACGGGCGCCGCCCTGGCCGTCGTCCCGGCCACGCTCACCTACGGGGCGACCTACGCGGTGCTGCTGCTGATCGCCGTACGGCTGCTGAGCCTCGGACTGCGTGAGGGGACCCACCCGACGCACAGCCGGATCGGATGGCAGGCCTGGACGGTCACCCAGCTGATGGACCGCTCGCGGGAGACGCTGTTCCCGCTGTACGCCGGGCTGGTGACACCGGTGTGGCTCCGGCTGCTCGGGATGCGGATCGGGCGCGGCGCCGAGGTGTCGACGGTGCTGGCACTGCCCAGCCTGACGACGGTCGGTGAGGGCGCCTTCCTGGCGGACGACACCCTGACCGCGCCGTACGAGCTCGGCGGCGGCTGGATGCGGATCGGACGCGCCGAGATCGGGCGGCGCGCCTTCCTCGGGAACTCGGGGATGACGGCACCCGGGCGGAGCGTGCCGGACGGCGGGCTGGTCGGTGTGCTGTCGGCGACGCCCAAGAAGGCCAAGAAGGGCACCTCCTACCTGGGGCTGCCGCCGGTCAAGCTGCCCCGTGCCGCCGCCGGCGGTGACCAGAGCCGTACCTACGCACCGCCCGCCCGGCTGCTGTGGGCACGCGGTCTGGTGGAACTGTGCCGGATCGTGCCGGTCTTCTGCTCGGCGGGACTGGCGGTGCTGACGATGGCCGCGCTGTGTGCCCTGGGGCCCTGGGCGCCCCTGCTGTCGGGGCTCGTGCTGCTCGCGGCGGGAGGCGGCGCGGCCCTCGTCTCGATCGTCGCCAAGTGGGCGCTCGTGGGGCGGCACCGCAGCGGGGAGCACCCGCTGTGGTCGTCCTTCGTGTGGCGCAACGAACTGGCGGACACCTTCGTCGAGGTACTCGCCGTGCCCTGGCTGGCGGGCGCGGTGCCGGGCACGCCGGTGATGACGGCATGGCTGCGGGGGCTGGGTGCCCGGATCGGCAAGGGCGTCTGGGTCGAGAGCTACTGGCTGCCCGAGACCGATCTGGTGACGCTCCGGGACGCCGCCACCGTGAACCGCGGCTGCGTCCTTCAGACCCACCTCTTCCACGACCGGATCTTGCGGACGGATACTGTGGTCCTCCGTGAGGGCGCGACGCTGGGCCCTGGCGGGATCGTCCTGCCCGGCAGCACGATCGGGGCCCGGACGACGCTGGGTCCCGCGTCGCTCGTCATGGCCGCGGAGTCCGTCCCCGACGACACCCGCTGGCTCGGCAACCCGATCGAGGCATGGCGCCCCTGAGCGCGGGCCACTCGGAGCCGGAGGGCGACGGACCGGCAGGCAGTGGCAGCAGCGCGGCGCAGGGAGACCAGACGGCAGTGGCAGTCCAGCAGGCGGCGGGCGCGGACCCGTACTTCCCGGAGCACGGCGACCCCCGCTACCGGGTGCACCGGTACGAGCTCGCGCTGGACTACCGCCCGGCCCCGAACCGGCTGTCCGGGACGGCCCGCATCAACGCCATAGCGGGACGGGCCCCGCTCGGCGAGTTCGTGCTCAACCTGGCCGACTACAAGATCGGGCGGGTGCGCGTCGACGGACGGCAGCCCCACTACACGCACCGCGGCGGCAGACTGCGCGTCCGTCCCGCCAAGCCGGTCCGAGCCGGGGCGCCCTTCACGGTCGAGGTGCACTGGTCGGGCAACCCCGAGCCGGTCGACAGCCCCTGGGGCGGGCTCGGCTGGGAGGAGCTGGAGGACGGGGCGCTGGTGGCCAGCCAGCCGATCGGGGCGCCGTCGTGGTACCCGTGCAACGACCGGCCCGCCGACAAGGCGTCGTACCAGCTCTCGGTCACCACGCCGTCGGCGTACGCGGTCGTCGCGGGCGGACGCCTGCTGACCCGGACGACGAAGGCGAGCACCACCACCTGGGTGTACGAGCAGTCGGCGCCGACGTCCAGCTATCTGGTCGGCCTCGCGATCGGCAAGTACCAGACGGTCCTGCTGGGCGACCCCGGCCCGGGCGGCGTCCCGCAGCACGGCCACATCCCCGCGCATCTGCTGGGCGACTTCTCGCGGGACTTCGCGCGCCAGCCGCAGATGATGGAGGTGTTCCAGGAGCTGTTCGGGCCCTACCCCTTCGACGAGTACGCGGTGGTGGTGACCGAGGAGGAGCTCGACGTGCCCGTCGAGGCCCAGGGGCTGTCGCTGTTCGGCGCCAACCACGTGGACGGGGCGCGGGGTTCGGAGCGGCTTGTCGCACACGAACTGGCCCACCAGTGGTTCGGCAACAGCGTGTCCATCGCCGACTGGCGGCACATCTGGCTCAACGAGGGGTTCGCGAAGTACGCGGAGTGGCTGTGGTCGGAGCGCTCGGGCGGGCGTACGGCACAGCAGCTCGCGGCTGCCGCACACCGGGTGCTGTCGGCGCTGCCGCAGGATCTGCGGCTGTCGGACCCGGGTCGCAAGTCGATGTTCGACGACCGGCTCTACGAACGCGGCGGGCTCGTGCTGCACGCGGTGCGCTGCGCGCTGGGCGACATCGCCTTCTTCCGCATGCTGCGCGGCTGGGGTCGGCAGCACCGCGGCGGCACGGTCACGACCGAGGCCTTCGCCGCGCACGTGGCCCGCTTCGCGACCGAGCCGGTGGACGAACTGCTGCAGGCCTGGATCCACGGGACGCCGCTCCCGCCGCTGCCCGGGGCCGAGCGGCGGGCAGCGGGCTAGGACCGCCCGCCGCGCGCCTGGTCCTCAGGGTGACTTGTCCTCAGGGTGCTCCACCGCCGTCAGCGGGGGATGCCCACCGCGTCCAGATACTGGTGCATGACCTCCGCCGGGAGGCCCGGGTTGCTCAGGGCCCGGGAGGAGAGCTCCGGGTCCTCGCAGCACTCCAGGACGAGGCCGACGGGCAGGGCGGGGTGCGCGGCGGCCATGCAGCGCACACGCTTCTCGGGGTCGGCGAGCAGCCGGACCACCACGGCGGCCGGAGCTTGCGTGTCGAGTCCCACCAGCCATCTCCTCTCCGGGTCGGGGTCGTCGGCGAAGCGCCGCCCGGCCCCCGCGCGGGGGAAGTTGGGGTGGCCCAGCAGAGCGCCCTTGGTGATGACCTTGCAGTCGAGGTAGGTCTGCAGCACGATCTCGCCGTCGACGGTCGGCTGGTTCTCGCACAGCAGGAGTCTCACGGGATAGTCGTCGTCCTGGGAGAGCAGTTCGACGGCGTCCGCGGGCAGGTGCGGACTGCACGCGGCGCTGCGGCGCAGCAGGACGTGGGCCGACCGTGCGCATCGGCGCAGCCGGTCCGGCTCGGCGCAGCGGAGCACCCATTCGACGGGGGACAGCCGGTCGGCGGGGCTGATGGTGATGTCGACGGCGGCCCGGTCGGTCTCCGTCAGCTCGGGCCGTACCGATACGGCCAGCCGGACGCTGCGCGCGTCGTCGTCGTCCAGCGTCCGGACGAGGTCGACGGCCACGCCGAGGTTGGCCGCCAGTTCGCGCCGGTCCGCCTCTTCGCCGCTCGCGGCGAGCCGTTCGGCGGTCGCCGTGCTCATGGCGCCGTAGCGGATCACCGCCTGCCGGTCGAAGGAACCGAGGTCCGCGTCGAGCAGCAGGTCGGTGTACCCCGCGTCGTCGCGGCAGGCCTCCAGCATGGCTGCTGTGCGCACGGTCCCGTCGGCGTCGTGGAGGAGACGGTTCCGGGTGGTGCCGGGCAGGTGGGGCCACGTGCGGCAGGCTGCCCGCCGGAGCTCCGCGTCCTGGTGGTCGGCGAGACGGGCGACCAGGTCCGCAGCCGTGTACCGGCAGCCGGCCGCGCTCCGGCGGACCCGTGCCTCCCGGTCGGCGAGCAGGCGCTCCTGGGCGGACACGGGAAGGGGATCCACGGGGATGCGGAACCAGTCGGGTCCGTAGGCCAGCGCCTCGCGGACCCGTGCGTCGGGATCGTCGACGAGCCGGGCGCGTTGTTCCGGCGTCACGGAGGGGTTCGCGGCGAACGCCGACCGCAGCCTGTGGTCGGGGTGCGCGACGATCGCGTCGACCACCTCGTCCGGCAGCGCGCGCCAGGCCAGCGCATCCCAGGCCGCGACGGCTTCCTCGTGCAGCAGCCGGGTCAGTACGCCGACCGGTGCCGACGGGTTGCGCGCGATGGCATCGATCGTCTCGCGGTCAGGACACTTGTCGCCCATGGTTCCCCCAGTTCGCCGGCGTACGACGCAGGCCCGCAGATTGTGCTCGTGCCGTGAACGTGAGGTCAACGCCGGTGATCACACCGTCCGCGCACGGGTTCCACCCTCGTTCAGCCGTCGGGCTGTCCAGGCGGCCCCATGGGGGTACCCGACGGTGCCGCCGGTTCGGCGGCCTTCGCACGGGGAGTGCCAACGGGCGTTGACCACGGGCGATTTCGCAGGCGCGGGAGTGGAGGGCGGATGACGCTCGACCGGGGCCTGCTCGACAGGCCGACGGTCCGCCGCCGGGAGCTGACCACCGGCTGGTCGTTCATCGCCGTCGGCGTTTCGGTCGCGACCGTCGTCCGACGGTCCGGCACTTGCGGAGGCTCGGCGTAGGCCGTTTGCCGGATTCGCTGGCGACCTTGCCGGGCATGGGGCTAAAGAATGTCATGAGCACGACTGCCCTTTCCCCACAAGGAGGTCGATCATGCACGTCCGAATGCTGACCGGCGGTGTCGCCGCCGCCTGTCTGGTGGCCTTGTCCCTGACGGGTGGCCAGGCCGCGGCCGCCGTCCCCCGAGCGGCGGACGCTCCGGTCGCCGCCCGGGTCCTGACCTATGACGCCAGCGGCTCCGCGGAGTTCAAGAGCGCCGTCAACCGGGGCGCTGCGATCTGGAACGAGAGCGTCGACGCCGTCGAACTGCGGCCGGTCGCAGCCGGGCAGCGAGCGAACATCCGGGTCCTCGCGGACAACGGCTGGCCGCGCGCCCTGCCCACCACCCTCGGCAACGGCACCGTGTACATCGGGCGCCAGGCCGTCGACCAGGGCTACGACACGATCCGTATCTCCTCGCACGAACTCGGGCACATCCTGGGTCTGCCGGACCGCAAGCCGGGGCCGTGCTCCAGCCTGATGTCCGGCTCCACCGCGGGCACTTCGTGCACCAACCCGTACCCGAACGCGGCGGAGAAGGCGGAGGTCGAGGGGAACTTCGCCGGCGTGCTCGCCGAGCGGGCGCCGGCGGGGCGGGCGGAGGTGATCGTGGACTGACGCGTGCGGCGTCACGCCTGAGAAGGGCTCCCACCCTCGCCGGACCGCTCACCGTCGAACAGCAACGGGCAGCAGCCGCGCCGGTTCCCCGGCAGAGCGGAACCCGTTGTCCGGTCGGCGGTGAGCGGCGGCGCCTCACAGCCGGCGGGAGTGGACGCCGATCGCGCGGTGGAGGGCTTCGCGGCACGCGAGGACGGCGGAGTGCCGGGCGCGGCCCTGGCGTACGACCGTTTCGAGGAGCGGAACGCCCGCCTCGGCTCCGTGGGCGGGATCGCGGCCGGACCGCTGCTCCGGGGTGCGCCGACCGCCGCGGGCCTCGCGGCCGTTCTCGCCGCCTTGCCCGCCGCTCACCTCGCTCTGACGTTCCTCCGTGCCGGACACCTGCTGCTCCTGGGTGCGCAGACGCTGTGGCAGCTCCGCCGCGCCCCATCCATGGTCCCGGCGGAGCCCGGTCGGGTCGTCGGGGACCCGCTGCCCGGCCCACGGCACTCATCGTCCTCTCCGTGCCACCCTCACGCTCGTCTGGCTGGACGGCTGCGTGTTCCTCCTGCCCAAGGCCTGGCCGGTCCTCCACCGGCCCCGCGTCCACCGTGTGCTCGGGCGGGCCACGGGCGTGGTGCTGACCGGCTTCGGCCCCGCCGTGGCCGGCACCACCCCGCTGACGCGGTGGCCGTACGAGACCGGCGGCGTGGTGGCCGTACCAGGCCGCCGACGCGGTGGCCGTACGAGACCGGCCGGCACGGCGGCCGTACGAGACCGGTGACATTGCCGGTCCCCGCGCGGTGGCCGGTCGCCGACAGTGGCACGGCCAGCCCGACGGCGGTGCCCACCGCGGGCACGCGGCGGACGCCCCAGGTCCCGCGTGCCCGCGAACGGCCACCCGCCACGACAGAGAGGACGACTCGTCGTGCAACTCCACCCCCACACCGGCTCATCCACCCGCACCCGCGACACCCTCGGCCGGCGATCCGGGCACCGGGCCGGACGCCTGGCCGCTGTCGTCGCGGTCCTCTCCCTCGCCGTGGGCCTGGGACCCCTGACCGGCCCGGGCGCCCACGCCGCCGACAACCCCTATGAGCGCGGCCCGGCCCCCACCACCGCCGGAATCGAGGCGGCCCGCGGCCCGTACGCCGTGTCGCAGACGTCCGTCTCCTCGCTGTCCGTCACCGGATTCGGCGGCGGCACCATCTACTACCCGACGAGCACCAGCGACGGCACCTTCGGCGCGGTGGCCATCTCACCCGGCTACACCGCTTACGAGTCGTCCATCGCCTGGCTCGGACCGCGGCTGGCGTCCCAGGGCTTCGTGGTGTTCACCATCGACACCCTCACCACACTCGACCAGCCCGACTCCCGCGGCCGCCAGCTGCTGGCCGCACTGGACCACCTCACCGAACGCAGCTCGGTGCGCAGCCGCGTCGACGCCTCCCGCCTCGGCGTCATGGGCCATTCGATGGGCGGCGGCGGCAGCCTGGAGGCCGCCAAGTCGCGTCCGGCTCTCCAGGCGGCGATCCCGCTGACCCCGTGGAACCTCGACAAGACCTGGCCCGAAGTGACCACGCCGACCCTGATCTTCGGAGCCGACGGAGACACCGTCGCCCCCGTCTCCTCCCACTCCGAGCCCTTCTACACGAGCCTGTCCTCCTCGCTGGACCGGGGCTACCTGGAGCTGAACTCGGCGACGCACTTCACGCCCAACTCGTCGAACACGACGATCGCGAAGTACAGCATTTCCTGGCTCAAGCGGTTCATCGACAACGACACCCGCTACGAGCAGTTCCTGTGCCCGCTGCCCCGGCCGAGCCTGACCATCGAGGAGTACCGCGGCAACTGCCCCCATGGTTCCTGACACAGCGAGGGGCCCGGCGGCGGACGTGCGCGACGCGTCCGCCGCCGGCGCCGTGCCGGGGCACAGGCGAGAGGTCCGGTCATTGGGCCGGGGCACAACGCGTCTCGCGGCCAGGCCCGGTCAATGCGCAGGTGGGGCCGTGGGTTTGCCTGACGGGAGGCGCGGACTTCAACCTTCCGGTCTTCCTTACGCACGAGTAACCTCCGTTGGGTGACCGGAGACAGGAGCAGGGTGCGGGCCGCTCCCCGCGCGGGGAGCCGGTACGGCCGGGACGTCCCCCGGCCGTCCGCCGAGGACCGCGGCCATGCCGAACTCGCCCGAGGCCGAAGGCAGTTGTTCGACGGGCCGGTGGACGACGCCCGGGAGACCCTGCTGCTGGCCGCGTCCCTGCTCGCCGCAGGCGCCCCGGACGGGGCCGAGGCCGCACTTCTCTGCGCGGCGGACGCCGCCTGGGCGTCGGGAGACGTCACGGCCTGTCTGACCGTCCTCGACGGCACGGACACCCCGGGGCCGGCAGGCCGGCATGCCGCACCGGTCACCGCCACAGCCGGAGAAGCGGCCTGCGATCGCAGTGCCCCGATCACCGGCGGGGGCGGCAGCGGTCAGACGTCCGGCGGGGACGGCGATGCTCCGTCCGGCCAGGACGGCGGCGTTGCGGGGTCTGGCCTGGATGGCGGCCTTGAGGCGTCGGGTCTGGCCGGCGACGCTCCGGTGTCCGGGCCGGGCGGCAGTGCCTCATTGGCCGGCGGGGACGCGGACGCTCCGGTGTCTGGTCTGGACGGCAGCACCCGGGTGTCTGGTCTGGATGGCGGCGTTGCGGGGTCTGGCCTGGATGGCGGCCCTGAGGCGTCGGGTCTGGCCGGCAGCGCTCCGGTGTCCGGCCCGGGCGGCAGCGCCTCAATGGCCGGCGGGGACGCGGACGCTCCGGTGTGTGGTCTGGACGGCAGCACCCAGGTGTCTGGCCTGGATGGCAGAGCTCCGGTGTCCGGCGCGGGTGGCAGCGCCCCGACGACCGGCGGGGACGGTGACGCCCCGGCGTCCGGCCCGGGCGGCAGCGCTCCGGCATCCGGCCTGGACGGCGACGGCCCGGCGACGCAGCGAGCCGACGGCGGGCCGCCGCCGCCCGGCGCCGAGAACCTCCCCGTCCCTCCCCCCGGAACCCGGCAGCCCGAGCCGCCCGGTTCCGTGCGGGGACGAGAACGCGACCCCTTCTTCCGGGACTACCGCGACGGCATGCGCGCCCTGCTGGCCCGGCGGCCGGAGCATGCCGCCGGGCCGCTGCGGCGCGTACTGAGCCACGTGCGCCACGACGACCCGCCGGAGCGGCTGCTGCGCGCCGCGTCCGCGGCCCTGCTGCTCGGCGACGTCCACGCCGCCCGCGCCGCCGGGGCCCGCGCCCTGGCGGTCGCCCGCAACGCGGAGTGCGTCGCCTCCGAAGCGCGGGCCCTGGAGTACCTGGCCTACGGCGAGCTGCGCGCCGGCCGACACGCGCAGGCGCGCGCCCACGCGGAGGAGGGCGTGCGCGCGGCACTGCTGGCCGGCCATCGCAACACCGCGGCGAGCCACCACGCGCTGCTCGCCCTGGCCGCTTCGATCGAAGGGGACACCGCCGCGGTCGCCGGATACGCCTCGGCCGCCCTGGCCACGGCCCGCCGCCACGGCCTGGCCCAGGCGGCGACCCTGGCCGAGTGGGCCACCGCCCGCGCCGACCTGGCCCGCGGCCGCCCCCTGGACGCCGCCGACCGGCTCGGCCCGCTCGTCGGACCCGGCCCCCGGCGTGGTCACTTCGCCGTGTGGATGCTCGCCGTGCCCTGCTTCGTCGAGGCCGCGGTACGCGCCGGGCAGCCGGAAGACGCCCGGGGGCCCGTCGGCGACCTCGCCCGATGGGCCGACTTCGGCGCCGATCCGCACGCGGCGGCCCAGCTCGCACGCTGCCGGGCCCTGCTCGCCGCGGACGACCGCGAAGCCGACGACCTCTACGTGCGGGCGCTCGCCCTGCACGACGGGGCGGGTGGCGACTTCGAGCGGGCGCGGACCGAGCTGCTGTACGGCCGGTGGCTGCGTCGCCGCCGCCGGCTGCGGGAGGCCCGGGGCCGGCTCGGCGCCGCTCTGGTCGCCTTCGAACGCTGCGGCGCCGGTGCCTGGGCCGACCAGACGCGCGACGAGCTGCGCGCCAACGGAGCCGCGTCGGGGAAGGAGCCGGCCGCCGGACTCGCACGGCTGACCCCGCAGCAACTGCGCATCGCACGCCACGTGGCCGAGGGCGCCACCAACAGGGAGGTGGCCCAGCGGCTCGCCGTCAGCACCCGCACCGTCGACTACCACCTGAGGAACGTCTTCGCCGCTCTCGGCGTGCGCTCCCGCATCGAGCTGGCCCGCATGGTCGACCAAGAGCACCGCTGAACCCCGGAAAATCTCGGCGGCCGGATGGAGAAGACGCCGCACGACCCTGGGGACCGACCGGACGGTATGCCATTCTTCGAAGCAGCACTACGCGGGTGACGACGCCGAACGGGGCAGCGCACCCGTCGGACGCCGCTGCGCCCGGACGGCACCGGGGCTGCCGTGGGGCCGAAGCCGGGGGAGGACCGCCATGCATCCTGCCGCACGCACACGTACGACGTTCCGCGCCGGGCCCACCCCCGTCCCGCAGCCGCGGTCCCGGCGGATCCGGTCGCTGATCGACGCCGACGCGCTGCGTGTCCTGCACCGCGCCGCCCGCGTCCTGCTCGACGACCTGCCGGATCTGACCGACCGGCTGCTGGCGGTCCTGCGCGAACAGGAACCGGCGTACCGGACGGCGCTGGAGAACGACCACGCCGCCACCTGGCAGGAGGTCTGCCGCTCGCTGCGGCACAGCGTGACGTCGCTGCTCGACCCGCGCGGCACCCGCGAGGCCGCCCACCGCTGCACCTGGCGGATCGGCGTCACCCGCGCCGAGCAGGGACTGCCGCTGGATGCCCTGCTGCACGCGTTCCGGCTGGGCGGGTCCCTGGTGTGGCAGCGGCTGGTCGAGGAGACCACCCGCTCGGAGCCCGAGGACATCCGGCTGCTCGTGCACGTGGCCACCGACGTGTGGAACTTCGTCGACGAGCACTGCACCCTCGTGGCGGACGCCTACCGGCAGGCCGAGCGGCAGCTGGCCTGGCGGCGGGAGAACAGGGTGCGCCTGCTGGCAGCGGCCCTCCTGGACGGCACGAGCCGGATCGCGGACCTGCCCGAGACGGCCGAGAGACTGTGCCTGCCGGAGCACGGCCGGTACGTCGTCGTCGCGGTCGCCGGGGGCCGGACGCAGGACCTCCCGCCCGGCGGGAGCGCCTACTGGCACGCAGGGGTGGACGTGGACCACGGCATCGTCCTGGTCGGCGACGGGAGGAGCGGCGACGAGACGGGCGGCGAGGCCGACCGGGACCCCGTCGCGGCACTGGCCCTGTCCACCGATGGCCCCGCGGGCCGCCGGATCGGCGTCGGCAGCGCCGTGACGGGACTCGCCGCCGTAGGCGACGCCCGGCGCCTGGCCGACCTGGCCCTCAGCATCTGCCCGCCCGGCGGCGGCACCGTCCGGCTCACCGAGCATCTGCCCGAGGCGCTGGTCGTCTCCTGCCCGGAACTCGGCGCCACCCTCACCGAGCGGGTGCTGGGCCCCCTGCTGCGCCTGGAACCGGCCGACCGGGACGTCCTGCTGGACACCCTGGTCGCCTGGTTCGCCTGCGAGGGTTCCGCCCAGCGTGCCGGTCAACGGCTCTACTGCCACCGGAACACCGTCCTGAACCGGCTGCGCCGCTGCGAACAGCTCATCGGCCGCTCCCTGGCCCGCCCGCACGACGTGGTGGAGATCAGCCTCGCCCTGACGGCCCGCAGGCTGCTGCGCGGCTGACACACCGGGGAGACCCGCACGCTGCACCCTCTGCCAGGGGCGGTGGCGTGCACCCCTGCCCGGCATCCGCCCGCGCCGCCGGCCGCCGCCCCCTGGGCAGCCGCACAGTCCCCAGCGGACCCCGTTGGGACCACGCAGCCACCGGGCCCCTACACCTGTACCGCCCGCCTGCGCCCGTGCTGTCGTGAGCTGCCCTTCCCCCGAAGCACCCGTGCCCGACGGCACGGATCCGAGGAGCCGTGATGCCCGAAGCACCACCGGACGACGAGCCCGCCCTGCACGTCGAGGGCCTCGACGTGACCTACGGGCGCGCCCTGTCCGCCCTGCGCTCCGTGTCGCTGACCGTCCCGCACGGCACGGTCGTGGCCCTGCTCGGCGCCAACGGCGCGGGCAAGACGACCCTGCTGCGGGCGGTGTCGGGCACCCTGCGCCTGCACCGCGGCGCGGTCACGGCCGGCCGTATCCGCTACGGCACGACGGACCTCGACGGACGCGACCCGGTCGCCGCCGTGCGCGCCGGAGTCGTCCAGGTCCCCGAGGGACGCCGGGTCTTCGCCGGGCTCACCGTCGACGAGAACCTGCGCTCCGGCGGCCTCGGCCTCGGGCGGCGCCGCCCCGACCAGGTCGCCGAGGCCCGGGAGCGGGTTTTCACGCTCTTCCCGCGCCTCGCCGAACGCACCCGGCAGGCGGCTGGACTGCTCTCCGGCGGCGAGCAGCAGATGCTCGCCATCGGCCGGGCCCTCATGGCCGCGCCCCGGCTGCTCCTGCTCGACGAGCCCTCCCTGGGCCTGGCCCCGCAGATGGTGTACCGGATCGCCGAGGTCGTCCGCGAGATCAACGCACAAGGCACCGCCGTGCTGCTGGTCGAGCAGAACGCGGGCATGGCGCTGTCCCTCGCCGACACCGCCCACGTCCTGGAGGTCGGCGAGGTCCGGCTCTCCGGGCCCGCCGACGAACTCGCCCGCACGGACGCCGTGAAGCGCCTGTACCTGGGTGAGACCGACGGTGAGGGGACCAAGACCGCGCAGAGAGCCGGAAGCACCGAGGGGCAGGGAGCCGCGTGACCGTCCGCACCACCGCACCGCCCGAACTCACCGTCACGGATGTGACGGTCCGCTTCGCCGGACTCACCGCCCTGGACGCGGTGTCGTTCACCGTCGCCCCGGGCTCCGTCCACGCGCTGATAGGACCCAACGGAGCGGGCAAGTCCACCTGCTTCAACGTGCTGTCGGGGCTGTGCCGCCCGGCCACGGGCACCGTACGGCTGGGGGACGCCGACCTGACCCGGCTGGCGCCCCACCGCATCGCCGCCCTCGGCATGGCCCGCACCTTCCAGAACATCGTCACCACCCAGGGCACGGTCGCCGACAACCTGATGCTCGGCCGCCACGCCCTGTCCCGCTCCGGGTTCGCCGCCGGCGCGCTGCGCCTGCCGCACGCACGGCGCGAGCAGCGCGAGCACCTCGCCCGGGCCCGCGAGATCGCCGAACTCACCGGTCTGGCACAGCACTTCGACCACCCCGTCGCCCTGCTCTCCTACGGCGACCGCAAACGCGTGGAGTTCGCCCGCGCCCTCTGCCTGGAGCCCAGCGTGCTGCTGCTCGACGAACCGGTCGCCGGGATGAACGCGGCCGAACGTGCCCGCACGGTCGAGGTCGTGCACACCGTACGGGCCGAACTCGGCCTGTCCGTCGTCCTGGTCGAGCACGACATGGGCCTGGTGATGCGGCTCGCCGACGAGGTCACCGTCCTCGACTTCGGCCGCCGCATCGCGCACGGCACCCCGGACGAGGTCCGCAGCGACCCCGAGGTGCTGCGCGCCTACCTCGGCACCGGCGCAGAGCAGGAGGACGCGGCATGACCTCCCTCCTCGACAACGTGTTCAACGGCCTCGCCCTGGGCGCGGTCTACGCTCTCGTCGCCCTCGGCTTCGTCATCATCTTCAAGGCCTCCGGCGTCATGAACTTCGCCCACGGCTCCTTGCTCCTGCTCGGCGGCTACCTCACCGCAGTACTCCACGACGACCTCGGCTTCGCCGGAGCCCTCGCCGTGTCCGTCCTGGTGACGGCGGCCGTGGCCGGAGCCATGGACCGCTTCCTGCTCCAGGCCGGCGGGCCGGACCCGCACACCGCCCATGTGCAGACCATCGTCACCATCGGCGTCGACATCCTCATCCTCACCGACCTGTCACGGCGCATCGGCGGCGATCTGCTCTCGCTCGGCGACCCCTGGGGCGACTCGGTCAGCGGGCTCGGGCCGGTGACCGTCGCGGACAGCCGCATCGCCGCGATCGTGGTCTCCGCCGTCGTCATCGCCGGTGTCTTCGCCCTGTTCCGGTACACCTCCTGGGGCCTGTCGCTGCGCGCCGCGGCCGAGGACGTCGAGGCGGCGTCCCTCATGGGCGTACGGCTGGTGCGGGTCCGCATGCTGGCCTGGTGCCTGGCCGGAGCGCTGGCCGCCCTGGCGGCGGTCTTCCTCGCCGCGTTCCCCGCACCCGGCCTGGAGCGCACGACGGGGCAGATCGCCCTGAAGGCGTTCCCGGCGGCGATCCTCGGCGGCATGGCCTCGCCGCCCGGCGCCCTCGCGGGCAGTCTGCTGATCGGCATGACCGAGGCGCTCGTCGCGGGCTACCAGTCCGAACTGCACGTCCTGGGCGAGGGGTTCGGGGACGTCGCCCCCTACGCGGTGATGGTGCTGGTGCTGCTGGTGCGGCCGACCGGGCTGTTCGGCGGGAAGGCGGCGGTCCGTGTCTGAGCGACTTCCGCGCGCCCGCGCGATCCGGCTGGGCTGGACATGCGCGGCTGTCGCCGTCCTGTGCGCCCTGCCCTTCTACCTCGACGCGTTCTGGCTGCGCATCGGCCTGTTCTCCATGGCGGCGGCCGTCGGCGCGGTGGGCCTCGGCCTGCTCTCCGGCACGGCGGGCCAACTCTCCCTCGGTCACGCCTTCTTCCTGGCCGTGGGCGCCTACGGCTACGTCTGGCTGGCCGGCGAGCCCGGGCCCGGCCTGCCCACCGCCGTGGCCGCCGTCCTCGCGGTGCTGCTCGCCGGGGCGGCCGGCGGGCTCTTCAGCCCCGTCGCCGGCCGGGTGCGCGGCATCTACCTGGGCGTCGCCACCCTGGCCCTGGTCTTCCTCGGCCACCACGTCCTGCTGACCGCCGACTCCGTCACCGGCGGCTTCAACGGCCGCTCGGTGCCGCCCCTGGAACTCGGCGGCTTCTCCTTCTCCACGGACTCCGAACTGACCCTCCTGGGCGTCCCGTTCGGCGCCGAGGAACGGCTCTGGTACCTGGGACTCGCGCTGTTCGCGGTCACCTGGTTCACCGCCCGCGGAATCCTCCGCAGCCGTCCGGGACGCGCCCTGGTGGCGCTGCGCGACAGCGAGACCGCGGCCGCCGTGATGGGCGTGAACGTCTCCCGCTACCGCTCGGCGGCCTTCGTGGTGTCCTCGATGTACGCGGGCCTGGCGGGAGTGCTGCTCGCCCTCTCCTTCCGCCGCGTGGTGCCCGACTACTTCGGCCTCGTGCTGTCGGTCGACTACCTCGCCATGATCGTCATCGGCGGACTGGGATCGGTGGCCGGAGCCACCGCGGGCGCCGTCTTCGTCACCACGCTGCCCCTGCTGATGACCCGCTACGCCGACCAACTCCCGCTGGTGGCCGCGCCCGGCACCACCGACGGCACGGTCGGACCCACCGAGGCCGCCCGCTACCTCTACGGAGCGGCGATCGTCCTCATCCTCCTCTTCGCCCCCGACGGCCTGCACGGCCTGGCCCGCCGCCTGCGCGCACGCCTGCGCAGACGCGGGGCCGCCCCGCCACCCTCCGGTACCACTGCCCCGTCCCAGCCGACCGCGTCGGCCGTACGAGCCAAGGAGCCCACCCCGTGAAGCCCACGCACCACACCGCACCACGCACCAGAACGCTTCTGGCCACCGCCCTCGCGGCCCTGCTGCTCGCGGGCACCGGATGCAGTTCCAAAGCCGGTTCCCCGGGGAGCACCGCCGACGGCGCCGACGGCATCAAGACCGGCCCCGGAGTGACCGGCAAGACCATCAGACTCGGCGCCCTGACGGACCTCACCGGCCCCTACGCCACCCTCGGCAAGAGCATCGTGCAGGCCCAGCAGATGTGGGCGGACGAGGTCAACGCCCGCGGCGGCATCTGCGACCGGCGCATCGAGATCGTCGTCAAGGACCACGGCTACGACGTCCAGAAGGCCGTCACCGCCTACGCCGACCTCTCCCAGGACGTCGTGGCACTGCCCCAGGTCATCGGTTCGCCCGTGATGGCCGCGCTGCTCGACGACATCGAGCGGGACAAGGTGCTCACCTTCCCGCAGGCCTGGGCCGCCTCCCTGCTCGACCGCGACGCGGTCCAGGTCCTGGGCACCACCTACGACATCGACATGATCGCTGCGGTCGACTTCCTCACCCGCACCAAGGGACTCGCCAAGGGCGACACGATCGGCCACGTCCACTTCGAGGGCGACTACGGCGCCAACGCGCTGGAGGGCTCGCGATGGGCCGCGAAGAAGGCGGGCCTCAAGCTGGCCGGCCAGAAGATCAAGGCGACGGACACCGACCTCTCCGCACAGGTCTCGGCCCTGCGCAAGGAAGGCGTCAAGGCGATCCTGATCAGCGCGGGACCCGCCCAGACGGCTTCCCTGGTCGGCGTCGCGGCCTCCCGCGGCCTGAAGGTACCCGTCGTCAGCAGCGCGCCCGGCTACGCCCCGCAGCTGATGAAGACCCCGGCCGCCCCCGCCCTGGCGGCCATGCTGAACGTGGTCAGCGCCGCACCCGCGGTCAGCTCCGAACTGGCCGGGGTGCGCAAGATGGTCGCCGCCTACAAGAAGAAGTACCCGGACTCCCTCGTCGACTCCGGCGTGCTCTCCGGCTACAGCGCCGCTCAGCTGATGGGCACGGATCTGAAGAAGGCCTGTGATAACGGCAGCCTCGCCCGCGAGGACGTGGTCAAGGCCCACCGCTCCCAGTCCGGCGTCGACGTCGGACTCGGCACCGCACAGGACTTCTCCGACAAGGCACAGCCCGCCAACACCTCGACGTACGTGCACAAGCCGGACGCCAAGGCGGTGGGAGCCGCGGTGAACGTCGAAGACGCCCACACCGCGCCGGGCGTCGAGCAGTACCTCGCCTCCCGGACCCCTTGACACCGGGGCCCGGTCTCATCCGGGCGGAGCTCTTCGGCCTGCCGGGCACAGGCGAAGAGTTCCGCCTAGGATCGGTCCGTGATCGCTGATCTGCAGTGCGTGGTGCTGGATTGCCCTGAACCGGCGGAGCTGGCCGCGTTCTACAAGTCGCTTCTGGGCGGCACCGTCAACCAGCCGGACCCGCGGTGGGCACTGAGTGACGCCTGGGCGACGTTGCACACGGCTTCCGGTGTCGTCCTGGCCTTCCAACGGGCAGCGGATTACCGGCCGCCCAGGTGGCCCGACCCGGCCAGGCCGCAGCAGTTCCACCTCGACTTCGGAGTCGCGGACCTGGACCGGGCGGAGAAGCAGGTGCTGGCCCAGGGAGCAGCGGTTCTGGACGCCGGTACGGGCGGGCGGAGTTGGCGGATCTACGCCGACCCGGCAGGGCATCCGTTCTGTCTGGTCCGTCACTGAAACGGCGACCCCTGCGCGTGCTCGGCCGGTCGCCTCAGCCGTGTCGCAGGATGCGTGGGGCGAACGTACCCCCGGGGCCGTCGGCGCGGCCGACCGACCACACCGTCGCCGTGCCCGGCACCGGCGCCAGCCGCAGCGTCCTGGAGTCGCCCTCACCGGCCACCGCCGGTTCGGCGTACCCGGTGAACGACTGGCCGTCCCAGGCGAGGAAGTCCGGCCCGGGGACCCACGGGGGAGTGCTGCCCGGCGGGCCCCACTTCTGCGAGCGGGCCACCGAGACCCAGCCCAGCTCGCCGGACGCGCTGGGCGCCAGTGATGTGATACCGCCGAAGTCGGTGGGCACGGTCACCCGGTTCCACGTCTGCCCGTCCCAGCGGACCAGCAGGGGCGGAATCGGCCGCCCCACCGGGCCGCCGACGAACCCGGCCGTGCCACCCGCCCACACCTCCGTGGGCGAGACCGCCAGCACACTGCCCACGGCCGACCGCGGGAACCCGTCCACGACCGTCTGCTGCCACGCCTGCCCGTCCCAGTGCGACACGGCCGCACCCGAGGCGGTCTCGCCCGCGGCCCAGACGTCGTCGGCCGCCAGCACGTGCAGGCCGTACACGGCTCCCGGCGGTGCCGGCACGTCCTGCCAGCCGCGCCCGTCCCGGCGCAGCAGCACCTGCGCGCCGTCCCGCGAACCGATCAGCCAGGTCTCACCGCCGCCGGTGACGACCTTGGCCGGCACCACGTCCCGGGGCGGCCGGCTCTCGGACCAGGCGACGCCGTCGAAGCGGAGCAGGCGGGCACCGCCCGCCGCGTCGCGACCGACCGCCCAGAGGGCGGCCGGTGAGGTCCCGGCGACGGACAGCAGCTCTCCCTGCCAGCGGATCCCGGGCAGGTCCTGGCGCTGCCACGCCGTTCCGTCCCAGCGCAGCACCAGCGGGAAGCCCGGCGCCTCGCGGCCGACGGCGTCGGCACCCACCGCCCAGGCCCGGTCCGGCCCGAACGCCACGGTCTCGTTCAACCCGGCCTGCGGACGTACCTGCGCGGGGACCGGAACGTGCTGCCAGGACGCGGTGTCCGCCCCGGCCGGGCTCATGCCGGCCAGGATCGTCATGGCGACGGCGAGGGCCGCGACGAACAGTCTTCGTGCCATGGTCAGCCTCCCAGCCGCTCACTCATCAGGTGGGGTCTGGAGCCGTAGATCTCGACGGTGCCGAAGGACAGCAGCGCCGACCCGGCCCTCGCCAGTGCCCGAGGCCTGACGTCGATCGCGTTCGTGCGTTCGGGGCCGTAGGAGAAGGTGGTGCGGGGGCCGTCCACCCGCGCGTACTTCGACCGGAACGCGAGGTCGCTGCGCACCGGCAGCCACAGTGCGCCGTCCGGACCGCGCACCATGGCCGCGGTGTGGGTGTCGCCCAGCGGCGGGTACGTGGTGCGCCAGGCGTGCCCGTTCCAGGTCGTCAGGTAGGTGCGGGCCACGCCGTCGGTGTACTGGCTGCCGCCGACGGTGACCCGGCCGGACGGTTCGGGCAGGATCGTGTGCACGTTGCCGTCCGGCGGCAGCGGCACCTTCGCGTCCCGCCACGTCGTGCCGTTCCAGCGCAGGACCGTCGTCCCGGTGCTGCTGTCCCCCCAGGCCCAGGCGTCGATGGCGGAGCGTGCGGTGATCCCCATGACGTACCGGACCCCGTCGGGCACGGACTGCGCGGTCCAGCCGGAGCCGTCGTAGTGGAGCACCTTCAGCCCGGTGTCGTCCTCGCCCACCACCCACGCGGCACCCGGCACGGCGGCGAAGTCCTGGTAGGTCCACAGGGTCTGCGGCAGCGGCACGGTGCTCCAGCCTCCCGCCGTCCGGCGCAGAATCGCGCCCGAACCCGAGCGGTTGTGCAGGGTCCACATCTCTTCGCCGACGAACTGCACCTTGCCGAGCCCGCCCGCTTCGCCGGCGCCGGGGAAGCCCGTGTCCCGGCTCCACGCCGTGCCGTCCCACCGGTACACCAGGGGCCGCAGCCCGTCGGCGGCGTGCTCGTACCCGGTCGCCCATGCCTCGCCCGGACCGCGGGCGGCGAGATCGGACACCGTCACCGGAGGGGCCGCAGCCGGCACCGGCAGAGCCGACCAGCCCCGTGTCACGGCCGAGGCGGGCGAAACCACCGCGGCACACGCGATCACGAGGCAGACGACGACCGCGCGAAGCCCGTTCACGAGACCTCCCCAGAACGCGAAGGTCGCTCACCTTATGGCCGCTCACCCCTGCTGAACAGACGTCACGCGGCCAATCAGGAGTGCGCACCCGGGAGGTTGTGCGCCGAGGCGGGTGCACGAGATCGTTCGGGGCGAAGCTGCCGGTACCGTCTGTTGGAGGACCTCCGTGACCGATGTCGCGCCCGCGTCGCTGCCCGCCCCGCCCTACTACGCCGTGGTGTTCACCGCCGTGCGCACCGCGGGCGACAACGGCTACGGGGAGACGAACGACCGGATGATGGAACTCGCCGCCGACCAGCCGGGATTCCTCGGTGTCGACTCCGCCCGCGGGGCGAACGGCCTGGGGGTCACGGTGTCGTACTGGAGGGACGAGGAGTCGATCGCAGCGTGGCGGAATCACGCGGAGCACACGTTGGCCCGAGCGCGCGGACGCGAGCACTGGTATGCCTCGTTCGCGCTCCACGTGGCGAAGGTCGAGCGTGCCTACGGGTTCACCCGCCCCGCGGAGCTGTAGCTCCACCATCCCGGCGCAGCGGCGTTACCGCTCTCGGGCGACGGCGGGAGGCATGCTGGTAGCCGAGACCGGCGTACGCACAGCGCGGGTGCCGCGACGACCGAGCGGGGACGCGGGACCCGTGTCCCGGGACAGGTGAGGGGCATCAGGTGGCGGACGACCGGCGAGCGGATGTGCCGCCCGGAACGGAGGCCGCCGTACTGGCGGACCGTCTCAAGGAGCGGATCTACGCGACCATCACGATGATCGCCGTCGTGGTCGGACTGTCCCTCGGTGATGTGGGTTCCCTCGGAGCCGTCGCCACGGTCCTGACGACCGCCCTGGGACTGTGGCTCGCGGCATTCGTCGCCGACCAGCAGGCCCACCGCACGGTCCACCGCCACCTCGCCACCGGCCCCGAGCTGCGCCGCATGCTGTACGTCAGCAGCCCCCTGCTGTCCTGCGCCGTGGGTCCTGCCGTACTGATCGCTCTGGCCGCGCTGGACGTCCTGTCCCTGCACGCCGCGCTGCTGACGGCGGCGGGGGTGGGCGTCCTCTCCCTCTTCCTGTGGGGCTGTCTGGGCGGGCTGCGCATGGGAGGCGGCGCCCTGACGGCGACGATGGCGGGCCTCGCGGACGCGGCGATCGGTGTGGCGGTCGCCCTGGTGAAGGCGGCGGCCGGGCACTGATCCGGCGCCGAGCCGCTGCTGCTGCTCTTCGATCAGGTCGTCCACCTGATCCGCCGTCATGCGCCGCGGGCCGCCATCGCGTTCGACACCAGCGGCGGCGACAGCGTCGAGGCGGCACAGCGGTGGCTGTGACGGCCGCCCGTACCGTCACAGCCGTGCTGCCGCGAGGGCGCCGGGGTCTCCTGCACGGCGGCCCATGAGGCGAGCAGGCACAAGCCGGGGATGCAGGCGAGCCCGGTCAGCTTCTCGCCCGGCGCCCGTCACAGGCCGGCAGCACCACGGGCCCCGCAGCCGCCGCCGGTGACCACCCGCGGCCTACGCCGGGTTACGGTTCGGCACCGGGCGCTGCCACCATGGGGCCGTGGCGTCGCGCAGGGTGTTGGTGCCGCAGTGCACCTCACCCATACCGAGGTGGTACGTGTACCAGTCGTCGATGTACGAGACCTTCAGGCCGACCCGCTGGTAGGCGGCGGTGACGGCTTCCGTGAAGATGTCCGTGCCGCCGATGACGGGTCCCCACTGGCGGGGCGCGAGGTAGCGGTCGCGTCCCAGGAGCACGCCGTTGACCGCACCGGGGACGTAGGCGCTGGTCGTCACCGTCGCCGGAGCCGCCGCCCCCTGGGCGGGATTCTCGGCGAGCCACTTCTGCTGGCCCTGCTCCCGGAGGCTGTCCACGAGGTCGGAACCGGCGCCCATGCGCGTCAGACGCGGCACGGGAACCTCCTGTCCGTCGGCGGTCAGAGCCTCCGAGTCACGGGTGTACAGCGCGGGTACCCGCACGATCTCCGCGTCGGTGACTCCCGTCTCGCGCTTGAGGATCTCCAGGTTGGCCGCGATGCGACGCGCCGCCATCTCGTTGTCGGCCACCAGGTGACGGGAGGCGAGGGCCTGGTCGATGGTCTCCTTGGGCGCCGGCGTGCCACTGCGACCCGGCACGGAGAACATCTTCGTCCTGCCGTGGCCGGCGCCCTTGGCGTCGCGCAGCAGTTGCAGCCCCGCCTTCGGGTCGGCGATGCCGATGCGCCAGCCGCGCGGGGTGTCGGCGGGCAGGAACTGCACGAACTCGTCGACGTGGCCCACGCCCAGCCAGGAGGTGTCCAGCAGCAGCGGGTCCTGCAACCCCTGCGCCGTGAGCATCGTCCGCATCACCTTCGAGGGGCGCGCCCCGCTGTCCTTGCGCTCGCCCATGATGATCCGCCCGGCCGGGAAGGAGCGTCCGCCGTGCGTGTAGGGCGGGATGGTCTCCAGGTTTCCCATGGAGTTCAGTGACCAGTCGTCGGGCTCGGCCCTGTCGGTCACCTGCACGACACCGATGTCCCGGCCGCGCATCCGCTCGAACAGCTCCCGGCCGGCATCCCGGTCCGGCTGGGCGGAACGCAGCATCACGCGCATCACCTGCCGCCGGCCGCCCGGCCCGGTCATGCTGACATAGGCCGGTTCCACGAAGTCCTGGGCCCAGCGGTCGGCGTACCTCTCGAAGGTGACCAGAGGCGTCGTGACCCCGGCCTTCTTGACCTCCTTCTCGAGAGCGGCGACGAACTCCCGCTGGAGACGGCTGTCCGGGCCGTTGCCCTGGACCTTGGACACCATCACCTGCTGGGTGTCCTGAAGGTGGTGCTGCGTGAGCAGCGGCGCGACGCGCAGGGTGACGGCGTCGGAGGTGGACTTCTGACCGGACGTCACCGTCAGCCGGACCACCGCACGGCCGTCCCAGTTCGCCGTGTCGCGGACGACGTCGGTGGCCTCGACGCCGAACTCCACACCGGAGCGCAACTCGGCGGCCGTCAGCCGGGTCGCGGACGTCACCGGGATCCACTTGCCGGCACGCTTGAGGAAGAGGTGCGCGTTGCTTGCCGCCCGTGGCGATCTTCAGACGGCCCGTGGCGTTCGCGGGGAGGCCGGGCAGGGGCACCGAACGGACCCGGGCGAGGTCGGCCGCGTCCTCGGTGCCGTTGACCTTCACGTCGGAGCCGTCGTTGCACGCGGCCAGCTTGGCGTCGGACAGCGGCTCGCCGTCGGGCGCGGTCACCGGGCACCGCTTGGAGTCGTCATCGATGTTGGGCAGGAACACGGCTCCGCGGTCGACGGACCAGGCGTCCTCACCCGTTGTGTCGCTGCCACCGGTGACATCGACACGCCCGTCGCGGTTCACGTCCGCCCGCAGATCGGCGCGTACGCCCGCGTCGGCGGCGAAGGCGGATCCGACCGGCCCCGCCAGCACGGATCCGGCGGCAGCCATGGCCAGGACCACCGACCCGGCCGGGTACAGGCGCGAACGTATAGGTCTCGGTGAACGCACGGCACGTTCCTCTCAGTTGGGGGGCTCCGCCCTACAAGAGGTGGAACTGTGCCTGTGCGTTCACTGTGTTTCGAGAGTTGCCCCGTCAGCGCTTCAGGCGATGGACGCCGCGATGACGGCCGACACGGCGAGGTTGCACGAGGCCGTCACCCAGACCGCGGGATGAGGCTCCGACTCGACCAGCGTCGCGCCCAGGCGGCCCGGTGTGACCAGGTCAACCAGCAGGAACGCCAGCGCCATCATCACCAGTCCCAGCAGCCCGAACGCCGCCGTCGAGACCAGCCCCTTGCCGAAGTCCTCGTACGTCGTCCATATCGACGTGAACACGATGCCGCCGATGCCGAGCAGCGCGGAGCTGAGGACCGTGGCCGCGTTGCGGTTGCGCTGTTCCCAGATCTGCCGCCCGAGCTTTCCAGGCGTCAGCACGTCGACCAGGACGATGCCGAGGAGCAACAGGACCAGTCCCAGACCGCCGTATGCGGCGGCCCGCCCGAGTCCGTTGACGATGTCGCTCATGGGATTGCCAACTCCGAAGCGTAGAGATCAAGGAGAGGCAAAATGTAGCGCACGCGTGCGGCCCGCCGACCGGCGCCCGGTCATCCCTGACGCCGACCGTTTTCCGTCTCCGGACGACACGGGACGGGCACGCGCGATCATGGCCCGATGGAGACTCGATTCCTTGGCATCCCCGAACTCGCCGAAACCCCGTCCGTGGCCGTCGTGGTCGACGTCATGCGTGCCTTCACGGTGGCCGCCTGGGCTTTCGCCCGAGGGGCGGAGAAGATCGTGCTTGCGGAGTCGCCGGAGGACGCCCTGGCGCTCAAGGCACGTCACCCCGGCTGGATGGCGCTCAAGGACGGTCCGCCCGCGCCCGGGTTCGACGCCGTCAACTCACCGGGACTGCTGCGCTCCGCCGACCTCGCCGGGCGGACCGTCGTACAGAAGACGACGGCGGGGACGGTCGGCGCCCTCGCGGTCAGGGAGGCGTCGCTGGTGCTGTGCGCCGGCTTCGTGGTGGCGGAGGCCACGGCCCGGGTCCTGCGGACGCGCGCGTGCGACCGCGTCACGTTCGTGGTCACCGGCGAGGGCGGGCAGGCCGACGAAGACCTGGCGTGCGCCCAGTACATCGCTCTGAGAGCCACCGAGACCGGGACGGAAGCAGCCGGCTTCCTCAAGCGAGCCGGTGAGTCGCGTGCCGCCGCCGAGCTGGCGGACGGGGTGCGTCAGGGCGTCCACCCCGACGACGTCGCGCTCTGCCTCGACCTCGACCGGTTCCCCTTCGCCATGGTGGCGACCTCGGAAGACTCCCTCATGGTCCTCCGCCCCACGATGCCGAGCGCAGGGCCGGGCCGGTGATGCGACGGCTCGCGGGCCCGGGGTGGGGACCCCCTGCCACGCCCGGTCATCAGGGCACCGTAGGGTCCGGTGGCGAGGTGACCCGGCGCCGGCAGCTGCGGACGAAAGGGCCTCCACGTGATGGGAGACGAAAGGGCCTCCCCATGATGGGAAGGGAATCGGCAGTCATGCGCGTCATCGTGGCCCAGGACCTGGGGGAGGAGTTCCGGTGAGCGGAGCCGAGGAATCCGGACCCGTCCTCTTCCACACCAGCGGGCGTGCCGCCCACATCACCCTCAACCGGCCTCGGGCCCTCAACGCCCTGACGCACACCATGGTCCGCCGCATCGACGCGGCCCTGACCGAGTGGGAGCGGGACCCCGCCGTGGAGACCGTCGTCATCACCGGCGCAGGGGAGCGGGGCCTCTGCGCCGGCGGCGACATCCGTGCCATCCACGACGATGCCCGGGACGGCGACGGCACGGCTTCCGCCGGGTTCTGGCGCGACGAATACCGCCTCAACGCCCGCATCGCCCGCTACCCCAAGCCGTACGTGGCGGTGATGGACGGCATCGTGATGGGTGGCGGCGTCGGTGTCTCGGCGCACGGCAGCGTCCGTGTCGTCACCGAGCGGTCCCGGGTCGCCATGCCGGAGACCGGCATCGGCTTCGTGCCGGACGTGGGCGGCACCCGTCTGCTCGCCCTGGCCCCCGGGGAGTCGGGCACGCATCTCGCCCTGACGGGCGCTCAGATCGGTGCTGCCGATGCGCTGTCGTGCGGGCTCGCGGACCATTACATGCCGGCGGCCTCACTACCGGAGTTCCTCGACGCCCTGGCCGGGCTGCCCGTGGACAAGGCCCTGGGCGGCCATGCGCGGACACCCCCGCAGGGCGTCCTGGCCGCCCAGCGCGACTGGATCGACGACTGCTACGCCGCCGACACCGTCGAGGAGATCGTGCGTCGGCTGCTCGCGCACGGCGACCCCGCCGCCAAAGAGGCCGCGGAGACCCTGCTCGCCAAGTCGCCGACCGCCCTCAAGGTCACCCTCGCCTCCCTTCGCCGGGCCCGCACGCTCGGGTCGCTTGAGCGGGTGCTGAACCAGGAGTACCGCGTCTCCTGCGCCGCCCTGGACATGCCCGACCTGGTGGAGGGAATCCGCGCCCAGGTGGTCGACAAGGACCGCCGGCCGCGCTGGTCGCCGAAGACCCTGGACGAGGTCACCGACTCCGATGTCGAGCGCTTCTTCACCCCTCTCGGCGAGCGCGAACTCGGACTTTAGCCGGGGTGCCGGGGCTGCGATGCCTCCCCGGCACCCCACCGTCTTCACGACGTGTCAGAGCATGAGCAGCAGTCGCGTGTTGGCCACGAGCTTTCGGTTGACGCTGGTGCTCTGCACGAAGATGGTGAAGTCGTCATTGTGGTCCGGCTTGACGCGGGCTTCCGCGTCGGGCAGACCGAGCAGGCTTCGCGCTTCGGGCCCCGTGTACACGCGGTCCGTCTTCTTCTCCAGCACGGCGATCTGCTTCTGCGCCTGGATCTTCTCCGACTTGCTCAGTTGGTAGAACGCCGCACCGGTCCGGTAGGTGTGCCCGCACTCGGTGACCCACTCCCTGATGGCCGCGTTGCGGGCCACCGGTATCAGCTGGTACTTCGACGGATCGACCGGCGTGAGGCCGGCCGCCTTGATGGTGTCCTGGTTGACCGCTTCCGCGCCGGTGGAGAACACCGCGCGCGATCCCCGGATGCCCTGGGTGCGGCCCATCATGAAGTTCTCGGTGGCCTGCCGGATGACCTGGCCGGCCTCTTCCAGGCCCTGTGTGCTCGTGGCGTCCCAGATGGCGATGTTGTCCTTGGGGAATCCGCACTGCATGGCCTCGCGCTTGCCCATCTGGTCGGGCACCAGGACGGCCAGCGTCCAGTTGTCCTGCTGCGTCTCGATCATCCGGGCCACGGCCTGGACCAGTTCACGCGGATCCGTGGCCGGGGAATCCGGGCAGCGGTGACTCGCGTTCTCCTGCCCGTCGGTCAGCACGAACGTCAGGAAGCTGTGGTCGCCGTACAGCTGGGCCGTCTGAGCCAGCTCGTGCTGTGACTTCAGCGCGGCTGCCAGGAGGGCCGTCATGCCACCCGTCCGGTACAGCTGCTTCAGGGACGGCATGCGCAGCACGTCCTTGTCGTAGATGACGCACTGCACCTTGTCGGCGAAGACGTACACCGTGACGCGGGTTTCCTGGTCCAGTTCCTTGGACCGGCGGGCCAGATACGCGATCTGCTGATCGGCGACGTCCACGACCTTGTGGCTCAGGTGCGACATGGACGAGCTGGCATCGAGCACTAGAGCAACGTGATTGATGTAGTTCTGGCTTCCGGACATCACAACTCCCCCTTGTTCCGGTGTCCCGGTCGGATGCTCCTACCTTCTCACCCACCACTGACAATCGATCTTGGTTCCGGCGCCGGGCGGCAGGCGTGGGACCGGCATCCGGGGGTATCCGCTTGCCGCTGGACGGGGAGGGGCTGCGACACCTGGGGAGGTCTGAGCAGCCCTTCCCCCACGCCGATGCGGTGGGATCGCCAGGTGCCGAGAGCGCCGGTGTCACGACAGCAGCATGCGCGTCCATGCGACGGCCAGGACAAGGCAGGTGAGCGTGAACAGGCCCTGCACGACGGCGGTGACGGGCATCCTCAGACGGGCGTGCACAAAGGCGCCGGCTGCCGCCAGGGCCGGAGCGCCCCAGATGATGAGCCAGGTCACCGGCGGGGTGTCGCGGCTGTGCGCGGACGGTGAGGAGCGTGGCGACGGCGCGGTTCCCATGCCGACCGCGAACAGCAGCACCCCGGCGACGACGACGATGACGGCGTCGGCGACCAGGAGCAGCAGGGCGACGGCGATGTCGGTCAGCCGGGAGGGGCGCTCGCGCCGCGACGGCGTCGAGGAGTCCTGGTCATCCGTGGACGGTGAGGCCATGACCCGACTGCACCACGGAATGGCGTGTTCAGGACCGTCCCGGACCGTGGAGGAACCCGAATGTGACCATCGGTCACCCCGAATCGACCGGCACGCCCCGCACCACGAGCCGTGCGGCGGGTGGGCACTCGTACCGGACTACAAGCGGATCACGATCAGGGCGATGTCGTCCGGGGCCCCTTCGGCGACGTCGAGGCGGGCCAGCAGGCCGTCGGCCAGTTGGCCGGGCAGCAGAGCGCGGTCCGCGCCCAGGGCCGTCGTCAGCCGTGCCAGGCCGGCGTCGATGTCCTCGTCGCGGCGTTCGATGAGCCCGTCGGTGTAGAGCACCAGGGTGTCGCCCGGCGTGTAGGCGAGGCCGGCCTGGGGGCGGGGGACATGGTGCTCGCGTGCGCCGAGTGGCGGGTCGGTGGCCTTGTCGAGCAGCTCGCAGGTTCCGTCCCGGTGCAGCAGAACGGGCGGTGGGTGCCCGGCGTTGCTGTAGATGATCAGCCTGCTGCGGGTGTCGATGAGCACCTTGACCGCCGTCGCCGCCATCGCACCGTCCACGGACCTGGCATACAGGCCGAGCACCTCCAGCGCTTGCGCGGGGCTGGGAATGGCGCGGATGACGGCGCTCAGGGCGCTGCGCAGCATGCCCATGGCCGCCGCTGCGCGCAGCCCGTGGCCGACGACGTCCCCGACGGCCGCGGCATAGCGGTCGGGCGGCAGGTCGACGACGTCGTACCAGTCGCCGCAGACGTTCAAGGAGGTCGTCGCCGGCAGGTACCGCACGGCGATGTTGTCGTGGCGGTTCAGATCGGGTGCCGAGAGCAGGGCCTCCTGCAGTGTGACCGCGATCTGCCGTTCCCGGGCATGGGCCTGGAGCAGTTCCCGGTTCAGCCGGTGCAGTTCGTCGGTGCGCGCGTACAGCTCGGCGGCCAGGCCCTTCTCCCGCGTGCTGAATTCCTCCCCGAGCTCTCCGGCCCGGCCCGAGTGGAAGAAGGCGGTGACGTCCTCGGCCCGCTGGACGATCCACTTCACCTTGCCGTCCGGGCCGGGAAGCGGAGTGTGGATCTTCGACCACCATCGCTCCTCGAATCCCTCCAGCCGGCCGGGGGCGGGGATGTCGTAGCGCTGGAGCACCAGGACGTCCGGCTTCCCGCTCTCCAGGGCCCGGCTCAGTGACGCCTTCACGTTCTGTTGCGGGTCGTCGGGGGAGCCGGGGCGCGGCGGCAGGGCGTCGAAGAAGTGCTTTCCGATCAGGTCGCGGCTGGTCCGGCCGGTCGTCTGCAGGTACGCCGGATTGACGTAGCGGATCACCAGGTCCGTGTCCAGAACCAGATACGGGCTCGGCGTGGTGTCGAAGAAGGCCGTGAAGTCGATGTCCACCGTCATCACGCGCGCGCGGGCGCATCGTCCGGTTGCAGTCTACGGGTGATCCCCTTCACCGCCTTCGGCTGCTGCGGGGCCCTCGCCCCCGTGACGGACCACTGCGACCGGGCACTGCGCATGGTGCAGGACGGCCTGGCTGACCGAGCCCAGCAGCAGGCCCCGGAAGCCGCCCCGCCCCCGCGCTCCGACGACGAGCAGCTGCGCGTCCGCGCTCGCGTCGATGAGGGTGTGCCGCACCCGGCCGGCCACCGGCTTTCGCACCACCGGGACGTCCGGGTGGCTCGCCCGGGGGCCGGCGAGCGCCGCGTCGAGGACGCGCTCGGCATGCTCCCGCAGGTGCGTCTCGTCATAGGTGACGAAGGGCGGATCGGCCGGTCCGTCGTAGACATCCGCACTCCCTGTCCGGCACACGTGCAGCGCCGCGAGGTCGGCGCCGCGCAGGGACGCCTCGGTGAAGGCGAAACGTACGGCATCCTCGGAGGCGGGTGAGTCGTCGACCGCCAGCAGGACGGGGCCCGACGGGTTCGGGCGCCCCCGCACCACCAGCACGGGGCAGCGGCCGTGTGCGGCGAGGTGCCCGGATGTGGAGCCCAGCAGCAGGCTGCTGAAAGCGCCCAGGCCACGGCTGCCGACCACCACGAGCGAGGCCGTGCGTGAGGCGATCTCCAGCACCACCAGGGGCTCGCCCACGGTGACGTCACGGGTGATGCCCACCTGCGGTGCCACGGCTCGGGCCCGCCGCTCGGCTGCCGCCAGTGTGCCGTCGAGCAGTTCCCGCACCCCCGACCCGGCCGGGTTCCACGGCGGCCCGCCGGCCGGGAGGTGCGAGGACGACCGTCCGAAGGCATGCACCAGCCGCAGCTCCGCACCACGGATCGCGGCCTCATGGCTTGCCGCCCCGACCGCGTCCAGACTCGACGCCGAACCGTCGACTCCCACCACCACCGGCTTCGTCATGGCGGCACTCCTTCCTCAGGGAGGGACCCCGGACCCTTGCCGCGCAGGCGGCCTGTGGACATGCCGCGTGGCGGAGCGCGCCCGGTGTCATGACGGTCCCGGTGCCGTCATCCAGCGCCACTGGGTGAACTGCTCCAGGCTGGCCGTGCCGCCGATGCGGGAGCCGTTGCCGGAGACGCCCATGCCTCCGAAGGGGGCGTTCGCCGCGTCCTTGGCGCACACGTCGTTGATGTGCACCATGCCGGTGCGCAACTGCCCGGCGACAGCAGTCGCCCTCGGTACGGAACCGGAGTGCACGGCGGCCGCAAGGCCGTACGCGGTGTCGTTGGCGATCTCGACGGCCTCCGCTTCGCTGCGGAAGGGCAGGACAGGTGCGACGGGACCGAAGATCTCCTCCGTGTACGCGGGCATGGCCCGGTCGACGCGGTCCAGGACCGTGGGCGGGTAGAACAGTCCCTCGCGTCGGCCGCCCGTGAGCACCCGCGCCCCGGCCGCCACGCTCTCGTCGACGATGCGCTCGACCCTGGTGGCCTGCCCCACGCTGATGACCGGCCCGATGCCGACACCCTCCTCGCGGGGGTCGCCGACGCGCATGGCCAGCGCGTGCCGGACCAGCGCGTCGGTGTACGCCTCGACCAGGTCGGTGTGGACCAGATGGCGGCCGGCGGCTACGCAGGCCTGCCCCTGGTAGCCGAAGGTGCTCACCGCTCCGGCGAGGGCGGCCGCCTCCACGTCCGCGTCCTCGAGCACGACGAGCGAGTTCTTGCCGCCGAGTTCGAGCAGGACCCGTTTCAGGCCCTCACCCGCCACACGGGCCACGGCGCGCCCGGCCGCGGTGGAGCCGGTGAACGCGATCATGGCGACGTGGGGGTCCGCCGCGACCGCCTGCCCGGTATCGGCGCCGCCGGGCAGGACGTGCAGCACCCCGTCGGGCAGGCCGGCGTCCTCGAAAAGCCGGGCGACGAGGACGCCCCCGGACACCGGCGTGAGCGGGTCGGGCTTGAGCAGCACGGTGTTGCCCAGCGCGAGCGCGGGTGCCAGCGCGCGCACGGCGAACAGGAGCGGAGCGTTCCAGGGATTGATGACACCGACGACGCCGAGCGGCACCCGCCACGCCAGGCTCGTGCCACCGGGGGTCTGCGGGGCCAGGACCTCACCCCGAGGCAGCGAGGCGAGTCCGACGGCGTGGGCCAGCTGGGCGAGGGCGGCGGCGATCTCGTAGTCGCCCTTCGCGGGGACGCCGGCCGACTCCCGGACGATCCACTCGCGGAAGGTGTCGCTGCGGTCCCGCAAGACGCCGGACGCCCTCAGCAGCACCGCTACACGATCAGAGGGAGCAGCCGCGGCCCACTCCCCGGCGGCCGCGGCGGCCCGTACGCCCGCCCGGGCGACGTCCGTGGGCGACGCGATGCCGACGTCGGCCAGCGTGTCCCCGGTGGCCGGTTCGATCACCGGGCGGGTGCCGCCGTCGGACTCGCGCCAGCCCGCGCTGAAGATCCTTCCGGCCCACTCGGCCCGGTCCGGCCACCCCTCGCCGATGACAGCCATGAGTGCCACCCTCCGTCCGGGACCGGTGCCGCCGCCCTGCCATGAGGACCGCCGGCCTGTCACGAGGACCGCCATCCTGCCATGAGGACCTGTTCGCGCACATCTGTCACTCTTGATGTCTAGTGTCGTAAAAAGTGAAGGTGCGGCGCACCTCGGGTTCAGTCCGCTCCCCGGCAGACGGCCCCAGGCGGTAGTGAGGCGGGATGAGGTCATGATCGGATCCGCGTCCGCCCGGGACGGGGGCCCGTCGGGCGGCGGGTCGCGGGAACGGGTCGACGAGGCGGCCACGGCCAGGGCCGTCGTCGATGGTCACGGAGTCGTGACCGCGTGGAACGAAGGGGCCCGAAGGCTGCTCGGATACCGGGCCCCGGAAGTGATCGGCAGGAGCGGGGCCCGGCTTCTCTCGGACACCGCTCACCCTCACCTAGCGGACGCGCTGACCGGCCTGCGGAGGTGGAGCGGCACGGCCACGCTGCTGCACCGGGACGGCCACCGGCTCACGGTCGGACTGCTGGCCCATCACCGGGAGAGCGACGGAGAAGACGACTGGCTCCTGGTGTCCCCGGTGACCCGGCCGGCGGCTACGCCGCAGGACGACGCGTTCGTGCGGCGCAGCTTCGCGCAGGCTCCCTACACCATGGCCCTGTACGACACCGGACTGCGGTTGCGCTGGGCGAACGGGGACATGGAACGTGTGATGGGCTTGTCCGAGGCGGAGATGCGCGGTCTTCGGGTGACGGAGATCGTCCTCGACCCGGAGAGCGAGCGGACCGAGGAGGTCATGCGCGCCGCGCTGCGGACCGGTCGCCCCCAGGAGCTCGGAGCCGCGCTGCACCTCGCCGGCCATGAGCGGGAGAGCGTGTGGTCGGTCTCCCTGGTGCCCGTGCGCGACTCCGGCGGGCTGCTCGAAGGCGTCCTGCTGTCGGCGCACGACGTGACGGAGCAGTACCTCGCACGGCAAAGGCTGGTCCTGGTCGACGACGCCAGCCGGCGCATCGGCAGCACTCTGGACCTGCCCCGTACCGCCCAGGAACTCGCCGACGTGGCCGTCCCCCGGTTCGCGGACTTCGTCACGGTCGATCTCCTGCCGTCGATCGAAGGGGGCGAGGACCCGCCACAGGGTCCTCCGCACGGTCCGGTGAAGATGCGCCGGGTCGCCTCCCAGTCGGTCCTGGAGGGCTGCCCCGAAGCCGTGGTGCCGCACGGGACGGTGGCGAACTACCCGGAGCGTTCCACGGCGGCCCGCTCTCTGGCGGAAGGGCGGCCGGTCATCGAGCACATCACACCCGCCGCACTGGCGGACCTGGACCGGACGGCCCCGCAACGAGCGGCACGCATGCGGCAGTTCGGATTCCACTCGGTCCTGGCGGTACCCATGCGCGCACGTGGCCTCACCCTGGGAGTGGCCACCTTCTCCCGCCACCGGCGGCCCCAGCGCTTCGAGCAGGACGACCTGCTGCTGGGCCAGGAGATCACCGCCCGCGCCGCCGTGTGCATCGACAACGCCCGGCGCTACACCCGCGAGCGGGACACCTCCCTCACCTTGCAGAACAGCCTGCTGCCCCAACAACTCCCCGAGCAGGCGGCCCTGGACATCGCCTCCCGCTACCTGCCCGCCAGCGCCCGGGCCGGTGTCGGCGGCGACTGGTTCGACGTCATACCGCTCTCCGGTGCCCGGGTCGCCCTGGTCGTCGGTGACGTCGTGGGCCACGGCATCCAGGCCTCGGCGACCATGGGGCGGCTGCGCACCGCCGTACGCACACTGGCGGATGTCGACCTGCCTCCCGACGAGTTGCTGACCCACCTCGACGACCTGGTCAACCGCCTGGCCGGCGGGGGCGACGCCACGGCACCGCTCGACGGCGACATCGGCGCCACCTGTCTGTACGCCGTCTACGACCCGGTCTCCCGGCACTGCACCGTCGCTCGGGCCGGCCACCCCGTGCCCGCCCTCGTGACCCCCGACGGCACCGTCGAGTTCCTCGGAGTCCCGGCAGGGCCACCTCTCGGCCTGGGCGGCCTGCCCTTCGAGTCGACCGAGCTGGAGCTCGCCGAGGGCAGCCTTCTCGTCCTCTACACGGACGGGCTCGTGGAGAACCGCGTCCGTGACATCGACGAGGGGATCGCCGCCATGCGCGAGGTGCTGGGGCGGCCGGCACATGACCTGGAGGCCACCTGTGACGACCTGCTGAGCACCCTCCTCGCGGACCGCCCCTCCGACGACGTGGCGCTCCTCGTGGCGAGGACGCGAGCCCTCGACGCGTCCCACGTGGCGACCTGGCCGGTGCCGCCGGACCCCGCCGCGGTGGCCGAGATGCGCAAAGCCGCCTGCCGGCAACTGTCCGAGTGGGGCCTGGACGAGGCAGCGTTCGTCACCGAGCTGGTCGTCAGCGAACTGGTGACCAACGCCATCCGGTACGGCCGCCCTCCCGTCGAACTCAGACTGATCTACGACCGCACCCTCGTCTGCGAAGTCTCCGACGGCAGCACGACCGCGCCCCACCTGCGCCGGGCCCGCACCTTCGACGAAGGCGGACGCGGGCTGCTGCTCGTCGCCCAGCTCACCCAGGGCTGGGGCACCCGTCAGATACCCAACGGCAAGATCATCTGGGCGGAGCAGGCACTTCCCGCCGACTGAGGCGCCGCCACTGCGCCCGTGTTCCGCACATCGTCTCCTTCGGGGCCTCTAGGACAGGATCTGGCCTACAGCGCCCGTAACTTCGGAGGAGCAGCCCACACTCGGGAGGACAGCGGATGACCGTACAACCGATCCCGGACGGCTACCACACCGTCACGCCCTGGATCATCTCGCGCGACACGGCCGGGCTGATCGACTATCTGAAGGAGGCGTTCGGCGCGGAGGAGATCGCGCGGGTCGTCGGGGAGGACGGCCGCATCGGGCACGCGGAGGTGCGGATCGGCGACTCGATCGTCATGCCCTTCGACGCACCGCCGGACTGGCCGCCGACGCCCGCCTTCCTGCGCCTCTACGTCGAGGACGCCGACGCCGCGCACCGCAGGGCCGTAGCGGCCGGCGGCACGTCGGTGACCGAGGTGACGCACCTCTTCTTCGGCGACCGAATCGGGCGGGTACGCGACCCGCTGGGCAACCTGTGGTGGCTCCAGACGCGGGTGGAGGACGTCAGCCCGGAGGAGATGGAACGCCGCCTCCGCGACCCGAAGTGGACCGAGGCGATGGCGTACGTGCAGGGCGCCGACTTCTTCCCGGGGGCCCGCGGGTAACGCGCTCCGGCCTTCCGGGGCGGAGGACAGGCCTACTCGTCCGGCGGCAACCGCCGCTCGCCCTCGACCTGTCCGAGGAACTCCCGGAGCACCTGATGCAGGACCTCGGGGCGCTCCAGGTGTACGTCGTGCCCCGCCCCGGGGACGCTCAAGGCCACTGTCTCCGGGCGCTGTTGCAGCATGGCCTCCGTCTCTTGCGCGGGGACGATGCCGGACTGGCCCAGGACGACCAGCGCCGGGCACGTGATGCTCGCCCACTCGTCCCAGAAGGAACGCCGGGCGTTCTCGGTCAGCGCTGCGACCATCACGTCACGGTCGAAGCGCGGCCACCAGCCCCCGTCGCGCTCCTCCAGCCCGCCCGCCCAGCCTTCGCCGACCGCACCGCCGCCGAAGAACTCCACGGCGGCGCGGCGCGAGGGGAACGGCGTCGGCCACGCGTCGAGCATCGCGCCGATCTCGGCCGGCACGTTCGGATCGGCGCGGCCCGGGCCCGCCTCGACGAGGACGAGCCCACGCAGCAGACCGGGGTGCGCCGAGGCGGTGAGCAGGGCGGTGTGCCCGCCCAGTGACTGACCTGCCAGCACCGGCCGGTGCAGGCCGAGTTGCGCGATGACGGCGACGGCGTCGGCGACGTACGCGGCGCGGGAGACATCGCGCGGCCGGCGTTCGCTCGCGCCGTGCCCGCGCTGGTCGACGGCGACGATCCGGTAGCGGGGGCCGAGGTCCCTGGCGAGGCCGTCCCATTCGCCCGCGTGGCCGGCCAGCCCGTGCAGCAGCACGACCGGGGACCCCGATCCACCCCAGTCGCGGCAGGAGATGCGGACGCCCTCGCGTACCACGGTGCGCTGGGTCCAGGTCATGCCGGGTTCTCCAGACGGTGGGCGCGGTCGTCGGTGAGGTGGCGGCGCTCGGGGCGCTGGTGTCTTCGACTTTTCCCGATCAATCTATGTCGGACCCCGGCAGGGTGGGGGCCGAATGAGCTGCCGTGCGGTGGGATCCCTGCCGGACACTCCTCCTTGACCTGAAGTCCGATTGAGCTTCTAGCGTGTCCCGAAGTTGATCTCTGACGGCGGGAGAACACGCTCATGATCCTCGTGACCGGAGCCACCGGGAATATCGGCAGTGCGCTGCTGCGGGAGTTGCACGCATGCGGTGCCGGGCCGGTGAGAGCGTTGACCCGTGACGCCTCACGGGCTGCGTTTCCCGAGGAAGTCGAGGCGGTGGAGGGGGACTTCGCGGTGGCGCAGACGTTGGAGCCCGCCCTGGACGGGGTGCGCTCGCTGTTCCTGCCGTCGCGTACCGGCCCGGACGCGGACATCCTCGCGGCAGCCCGGCGCGCGGGTGTGGAGCACGTGGTGCTGGTGTCGTCCATCACCGTCCAGACGCATCCGCACCTGGGCCCCGCCGATGAGAACCTGACGGTCGAAGGGCTGCTCAAGGACAGCGGCATGGACTGGACGGTCCTGCGGCCGACACAGTTCGCCTCCAACGCCCTGATGTGGGCCGGGCCGATTCGCGACGGGGTGGCGGTCCGCGCGCCGTACGCGGACACCGGACTGCCCACGATCCACCCCGCGGACATCGCCTCGGTGGCGCGGGCCGCACTGACCGGACCGGGCCACCGGGGGCGGACGTACGCCCTGACCGGTCCCGAGCCGGTGACCGCCCGGCAGCAGGTCCAGGCCATCGCGGCAGAGCTCGGGCGGGATGTCCCGTTCATCGAGATCGGCCGGCAGGAGGCTCGTGCCCCCATGGCCGCCGTCTTCGGGGAGGAGGCCGCGGATGCGGTGCTCGACGTCACGGGCGGAGACGTCAATGACGAACTGCTGGCAGTGCGCGACACGGTCTCGCGGGTCACCGGTTCCCCGGCCAGGCCGTTCCGGCAGTGGGCCGCGGAGAACGTCCACAGGTTCCGCTGAGCCGGCGGGCCGGTGAGAACTCCCGTGCTATTCAAGGGGCATGACACTGATCAACACCTCTGGCAGGCCGTTCGACGCGGTGCTGTGCGACCTCGACAACGTGATCCGGTTCTATGACCTGACTCGACTGGCGAGACTGGAACAGCTGGCCGGACTGGCCGAAGGGGCCACCACGAAGGTGGCCTACGCGCCGGAGACGGACCTGCCGCTGCTCCTGGGAAAGATCGGCAAGGAGGAGTGGGTCGAGACCATCGTGCGGGGTCTCGTCGGTGAGGTCTCGGAGCCTCAGGCCCGTGAGCTCGGAACGGCACTGGCCGAGGCGCCTTTCCGGGCTGACGACGAAGTGGTCACGATGCTTCGCCGGATACGGCAGCACATGCCGCTCGTCCTGGTGACCAACGCGACCCTGGAGTTGGAGAGCGACCTCGCATCCCTGGGACTGTCCGACCTCGCACACCATGTCGTCAGCAGTGCCCGGGTCGGAGTGGCCAAGCCCGACCGCGAGATCTACGAGATCGCCGCCGGGCGAGCGCAGACCGCCGTCGAGCGATGCCTTTTCGTCGACGACCGCCTGGAGAACATCGAGGCCGCTGTCGCGCTGGGCATGACGGGAGTGCACTATCGCGAGCCGGAGGACTTGCGAAAGGTGCTGGCTCTCGCGCTCGGTGACTGAGGCCGCGAGGCCGGCCAGGGGCACCTAGAGGACCGGTGGGCCGGCCTCCGTGCGGCGCAGCACCGGCGGCAGGCGGTCAAGGTCGGGGCCGGTCTGGATCTGCCGCTCGTCCCACCAGGTGGCACCCGCGTCGCGCAGGGGACCGATGACGTCCCTGGCCTTGGCCGCGTCCGGGGGTGTGGCGCCGCCCAGGACCAACTCGAAGGGGCGCTCGCAGCCGGCCTGCCGGTGCGCGCGCAGGTATCCGGCCAGTTCCCGTACTTCGGCCACATCAGGTACGTGACCGTGCCGGGCCGTCTCGAAGAGCGGTACCGCGCCGTCCCAGCGGGCTGCCCGCCGCATGGGCGGGCGGCGTGGCCAGAATCCGCCGATCCACACGGGTGGGCCTGGCTGCTGCACGGTGGCGGGCAGCAGCGTCACGTTCTCGGCCTGGTAGTGCCGGCCGTGGTGGTTCACGGGCCGGCCGGTCCAGAAGCTCCGCAGCAACTCCAGCCCCTCGTCCAGGCGTTCGGCGAGCAGACGCGGGTCTGCGGTGTCGCCGAAACTGCGGTACTCGTCCTCGACCGGACCGCCCAGACCCGCGGCGAAGGTCACCCGGTCGCAGCTGAGGTGGTCCAGGGTGGCGACCTGGCGGGCGAGTTGCTGCGGACGGTAACGGGGGACCGGCGTCAGCAGGGTGCCCAGCCGAATGCGTGAGGTCGCCAGTGCGGCCGCCGTCAACAGCATCCAGGGGTCCCCGAAAGGACGCCCCTGGTGATGGCGGTGCAGCACATGGTCCCAGACGAAGAGCCCGTCCCAGCCGGCCTGTTCGGCCGCAGCAGCGACTTTCGCGACGTTCCGCGGGTCCGCGAAGTCCCCGAAGTTGGGGATGTTGATGGAGAAGCGCATACGAGCAGGATGTGCGGTGGGGTGGTCAACGGACCATCGGATTCCTGGCCGGGAGCCTCGTGCACAGGAGCCTCCTGCAACGGAATCAGCCCTTGACGTGCGCGTGTTCCGGCTTCCGGGCCTGCGGAAGATCACGCATGCTGCGCATCGGGCTCATGACGAGGATGAGCCAGGAGGGCGCGACGACACCGGTCATGATCCACATGGCCGGCCGGTAACCGACGGCATCGCCGAGCACGCCGCCCAGCAGGGAACCGAGCGGGATGGTGCTGTGGTTGATCATCATGGCGGTTGCCACGACCCGGCCGAGCAGATGGGGTGGGCAGTAGGTCTGCCGGAAGGTGCCGACCACGATGTTGGCCACGGAGATGCCGAACCCCACGAGGAAGGACCCCGTCGCGAACAGCAGCAGCCCCGGCCCCGCCGTGGTCATCGGCAGCAGCAGCACGAACGGCGACGTGGTCAGCTGCAGGAGGAGCAGGCCCCGCGCCGTGCCGAACCGCCGGCTGATCCGGGTGGCCACCAGCGCACCGACGATGGCACCGGCGCTGCCGCTGGTGAGCAGCAGCCCGACCATGCCCGGGTTCAGCCCGACGGTGCGGACCAGGAACACGACCTGAACCGCCTGATAGCCCATCAGCGCCAGGTTGGTCACGGCGCCCCACGTGACCATCGGCCGCAGGTACCGGTCCCGGCCCACGAAGCGGAGCCCTTCCGCGATCTGCCGCCGGAGAGAGGTGCGTTCCGCGTCGGGATCACGGTCCGGCTCGACGACGCCGATCCGCCGCAGGCAGACAGCGGAGACCAGGAACGTCACGGCGTCGGCCACGAGCGCGGTGACCGCGCCGAGTGCCTGGGCGAGGAGTCCCGCCACCCCGGGCCCGGCGACCTGGGTGGCGGCCGCGCTGCCCTGCAACTTGGCGTTGCCCTCCAGGAGGTCGCGGCCGTCGAGCACGAAGCGGATGTACGCGTGGTAGGCGGTGTCGAAACACACCGCCGCGGTGCCGCAGACCAACGCGACGACGACCAGTTGCTGAAAGGTCAGCGCGTCGAGCCAGGCCGCCGCCGGGACGCTCACCAGGGCCGCGGCGGCTGTCAGGTCACACGCGATCATCAGTGGTCGTTTGCGCCTCCGGTCCACCCATGCCCCCGCCGGGAGGCCCACGAGCAGCCACGGCAGCCACACCGCCGCGGTGAGCAGGCCGACGGCGGTGGAGCCGGCGTCCAGCCCCACGACCGCGATCAACGGCAACGCCACCACGGTGACGCTGTTGCCCAGGCCACTGACGGTTTCGCCCACCCAGAGCAGGCGAAAATCCGGTCGGCTGAAGACTCCCCCGCGCGGTCGGGGCCGGGCAGACGTGTCATTCCTCGGGTTCACCGGAGGCATCATGCCGTGATGGGATGGATTCATGCGCCCTGAGCACTGTGCCACCAGGAACCACATCGAGGTGTGGCATGAGCGAGTGCTCCCGTCCAGTGCGGAACGGATCACGCTCTGGGTGGTGTTGCGCGGTTCGCTCCTTCCGGTCCTGGTCTGGGTCGGCATCGCGTGCTTCGTGTACTTCCTCTACAACCCCGTCGTGGCGATCGTGCTCGGTGGGCTCTTCGCAATCGCGTTCATCGTGGGGTTCGGCCTCCGACGGAGGGCACGGCACTCCGTCCGGTGCAGCGTCTACGGTGCGCTGGGCGGAGTGCTCGACAAGTCCATGGCCGGTTTCTGAGGCGAGGAGCGCCCTCCAGCCGTCCGCGGAACGGGGGCCCTTGACGCGTCGGCAGGTACGGCGCGGTCACCGGCCCACGAGATCGCCCTCGGCGCCGTCGGCCCGGCTGCGCAGGGCCATGTGACCGCCGTGGTGCAGCGGTGTGCTCAGCCGCGGGCGGGCCGCCTCGTGGCCCGTCCGCGCGTCGACGATGTGGACTTCGCCGTGACCGCCGCGGGTGACGGCGACCCAGTCGGAGCCGGGTGAGGCGGCAACGGCCCGGCGCTGGACGCCTTCCCAAGGGGTGCCGCCGCGACGCGGGGCGCCGTCCATCGCGGGCAGGGGGGAGCGGCGGACGATGCCGTCGTCGCCGAGAAGGAGCAGTTCGTCGCCGTCGGGGTGGATGCGGGTGAACGCGGTCCGGCTCCGGGCGAGAGCCAGCCGGAAGACCAGTCCGGGACCGAGTTCCGTCAGGGACGTTCGACCCGTCTCCAGATCGTGGCGCCATGCCTGGTTGGTCCACTCCGGCCACCGCAGCGGGTCGGGAGCGCCGCCGCGCAGTGTGCTCCACAGCGCCGCCCGCCGGGTGTCGAGGCGCAGGTACCAGCCCCGGGCGGGTGCTGCCCACGGGATCACGGCCTCGGCCAGGAGCGTGTCGTCCTTCCTCCGGGCCCGGTGCACACCCTCGCCGGTGGCCACGAACAGGTGTCCCGAGCCGGGAGCGTGGGCGTCGCCGTGGCCGTCGTCGGGCAGCGGCAGGAGTTCGTGCGGTGTGACCACGGGGCAGCCGGGCGGGGCCGCGAGGAGATCCGCGAACCGGTGTGCGGCCAGCGCCCCGGGTTCCCGGTGCCGCAGCACGACCAGCGGGTCGCCGCCGCCCAGCACCGTCACGCCCGGCTCGCCGACCCGGGTGCGTACCCGCGCGGTCTCGTCGGTGGCCAGGTCGACGACCGTCAGCAGGTCCGACCACGGCTCGGCGTTCTTGCCCAGGCCGGTGGTCACGGCCAGCCGGCGCCCGGCCGGGTCGCAGGCGAGGTGCTCGGCCGGCACGGCGACCGGTACGGCGCGTTCCACGAGCTCCTCACCGAAGGGATCGAGGACCAGGAGTTCCCCCCGGCGGTCGTCGACACAGGCCACCCGCCCTCCGGGCAGAGCCAGAAACCCGGCGTGCTCGGAGAGATGGCGGCCGGTGAGGCGTCCTGTGACGGTGCCGTCCGGCACGGTCAGCACATGGACGCATCCGGCCACGTGGTCGGAGACGAGCAGGACGGGTGCGGCAGTGGTCATGGGTCCTCCGAAAGAGTGTCTCCTGAAAACGATTATCATGTATGTTCGGTGAGTTCCCGGCACCTGAGAAGAAGCGAGGGCATCGATGCTGCGCTCACCGTCGAGATTCGTCCGCAGTTGGATCACCGCAGCGTTGGTGGGTTCCGTGCTGGCCGGCTGCGGCTCGTCGTCCGACGAGCCCGCGAGTGACGAGGCCAAGCCCGCGGCGAGGACCGAGGTCACCGTCGAACCCATCAAGGCGTCGACGGAGGTGACCGACACGAACGGCGTCAAGGTCGCCGTGCAGAAGGAACCCGAGCGCATCGTCTGCCTGTTCGCGCTCTGCGACGACATCCTGACCGAACTGGGCATCGTCCCGACGGCCACCAACAGCGCGCTGCTCTCCCACCCCGGTTTCCTGGGGGAGGAGAAGGCCAGGGAAGTCGACGTCATCCCCGGGGGGTTCATCGCCCCGGAGGTGGAGTCGATCCTCTCCCACAAGCCCGACCTGGTCATCGGGCTGGGAGACACCCACGGCAAGCTCGCTCCGGCCCTGAAGGGCGCCACCACGTTCTGGCCCATGCAGCCCGAGACCTGGGAGGACAGCGTCGGTTACCTGCGCGACGCGGCCGCCCTGACCGGCCGCACCGCCGAAGGCGAGAAGGCCGAGAAGGCCTTCCGTGCCAAACTCGCCGAGGCCGAGAAGACGCCGGGCGACAAGACCGCACTCATCATCTACGGCAGTGACGAGAACTTCGGCGTCGCCGCCCCCGAGGCCGACGTCGCCGCGAGCCTGTTCCCGAAGATCGCCCGGTACCCGTGGAAGTCCCGTGGTGTCGAGGGCAGTTACAGCCTGGAGGAGATCCTCGCTCGGAACGTCGACGTGCTGTTCGTCGAGACGATGAGCTTCGGTGACGCGGACGGCAAGCTCTCGGAGAAGCTGGCCGAGAACCCCCTCTGGAGCAAGATCCCGGCAGTGCAGAACGGCGACGTCCACGAGGTGAACTCAGAGGTGTGGGCCAAGGGACGCGGCACCCGTTCGCTGGGCATCGTCCTCGACGAGGCCACGGCCGCGCTGCGGTGAGGGCGCCCCTGCCGGTGCCCGCCCGGGCGCCCGCCGCGGCGGATCGCCCCGCAGCAGACGGACGACCGCCCTCGCGCGGTGCACGAACGTGGCAGCCCGTCCTGGTGGTCGTCCTGCTGGTCGCCTCATCGCTCTGCGCGCTGAGCCTCGGCACCCCCTACGTCCCACCGCACCGGCTGGCCGGTGCGGTGCTGGACGGGGACAGCACCCTCGCCGGGATCGTCGTCACCGAACTCCGCGTGCCCCGCCTTGTGCTGGCGCTCGTCGCCGGTACCTGTCTCGGGGCCGCCGGACTGGTCCTTCAGGAGGCACTGCGCAATCCCCTGGCGGTGCCGGAGATGCTGGGTGTGTCGTCCGGGGCCGCGCTGGGGGTGGCCGCGCCTCTGGTGCTGACGCTGTCCCTGCCTGCCGCCGTCCAGCCCCTGCTGGCCATCGGCGGGGCCGCGCTCGGCGGCGGGCTGACGCTGCTCGCCGCCGGGCTGGGCCGCAGCCCGTCCGCCGTCCTGCTGACCGGAGCCGCGGTCGCCGCCGCGTTGCAGGCGGCGCTGCTCGTGCTGATGGTCATGGCGGACCAGCTGGACCTCCAACTCATCTACCGCTACCTGCTCGGCTCGCTCTCCGCCCGGACCTGGGACGACATCGCGGGCCTGTGGCCGTGGCTGCTCGTCGCGGTTCCCGCCCTGGTGCTGTGCGCGCCCGTGCTGTCGGTGATGCGGCTGGGGGATGAGGATGCCGAGGCCCTGGGCGTGCGCGCCCAGCGGGCGCGGCTCGCCGCGCTGGCCATCGCCGTGGTGCTGATCGCCCCGGTGACGGCGGTGTGCGGGCCCGTCGCGTGGGTGGGTTTCCTCGCTCCGCATCTGGCCCGGTGGTTCAACCCCGCGGCGGGGGCGGTGCGCTGGCTTCCGTGGTCCGCCGCCTGGGGTGCCGCCGTCGTGACGGTCGCCGATGTCCCGGCCCGGCTGGCGCTGGCGCCCGTTGAGACGCCGGCCGGTGCCTGGACGGCTCTGCTGGGGGTGCCGGCCGGGGTCGCGCTGATGCGGTCGGGCGGCCGGGGTCGGGCGGCCCGGTCCGCACCTGCCGTGGGCGAGACGCTGCACGGCCCACGGACGGCTGCATCCGGCGCGGCGGACGAAGTCCCTCGTGCCGGCGCCCCGGACGATGCTCGTCGAGAGGAAGCCGGGGCCGGCGGGACTCGTTTCTCCCCTTCCCGGCCGACCGGAACGGAGGACGTGCGGTGACCCGGCGTTTCGCGGCGCTCGCGGCCCTGGCCGTCGTGTGCGCCGGCGTGGAACTGGTGGCCGGGCGCGGCATGTCCCCGGGCGTGGTCTGGGACGTCGTGAACGGCGGCGGTGACGCGACGGCACGTCACATCTTCTTCCAACTGCGCCTGCCCAGGCTGCTGGTGGCCCTCGGGGCCGGCGCGAGCCTGGCCGTGGCGGGGCTGGTCCTCCAGTCGGCGCTGCGCAACCCGCTCGCCGGGCCCGAGGTGACGGGCGTGACGCCGGGCGCGGTCCTCGGGGCCGTCACCGCGACTGCTCTGGGGCTCGCCGGATGGGACTCGCCGCTGGCCGTCGTCCTCGCGGCCTGTACGGGCGGATGCGCCGGCGCGGCGCTGCTGTGGCTGCTCGCCGGACGCGGCCGTGGCGACCCGGCACAGACCGCCGTGCACGGCGTGCTGGTGTCCGCGGTGCTCGGCGGCCTCACGGCCATGGTGCTCCTGGTGGAGCCGGGCGAACTCGGCAGCGTGGTCCAGTGGTTGGTGGGCACCACCGAGGGCCGGGTGTGGCAGCACTGGCACCTGCTGTGGCCATGGGCGCTCCTCTGGGGGGCCGCGGCCTGGCTGCTGGCCGGACCGCTGACCCTGCTGCGCTGCGGGGACGACATCGCCCTCACGGCCGGCCTGTCCGTCCGTCCGGCGCGGACCCTCGCCCTGCTGTGCGCGGTGGCGCTGACGGCGGGCGCGGTGGCCGCCGTCGGGGCGCTGGGCTTCGTGGGACTGCTCGTTCCGCATCTGGCCGTGGCCGTCTTCGGCGCGGACCTGCGGGTGAGCCTCCCCGGCGCCGCCCTGGTGGGCGCTGTCGTGGTGTGCGGGGCGGACGCCGCCGCGCAGCTGTCCTCGCGGCTGCCGGCACCCGGGCTGGACTCCGGCCGGTTCACGCTGCCGGTCGGGGCGCTCACCGCCTGCCTCGGCGCCGCGCTGTTGCTGGTCGTCGTGCGCCGCACGCCGAGCCGTACGTTCTGAAGCCGACCGAAGGGCAGAGCATGACCGAGTCCGTGGGGATCCACGTCGAGGGGGTCCACTTCGGCTATCCCGGACGACCCGTACTGAGGGGCGTCGACATGACCGTCCGGCCGGGCGAACTGACCGCCCTCATCGGCCTGAACGGCTGCGGCAAGTCGACCCTGCTGCGAGTGGCCGCGGGACTGCTGCGGCCGGACGCGGGGCGCGTACTGCTCGGTGCGGACGACCTCGCCCGGCTGTCGAGGCGCGCCACGGCACGCAGGGTGGCGCTGCTGCACCAGTCCGCCCCGGCCGTACCGGGCATGACGGTGGGTCACCTCGTACGTCAGGGGCGGTACGCGGCACGCGGACCGCTCGGCATGCTGCGCGAGGGCGACGACCCCGTCGTGCGGCGGGCCCTGCGCGATGTCGGGGTGGAGCAGTGGGCCGGCCGTGACGTCGACGCGCTGTCGGGGGGTGAGCGGCAGCGGGTGCGGCTGGCGATGGCCCTCGCCCAGGACACCCGCGTCCTGCTGCTCGACGAACCGACCACCTACCTGGACCTGCACCACCAACTCGACGTGCTGCAGACCGTGGTGCGCCTGCGCGAGGAGCGCGGGCTCACCGTGGTGATGGTGCTGCACGACCTGGCCCACGCGGCCCGGTTCGCCGAGCGGATCGTCGCCCTGCGCGAGGGCCGCGTGGTGGCCGACGGGGCGCCGAAGGAGGTCGTCACACCGGGGCTGCTGGCGGAGGTCCTCAAGGTGGCGGGCCGGGTCGGTGAGGATCCGGAAGGGGGATGGCCGGTGTGTTACCCAGATCACCCCCTCGCAGCTATTGAATATGAAAATCAGATTCATTAGCGTGATGTCACGGCGCTCATCCGAACGCCGTATCTCCCTGACATGAAGGAGAGTTCATGGACAACGAGCAGGTCTTCGCGCCGATCGTCGACCCGGGTCAGCTGGCTCACGACTCGGCTTCCCACTCCAACGCGCTCGTCGAGAACCCCTTCGAGGACACCGAGGAGTAGGCGAGGGCTCAGCTCCCTCGACCGTGGGCCCGCCCGTTTGCCTTCCGGGCGGGCCCACGCCCGTCCCCCGTCCGTCCCGCCCGTCGCCAGGAGGAACGCCGTGTCCCACAGCCGACTCGCACCCGGTGCCGAGGTCGTCGCCGTACCCGGGCGAGGTCTCGCCGTCCGTACCCCCGAAGGGGATTTCCTCACCGTCAGGACCGGCGACGCGGACGAGGGACTCCTGCTCTCCCGGCTCACCGGCGACGGGGCCACGACCCGGGCGGACACCGAACTCGACCGTGTCATCCGTGGGTTCGAACAGGCCGGATTCCTGGCGGACGGCCTCCCGCCCGTCGAGTGGCCGGCCGACCGCCGGCACATCCGGCTGATCGGCGATCCGGTACTGACCGGACCCCTCGCCGCGCACCTGACGGCCCTGGGCGCCGACCCGCGCACCGCTCCGGCCGGCAGCACGCCACCGGCCGGCGTCGACGACCTGCTCGCCACGGCCCCCGCCGCCGTCGTGTGGTGCCTCGACGGTCCCGTGCCCGACGGGCTGTGGGACGCCGCCGACCGGCTGCCCGGGCACGGCGTCGCCTGGCTGCGCTGCCACCGCGAGGGCTGGCAGGCCTACGTCGAGCCGGTCGCCGCCGCTCCCGGAGACGTCACCTCGGCCCACATCCGCTCCCGCCGGCTCGCCGCCACCCCCGCCTACCGCGAACTGGCCGCGTACTGGACCGGGCCCCGCACCCTCGGCGCACCGGTCCGGCTCGCCGTTCCCGCCGCCGCACTGATCGCGGCGCTGCTCGCCGACGACCTCACCCGGTGGGCCACCGCAGCCCCCGACACGGCAGGCTTCCCGGCACGACGCCGGCTGCGCCGCGTCGACCTGCGCACCCTGACCGTCACCGAACACCCCGTCCTGCCGGTGCCCGACGTGGCATCGATGCCGAAGCAGGACGGATGACGGCGTTCAGCACGGCCGTCGACGGGCTCGCCACCGACGTCCGACTCCCCGCCGGCGACGGCCCCTTCCCGGCCGTCCTGGTCCGCACCCCCTACGACCGAGCCGAGCACCGGGCCGAAGCCTGCGGCTGGGCCCGCCACGGATTCGCCGCCGTCGTCCAGGACGTGCGGGGCCGCTTCGCCTCGCCGGGGGAGTGGCGCCCCTACACGAACGAGGCCGCCGACGGAGCGGCGACCGCCCGCTGGATCCGGCGGCAGCCCTGGGGCGACGGCCGGCTGGTGGCCGCCGGCGCCTCCTACGCCGCCCACTGCGCCCTCGTCCTCGCCCTCGACGCGCCCCGGGACGCGCGGCCGGACGCCGTCATCGCGGCCGTGCCCGCCCTCGGCCTCGCGGAGACGGCGCGCGAGGCGTCCGGCGTGGAACGGCTGCGCCCGCGCGCCGGATGGTGGGCCGCCCACGGCGACCGGCGGGACTCCGACGAGAGTGCCCTGGACAAGGCCCTCACCACGGACCCCGGCCTGCTCACCCACCTGCCGCTGACCGCTCTCCCCGAGCGGCTGGGCCGGAGCCTGCCCTCCTGGGCCGATCTGTGGCGCCACCACGACCGCGGGCGCCTCGTGACACGGGCCGCACACGCCGGGCTTCCCCTGCTCGCGGTGGGCGGCCACCACGACCACTTCACCGACGACACCGTCGCACTGTGGCGCACCTGGGGCGGCCCCTCGGCGCGTCTGCTCCTCGGCCCGTGGGGGCACAGTCTCCTCTCCGCGCCGGGCCCGGACGCGGGGCCCGCCCACCGGCTGAACCTCGGCGAGCTGTACGTGCGCTGGGCCCGCCGCGCCCTGTCCGGCGCACTCGCCCCCGGCCGCCACGGCGCACTGGCACTGGGCGGAGCCGACCTGTGGCTGCCCGCCGGCGCCGACGGCGTACCGCGCACACAACGGCCGCGGCTGCTGCACGGCGCCGTGTTCACCGCCGACCCCGACCGGCCCGTGCGCTCCGGCGACCTGACCGTACCGACCGACGGGCCGCCCGACCGCTGCCTGCTGGTCACCCCGCCGCTGCCCCGTCCGCTCGACGTGGTCGGCCCGGTCGGCGCGCGACTGCGGGCCACCGCCCACACACCGTCCGCGGACTGGGCCGCCCGGCTCGTCGCGCTCACCCCGGAAGGGAACGCCGAGCGGCTCGCCGTCGGCGTCGTCCGGCGAGCCGAACCGGCCGGCCGCGCAGCCGAGTTCACCATCGGCCTCGGCCGGCTCACGCGCCGGCTGCGGGCCGGCACCCGGCTGCGCCTGGAGATCGCGGGCCACCACTTCCCGGCCCACGCACGCAACCCCCACACCGGCGACGACCCGGTGACGGCCCGCCGACTGCTCGCCTCCCGGCGCGAGGTCGAACCGGCCGCCGTGGAACTCACGCTGCACGTGCTCCCGTCCCGTCCCACCCCCACCGACCCCGCCGAGGAGATCCTGCGATGACGGCGCTGCCGCTGGAAGCACTCGTCGACCCCGTCTGCGGCATCGTCCGCAAGGTCAAACCCGTCGAGCACCCGCCGGGCACCCCACCCCGCTACACCGCCCTCACGGCCGAGATATCCGACGCCCGCAGACTCGGACTGTGGCCGGCCGACCGGGTCTCCCTCGGCACCACCTTCGGCGACCCCGAGCAAGCCCGGACCGCCGCCATAGCCGAGGGCATGGAGCGGTACTGCGGCAACCGCGTGCCGCCGCCCGGCCACCCCGAGGCCCCCCTGCGCGCCACCGCCGCCGAACTGGCCGAGAAGGGCCTGCGCCTGTACGGCCCCCGGGACCTGCCCGCCTACGCGCCCTGGCAGTACACCCGGGAGAAGTTCCCCTACCGCCCCCTCACTGCCGACACCCCGGCCCTGTGGACGCGCGGAACGGAAGCGCTCGCCGACGGGACCACAGCCGAGGTCTGGGCACCCGTGTCGCTCACCCACCTCAACTGGCGCCAGGGCGACCTGCGCGAGCTGCCCCGCACCCACCACCTCAACTACGCCGGGATCGCCACCGGCCAGGGCCTCGACGACGCCGTGGAACGCGGCCTGCTGGAGATCGTCGAACGGGACGCCCTGGAACTGTGGTGGCATCTGGACGGCCCGGCCCGGGGTATCGACCCGGCGAGTGTGCCCGGCCTCGCCGACGACCTCGCCGGGTCCGCGCTCGACGTCCACATCGTCGAGATGTACTCGGAGTTCGCCCCCTGCATGGCCGCGCTCGTCCACGACCCGCGCCTCGGCCTGTACGCCGCCGGCTTCGCCTGCAAGTACGACCCGGCCGAAGCCGCCCGCAAGGCCGTCCTCGAAGCCGTCCACACCTGGGTCTTCACCCAGGGCCTGACCGGTTCCGACGGCTGGGTCTTCCAGGCCGTCGAGGCCGGACTGCTCGCCCGCGGGCTCTACCTGGAGCACCGCGCCGACGGCCGCTATCTCGACGCGTGCGGCGAGCAGTTCGAGCACGTCCGGGACCTGGGCGCGCACGTGCAGGTGTGGCTGGACGAGCGGATGGCCGCCGAGGCCGGGCGATTCACCGAACCGGCCCTCGGGACCGTGTCCGTCGACGCGGTCGAACCCGGCAGCCGGGAGTGGCTGGAGAACGCGCTGCGCGCGGGCGGCCACCGGGTCATGACCTTCGACCTCACCACCGAGGACGTCGCCGAGACCTCCCTGCGCGTCGCCAGGGTCCTCGTCTCGGGCCTCCTTCCCAACGCCCCGGCGGCCTTCGGCTACTTCGGCTGCCCGCGTCTGTCCGAGGCCGCTGTCGTGCGCGGATGGCGCACCGATCCGCCGAGCGCGCCGCAGGACTTCACCCTGGCGCCTCCGCCGCACATGTGAGGGCCGTCCCCGTGGAACACGCCCGCGAGGACCGCCCGCCGGACCTCGTCGCCGCCCTCGCCCGCGCCCGCACCCCGGAGCGCCCCGGCCCCGGCACACGCGCCGGGGGAGCCGTCCGCGCCTGGCCGGGCCCGCCGACCGCCTTCCCGGAGACCGGGCCGGAGGAACTCGACGTGCAGGACCTGCTGCGCCTCTCCCTGGCGGCCTCGGACGGCTCCGGCCGACTGCGGCCCGCTCCTTCCGCCGGCGCCCTGCACCCGGTGGACACCGAACTGACCGTCGGCGCCGGCTGCTCCCTGCCGCCCGGACGCTACGGCTACGACCCGCTGCGCCACCGCGTGCACCGCCTCGGCCGGCAACCCGACGGCACGCCGCCGGGCGTCACGGCCCGGCTCTCGGTCACTGCACGGCGCACGGTCTCCCACTACGGCCACCGGGCCCGGCCCCTGCTGCTCCTCGACACCGGGCACGCCGCCGCCGCGCTGTACCTGGCGGCCCGCGCGCTCGGAGTGAGCGAGCCCGACGTGCGGCTGGACGGACGCGCCGAGAGCCCACTGGCCGCCGTGCACATCCCGCCGCCCGGCCGGCGGGGCCCGGTGCACCCGGCCGGCAGCGCTCGCGTCCCGGAGCCGTCCGTGGGCCGGCCGGTGCCCGCCGAGCTGCTGGCGCGCCGCAGCGCCTCACCGCCGTTGCCCGGCGCTCCCTCCCTGGACGCACTGCTGGCGGTCCTCACCACCGCCGCGCGGGCAGGCGCCGGTGACCTGCGCTGGTGTGCCGCCGTAGGCCCGCCGCGGCCCGGGCTGGTGGAGCCGGCCGCCGATGGCGCGACCCTGCGGCGGTACGCGGCGGGAGAGGCGCGCCCGACGCTCGCCGCCTGGGCCGCGGGCCAGGCGTGGATCGCGGACGCGGGTGCCGTCCTGCTCGGCGTCGGCTGCCCCGCCGACGCCGACGCCCCGCACATCCGCCGCGCCCACCTGCGGGCCGGGTTCGCCGTCCACCTGGCCCATGTCACCGCCCGGCGCCACGGTCTTGCCGCCCGGCCCGTCGGGTCCTGGCAACAGGCGGACCTCGGCGCCGCGCTCGGCGCCGCCCCGGGCCGGGACTGGGTCGTCCACGCACTGGTCCTCGGCACCCGCCACGCCGACGAGGAGAACACCCCGTGATCGTCCACCCCGAGCTGCGCCGCGCCGCCCGTCCGGCACGGCGCCCCCTGCTCGCGGCCACCCTCCTGCAGGGCGCCGTCACCCTCACCCACCTGGCGCAGGCCGCCCTGCTGGCCCTCGCGCTCGCCGGCCTTGCCCGCGGGGACACCGGCCGGCTGCCGTGGCTGCTGGCCGCGGTGCCGGCCGTCGTCGGCGCCCGCGCCGGGCTCACGGTGTGGCAGCGGCGCACCGCGACCCGTGCCGGGGCCCGGGTCCGGGTGGCCCTGCGGGACGAACTCCTGGCCCACCTGGGCCGGTTGGGTCCCGCACACCTGACCACCGCGCGGGCCGGAGCCGTCCGCACCACCCTCGTCGACGGAGTGGAGGGCGTCGACGCCTACGTCTCCCGCTACCTGCCCCAGCTCCTGGTCACCCTCACGGTGCCGCCCCTGGTCCTCGCCGCCCTGGCCGCCACCGAACCCCGGGCCCTCCTCGGCCTCGTCCCCGCCCTGCTCCTCGCCCTGGCCGGACCACGCGCCTGGGACCGGCTCCTCGCCGCCCGCGGCAAAGAGCACTGGGACACGTACGAAGGGCTCGGCGCCGACTACCTGGAGGCCCTCCAGGGCATGCCCGCCCTGCGCGCCGCGGGCGCGGTCGGACGCACCCGCGCCCGCCTCGAGGAGCGGTCCGCGGCGCTGCACCGCGCAACCGTCGCCAAGCTGCGGGTCTCCCTGGTCGACACCGGCATCACCGACCTCGCCATCCAGGGCGGTACCGCCGCCGCGGCCCTCCTGGCGTGCTGGTCGGCCGTCACCGGATCCACCACCGCGACCGGCACGTATCTGGTGCTGCTGCTGGCCTCGGAGTGCTTCCGCCCCGTCCGCGACCTCGCCCGCGAATGGCACGCCGGATACCTCGGGGCGTCGGCCGCCGATGGCCTCGCGGCGCTGCGTACGGGCGAGCCGGCGGTCGAGGACACCGGAACGGCCTCCGCACACCGGCAGGCTGCGCCCGAACTGCGCTTTCATGACGTCCGGTTCACCTATGGCGGCGCACCGGCCCCGGCCCTGGACGGCGTCTCGTTCACCGCGCAGGCGGGCCGGACGACCGCGATCGTCGGCCCCTCCGGCGCCGGCAAATCGACGCTCCTCGCCCTGCTCCTGCGCCACCACGACCCGCAGGAAGGCCGGATCACCCTCGACGGACGCCCCACGACCGAGTACGCGCTCGACTCGCTGCGGCAGGGCATCGCCGTCGTCTCGCAGGAGACCTACCTCTTCCACGCCACCATCGCCGACAATCTGCGCCTGGCCCGGCCCGGCGCCACGGACGACGAACTGACCGGGGCGGCGCGCGCCGCCGGGATCCACGACGAGATCACCGCCCTTCCCGACGGCTACGCCACCCTCCTCGGTGAACGGGGAGCCACCCTCTCCGGCGGTCAGCGGCAGCGCCTCGCGCTCGCGCGGGCCCTGCTGGCCGACGCCCCGGTGCTCGTCCTCGACGAGGCCACCAGCTCCGTCGACGAGCGCCGCGAGGCGGACATCGTCCGGGAGTTGCCGACCGCCGCGAGCGGCCGGACGGTCCTGGTGGTCGCCCACCGGCTCGCGGCCGTCCGGCACGCCGACCACATCGTCGTCCTCGACTCGGGACGGGTGGACGCCGTCGGCGAACACGCCGGTCTCGTCGAGGCCGGCGGCGTCTACACCCGGCTCGTCGAGGCCGGCCGTGCCCACCGAGGAGAACTCGCCGCATGAGCACCGTCGCCGCCAACCACGCGGACGTACCCGCCCGAGGCGCGCTGCGCGCCCTGCTCCCCGCCCTGGCGGAGCACCGGGCCATGACAGCCCGCACCTGCGCAGCCGCCCTCCTCGAACAGGGCTCCCTCGTCGCGCTGCTGACCCTGGCCGCCCACACCGTGGGAACCGCCGTCATCGACGGGCGGGCGCCCTCGGCCGGCACCGTCACCGCGCTGTTCGCCCTCGTCGCCGTGCGCGCCCTGATGACCTGGCGGGAGATGGACCTCTCGCACGACCTCGCCTACCGGGTGCTGGCGGCACTGCGGGTACGCGTCTTCGACGGACTGGCCCGCAGCGCGCCCGCCCGCGTGGCGGGACGGCGCAGCGGCGACCTCGCCGCTACCGCCATGGCCGACGTGGAAGCCCTGGAGTTCTTCTACGCCCACACCACCGCCCAACTGCTCGCGGCCGGGACGGTCTTCACGGGCGGCTCCGTCGCTCTCGCCACGGTGGAGCCCTGGCTGCCGGCGGCCGTGCTGCCGGTCGCGGCCCTGCTCGCGGCGGCGCCCTTCGCCGACGCACGTGCACGCGCGGTGCGCGGCGGCCGCACCCGGACGGCCGTGGCGCACCTGTCGGCCGACACGGTGGAGACCGTCGACGGGCTGCGTGAACTGCTCGCCTTCGGCGCCCTGGCGCAACGCCGCCGCAAGCTGGCGGAACGGGGCCGGCAGGTGGGTGCCGCCCAGCGCGCCGAGGCCACCTGGGAGGCCGTCGCCGCCGCAGTCCGCGACCTTCTCATCGTGACCGCGGTACTCGGCGTGGTCGCCGCGGCGGCGCACTCCGTGACCTCCGGACGACTGCACGGCGCTTGGGCTCCGGCGGCGATGGCGCTGGCCCTGTCCGTCCTCGGTCCGGTCGCGGAATCGGCCCGCGCCCTGAGCCAGGCCGTGGCACTGCGCGCCGCCGCCTCCCGCGTCGACGCGGCCGTCACGGCGCCCGCACTGGCCCCGCCGCCCACCGCGCCCCGCTCCCTGCCGCCCGGGCCGCTGGGCGTCCGGCTGCACGGGGTGAGCTTCGACTACGGCGGCACACCCGTGCTGGACGGCGTCGAGCTGACCGTCCCGCCCGGGCAGACACTCGCCCTGGTCGGCGCCTCCGGTGCCGGCAAGTCGACCTGCGCCCATCTGCTGGCCCGCTTCTGGGACCCGGCAGCCGGCGCGGTCCAGCTGCTGCCCGGCGACGGCGACCCCGTGGACATCCGGGAGGTCGGCGATGCGGAACTGCGGCGTGCGGTGACACTGGTGGGCCAGGACACGCCCCTCTTCCACGGCACACTCGCCGAGAATCTGCGGCTCGCCGCTCCCGAGGCGGACGACGGGGCGCTGTCCGAGGCGGCACGGCGGTGCGGCGTCGACCGGATCGCCCCGATGGACACCCTCGTCGGCGAGCGCGGCGCCACGCTCTCCGGCGGCCAGCGGGCCCGTATCGCTCTCGCCCGCGCGCTGCTGGTCCGGCCGCGCGTCCTCGTACTCGACGAGTCCACCGCTCACCTGGACAACGCGGGGGACGCCCAACTCGCCACCGCGCTGGAGGAGGAGGGCCGTACGACGATCGTCATCGCGCACCGTCCGGCCACCATCCGCCGCGCCGGGCGCATCGCCGTCCTGGAGGAGGGCCGCATCGTGGAGGAGGGCACCTGGGAGGAGCTCACCGGCCGCCCGGGCAGCGCGCTCAACCGCGTTCTGACCACCACGTCTTGAGCACGGGCGCGGCCGTGATCTCCTGGGCCCGCTACGTGTCGGGAGCCGTTCGGCGGTCCGGCCCGGACAGACAGCCGTCGCACACGCCGGTGAGCTCGACCGTGTGGAAGCCGATGTCACGCGCGGTCCTGGTCACCCACCGCTCGACCTCCTCGGCGTCGACGGCGAGGCTGAGCCCGCACTCCCGGCAGACCAGGTAGTGGCGGTGCCCCTCGTCGGGTCTGGGCCGGTAGAGCCGCTCACCGTCGCTGTCGCGCACCACGTCGACGTGCCCGGCCGTCTCCAGTAAGCGCAGCGTGCGGTAGACGGTGGTCAGCCCCACCGCCACGCCCTCCGCGAGGAGAGCGGCGTGCAGGGTCTGCGCCGAGATGAAACCGTCGCAGGCCCGAAGTGCCGTGAGGACCGCGGTGCGTTGCGGGGTGGTACGCCATGCGCCGGGGGTCGTTCCGTACACGCGTGTGCCTCCCATCGCCTCCGGAAAAGGCCGTCCGGGCGTCGACACGGTGCCCGGACGCGCCCGTGCTCCGGCTAGACGGCCGCCGCCGCCCGCGCGTGCTCGTGCTCCAGATCGCAGACGTCCCCGGTGTCCCACGGAGGGAAGGGATCGTCGGCGGGGAGCTGCTCGCCGACGGCCAGCAGGCATCCGGCCAGGGCGGCACGCAGACCCGGCTCCCGCAGACCGACACCGATGAACACCAGCTCCTGGGCGTGGGGCGCGTCGGTGTCCCGGACCCCGGACGGCTCGAAGCGGGCGACGGATCCGGCCTGTGACCACAGGCCCGTCACGCCCTCACGCCCGGCCAGGGTGAAGAAGCCCTTGGAGCGCAGCACTTGGCCGTGTGCTCCACCGTCCAGTTCTCCGGTGACGAAGTCCCACAGCCGCCCGGGGTGGAACGGCACGGTGGACCGGAAGACCAGGGAGGAGATGCCGTACTCCTCGGTCTCGGGAACGTGGTCGCCGTTGAGCTCCCGCACCCAGCCCGGCGCCTGCTGTGCGCGCTCCAGGTCGAACCGCCCGGTCTCCAGGACGTCGCGCACGCCGATCCGGCCGTGCACGGCGGGGATCAGACGGGCCGTCGGATTCAGCCGTGCCAGCACCCCGCGCACCCGGTCCGCGTCGGCCTCACCGACCAGATCCAGCTTGTTGAGGACGATCACGTCGGCGAACTCGACCTGGTCGATCAGCAGGTCGCTCACGGTGCGCTCGTCGTCCTCGTAGGGAGCCAGGCCCCGTTCGGCCAGGTCGTCACCGGTGCCCAGCTCGGCGAGGAAGTTGGCGGCGTCGACGACGGTGACCATGGTGTCCAGCCGGGCGACGTCCTGAAGGGTGGCGCCGTCGTCCCGGGCGAAGGCGAAGGTGGCGGCGACCGGCATCGGCTCGGAGATGCCGCTGGACTCGATGAGGAGGTAGTCGAAGCGGCCGTCCTCGGCGAGCCGTTCGACCTCCTCCAGCAGGTCGTCGCGCAAGGTGCAGCAGATGCAGCCGTTGGTCATCTCCACCAGCCGCTCCTCCGTGCGGGACAGGGCTGCTTCGCCCCCGCGCACGAGGGCGGCGTCGATGTTGATCTCGCTCATGTCGTTGACGATCACCGCCACCCGCAGGCCCTCGCGGTTGGTGAGGACGTGGTTGAGGAGGGTCGTCTTCCCGGCGCCGAGAAACCCCGACAGCACGGTGACGGGGAGGCGTTGCGAGGGCATGGGCGTCAGCGGCTCGGGCTCGGCCACGGGGGAGTCCTCTCGGTCAGGAGGGTCGTACGGCGTGGATGCACCTCAGCATACGACAACGATTTTCATGTGCGGTACGCGCCGGGATATCGGCCGCAGACTCGTCGGATGTACGGCACAACCCTGTAGGCGAGTTGCGAGTCTTCTGATCGATCACGTTGTGATCGGAGCCACGAGGAGACCATCATCAACCCCATACGCAAGACCCTGATCGCCACCGCCGTCGTCGGTGCCGTCCTCGCGGGCGCGGCCGCCTGCGGAACGGTGGAGCAGCTCTCCGCCGGCCAGAAGCTCGACCGGGCCTTCGAGGAGCTCGGCAAGAAGAAGACACTCTCCTTCGAGCTCGACCTGGACACGGACGTCGCGTCACTGGAGGCGCTGGACGCCAAGTCCGACCCCGCGCCCGGTGAGGAGATCCCGGAACAGGCCGCCGAGTTGCTCAGCGGTGCGAAGATCACTGTGACCGTGCAGTCGAAGCGGCCGCTCGACGAGTCCGGTGAGAAGGACCTCCTCGGCACGGCCCTGAAGGTCAGCACGCCGGACGGCGACCTCGCCGAGTACCGGGTGATCGGCGACTTCATCTACGTCCGTGCCGACATGGCCGCGATGGGCAAGATGGCGGGCAGCCCCGTCCCGGACGCTGACGATCTGCCCCCGGAGGCCGGGGCGATGAAGGACGTCATCGAGGGCAAGTGGGTGAAGATCGACACGAAGGAGATGGAGAAGGTCACCGGCGAGAGCCGGAAGGCCGAGGGCGGCCCCGCGCCCGCGCCGTCCCTCGACGCCAAGACGCAGAAGAAGCTCATGAAGGCCCTCCGGGAGGTCATCGCCCGTGAGGTGAAGTTCAAGACGGCCGACGGAAAGAACGGCACCGAGCACGTCAAGGCGACGGCCCCCTTCCGCACGCTGGTCACCGAGCTGTTCGGCGAGATCCGCCCGCTGGTGAAGGACCTGCCGCCGGGCGTGGAGCTGCCGACGGACAAGGACCTGAAGGAAGCTCCTGACGCCAAGGTGACGGCGGACTTCACGCTGAAGAACGGCGCGCTGTCCCAGGTGGACGTGGACCTCGCCAAGCTGGCCGGGACCGCCGAGGTCAAGAAGCTGGGCCTGACACTGCGGATGCGCGAGGGCGCCAAGCCCACCGTTCCGGCCGGTGCCACGAAGCTCGACCTGAACAAGCTCATGAGCGGCTTCTTCGGCAGCCCGGCGATGGGCGACGCCGAACTGTCGTAACCGGGGACGGCGTGGGGGCCGGTCATGGTGTTCGGACGTGCGGCCCCCCGCGTCGGTGAGGGGCCTGGAACCTCCACCGTCCGGTGCCGGCCGGCCTCCGCTCAGTCGGGTCCCGTCCAGTCGAAGGGGAAGTACTTGCTCGACTTTCCCGAGCGTTCCCAGGAGAAGCCGAACGCGTCGGCCCGGTCGGCGGTGGCCCGCCCCCAGGTGGCGACCTGCCCCGGCCCGACCTCGGCGCCCGGCGCGTTGTGCACCTGGACGCGGCCGCCTTCCGGCGTCGTCGGGCCGGTGAGCGCCTCGGCGGCGGCCGTGACCCGGCCGGGGATCTCGGCTCTCCAGGTGGCCAGGTCCTCGTCGATCTCCACGCGGATCGGCGCGAAGTCCATGCCACGCATCTCGGGCCGGAGCATCTGGCCGAACTGGGCCGGCCAGCCTCCTGCCTCGCCGCCGAAGACGGTCCCGAGCGCGGCGCGCTGCCCGTCGTCGGCGCGTTCGTCGAGGAAGACCGCCGCATACGCGTCGGTGTGCTCGCCGGCCCACACGTTGCCCACGAAAGCGCCCAGCATCAGGACGTTGAGATCGTCGAGGCGTACGTCGCCGTAGTTGCCCTCACGGATGTGCCAGACCAGCACGCCTTCGCAGTCACCGTAGGTCGGGGGCTGCGCGAACGTGCAGGGGCAGGGTATGGCGCATTTGCACACGTCGAACCAGTCGCCGGCCAGATGCCAGCGGGTCCCGGTGCCGTCCTGTTCCGTCATCTCGCTCCCCTCCCGTCGAGCCCGAGGGAGCTCTTCCGGAATGGCGAGACCGCAGGTCGCGAGCCCGCACGCGGATCGCGAGGCGGCCTCTCTTCCAGCTTGCTCCGGACACTCACATGTCGTCCATCGGAGGCGCCGATTCCTGCAGCCCCGGCAGCAGCCAGTCCTGGAACGGCGCCAGCACCGCGAGGACGAGGAAGACCACACCCACCACTCCCGCGAGCAGCGGCCCCCGGGACCACAGCTTCTCCACGAAGATCACGATCGCCAGTCCGGCCATCGCCGCCACGTTCATCACCCCGAGCGGTATGAGGACGACCATCAGTCCCGCGCAACAGCCGACGCAGTAAGCGCCGTGGTGCAGGCCCACCCGTAGATCGCGGACCGGCTGCCGGAACCCGGAGTAGCGCACCAGCTGGCCCATGGGGTCCCGGCAGTGCCGCAGACAGACGTTCTTGAGGGGGCCCAGCTGATAGAGGCCCGCCACCAGGAAAGCGACCGACCCGATCCAGCGTCCCGCTGCCGGGTGATCGCTCACCACGTCACCGGTGAGGTTCAGCGCCGCGTAGGCGAGCAGTCCGAAGGCCGTCCACACCAGCAGGTACCCGCCCAGGAACTCCACGGTGCGCCCCGCCCGGCTCCAACCGGACGTCCGACGCCCGATCCCCCGCACCCAGGTGAGGGCGACCGGTGCCATGGAAGGCAGCATCATGGCCGCCGTCATCGTGACCCAGAGCAGCAGGAACAGCGGCAGCGCCAACCCCATCGTGCCGGGTTCGACCCCCATGTCCCGGGCCTGCGCGACGGTCAGTACCCAGGCGGGCACGGCGATCATGACGACCAGGGACCAGGCGACCGCGAGCTCCCGCGCCGGCAGCAACCCCCCGCCCGCTCCGGTGGGCGCGGGAGACCGGGCGGAGACGAGGACGGAACTCCCAAGATGCCGCATCGGTGCACTCCCTGCGTACTACCCCAGGACAGCACGCGCCCGCTGGCACCGCGACTCCGTCGTTTCCCGCGATGGCGCTGCGGACGAAGGCGGCTCACCCGGGAGCGTGTCCGCGTACCGTGCCGCGGAAGGCGATCGGGCTCTGTCCCGTGTGCTGGTGGAAGAACTTGCTGAAGTGAGTGGCGCTGGAGAACCCGAGGCGGTCGGCGATGCGGGCTGCCGTCTGATCGCTGTGGGCCAGGAGGCGCTTGGCTTCGAGGACGACGCGGCGGTCGATGACCTCCTTGGCGCCGAGGCCGACGGAGGCAAGGGTGGCGCGGGAGAGGGTGCGCGACGAGTAGCCCAGCGCTTCCGCGTAGTCCTCGACCCGGCGGGTGCGGGCGAAGTTCTTCTCCACCGCGTCACGGAAGCGCAGGTAGGTGGCGTCGGGCTCGGCGCTGGGGCGCCCGGCGGGGGAGGTGAGGTGCGCCAGCCGCAGGACGAGGACGGCGAGCAGATGGCGCAGGGCTGCGGTGTGGATTTCCAGGGGCAGATGTCCGAGCGCGTGGAACTCGGAGGCGAGGTGGCCGGCGGCCAGCCGCAGGGCCTCGGCCTCGTCGGCCAGGGGCCGGCGCAGGACCGGAGCGTGCGGGTCGTCCAGACGGGCCCAGGCAGCGGTGGCCGGGTCGAGGAAGTCCTGGCGGAACAGGATCAGGGTGCCCTCGGCGCGGGTCAGGTCGTCCCACTGGTGCACCTGGCCGGGACGGATCCAGAGCCAGGAGCCGGGTTCGAGGGTGTGGGCGGTGAAGTCGACCGGGTGCCGCAGCATTCCGGCGCCGAGGGTGATCAGGTGATGGAAGTCCGGGCGCTGGGGGACAGCGAGCCGCTCGCGGGGCACGCGGCGGCGCAGGTCGGCCAGGGACAGCACCTCGACGCCGGCCGGGGCGCCGGCGGGTGCTGCGAACGAGATCTCCGGGATCCCGCGATCACCATCGTGTCGGTTTTTGACCATCGCCAGTCGCGAGCGTATCCGATTCAAGAGAAGAACAAGGCCGCCGCCAAGGCGTTCTACGACGTGATGTTCAACCAGTGCCGTCCCGCCGAGGCCATCGACAGATACGTCGGTGACACCTACATCCAGCACAATCCCCACGTCGGCGACGGCAAGCAGGCGTTCATCGACTACTTCGAGCGGATGGCCGCCGAACACCCGGGCAAGCGGGTGGAGGTCAAGCGCGCCTTCGCGGAAGGCGACCACGTGATCCTGCACTGCCACCAGACCTGGCCCGCCGAGGAGTACGCCGGCATCGACATCTTCCGTTTCGACGCGGACGGCAAGATCGTCGAGCACTGGGACGTCCTCCAGCTCGTCCCGCCCACGTCCGAGAACGACAACACCATGTTCTGACCGCCCTCGCTGTCTGCCGCATGCTGACGCCAGTCCTAGGCTGGCGTGATGGGTGTTGCGACAGAGGTGCTGATCGTGGACTGGCCGCGTGTGGAGGCGACCGCACCGGCCGCCCGGGAGGAACTGCTCATCGACGCCGCCTTCGGCGAGGTGTACAGCGACGACCTCTCCGAGCACGGCTGGTCGTGGCCTTCGCAGCCGGGCGAGGACTGGTACGGCAGGTATGCCTTCCGGAACTCGCTCGGCTCCTACAAGCCGCACTTCTGGGCCGGCCACCGCTGGGACCACGTACGGGACTTCGTCGAGCCGACGGTGCGCGAGGCGCTGGACCGCTTCAACGACGCCCTGTTCTGGCACGGTCTGGAGGACACCACCAAAGCCGGTTCGGGACTCCCGGAGCTGCCGTGTCCCTGGGACGCGGACCTGTTGCTGTGGTGCCCTCCCGACCACGTGCCGGTGATCGCCGGATGGTGGCGGCAGGCGGCGCCCCGCCTGGAGAGTGTGCGCGAGCCGTTCACCCGGCACGCTGCGGAACCCAGCGGATGGATCCGGGACTTCGCATCGTTCGCCGACCTCCTCACCGACTGGGGAGAGGTGGTCGTACAGGCGGAGCGCCGAGGCTGGGGTGTCGTGGCCCTGCGCTGCTGACCGCCACCGCGGTTGCCGTTCACCTGCGAGGTGAACCCGACCGTCGACACCCCGTCCGGCGTCGTCCCCCTCGGCGCCACCAAGGCCGCATCCGGACTCACGTGAACCGCCCGGGCCGGACGCCGGAGCCGTCGACGTCACCCGCGCTGGCAAGTGATCGGCGCGGGCGCCACCTCAGCGTGAGCGGGCCGGTCAGCAGAGAGGCACCGCGGGCCGCCCAGGGAAGACCGTCGGCGGGGGCGGTGCCGGGATCGCTCGGTGAGCGACGAGCCCGTTCCTCGCCGGCGACCGGCCCTCCTCGGTCAGGAGTTGCTGCGCGCGCCGCCCGGCGCGCATCGCCGTACGCGCCCCGGGCAGCCGCAGCCGCGTCAGGAGATGTAGACGGGATTCTCGCTGCACGAGTTCGTCCAGTGGTGGCTGGAGATGTTGTTGTTCATGACCTCACCGCCACCGGCACCGTTGCTCGGGAACCGGAAGTACTGGAGGTTGTACCAGGAGCCGTTGTTGATGCAGGCCCGGGCTCCCCGGTAGCCGGTGTCCCAGTAGACGAGGACATCCTCGTAGGCGCCCGTGTAGCCGCTGTTCTCCACGCTCGTGGCCCTGTTGCGCAGGTTCCCCGCGGGGGCGCAGGACGACCAGTCCGTGTCGTCGCCGTACCAGGCGCAGTGGGCGCCGTCGCTGTTCTCGCCGTCCCAGGCGTGGAAGCTGCCGTCCGGCGGCCAGACCGAGGCCCTCGCCTCGGCCGCGCCGGCGCTGGTCGCGGGAGTGAGGAACGTCAGCGCGGTGATCGCCACGGCTGACGCCCACGCGGCGTACTTCTTTCTGATCAGCATGGTTCTCCTCAGGGTCGGGTGTGCTGTCGGATGGTGCGCGGGTGGTCGTCGGGTCAGCGCGAGGCGGAGAGGCCGGGGACACGCAGCAGCGCCGCGTGTTCGAGCCGGAGCCTCTCGTTCACCTGCTCGCGGTACTCCGCGCGCAGGCGTTCGCCGTGCCGGCGGTGCAGTCGCTCGGCCACTTCGGACAGGCCGCTGCCGCGGGCGCACTCCGCCTCCGCCACAGCAGTGCTCACCTCCGCCGAGCGGGCCCTGCCCGTCGCCGCGGCCGTCTTGCCGGCCGTGGGAGCGGTGAAGGCGTGCCTGGCCTGGCCGGGGTCGTCGTAGGCATGGCCCTTGCCCCGCATGCACGAGGACCAGTCCTTCACCGCCTTCCGGAAGGCGGGCTCCGCGCCCACGCGTGCCATGCGCAGGCCGGTCAGGTTGTCGGTGAACGTCTTGGTCCGGAACCAGCGGGCGAAGTCGCCGTAGAGCCGGGTCTGCGCCTGCGCCGTGCAGCCGTCGCCGCTGCGCCGTGCCACTCCGCCGCCGGGCAGGGTGACCGACGGGCCGCCCCTGCGGTCCCTCCCGTGGAGCGCCGCCTTGGCCGCGGCCCTCCGCTCGGCGGGCAGGCCCTCGAAGTACCGCCGGTTGGGATCCTCCGTCCGCAGCTTCTCGGCGCGCTCCTGGAGGTCGCTGCCGTAGCCGTGCTCGCGGGCCCACTTCACGTCGTCGACGGCATAGGGAAACTCGCGCTGCTCCGGCACCGGCTTGAGAGGCACCTTCCACAGCCGGAACCCTTGCTGCCGCATGCACTGCCGCAGCAGCGTCTGCTCCGTGTCGTGCAGCAGCTCCCGTTCCTCGGCGCCGAGCGGTTGCGGGGCGGCCGGCTTCGAACCGGTCGCGCGCGGCTTGTCGTCCGCGCAGGCGGTGGCGGTCAGCAGACACGCCACCGCGGCGGCGGCCACGGCCATGCGGCGTGCGCGTCGGACTTCTCCTCCGGCCATGTCAGCACTGCCGGATGATCTGCTGCCAGCTGCCCGGGCCGCCGGTCGACAGATACCAGTCGTTGACGTACCCGAACGCGATGCCGTTGTCGATGCGCATCCAGTAGCGGTAGCCGGAGTTGTCGGCCGCGCCGTCCCCGGTGGTCCAGCAGGCCAGTCCGACCCGGTCACCGTTGTTCAGACGGGGCCAGCCCCACTGGTTGGGGTAGCCGTATCCGGGCCCCTGGCGCACCTGGAGGTAGGAGCCGGGATCGATGCCGGTGACCGTCGTGCAGTTGATGACGTGTCCGCTGACGTTGCACGGGAACACGGACGCCTGCGCCGATCCCGTGGAAAGAAGTCCCGCGCCCAGGACGGCCGCGGCCACCCACGCCGCCCGTGCCCTCCAGCGCCGACTCACAGAACTCACCATCGCTGTTCCCCTTCAGCCCGGTAGCCGACTCAGCCGCCCCAGAGGACCACGGCGGCGCGACGGCCCGCTCCTGACATCTGTCAGGGGCGCTCTCTGCCTGTACGACCGTGGGGGGAGCCCGTCATCACGGGAAGGGCGCCGACGCGCACGAGCCCGTTGTGCCCGCGCTCACATCGGCGCAAGCCGCTCCAACCGGTGGTACTCAACGGGCACGAGACCGCTGTTGAGTTCAACCCCGGCGCATACGTCATTCCTTGCACTCCCGACCCGGTAGCCGAATCGGGCTCGGCACGCACAGAACACAGCAGTCCCGTCGCGGGCGGCATACCCGGGCCGTACGTCTTTGCTCTTCACGCCGGCCAAGGGAACGGGCGGTGTGATCTCGGCGGACCATACGGATCAAGCGTCCAGCAGCGGGGATATTCCGAGACCGTCTTCGAGGAGCCGATCATTCCGTCCGCGGGAGGGCTTTGCGCGCCAATGGTTGTTCAATCAACGATCGGAAAATGATCGACCTGCCCGACGGGCCGCATGCAGAGGCCTTGCGTCAACTCCATCCTCCTGACAGGGTTCGGGAGTCGGTTCTCGGCATTGCGTCCCGGGGGAGACTCGATGTTGTACATCTTTCCGATGGCTCATGAAAGCTCTTTCTGTCCACGGCCCGTGGCCGGCCGCGCTGTCTGACGTCATCCGCAATCAGGATGAGTCGCACACAGCCGGAAGGTCCGTTGGGGAGGAAGAGCGATGGACCATATCTCTGCACCCGTACAGAAGCCGGTACAGCAGCACTTTCGTCACCCGGATCCGCACCTCGGCGGACTCTTATCGGAGATCACCCAGGTACCGATCTGCCGTATCACCGTCGTGGGCTCACTCCGCACCGTCGGGGAGGATCCACGGCACATCAATGCGCTCGCCGAGGTGTGCTCCGAGCTGCCGCCGATTGTGATTCACCGCAAGACGATGACCGTCATCGACGGTGTGCACCGGCTCAGGGCGGTGGAGAACAGCGGTGCCACACACATCAGCGCCGTGCTCTTCAACGGCGACGAGCGAGAAGCCTTCGTGCTGGCGGTCAAGCTGAACAGCAATCACGGACTGCCCCTTTCCCTGGCGGACCGCAAGGCCGCCGCCCGCCACATGCTCGCCGATTTCCCGGAGTGGTCCAACCGGCGGCTGGCGGGGGTCGTCGGCCTGTCGGACAAGACGATCGCAGCGCTCCGGCGGCGGTCGGGTGCGGAACTTCCGCACCCGACCGCCGTACGACTCGGGCGCGACGGGGTGGCCTACCCGCTCGCGGCGGGCGAAGGCCGCAGCCGCGCCCTGATGTACCTCGCCGCGCATCCCGACGCGTCCGCGCAGGAGGTGGCGCGCGCCGCGCACATCTCGCTCACCACGGCGAAGGACGCACGAAAGCGGGCGCGCGCGGTTCAGGAAGGGCCGCAGGCGGCGGCGGAGCCGAACGACGGGCCGGTCCCGGAGGGTGCGGCCGGCCGCCCCGCGATCGTGAAACGTCCCCGGGCACACCCGGTGTGCGCGGATCCCTCGCTGGCGGTCCGGCGGCTGCGGGCCGATCCCTCACTCCGCTTCACCGAGGTGGGCCGGAAGCTGCTGCGGACGTTGGACCCGTCGGCCCCGCAGCCGCATGACTGGGCGGCGATGGCGAACAGCCTCCCGATCCACTGCGCGCCCCTGATCGCCGAGCTGGCACGGCACCACGCCGAGAGCTGGCGGCTCCTTGCGGAATCGTTGACGGAACGGATGAATTCCCGGGACGCTGACGCGTAGGTGCGGACGATTCAGAAGGCGTCGATTCCGACGCCTTCTTTTCGATGCCTCCAGTTGATTCCGTCGACCTCGTCTCCTTGTTTTCTCGTGCACTTTCCCTTTTCCGGAACCTGATCAACCGGAAGCGGGTCCCGTCCGATGAAAGCTGCAATTGTTGAAAATTAGACCTGAGGTTCAAACGGTTGCGCGGCGCTCGGTCGCTTCCTACGATGACTCAAAACCATTCGAAGCGGGGGAGCGGGGGGAACGTGACTTCGTACAGCCCAAGCCATGTTGGGCATGAGCAATCGCCATTGCCTCGCCCCGGTATTCGTGGCGATGTGTCATTACCGGGAATGCAGACGATGCCGACCCATTGGTACAATTTCCTGGGAGATCTGCCCGGCCCGATGCCCGAGGTCAGGGACTCCGGAAGCCCTACCGCCGCTGAAATATCCGCGCAGGTCCGTCCGCGGGTCCTCATCGAGCAGAACGCTCCGAACGAGCAGTGGACAGCGATACCCGAGCCGGTCGCGGAGCGGCTGCGGCAATGCGGCCGGCCGACACCGCTGCACCGGGCACACCGGCTCGAAAAGCATCTCGGTACGGGCGCGAGGATCTACCTCAAGCGTGAAGACGTCCTTCCCAGCGGCAGCTTCAAGCTGAACACCGCGATAGCGCAGGCGTACTACGCGGCCGAGGAGGGGCGGACCACTCTCGTCACCGAGACCGGAGCAGGTCAGTGGGGCATGAGTGTCGCGCTGGCGGCGAAGATGTTCGGTCTGCGGGCCGAGATCTTCATGGTGAGGTGCTCGCTCGAACAGAAGCCGTACCGGCGTCACTACATGGAGCTGCTGGGAGCCGAAGTCCGGCCGTCGCCGTCGACGCACACAGCGATCGGGCGGAAGATCCTCGGGGAAGTCCCGGACCACCCCGGCAGTCTCGGCACAGCCATCAGCGACGCGATCGAGCATGCCCTGGACCGTTCCGCCGCCGCGTATCTCGCCGGCAGTGGGATGCCGCACGTCTACCTCCACCAGACGCTGCTCGGGCTGGAGGTCGCGCAACAGCTCAAGGAAACCCACGGCGAGGACCTGGGCGTCGACGGACGCGGCGACCACCTCATCGCGTGCTCGGGCGGCGGAAGCAACCTCTGCGGTCTCATCGGCCCCCACCTGCGGGCCAAGGCCGACGGAGCGGACCTGCGCTTCCTGGCCGCGGAATCCACGGCGGCTCCCCGGCTCACCCAGGGCGTCTACGAGTACGGCCGCACCGACCTGGGCGGATTCACGCCCGAGGTACTGGGCTACACGATGGGGGAGCGCTTCATCCCACCGCCCAACCACGTCGGTGGCCTGCGCAACCACCACAGCTCCGCCCTGGTCAGCCTGCTGCGCCGGGAGGGCGTCCTGGACGCCGTCGCCTTCGACCAGCGGACAGCGCTGGAGGCGGGCCGTCTCCTGCTGCAGACCGAGGGCCTGTTGCTCGCCCCCGAGGCCGGCCACGCGGTCGCCGCTGCCCTGGACGTCGCGGCCAAGGCCGACGCGCAGAATCTCGAACCGGTCATCGTGGTCCTGGCCAGTGGCGCCGGTTTCCTCGACCTGCAGGGATACAGCGAAGTCCTGCTCGACGCATAGCCGCACCATCGTTCACGGCATCTTGCACCTTGCGATTGGGAAGCCACATGCGCTTGGCGACATTTCAGCCCCAGCTCGGCGATCACTGCGAGACGACCACCCTGCGGAACATGATCCACCACGCCGGCGCCGGCATCTCCGAACCCATGCTGTTCGGCCTCGGCCAGGGGATCGACTTCCAGTACTGGGATGCTCCGGACCCCGGACGCGGTGCGCCGATGCTCACCGGCCGGATCGAGCCCGCCCAGTTGTCCCGCAACGCCTGCTCGGCCCTGGGGGTGGAACTGCGCGAAGCGCAGGCACCCGACCCGGAATCGGCCTTCGCCACGACGATGGAACTCCTCGATGCCGGCCATGTCGTGGGAGTTTCCGTCGACATCTTCCACCTCGACTACTTCTCCTCCAAGAGCCACTTCGCGTCGCACTACATCGCGCTGTACGGGCTCGACGACTCCCTCGCCCACGTGGTCGACACCGACCAGCAGGGCGGCGCCCGGACACTGCCGGCCGAGTCGCTGCGCCGTGCCCGCGCCTCCAGCGAAGGGTTCATGCCGTCGCCCCATCTGTACCTGTACGTCGAGCAGTTGCCCCCGCGGCTGACCACCGACACCGATGCGGTCCTGCGCGAGCAGATCTGGAATGCCATCCGGCTGACCGCCGAGCGGATGACCGGTGACCGCGGCCCGCGCCTCGGTCTCGGCGCCCTGCGGCGGGCAGCGTCCGAGATCGCCGGATGGAACGACACACTCGCCCCCGCGGACGAGGTGGTGCAAGGCGTCGGCCGCTTCTGGCGCTTCGCGGGAACCGGCGGAGCGAACTTCCGGAAGCTCTACCACGCGTTCCTGATCGAAGCGCGACAGCTGTACGGCGCCCGCGAACTCGACCCGTTCGTCGAGGACTTCGACCACGTGCGGCAGCAGTGGGACCAGGTGACCGACATGCTGATGGCCTACCGCGGCGCGGACGAGGGGCGAAAGCAGCTCGAAGCCGTCGCGGCCCGGCTGGACGCCATCGCCGACGCCGAACAGGCCGTCTTCGAAGGGCTGCTCGTACCGGCCACCGAGCGGGCGGGTGAGCCGGCTTGACCGTCACCCGGCTCAAGACCATCTGCCGTATGTGCCACGGCGGATGCGGCGCCGTCGTCGACCTCGTGGACGGCGTCCCCACCGACATCCACGGGGACCCGGACAACCCGACGAGCGAGGGCTACTTCTGCATCAAGGGCAAGGCGTCGCTCGACCTGCTGAGCAGCCCGGACCGGCTCACGACCCCGCTGGTACGGACCGGCCCACGCGGCTCCGGGACGTTCGAACCGGTCAGCTGGGAAGCCGCCCTCGACCGGATCGCCGGCGAGCTCGCCGCGACCATCGCCCGGCACGGCCCCGAGTCCGTCGCCCTCGGCCAGGGGACCGACCGCAACTACCAGGAGTGGGTGTTCCGGCTCGCCAACGCGATCGGGACGCCGAACGTCGTCGGTCCGGCCCACGTGTGCTTCTATCCGCGGGTCATGGCCTCGATCATGACGTACGGCGCCTTCACCTTCTGCGACTACGACGGCGATCCCGAAGTGGTCCTGCTCTGGGGCAGCAACAAGCCCAGCACCCACTCGGACGGCGTGATCGGCGTCAAGCTGCTGCGAGCCATGGAACGGGGCAGCCGCGTCATCGCCGTCGACCCGCGACGGACACAGACCGCGGCCCGCTCCGGTCTGCACCTGGCCGTCCGGCCCGGAACCGACTGCGCACTGGCACTCGGCATGATCAAGATCGTCATCGACGAGGACTGGTACGACCACGACTTCGTCGCCGCCCACACCTCCGGGTTCGCCGAACTCACCGCACACGTCCAGGCGTACGACATCGAGCGGGTCGCGGGGATCACCGGACTCACACCCGGGCTCATCCACGAGGCGACCCGCGCCTACGCCCTCGCTTCACGGGCGTGCATCGAGGCCGGAACCGGTCTGTCGCAGAACGAGAACTCCTTCGACACCCACCGCGCCATCGCCCTCCTCGCCGCGATCTGCGGCAACATCGACGCTCCCGGCGGCGACGTGATCTGGGAACCGATGCCGATCGAGGGTCGGCGCGCCTTCCCCCGCACGGATCTGCTGCCCGAGGAGCAGGCGAGGAAGCGGATCGGCGGCGACAAGCACAAGATCCTCTCGATGTCCGGCTGGGTCGCGCCGGGAGACCTGCACGAGGCCATCGTGACCGGGGTGCCGTACCCGGTCACCTCGCTGGTGATCTTCGGCAGCAACATCCTGGCCTCGCACGAGAACACCGAGCGGGTCCGCGAGGCACTCGGCAAGCTGGACCTGGTCGTCGTGTGCGACCTGTTCATGACGCCGACAGCCCGGTACGCCGACGTGATCCTGCCGACCTCCAGCTGGCTGGAGCGGGACCAGATCGTCGAGTTCAACTCCTACATCGCCGCCCGGCAGAAGATCGCCACGGTCGACGGCTGCCGCTCCGACGAGGAGATCATCCTCGAACTCGCCGCCCGGCTCGGCCTGGAACGGCACTTCTATCCCTCGCTGGAAGCCGCCCTCGACGCCAAGCTGGCCGGCATCGAGCTCACCTGGGAACAGTTCACGAAGATCGGCTACATCCGGAACGAGAAGCGGTACCGCAAGTACCGCGACGGCGGATTCGCGACCCGGTCCGGACGCGTGAACCTGATGAACAACGGGCTGAGGGCCATGGGCTACGAGCCGTTCCCCGTCTTCCGGTACCCACCGGAGGCCGACCCGGCCCTGCCGTACGTGATGACCAGCGCCCATCCGCGCCAGTTCTACAACACCGAGTTCCACCAACTGCCCACCACCGCGCGCAGCCAGACGACGGCGCGGGTGACCGTCCATCCGGACACCGCACAGCGGGAGAACCTCACAGACGGCGAAGAGGTGGTCCTCTTCTCGCGGGCCGGTGCGCGCGGGGTGCGCATGACGGTCAGGATCTCCGACTCCGTCGCACCGAACGTCGTGATGGCGGACGCCGGCTGGTGGTATCCGGGCGAGCCCTCGACCGACGAGTCGCTCCGATCCTCGGTCAATCTCCTGACGACCAACGACCGTTCCGACGTGCACATGGGGAGCGCGACGATGAGAGGTGTAGCAGTGGGAATACGGCGGCTGGAGCCGGACCGTGGCTAGCGCGCGCGGCACCGTCGCCGCCCGGGTGCCGGAGACCGACGAGGGCCTGCAGGGCGACGAACTGGCCCTCAAGTACGACGAGATGCAAGCCCACATCCGGGACAACGGCTGGCTCCAGGAGAAGATCGACGACATCCTGGCGGCGGACATCCGCTCCGGGGAGGTCCTGGAGCTGGGATGCGGCCCCGGCTACCTGGGACTGGAGTGGATCACCCAGGCCGATGACTCCGCCCGGCTCGTCGGCCTCGACATCTCACCGGCCATGCTCCGCCGGGCGAGCGCCAACGCGGCCGGATACGGCGTCGCCGAGCGCTGCGCCTACGAATGCGGCACCGTGCTGGCCCTGCCGTTCGAGGACCACCGCTTCGACCACGTCATCAGCGCGTCCTCGCTGCACGAATGGGCGGATCCTGCGACCGCCCTCGCGGAGATGCACCGCGTCCTCAGGCCGGGCGGCCGCTACTGCGTCTCCGACCTGCGCCGGGACGTCGACCGGACGACGTTCCAGTTCATGAAGGCGAACATCGCGGCCGACATGCGCCCCGGCTTCCGCACCTCGATCCGCTCCTCGTACGTCAAGAGCGAGATCGAGGAGCTGCTGCGCGGCACCGCGCTCGACACGGCCGTCGTGACGGAAGTGCAGATGGGGATCGTCATCACGGGCAGGAAGGAAACGCCATGAACGCACTCGCGGGAAGTTCACCGGCCATCACCGCCACGCGTGACGGGCGCTTCCCCGACCGCCCCGGCTTCGACCGTTCCTGGGAGGAACTCCTCCAGACGTCCAGCACATGGCGGGACCTGGACTGCGGGCAGTACCTGTCGGCCTGGTGCGGATACGCGCCCGGCCACGTCGTCGAGAAGTTCGCCGGGGTCAACCACGTCGGCGTCTACATGGGCGACTACGACAGCGACGACCAGGTCTTCGGCTGGAACGCCTACCTGAACGACCTCCGTGCCTCCGGCCGGATCACCACCGTCGAGATGGGGCCGTCGTACATCTCACCCCGGCAGTACGGCACACCGGGATGGTGGAACTCGATCGCTCTCGCCGACGGACGCGTCATCGAGATGTTCGCGTGCCGCCGGTTCGGACCCTGGGCGGAGCGCTCCGCCGACGAGCGGGGACGTCTCATGTCGCACGTCGCCATCGACGTGCACACCGACGGCGACGTCCGCTACCTCCTGGACGTCCTCGACCGGGACGTCGACCACCTGGAGAACATCGCGTTCACCGAGGCGGACGAACTCGGCCACACCTACGGGCACCTGCGCAACAACGACAGCGGCTCCGTGCTGGAGATCGTCTACGAGGCGCCGCGCGGCGGAACGGGGCAGGGCGATGGCGGTCATTGACATCTCGCCGTACTCCGGTGACCACTGCGAATCCACCGCACTGCTCAACATGCTCCGCAACCACGACATCGAGCTGAGCGAGCCGCTGATCTTCGGGCTGGGACAAGGACTGTCGTTCCTGTACTGGCACTCGAAGCAGATGCCGAACCCGTTCCTCGCCGGCCGCGTCAAGCCGGACCATCTGATGCGCAACGTGGCGGACGCGCTCTCCCTCCAGCTGGGGGCGCAGGAGACGTCCTCACCGGCGAAGGCCGAGGCCACTCTGGTCAAGGCCCTCGACGAAGGCCAGGTCGTGGGGCTCAAGCTCGACCGCTACCACCTCGACTACGCGCGGGAGAACCACCACTTCGCCGCGCACTACGTCGCCTGCATCGGGTACGAGGACGACAGGTTCGTCGTCGTCGAGACCCGGTCGCTCGGTGTCCAGTCGACATCGCGGGAGAGCATGGCCCGGGCCCGGTCCGCCAAGGGGCCGATGTCCTCGCGCAACCTGTCGGTCCGGGTGGACCCGGGCGGGTACGACGAGTCGCTCCTCGCGAAGGCCTGCCAGACCTCGATCCTGGCCACCGCACAGGAGTTCCTGAGCCCGCCGATCACCAACATGGGATTCAAGGGCATCGCGAAAGCCGGCTCGCTCATGCGCGGATGGCACGACCGGCTCGACCGCCCCGTCGAGGCGATGGGCATCGTCGGCACCAGCATGGAGGAAGGCGGAACGGGCGGCGGGCTCTTCCGGACGCTGTGGGCGCAGTTCCTGGAAGAGGCCCACGAGCTGACCGGCATCGAGGCCTACGACGCACTGGCCGTCGAGTACCGCCGCATCGCCAAACGCTGGACGGACGTGGCGAACCTGCTGCGCGACGCCGACGACGCCGGTGCCCGGCGGGCACTCGACGAGGCAGCGTCGATCGTCGACGCGCTCGCGGCCGACGAGCGCGCGGCGATGACCCGGCTGGAGGAGGCGTCCCGATGACCACCCTCACCCGGCCGGCCGGGCACGATCCGCGCAGCAGGCTGCGCGACACCCTCACCTCCCGTGTCGACATCGCGCGGAAGGTCGCCGCGGTCACCTCACTGGACCGCAAGGCGCTCGACGCGTGGGCCGCGGAGGCGCTCGCCGCGACCGTGGAGCACGCCTGCCGCAACTCGCCGTTCTACACAGGCGCCGTCCCGGCCGAGGTCGCCCGAGCGGTCGCGCAGGGCCGCCCGCACGCGTTCGAGGCCATCCCCTTCACGACGCGAGACCATCTCTCCGCCGCCTACCCGCTCGGTATGCTCGCCGTGCCGCGGCGCGAGGTGATCCGGTTCGACGAGAGTTCCGGGACCGGCAACGGGCGCCCGATCGCCGCGTTCTTCACGATGGCGGACTGGCTGGAGAACAACCTCACCGTCGCCGGGCTGCTGGCCGCCGTGCTGGACCGGCGGGACGTGGTGGCCATCGCGGTCCCCTACGAACTGGCCGGGGTGGGCCAGGACCTCGACCGTGCCGTCGAGATCCTCGGATGCACCATCGTGCCGCTCGGCGCGGCCTCACCGTCGTGCACGCCGGACCGGATGGTCGACGCCCTGCTGCGTTCGGGCGCGACCACCCTGGTGTGCTCCGGAACGCGCGCCCTGTTCCTCGGCGAGATCGCCCGCCGCCGCGGCATCGACCCGCGGTGCGACCTCAACGTCTCGAAGATCCTCATGGCGGGGGAGGGCGCGTCGCCGGCCAAGAAGCGGCGCCTGGCCGAACAGTGGGACGCCGTCGCGTACTCGATGTTCGGCATGACCGAGACCAACACGCTGGCCATGTTCTGCCGTGAGCGTGACCTGCACCTGGTCGAGTCACGGACGTTCTTCGAGGTGGTGGATCCGCAGTCCGGGGAGCGGCTGCCGGACGGCTCCGTCGGTGAGCTGGCCGTGACGACGCTCGCGAGCCGGGCCATGCCGCTGCTGCGGTACCGGACCGGTGACGTGTGCCAGATCGAGGCCGCGCCGTGCGCATGCGGCTCCCCGTTGCGCCGGCTGCGCCACCGTGGCCGGATCGGCGACCGCATCCCGGTCGGTGACCGCTGGACCTCCCAGCTGGAGATCGAGGACATCGTCCTGAGCGCCATGACGACCGCGCCGTACTACTTCGCCTTCGACATCGACGGGGACGCCCTGGAGATCGCCCTGCCGCAGTCGAGCAGCGACGAGGCGACCCGGGCATCGGTCGCGGCCGGTGTCCGCGACCGCCTCGGAGCGTCCGCGCGATTCCGGCTGCTGGACACGGACCGGTTCGAGACGGCGCTGCGAACCTCCGCCAAACCGACGATGCGCAACTTCAGTGCCTACGGGGGAGGAGGGGCTGACGGTGAGGGTTGAACTGCCGCTTCCCACACGCATTCCGGTCGACGGGCGCTTCGAGATCGATGACACCTGCATCGACTGCAAGCTCTGCAACGACCTGGCGCCCGACAACTTCGACGCCGACCTCGACAACGACGTGCACTACGTGTGCAAACAGCCCGAGACACCCGACGAACTCGAACGGGTCCTCGACGCATTCGAATCCTGCCCCACCGAATCGATCCGGTACTCAGCGGCACCTAGCGGGGAGTGATGGCGCAATGTCAAGCCTGGACGATCCAGTAAAAGCCGACATGTGCGCCGGCCGGTGGCAGATGACCGAACTGGGACCGGTCGCCGAGAGCTACGACCAGCTGCACCGCATCGACCTGCTCGGCGAGGCGCGGGCCGCACGGGGAGTGCCCGAGGGCACGTACGACTCGACGGTGTGCGCCGTCCTCCAGGCGTCGGAGGTGTGCCTGCTCAACCTGGCCCGGCTGGCGCGCAGGACCCAGACGTGCCTGCTGGCCGACGACATCCCGGCCGCCTCCCGCTACGTCCAGTGGGCCGTCGGGTTCCACCGGCTGCTGCGCAGGCTCGGCACCGTGACGTTCGGCGCCCGCAGCGTCTTCGGAGCCGGCGTGTCCGACGGGGCCACGGCCGTGAGCATCTCCGAATCCGCGGGCTACGCGGCCTACGTCGACGCACTCCGGGGGCTGGAGGACGTCGCCAAGGGGTCGCTGCTGGCCGGTGCGCCCGAGCTGACCCGTTCCACCATCGCCACCAAGAGCATCGACGACTCGCTGTACCGCGTGCTGCACGGCATCCGGACCGGCTGCCACGACGCGACCAAGTGGGAGAGCGACCTCACGGCCGTACCCATCGGGGTGAGCCGGAGCACCGACGAGCTGATCTCCGCCGAGACGCTGGCACGAGCGGTCGCCGCGACCGAGCTGAACGCGGACACGCTGCACGGCGAGTTCGTCGCCCTGCACCAGGTCCCGGAGATTCTCTGCGCCGAGGCGAACGACCACCTGGAGGTCGCGATCCGGGAGATCCGGGCATCGGCTCTGAGCCGCGCGGCACAGCACCTGACGGCCTGCCGGGAGCTGCTCGACCCGGTGGTCGAGGCGCAGCGGGTGATGGCCGAGCACCTGGCGACCGGGGAGTACCACGGATTCCGCACCAACCTGGGGCCCGCGAGCGGCACGCACTCGCTGTCGATCAAACAGCACATGTTCCGGGACCTGTTCAAGCACATGTGGAACGACCTGGAAGTCTGGCTGCACTCGCTCGGCGATTCCTCGCTGGAGGAGACCCTCCGGGACATCGACGCCCGCCGCCACGACGACCCGGAGGCATGGCTGCGGCACACCGTGGTCGACCAGGCCTTCAAACTGCACTCCGCCCACCAGCAGTGGCGGCACGAGCATCTGCACATGCCCCGCAACTGCCTGGGCAGCGGCGGCACCAAATCCATGATCGGCATTCCGGACGGGCCCCAGGCCGTCTACAAGATGCGGGACGCGGCCAACGCCCAGCACTCCCTGGCCGCGATCCACCGGGCACGCCGGACGACCCTGTCGAACGCCGTGCCCGACTCGCCGCTGGCCAAGCTCATCACCGACCCCAGCTCCCTCGACTCCGAGCTGATGCGGGTCGTGGGCGAGGCGACACGCGAGTACTTCCCCCAGGTGCAGGAGCAGAGCTACCAGCCGTTCCGGTCCGGTGCGGCCGAGCGGAACCCGTAGGAGCGCGGACGGTGACCACCACAGGATCCAAAGCCTCTGACAGCGTCATGCCCACCGACGAGATCACCCTGCTGCCGGGCTCCTCCGGCGGAGCCTGGCGGGGGACCGAGTACGTCGCCAGCCTCAAGGACGAGCGGGAGGTCTGGTGCGACGGACGCCGGGTCGACGTGACCGGCGACCCGGGCTTCCGGCCGATGCTGTCCACGCTGGCCGGCCTCTACGACGCCCAGCACCTGCCCGGCCGGGCGGAGACGATGCTCCACCGGTCGGACACCTCCGGCAACCTCGTCAGCCTGTCGTACCTGGCGCCGGGCGACCGGGACGGCCTCAGCCGCAAGTGGGCCAACTCCCACCGGTGGGCGGAGGCCTCCTACGGCCAGCTCTCCCGGATACCCGACTTCATGTCGAACGTCGTGGTCGGCCTCTACGACTACCGGCACGAACTGGCCGAGGTGGACCCCGCGTTCGGGTCCAACGCGGAGAACTACTACCACTACTGCCGCGAGAACGACCTCACACTGACCCACGGTCTGGGCGACCCGCAGATCGACCGTTCCTCGACGCCCGCCGACCGGCCGGAACTGGGCCTGCGAGTGGTGCGGCGCGGCGCCGACGGCATCGTCGTGCGGGGAGCCAAGCAGATCGCGACCCTGGCGCCGTACGCCCACGAGGTGCTCATCTACCTCTCGCCCGCGAACTACCTGCGCGAAGACCCCAGCTACGTCTGCTGGTTCGCCGCTCCGCTGGCCACACCGGGCCTGCGCGTCCTGTGCCGCAGGTCCTACGCCGACGGCTCCGGCGGCCTCTCGGCGCGCTACGACGAGCAGGACGCCATGCTGGTGTTCGACGACGTGTTCATCCCCATGAACCGGGTCTTCCTGCTCGACGACTCCCAGGCGGCCGTCCGCGGGTTCGGCGAGCTGAACAAGTGGTCGCTCTACACCGGCCAAGTGCGCTACTACCACCGGCTGCGCACCATGCTCGGGGTCGCGTCACTGCTGGCCCAGGCGATCGGAGTCGACAAGTTCCGGCAGGTCACGGACCTCCTCGGCGAGCTCACCTCGTACGTCGAGATCGTCCGGCTCGGCCTGGCCGCGATCGACGCCGAGTGCCGGCCCACCCCCTCGGGCCTGCTCGCCCCCGGCTCCACGGCAGCGCTCGACGCCGTCGCCGGCCGCTTCTCGACCCGGGGCTCGGAGATCATCCGGCAGATCGGCGCGTCGGGTCTGATCATGCAGCCCTCGGAGGCCGACCTCGGGACCTCCGAACTGCGCACGGTCCTGGACACCTACATGTGCGGGCGCGACATGGGCGTCGACGAGAAGTCCCGCATCTTCCGGCTCGCCGCCGATCTGGCCGTCGACCGCTTCGGGATGCGCCAGGAGCTCTACGAGACGTGGAACCGCGGTGATCCCGCCCGGGTCCGCTCGATGCTCCATGCCCGCTATCCCGACCTGCAGCGCTGCGAAACCCAGGCCCGCGACCTGGCCGAAGGGCGGAACGACACCACATGAGTCTCGACAACATCCGGCTAGAGGGAGTCACGACCCACAACCTCAAGTCGGTCGACGTCTCCTTCCCCAAGGGGAAGCTGGTCGTCGCCGCGGGCGTCTCGGGATCGGGCAAGTCGTCCCTGGTCATCGACACCCTCTTCGAACACTCCAAGACGCTCTACCTGGGCGCCCTGTCCAGCAAGTCCCTCGACATGGGCGACGGCGACTACCAGTTCGACCGGATCGCGGGGACCCAGCCGCCGGTGGCCCTGCGCCAGCGCGACGGGGGCTACTCCAATCCCCGCTCGACCGTGGGGACCCTCACCGGTCTCGACGGGCTGTACCGGCTGTTGTTCGGCGCCGGCTCGCGGCCGGTGTGCCCGGCCTGTCTCGGCCCGACCGGTCCGGACCTGTTCTGCGACGAGTGCGGCTGCTTCGCCGAACCGCACTCCGCGAAGCACTTCAGCCCCAACCGCAAGGAAGGCAAGTGCCTCCAGTGCGACGGCATCGGCGAACTCGTCGGCTTCTCGCTGGAGAAGATCATCCCGGACCGGTCGAAGACGCTCACCGAGATCTGGGACGGTGCCGACCCGGGGACGTTCGCCGTTCCCAACGTGCGCAAGGCCTTCGAGGCGATGGCAGCGGACATCGGCCTGGACCTCGGCCTGCCGTTCGAGAAACTGAGCCCGGAGCAGACCGAGCGGGTGCTGCACGGCTCGGACACCGTCTACACGCTCAAGATCCGCAAGGTCACCAACGACTTCCGCTTCGAGGGCATCCTCGGCTTCCTGGAACGCGCCTACCGCAACGCGTCGTCGGCCGCCCGCAAGAACGCCTTCACCAACTACCTGGGACGGGAAATCTGCCCCGGGTGCAACGGAGGGCGGCTGCGCCCGGAATCGCTCAAGGCGACGGTGGCCGGGCACACCTTCCACGACTTCCAGAGCGACGAACTGTCGCGGTCGATCACCCGGTTGCGCGACGGACTCGCGTCCGGCGCCGTGCCGGCACAAGTCCGCGAACTCGCTTCCGCGATCGTCAAACAGAGCGCGAACATCGACGACGTCGGCCTCGGACACCTGCAACTGCAGCGGCCCGTCATCACCCTCTCCGGCGGTGAACTGCAACGGTTGCTGCTGGCGCAGCACCTGGCCAGCGACCTGACCGGCGTCATGTACGTCCTGGACGAACCGACCGCCGGTCTGCACGAGGCCGACACCGGGAGGATCCTCACCTCCCTGCGACGGCTGCGCGACCTCGGCAACACGGTCATCGTCATCGAGCACGACGAGTCGGTGATCCGCGCCGCCGACTGGATCGTCGAGCTGGGGCCCGGGGCCGGGTCCCGCGGCGGCGAAGTCGTCTTCGAGGGCCGGTTCGCCGACCTGCTGACCACCGGCGACTCTCCGACGGCGACCGCGATGGCCTCGGACGGGCCGTCGCGTACCAGGACCGGCCTGGCCGACGCGCCCTGGGTCGAGGTGCGCGGCATCACGCGCAACAACGTGGTCGACCAGGCAGCGAGGTTCCCGCTCGGCGCACTGACCTGCGTCTCCGGCGTGTCCGGCGCGGGCAAGAGCTCCCTGGTGGCCGGCATCCACGCGGCGGTCTCCCGGGCCGTCGCCCAGCGGTCGACGGGCGTGACGGCCGGGAACACCGGCATACAGGGAGCCGAAGCCCTGGACGACGTCATCTACGTCGAGCAGCGGCCGATCGGCCGCTCCAGCCGCAGCACGCTCGTCACCTACATCGGCATCAGCGACCACATCCGCGACGCCTTCGCCGGCAGCGCCGACGCGGTCGAACGCGGCCTGGGACGCGGTGAGTTCAGCCCGAACGTCGCCGGCGGCCGCTGCGAGTCCTGCAAGGGACTCGGGCTGGCCGAGATCGAGATGACGCTCTTCAAGAGCGAGTTCATCGTCTGCCCCGAGTGCGAGGGCCGCCGCTTCCAGGAGCACGTCCTCGACGTGCGGCTGGGCGACAAGAACATCCACGACGTGCTGTCCATGACCGTCGAGGACGCCCTCGAATGGTTCGACGCCACGAGCAGCCCCAAGGTCGTCCAAGCCCTCGGCGTACTCAGCGAGTTCGGCCTCGGCTACCTGCAACTCGGCTGCTCGACGACCACGCTGTCCGGGGGCGAGGCGCAACGGCTCAACCTGGCCGGCGAACTGCTCAAGCAGCGCCGCAACCGCACCCTGTTCATCTTCGACGAGCCGACGCGCGGCCTGCACACCGCGGACATCCGGCACCTTCTGGCCCTGTTCGAGCGGTTGATCTCCACGGGCAACACCATCATCGTCATCGAGCACAACGTGAAGGTCATCGCCCTCGCCGACTGGGTGATCGACCTGGGGCCCGGTGCGGGCCGCGAGGGCGGCCGGGTGGTGCACACCGGGACGCCGGAGGACCTCGCGGACAACGCGGAGAGCGTCACCGGCCGGTTCGTGCGCCGCCTGCGCGACGCACCCGCCGCCGTGCCGCCGACCACCCCGGTGGAGAGCCACAGGCGGAGTGCAGCGCCGGACCTCGGGGTCATCGGCGAGCTCCTGCCGCGGGCCGTCACGGTCGTCGCCGGCACGGCACGGCAGTCCGAGCGGAACGGTCCGACACCGTACGGACTGGTCATCGGCTCGCTCACGGTCGTCTCCGACGAACTCGCCCTCATCGGCTTCCTGGTGCGCTCGGGCAGCACCAGCTGGAACGCCATCGCGGACACCGGCCGGTTCTGCGTCAACATCCTCGGCGAGGATCAGCACGACGTGTCCGACGCCTTCTCGCAGGGCAGGCCGGACAGCCGCTTCGACGCCCTCGCGTGGACGCCCTCCGCCAACGGCTGCCCGCGGCTGTCCGGCGCCGTCGGCACCATCGACTGCAGCCTGAAGTCGAGCTACCGGATCGGCGACCACGAGTTCGTCCTGGCGACGGTCGTCAGCGTCGACATGGAGGCCGGCACCGACCGGCGTCCCCTGCTCCGCGCCGAACGGGGCGACAGCGCTCTCGACGACTACGGGTGGCGCCGGTTCGCCCGGGAAGCGGAGGCCAGGTGACGACGACCACGTCCATCGCGACGCACTACGAGCAGTTCCTGGAACTGCTAGCCCGCGATCCCCGCGCCGCGGCGGAAGGCCGCGACACGGTCCGCGCCCGCTACGGCGAACGGGTCGACCCCGCGGGCGGCTCGCAGCCGGTCGTGCTGACCCGCGACGAGTGGATCCTGAACCAGATCGACCTGGCGCTGGCGCTGGGCCGGCTGCTGACCGAGGACGACGTCGTCGTCTCGGCCGTGCCGTACGAACTGTCGTTCATCGGCGCCGAGGTGGACCGCGTGATCGAGATGGTCGGCGCCTCGGTGATCAGCGTCGGGACGAGCCGGACCATCTGCCCGATGCCGCGGCTGCTCGGGCTGATCGAGCAGTACGAAGTGACGGCCCTGGTGTGCTCGCCGAGCTTCGCCGCGGAGCTGGCGAGTCTCGCTCTCTCGCTGGGGCGGCGACCGGAGGACTCGACCGTCCGGACGATCGTCTGCGTGGGGGAGGCCTGCTCCACCGGGCGCCTCGACCGCATCGGCGCCGCCTGGGCGGCGAAGACCTCCGCCCTGTACGGGACGCCGTCGACACCGACGGTCGCCGTCGCCTGCGACCACGGCGCACTGCACCTGTGCGACCACCGGCTGCGGGCGGAGGTCCGCGGGGCCCTGCGCGGCGAGCTGCTCCTGGACGGCTCACCGACCGGCGAACTGGTCGAGCTGTGGCCGGCCGGCCGCCCCTGTGACTGCGGTTCCGCCAGCCGGGTCCTGGTGCCGCTCGGCAGCACGGCGTCGGCGGTACGCGGACCGGACGGGCTGGTCTCGGCGCTGGACGTGGAGCGGGTCGTGTTCGGCCACAGGAGGCTCGCACCGCACTTCGCCTGCGCCGTCCGGGACGGCACCTTCCACGTGACCTGCGCCGTCGCCGGACCTCAAGCGGTCGACGAGGGCGCGATGCGGCGCGCGATCCGCAGCGGCATCGACGAGGCGCTGGGGGTCGAGGCCGAGGTCACGGTCGTCGGCGTGCAGGACTGGAGTACCGCCACGTCATGACCCGCACCCGGCCGTGGCACGCAGCCGCCGCGGCCGATCCACCGGTGGCATCTCGAGGAGACAAGACGCATGAGGGTAGCGGTAGTACAGACCCAGTGGGTCGACGATCACGAAGACGGCCTGCGCAACGCCTACCAGGCCATCGAGGACGTCTGCGGTGCCGGCGACATCGACCTGGTGTGCTTTCCCGAATTCCTGCTCGGCCCGCCGTGGTACATGCCGGGGCAGGACGGTCTGAAAGGACGGACCGACACTCCGATCCCCGGGCCGATCGTCGACGGCTTCCAGTCCCTGGCCCGCAAGCTCAACACGCACATCCTGCTGGGTTCGCTCGTCGAGGACCTGCAGGACGGCATGTACCGGAACACCTCCCTGCTGATCGGCCGGCAAGGTGTCATCACCGGACGCGCCGTCAAGGCACACGCCTTCGGCAACGAGATGGTGGTGTGCCGCCAGGCCGACTCGCTCGGTGTCCTGTCGACCGAGTTCGGGCAGATCGGCATCGCCGTGTGCTCGGACTTCTGGATCCCCGAGGTCGTCCGGCTGCTGGCACTCGCCGGCGCACGCACGATCTTCGTACCGGGCGGGACCCTGGGCCAGAACCAGCCGCTCATGGTGAACGCCCTGCGCACGGCGGCGTACCTGAACGACGTCAACATCGTCTACGCCAGCTCGGTCGGCGTCGTCCGCGGCAAGCGCGGGGACCGGCTCGTGGAGATCCACTTCGCCGGCACCAGCCTGGTCGCCGGCCCGGAGGGCGTGATCGCGCAGGCGGGCAGCGACGCGCCGGAGACCCTCGTCGTCGACCTCGACGAGCCCGCGCACGGCGACGGCCGCCGCTGGCAGCAACTCCGCCGCCCCGACGCCTACCAGGCGCTGCTCACCCCGTACGCCGGCGCGGACCGGGACCTGGCGGCCGAACTGCGGGCGAGCCTGACCGGGGGCGGCCCGGACCGGGGCCGGCCCGCCGGCGCGACCAGTGCACATGAGGGGACTCGTTCGTGACCATCTTCGTAGCCCAACACGCCCGCCGGGCCACCCCCGAGGCGACCGCCGACGCCGTACTCGACGATCTCGACAGCCGGGTGACCGACGAGGCATCGTTCGTCGTCCTCCCCGAGAACGCGTTCACCACCGGCGACGCCGGCCCGGCACTGCCCCGGCCGCTGCGTGAGCGGTGCCTGGACCGTCTGACGGCACTGGCGCGGACCCGCGGCACCTACGTGCTCACCGGCTCGTGGGCGGAGGAACGGCCGGGCGGCGGGCTGATGCAGGTGGCCAGGCTGCTCGACCCGAGCGGCTCGGAGTGCGCCCGGGTGGAGCGGCCCGTCCTGCCCGACGGGACGACCGGCACCGGCGACGACTTCCCGGTCGTCGAGACGCCGTTCGGCCAGGTCGGGGTGCTTCTCGGCCCCGACTTCTGGCTGGTCGAACCGCCGCGCATCGAATGCCTGATGGGTGCGGAACTGCTGTTGGTGGCCGGGTCCCTCGACGGCACGCAGCAGGCCGCGCAGCGCGCCGCGGTGTGGGGCATCGCCACCCTCAACACCGTCGCCGTCGCCTTCGCCGGTTCGCTGGGCGGACGCTGCGGTGGCGGCAGCGCCGTGGCGGCGCCCGAGGGGTTCCTCGCCGAGGCCGGCACCGACGAGGGCGTCATCGAGGCGCCCTGGGACGTGGCGAGGATCCGGCACCTGCGCGAACCCGACCTGCGCTTCCAGCAGACCCTCTGGTTCGGACTGTGGGCGCGCCGGACGGAGCTGTACACGGACCTGACGGCGCAGGTGAGTTGAGATGCGTGCCTCCGGCGCTCCCGCCTCCGACGTCCGACGACGGATCGCGACGGAGCTGGCAGACGACGTGCCGTGGAACCGAGTGCTCAATTCCATCTGCACCGAACCCCATCCGCTGGGAGTGGAGATGGCGTCCGCCGCGGCGCACACCAACCTCGGCGACGTGCGCATCTTCCGCGGCACCAAGCGGATCGAGCGCAGGGTCGTCCGGCTGCTGCTCGACCTGATGGGCAACCCCGGCGGGTCGGGGAGTCTGGTGTCCGGAGGAACCGAGGCGAACCTGATCGCGCTGCTCGTGGCCCGCGAGTCGGCGCGCGCCCGGGGCTGGCTGACCGACCGGCCCGAAGTGGTCGTCAGCAGCACCGTGCACTTCTCCTTCACCAAGATCTTCGGCCTGCTGGGGCTGACCCCGGTCGTCGTGCCGGTCGACGACTCCCTGCGGTTGCCGGCCGGTGAGGTGGCCCGGCGCATCGGCGAACACACCGTCGCGGTCGTCGCGACCGCGGGCAGCAGCGAGTTCGGTGTGGTCGACGCGGTCGACGAGATCGGTCCGGTGGTGGCGGGACGGGACGTGCACCTGCACGTGGACGCGGCCACCGGCGGCTTCATCATCCCGTTCGCCCGTGAACTCGGCCACGACCTGCCCCAGTTCGACTTCAGCGTCGACGGCGTCGACTCGATCACCATCGACCCGCACAAGTACGGACTGGCCAACGTCCCGGCCGGGGCGATCCTGTTCCGGGGCGCCCAGGACGCCGGGCGCTTCGCGGTCGACTCGTTCTTCATCGACACGCCGGTGCACAACACCCTGCTCGGCACCCGCCCGGGCGCCGCCGCGGTGTCGACCTACGCGGTGCTGGAGCACCTCGGGCGGGACGGTTTCCGCGACCTCACCCGGACCAACTTCGAGGTGACGCAGTACCTGGTGGACGGATTGCGCGCCGCCGGGCACGAGCTGTTCGCCGAACCGCAGCTGAACATCGTGGTGGTCAGGATGCCGCACGCGGTCCGCATCTCGCAGCTGCTGGAGTCGAAGGGCTGGATCGTCTCCACCTCGAAGCGCTTCGGCGAAACCCTGCGGCTGGTCGTCACCCGGCACGTGACACCCGCGATGGTGGACGAGTTCCTCCCGGTGCTGGAGCGGGCGTGCAAGGAAGTCGCGGCCGAGGCGGCGCCACGATGAGCCTCTTCCGCGGCGCCCGCACCCGGCTCGCCGCCCTGCAACTGCGGATCGAGCCCGGACAGCGGGACGAGAACCTCGCACGAGCCGCCAAGCTGCTGTCCACCGCACGGGAACGCGAGGCCGACCTGGCGTGCCTGCCGGCGACGTTCGCCACCGGCCTGAACTTCCCGACGCTGCGCACCGACGCCACCACCGAGGACGGCCCGGTCGTCGAGTTCCTCGCCGAGCAGGCCCGCACCCTCGGCATGCACATCGCAGCGGGCGTGCTCCTGTCGGCCGGACGGGACGTCTTCGACGCGGCCGTGCTCGTCGGCCCCGGCGGCGACCCGCTCGGCTGGTACCACCGCGCCTGCGTGTGGGCGGGCGAGTCCGAGTACATCTCCACCGGCTCGCCCGGCGAGGTGATCGACACACCCGTCGGGCGGATCGGACTCCAGGTCAGCTACGACCTGCGCTTCCCGGAGGCCGGCCGGCAGTACCTCGCCCAGGACGCCGACCTCGTCGTCTGCGTGGCCAACCTCTTCGGACCGTTCTCGCACCCGGTGCGCTCCCTGTGCCGTGCCCGGGCCGCCGACAACGAGTGCGCGCTGGTCTTCGCCAGCGGGGTGGGGGAGAACCGCTTCGCGAACATGACCTACGTCGGCCGCAGCATGATCGTCGACGGTCTGGTGCAGGACGCCCGCGAGGACCGGGACGCCGACATCCTCGCCGAGGCCGACCCGGGCAGCCAGGAGGCCGTGATCCACGCGGACGTGCACTGGCGCCAGCGGCGCAAGGTCCGCGCCGGGCTGCCGTTCCACGACGACCTGCGCTCGACCTGGACCACGAACCACGGGGGGCCCGCCTGATGAGGGCAACGCGTATGCAGCCGGAGTCCGGCTGGCTCGGCGACGTGCTCGGGCTGGTCGTGATGGACATGCGGCAGTTCTTCGACAACCGCCTGTTCGCGGTGTCGACGCTGCTGACGTCGGTGTCGATGGTGCTGGCCTTCGGGGCCGCGACCGACCAGATGGTGAGCCCGGCCCCGACGGCCGCCAACTACTTCGGCTTCGTCTTCCCCGGCATCATCGGGGCCGGCATCATGTTCAGCTGCACCTACACCGTCGGCTACACGGTCATCATCGACCGCAACCGCCGCACGATCGAGGACCTGATCCTCTCGCCCCTGTCGTACTCCGGGTTCCTGCTCGCCCGGATCGTCGGTGTCGTACTCAAGTGCCTGTTCCAGTTCGTGCTGGTGCTCCTGCTCGGCGTCGGGGTCTTCGACGCCCGGATCGAGTCGGTGCCGCTGTTCGTCCTGGGCTTCTTCACCGCGTGCACGGCCTTCGCGGGGCTCGGGATCCTCATCGCGACGTACACCAACGAGATCTCGTTCCCTGCCGTCGTGAACATCATCGTCATCCCGCTCATGTACTTCGCCGGGATCTTCTTCCCGCTCGAGAACCTCGGGACGCTCGGCGACGTCTTCGCCAGGCTCCCCCTCTCGGTGCACGTCGACATCTTCCGCGCCGCCACCTCGCCCGACGTCTCGGCCACCGGAGCATCGGTGCTGGCGGTGGCCTACTCGTTCCTGGCCCTCTCCATCGCGGCCTGGGCCTTCCGTAGGAGGATCGGCCATGGCTGACACCCCGACCACCGCGGCGCCGGTCCTGTCGGTCTCCCGGCTCGACCACCGCGTGAGCCCCGACTTCGCCCTGCGCTCCCTCACCTTCTCGGTGAACGCAGGCGAGGGCGTGGCCATCATCGGCACCAACGGCGCTGGCAAGACCACACTGATCCGGCTCGTCGCCGGGCTGCTGCGCCCGTCGGGCGGCGAGGTGCGCATCTGCGGCACCCCGCCCCGCCGCTGGGGGCAGGTCGGCCGCCACATCGGGTACGTCCAGCAGGCCAAGGACCTCCCGGACGGCGTCAGCGTGGAGACGTACGTCAAACACCAGCTCAAGCTCCGGCGGGCCGACCCCGGCCGGTACGAGGAGCTGATCGCCCTGGCCGACCTGGAGCGGTACCGCCACCAATACGTGCGCAGCCTCTCCGGTGGCAGCCAGCGCAAGCTGCACGTCATCTGCGCCGTGGCGCACCGCCCCGACCTGCTGATCCTCGACGAGCCGACCACGGGCCTGGACCCGACGGCCCGCGAGACGCTGCTGGAGCTGCTGGGGAGCCTCAAGAAGGACGGCGTCGGCGTGCTGTTCGCCAGCCATCACCGCGACGAACTGGTCGCGCTGGCCGACTCGGTCGTGGTGCTTCACCAGGGCCGCCAGATCAAGGACGCCTCGCTCGACGCCGTCACCCGGTGGGGCGAGCGCTCCAGCCTGATCCTGGAGGCCTTCACCGAATCCCACCTCGAGCGGCTCCAGGACTGGGCCGGGCAGGAGGCGCAGTCCGGCGGCCCGGTCCGGTCCGTCCGCGCCGCCGACCAGGGCGTGCGGCTCGACCTGTCCGACGGCGACCACCAAGGCACCCTGGCCGAGGTGGTCGCCCGGGCCCACGCCGCCGGCCTCGCACTGCGCTCCGCGTCCTACTTCCAGCCCACTCTGGCGGACGTCGTCCGTTCCATCGTCGACCAAGTCGAACCGGAGGACATCGCATGAGCATCACCACCACGACCACGAGCATGCCGTTCTGGAAGGAGTACCCGGAGCGCGACAGCGAGTGGGTGCGTCAGTACCCCACCAAGCACGTGCCGGTGAACGAGGAGGAGGTGTTCACGCGCAAGCCCATGGGCGTGTACGTCCACATCCCCTTCTGCAACCGGCTCTGCTTCAGCTGCCCGTACATCAAGCACCAGACCGACCGGGACCTGACTCGTACCTACCTGGACGCGCTGAAGACGGAGATCACCAACTACGCCGAGCGGCCCTACATCCAGGACCACGTCATCACCCTCGGCTACATCGGCGGCGGCACCCCGACCGCGCTCACCGCCCCCCAACTCGACGACCTGCTGGGCCACATGTTCAGCAGCTTCAATGTCGAGGAGGGCGCGGACTTCTCCATCGAGACCACCCCCGTCGACATCAGCGAGCGCAAGGCCACCGTCCTGCTGGAACGCGGCATACGGCGCATCAGCCTCGGGGTGCAGACCTTCGTCCCGGAGGAACTGAAGAACATCGGCCGCCCGAACGACCCGGAGATGCTCAAGGAGAGCATCCGGCTGCTGCGCCGGTGCGGCTTCGAGAACATCAACATCGACCTGATGCACGGCATCAACGGCCAGACGATGGAGAGCTGGGAGCACAGCCTCGACGTCGCCATCGACCTCGGGGTCACCTGCATCTCGTTCTACACGTACATGGAGTTCGCGCAGATCTCCACCAAGCGCAGGAAGCTGCCGCCGGTCCCGGAGAAGGCCGTGGTCGACGACATGTTCCTGTTCGCCGCGGAGAAGCTCTCCAAGGCCGGCTTCCTGGGCTACTACGGCGACTGCTTCGCCAAACCCGGCCACCAGCCCAAGTACGGCGAGACGTCGTGGAGCGAGGACATCCCCATCATCCCGCTCGGCCCCACCGCCACCGGGCACCTGCGCGACCACTGGTACTTCAACGAGCCCGACATCGGCCGCTACATCCAGACGGTGATGGAGGGCCGGCTGCCGATCTCCATGGGCAAGCACATCACGAAGTCGGAGTCGATCCGGCGGTCGATGGTGCTGGGCGTCAAGGCCGGGCGGGTCAACCGGGAGCGCTTCCGCCGGATCCACGGCGTCGACTTCATGGAGATGTTCCGCGCCGAGATCGACGACCTGATCGAGAAGGAACTCATCACCGCCGACGAGAACGGCATCGAGGTGACCGGCCCCAAGGGCTGGTACTACCTGGACAACATCTCCAAGGCGTTCTACTCGCCGGAGTTCCGGCGCTACCCGCAGCACCTGGGAGCGGACATCTCCAACTTCATCTCCAGCCGGCCGATCCCCCTGCAGCTCACCACGCGCCCCAAGGACGAGGAGGCCGGCTGTGACCACCACTGAGGCCCGACTGCTGAACCTGACCGAGCGGGTGCCGCAGGCGTCCCCGCACGACGACATCGACAAGGTCCGCTTCTACGACCTCGGCATGCGCCGCTCCGCGCTGATGGCGTACAAGCGGCCGAGCGACCGCATCATGGCCAACGTCCGCGACGGGATGACCGACCTGGTCGAGGTCGGCTTCAACACCGGCCTGCTGTCCCTCCACGTGGCGGGCAAGCTGCCCGACCTGGCGGTGTCCGGAGTGGAGGAGAACCAGAACCTCGTCGACGTCGCCGAGGACAACCTGACGCTGGCCGTCTGGGCCAACAGCGCCGGTGACGTGGAGTTCGAGATGGCCAAGCTGAACCGGCTGCCCTTCCCGGACGACTCCGCCGACATCGTCTTCTCGTTCTCCTCGCTGCACCGCTGGCGACGGCCGGTCGAGACGCTGAAGGAGTGCGCCCGGATCTGCAAGCCCGACGGTGTCGTGATCATCGAGGACATGAACCGGCATGCCGAGGAGGGCCACATCACCTTCATCCTCCAGTTCGTGAAGGAGGGCGGCGACGAGTTCATGCGCTCGTTGCAGGCCGCCTACACCCGGGACGAGGCGGCCGAGCTGCTCAAGGAGGCCGGCCTGGCGGACTGGCAGGTCGTCGAGGAGGACCTCGGCCTGGTGATCTCCTCGCGTCCCCTCGAACCGGTGAGCACCTGATGCCCGGGACGAAGATCGCCGTCGTCCAGATGGAGTCGAAGCTCGGCAAGCCGGAGCAGAACCTGCGCCGCGCCGAGCACTACATCGGTGAGGCCGTCGCGCAGGGAGCGGACCTGATCTGCCTGCCCGAGGCATTCTCCACCTCCGGCAACATCCTGGAGGTCGCGGACGTGTCGGTGACCATACCGGGGCCGGAGACCGACTTCCTGCGCGAGCAGGCGAAGCAGGCCGGCGTGCACCTCGTGGCCGGCCTGCTGGAGCGCGGCGACGACGGCAAGTACTACAGCACATCGGTGCTGTGCGGCCCCGAGGGAACGATCCTCGGCCACTACCGGCGCGTGCACTGCCACGAACTGGAGGCCCGCTACCTCAGCGGAGGGTCCGAATACCCCGTCTTCGACGTCGAGTTCGGGCGGATCGGCCTGATGCAGGGCTACGACATCAACTTCCCCGAGGTCGCGCGGGAGTACTGCCGCCGCGGCGTCGACATCATCGTGTGCTCCGCGCTGGTCCCCGAGATGTTCGCGTACGTGGCGAACATGCGCCTGCCGGTCCGGGCCGTGGACGCCGAATGCATCGTCGCGTTCGCCTCCGGCATCGGCAACAACCTGTACGCCGGCTTCGGCTACATGGGGCGCAGCCAGGTCCTGGCGGACCCGCTGTTCCTGGAAGCCGAACGATTCGACTTCGTCGACGGCGACGAACGGATGGTGGACCTCGGCAAGGAGCCCGGTGTCGGCGTCGTCGAGGTCGACCTGGAGCGCATGCGCCGCTACCGCACCAAAGCCACCCTGAGCGGCGACCTGCAGCCGGCGACGTACTGGCAGTCCTGACGAGAGTGAAGGCCCATGCGCGTACTGCTCATCTCCACCAACAAGATCCGGGTGCCGCGGCCGGCGCTGCCCATCGGCATGGCCTACATCAGCGCCGCGCTCAAGCACGCCGGACACCAGGTCGACGTCCTCGACCTGCTCTGGGAGTCCCGGGAGCTCAAGGCGGTCCGGGAGAAGCTGACCACCGGGACGTACGACGTCGTCGGCATCGCCGTGCGCAACCTGGACAACCTGACGTTCATCGACCCGGTCTTCTTCGGCCCGATGACCGAGAAGATCGTCCAGTGCGTGCGCAAGTACACCAGCGCCACCGTCGTCCTCGGCGGCTCCGGCTTCTCCGTCGAGCCGCTGTCGTTCTTCGAGTACGCCCAGCCGGACTACGGCATCGCCGGTGAGGGCGAGGCCGGCATCGTCCAACTGCTGGACTACCTGGAGTCCGGCGGGCGGCGGGAGTCGATATCGGGGCTCTGCTACCTCGACGACAACGGCAAGTTCTGCCAGAACCAGTCGAGTCAGGCATTCGACCTGGGCGCGCTCGAACCCGACCGGTCCGTGTACGACCCCCGGTACTTCGAGGAGGGCGTCTCGGCGGCCTCCGACCTCACCCGCGACCACCAGCCGGCCATCGAGACCCTGCAGACCAAACGGGGCTGCAAGCTGTTCTGCTCCTACTGCATCATCCGCAAGACCGAGGGCAAGGGCGACCGGTTCAAGGAACCGGCCGAGGTCGTCGGCGAGATCCAGCGGGCGATGGCGGAGAACCCGGCCGTGCGGGAGTTCGAGATCGTCGACGCGACCTTCAACTACCCGATGGAGTACGCGGCCGAGGTGTGCGAGGAGATGATCCGCGCCAAGCTCGACGTGCCGTGGTACTGCCAGCTGACACCGAACGCGGTCACACCGGAGTTCGTGAAGCTGCTGCACGCGGCCGGCTGCATCCGGGTGGACCTCGGCACCGACGCGCTCACCGACGAGGCCCTGGCGGACCTGATGAAGGGCTTCGACATGGCCCGGGTCCTGGAGATCGACCGCCTCTTCACGGCCAGTCCGATCGAGCACACCCACTGCATCTTCCTCGGCGGGCCGGGGGAGACCCCTCAGGCACTGAGGGAGTCGATCCGCTTCACCGAGCGGTTCCTGAACCCGGCCCAGATCTACGCCAACCTCGGCATCCGGATCCTCAGCGGCACCAAGCTCCAGCGCCAGGCCGTCAAGGCGGGCATCCTGCGGGAGGGCCAGGGCACGTTCGTCCCCGCCTTCTACGTGGAGCCGGCGATCCTCGCCGACCGGGACACGCTCGACTTCGTCCGCGACGCCTACCTGAGCCACAAGAACTGGTACCTGTGGTGGGGCCTCGGCGGGCAGAATCTGACGGACCGTTCGACGGAAACCGTCCAGGCCGTGGCCGACATGCACCAGGAGTACGAGTACGTCATGCAAGGCAAGCCCCGGCTGGAACGCGCACCGAAGCCGGTGACCGCCCAGCCGCTCAAACTCACGATCGGCACCAAGTGATCAATGTTCCAACCGCCGCGCACGAACTGTCGAAGACACTCGCGGCCCAGGCAGACCCGGACTTCGCGGTGCGCATGCAGCGCTACTTCCCGCACGAGATCCGGGCCCTCGGGGTCGGCAACGCCGCGGTCGCCCAGATCGCCACCGACTACTTCCGTGACCGGCGCGACACCCCCGCGGCGACACGGCTGCTCCTCGCGGAGGAGCTGCTGGCGCGTGCCGAGTACCACGAGGAGGTGCTCCTGGGCTTCGCGGTCCTGCACAAGGTCGCCAGGACCGGACTCGGCGAGGAGCTTCCGGACCGCTGCCGGCACTGGCTGGAGACGTACGTGTCCAACTGGGCCCAGTGCGACGACATGTGCCTGAAACTGCTGTACCCGTTCTTCCTCGGGCACCTGGAGCTGCTTCCGCGGACCCGGAGCTGGATCGAGTCCGCCTCCCCGTGGGCCAGACGCGCCGCGAACGTGGCCGTCGTGAAGTTCGTCCGGCGCAAGGTGGGCCGTACCGTCTTCGAGCTGCCGCTGTCGCACGTCCTCGACAACTGCGTCCGGCTGATGCACGACGACGACACCTATGTGCAGAAGGGCTCGGGCTGGCTGCTCAAGGTCACCGCCGAGGTCCATCCCGACGAGGTGGCCGAGTTCCTGCGCACCTGGCACACGGAGATGCCCCGCGACACGTTCCGGTACGCGGTGGAGAAGATGGACCCGCGGCTGCGCCGGTCCTTGATGGCACTGGGACAGGGGTGACGCGATGAACGAGACCGGCCGCTACGCCCACCGGCGGGGCATCCACTGCGAGTCGGCCTGCCAATGCGCCGTCCTCGCGGCCGGCGGCTACGACGTCGACGAGGAGATCGTGTTCGGGCTGGACGGAGGCTTCGGTTTCTCGTTCTTCCCCGCGAACGGCAACGCGCCGGACATCGTCGTCGGCAAGCAGGCGATCATGCCGCTCCGGGCGGCACGGCTGATGGGCGTCGAGGTCGCCACGCACACGCCGAAGTCCGGTGACGGCCTGGCCAAGCTGCTCGCATCGGCACCGGCCGTCATGACCCGGGTGGACCTCGGCCTGCTTCCGTACTGGGGTCTGGAGGGCCGCACCTCCTTCGGCGGATACTTCGTCAACGTGGTCCGCCCGCTCGGCGCCGACGCCTTCGAGGTGTCGGATCCGGCGTTCGACGCACCCGTCACCGTGAGCGCGGGGGAGCTGCAGGCGGCCCGGTCCAGCCGCAACTCGCCGCCGCTGAACCCGGACTGGAAGGTGTACGTCTTCGGCGCGCCGAGGCGAACTCCGCAACTGGACCGTGTCGGACCGGTGGCCGTCCGCACCCTGTGCCGCGAGATCCTCAAGCCGGGCAGCCGGAACCTCGGCATACCCGGGATGAAGCTGCTGGCCACGACGGCGGCATCCTGGCCGCAGTCCAAACACGGCGAGGTCGAGGACGTGGACCTGACCGGCCGCGTGGTGCGGACCGATGCGCTGGCGCGTCAACTGCTGCACCTGGGGCGGCAGATCGAGTCCTTCGGCACCGGCGGCGGGCTGTTCCGCCCGATGATCGGCCGCTACCTGACGAGGGTCGCCGACAGCACCGGCGAGACCCGCTACGCCGACGCGGCCTCGCAGTTCCTCGACAGCGGCCGGCTCTGGTCGAACCTGGGATCCGCCCTGCTGACAGCGGGGACCGCCACCGCACGCGACGATCTCAAGACGCTCGTGGACGCAGTGGCGGACACGGCCCGGTCCGCGATGGACGTCGAGAAGCGGGCGCTGACCGCGCTCACCACTCTGTAGACGCGAGGTCGAGACATGCCCACCGAGGACGAGACCGTACTGCTCCAGGGCCCGGCGCGATGGAACGAGCACGCCCGCCGGCGCCGGGCGCAGGGCCCCTTCCGGCCCGACCTGCGCAAGGCACGGCTGCACGGCGCCGACCTGCAGGGCGCCGAGCTCGCCGACGCGGACTTCACCGACGCCGTGCTGACCGAGTCGTATCTGATGTCGGCGGACCTCAGGGGCGCGAATCTCGAAGGCGCCGATCTGTGCGAGGCGTACCTCATCCTGGCCGAGCTGAACGACTGCCGCCTCGTGGGCGCGAACCTCGACGGCGCGGACCTCAGCGGCGCCGATCTGACCGGCGCGGTCCTCGACCCGGGCTTCCGGCGGACTGCCGTGATCTCGGACTACCTCACGATCTGGCCATAGCGAAAGGAGCTCCTCGCATGATCGTTCTGGGCTACAACGGATTCGGCAGGTCCGCGGAAATCTTCGGACGCCTCTTTCGCGCCACCGGCATCGACCGGCACCTGCTGTACGGCCATGACTCGTCCGCCGCGCTCGTCATCGACGGGAAGCTGGTCGCCGCCGTCGAGGAGGAGCGGCTCAACCGGGAGAAGAAGACGTCGAGCTTCCCGGCCGACGCGATGCGCTGGTGCCTGGATTCGGCCGGGATATCCTTCGACGACGTCGACAAGTTCGCCTTCTCCTGGCAGTTCTCCCAGGACGTGGTGAACAAGATGATCACCGAGATCACCGAGGACCACGCGGCGACCGTCGAGCAGAAGTTCGCGCGCCTGGAGCGTCTGGCGGAGACCCATGCGGCGATGTTCAGCGAGGCCGCGACCGAAGCCGACTTCCTTGAGCACACCGGCCACAGGCTGGACCCGCAGAAGCTGGTCCGGGTCCCGCACCACATGGCGCACCTGATGACGGGATACCACCTGTCGGGCGGCGGAGACGCGGCATTCCTGGTCAGCGACGGCCGCGCCGAATGGCTGTCGTCGATCATGGGCGAGGTGCGCGACGGCGAGGTGAAGGTCTTCGACGACATGACCATCGACTCGCGGCACTCCCTGGCGATGTTGTTCTCCGTGGTGACGCGCTACCTCGGATTCGTCCCGAACAACGACGAGTACAAGGTGATGGGGCTGGCCGGCTACGGCCCGCCGCCGGAGCCGAACCCGTTCCTGGAACACGTCGTCGAGATGCGCCCCGACGGCACCTACACGATCCCTTACCCGGCGAACGCCGTACCCGCATACTACGAACTCTTCGATCGCGTCTTCGGCGGAGATGCCGGATGCCGGGAGGAGTTCGACTACCGGGTTCGCGTGGCCAGTGCGGCACAGCACATGCTCGAAACGGTGACCGCCGGCCAGATGCGGACGCTCGAAACCCGCAGTGACCTCCCCCGCGTGATCTTCGAGGGCGGACTGGCCCTCAACTGCGTCAACAACAGCAAACTGCTGGAGCGTTCCCGCTTCGAGGGGATGGACGTCAGCTTCGGCGCCAGCGACGTCGGCGTGGCCATCGGGGCGGCACTGTTCGCCAGTGGGCAGGCGGGCACACCGCCCCGGATCAGCCCGTCGCCCTACCTGGGCCCGGGATACGACGGCCCGGAGATCCAGGCGGCCCTCCAGCAGTACGCCGACCAGGTCGTCTGGCGAGAGCTGGACCCTGGGGACGTGCCGCGGGAGGCCGCGAACCTGATGCGGGAGCGATGCGTCATCGGGTGGTTCCAGGGGCGTATGGAGTACGGTCCGCGTGCCCTGGGCAACCGCAGCATCCTCGCCAACCCGAGGTTCCCCGACATCAAGGACATCATCAACGAACGCATCAAGCACCGCGAGCAGTTCCGGCCCTTCGCCCCCGTGGTCCTGGAGCACCTGGCGCCCGAGGTGTTCGAGCTCGGTAAGAAGACGTCCTCGCCGTACATGACGTTCGTGGTTCCGGTGCGCCCCGAGTACCGGGAGAAGATCCAGGGCGCCTGCCACGTCGACGCCACCTCGCGGATCCAGACGGTCACCGAGCAGAGCAATCCGCTGCTCGCCGAACTGCTGCGTGAGTTCACGGAGGTGACTGGGATTCCCTGTCTGATCAACACCTCGTTCAACGTCGCCGGCGAACCCATCGTCTGCTCTCCTGCCGATGCTCTGTCCTGCTTCCTCAAGACGGAGATGGATCACCTGTTCCTCGGCAACTTCCTGGTTTCGCGAATCTGAACGAGTGGACACCTCCCTGATTCGAGCGCCCGCAATCGTACTTCGGGAGATTGCGCTACGCTCTACGCGAAGGAAGGGAGACAAGAACAAGTGTCGCTATTAGAGGCAGATCCGTACGTCGGTAACCACTGCGAGTCGACCACCCTCGTGAACTTGTTGCGACAGCGAGAGATCGACTTGTCGGAGTCACTCATCTTCGGGCTCGCAGGTGGTTTGTCATTCATCTACTGGCGGACGAAGCAGATGCCGACACCGTTCGTCGGTGGCCGCATCAAGCCCGACACGCTGTCCGACAACCTCGCGAATGCGCTGAACCTGCGACTGTCCGTTCACGAGACGTCGTCGGTGAACCGGGCGAAGGAACACTTGCTGGCCGAGCTCGATTCCGGAACCGTCGTCGGTCTCAAGCTCGACCGCTACTTCCTCGACTACTCCACCGACGACTTCCGGTTCGCGGCCCACTATGTAGCCTGTGTCGGATACGACGACGACCGTTTCGCCCTGGTCGAGACACAGCCGCTCGGTCTGCAATGGGCCTCCGGGGAATCCCTGGCGACCGCGCGAAATGCCCGGGGCCCTATGAGTTCACGCAACCGCGCCTTCACCATCGATATCCCGAAGGGCGGCCTTCCTGACCTGGGTGAAGCCGCCCGGAAAGGCATCAAATCGGCGGCGGAGGACTTCTTGAATCCGCCGATCTCCAACTTCGGGTACAAGGGAATGCATAAAGTCGCCGATCTGATGCCGCAGTGGCTCGACGATCTCGACTCGCCCGCGGAAAGCCTTCCAGAGATCTGCACGATCATGGAGGATGCCGGGACCGGCGGCGGCCTGTTCCGCATGATGTGGGCGGAATTCCTGGCGGAGACGGCCGACATCACCGGCACCGGCGAGTTCCAGGAGATCTCGGACGCCTACCGCGAGGTGTCGAAGAAGTGGACCGAGGTGGCCGGACTTCTGAACGAGGCGGGGGTCGCGTCGTCGCGGGAGTCCCTCCACAGCGCGTCGAAGATCGTGCATGAGGTGGCCGAGAAGGAGCAGCGCCTGATGCATCGCCTCAAGGAGTTGTCGAGCTGACCGGGGCCCGGGCCCGTCCGAAGCCCCGTGCGTCTCCGTCATGGGCTTGCTGCCCGGACGGGCACGGCCGTCACGAGCCCGCACCTCCTGGGACCACACCGGCTTCGGCCTGCTCCGGCCACCGCCGGAGCAGGCCGAAGCCCGTCAGTTGGCATCCCTCAGAACCTGGTGGACGAGGCCCGGGTGACGGCCTTGGCGAGGACGTCGGCGATGTCGTTCCCGTGGGACAGGTGCGGGGAGTGCCCGGACGGAACACGGACGCTGTGGGCGGCACGCGCCGCCCACTGTTCCTGTACCGCGGGTGGCAGCGCGGGGTCCTCGGTGGCCACGACGTACGTCAGGGGCACCTCGGTCGGTGCGGCGCCCAGCTTTTCCGTGAAGGCGCGCATGCCCTGCCAGTTGAGGCGTTCGACGGCCTCGGCGGTCAGGGCGGGGTCGACTCCGCTGAAGACGGACTTCTCGGCGTCTCCCGCCTTGACGGCCAGGCCGTCGGGAGAGCGGATCCAGGTGGGTGGGAAGCCGCCGCCCATCCATTCCATCATCGAGGTGCCTGCCTCCAGGGCGAAGGCGGCGATGTGGACGAGCTCCGCGACCTGGTCCGACTCCGCGGCGGCCCAGGTCGCGGGGACTCCGCCGTAGGAGTGCGCGGCGAGCACGACAGGTCCGTCGACCGCCGCGACAGCAGCGCGTACCACTTCGACGTCCTCGGTCAGCCCCTGTGCCGCCGCGCTGTCGGGATTGCTGCTGGGCAGTTGCACGGCCTGGGAGGCGATGCCCCGGGCGCTGAGCCTGTCCCGCAGGGGGTCGAAGATCCACGGGGTGTGCATCGCTCCGTGCACGAGCACGACGCCGGCGTTCATCTGTGCTGTCCTCAAGTGACGGGGGGTCAGGCGGTCATGGCGTCGCGGACCAGCGCGGTGTCCACGAACTGTTCGAAGCGGACGATCAGGCCGCCGCGCACGACGAAGTGGTGGGCGACCCGGACGTCGATCTTCTTGCCGGTGGCCTTGTTCGCCGCGGTGTAGCGGGCGAGGACGACGACGTTCTCGCCGTCCACGACATAGGTGTCGTCGTGGGCGGTCCAGCCGTCCCACTCCTTGCCCAGCTCTTCCATGACGTTGCTGGTGACCCCGTCGGGGGTGCGGTAGGTGCCGGCCAGGGGGAAGCCGGCCATTTCCGTCCACTCCACGTCGGGGGCGAGGGTGGCGCACAGGGCTTCCAGGTCACCGGCCGCGGAGGCCAGGTACTGGCGGCGTACGACGTCGGCGGGGGTTGTCGACGCTGCGAAGTCGGTCATGGTCAGCCCCACTTCATCTCGCCCTTGGCGACCTTGGCGCCGATCTGGGCGGCGATGAGCATGCCGTTGTCGGGGTAGCGGGCGACGAGCGCCTCGGTCAGGGCTGCGCCGTCGGCGGCCTTGCCCAGCTCTTCGTCGAAGGCGAGCAGGTAGTCGCGGGTGGCGGAGATCGCGGAGGCGTTCGCCGGGGCGTTGGGCAGGCGGTGGCCGGGAACGACCAGCTCCGGCTGGAGGGCTGCCATCTCGTCCAGCAGCGTGATCCAGGCGGCGCGGTCGTCGGGGGTGGGCGTGTCGGCGACCCAGACGTGCTCCTGCTGGAAGAGCAGGACGCCGCCGAGGAGGGCGCGGTGCTCGGCCTGCCAGAGGTAGTGCCGGTCGGGCAGTGAGGCCGGGCCGCCCTTGAGCTCGAAACGGTGTCCTTCGAGGGTCAGGTCGCCGGTCAGGGGTTCGAGGTCGACCAGGCGTGTGGGCAGGTTCGGGCCGAGAGCCTCCCACGCCTTGAGCTTGCCCTCGTAGGAGTGCTTGATGTGCTCGATGGCGATCGGGGTCGCGACGAACGCCGCCTCGGGGAAGGCGTCGGCGAGGACCTCGGCGCCGAAGTAGAAGTCGGGGTCGCCGTGGCTGACGAAGACGGTGGTCAGGGTCTTGCCCGAGTCGAGGATCTCGGCGGCCAAGCGGTGGCCGTCGGCGCGGGTGAAGGCGGCGTCCACCAGCAGCGCCTCCCGCTCGCCGGTGACGAGGGTGGCGGTCTTGTTCTTGCTCCCGGCCGGGAAGTCCAGGTCGAAGACCGTGAAGGAGAGGGTGCTCATAATTGGGGCTCCTTGCGTGGGTGGGGACTGCACAGTCAGGAAAGGGCGGCGAGGCGCCGGTCGACCTCGTCGGCGGTGGCGCGACCGCGGGCCAGGGCGGTCACGCTGCCGCCGTCGACGGCGAGCAGGGTGGGGTAGCCGATGACGCCCAGGTCGGCGCAGCGGCGGAAGTCGTCCGCCGCCGCGTCGTCCGCCTCGGGGGACTCGAAGGCGGCCACCACGGCGTCGGCGTCCAGCCCGGCATCCTCGGCGACCTTCCGGTAGGTGGCGGCCTCGGACAGGCTGAGGCCATCGACGTAGAAGGCCCGCTGGAGGGTGCCGGCCAGCTCCGCCGAGCGGTCGGGGGCCGCCCGGCGCAGGGCGGCGACGCCGCGTGCGGCGGCCTCGGAGTCCATGACGAACGAGCCGTCGGCGATCAGCCGGTCGTACCCCTCGCCGAACCGGGCGCCGGTGAGTTCGGCGATCTGGGCGTTGGCGTCCTGGACGTGTCCGAACTCGCGGATCGGCACCCGGCGCGAGCCCGTGAACAAGCCGCCGCATATCACCTCCACGGGCAGATCGGGGTGGCGGGAGACGACTTCGCGCAGGGTGGGGGAGAACCCGTGCGACCAGCCGCAGAAGGCGTCGAAGGCATAGACGAGCTGCATCGAGGACCTCGGCGTAGGGGTGGGGTGCTCGTGTGGTGCGAGCGGTTCACCTGGACAACATTACCTGACTAGTCAGATATTCCTGAGATCGCGTGTCAGGCGATTCATCCTGATCCACGTGTCGCCGCGGCTCATGAATTCAGCGGGAAGCCGGAGTCAAGGAGGCACAAAGCTTGCGACCGTTCGGACGCATTCACCCCGGGACCGGGGCAACCGCGGGGGATCACCGAAGGCGCGCCCCCGGCGCGGTCGAGGTCCGCCCCGTCGCAGGGAGGCAGGTCGATGGAGTGCCGGCTATGAGGCCGCCGGTCCAGCTGCGCGAGCGGAAGCGGCCACCGGGATGGGGGCTGCACAGTCTTCGGTGAAGCCGGGGCGGCGTGTTCCGTGCCGTTGTGACCCAGGGATGCGAAGGTCCTCGGCGAACCGGTCCCGGTCCCTCGGCCGGCAGGGGCTCCGGGAAGTAGCGCCTGATGTTCTCGTGCCGCACCGGCTGAGCGGCGGGTCTGCCGACTCGGCTACCGACCCTGATGGGCGAGCCGGAACGCGCCGGGGGTCACGCCGGCGTGGCGGGTGAAGAACCTGCCGAAGTTCGTGGGCTCGGGGAAGCCGAGGCGGCGCGCGATCGTGGCCACCGGTTCGTGGGTGTGGGCGAGCAGCCGCTGGGCCTCCAGTGCGACACGGCCGTCGATGACGTGTTTGACGGGTTGTCCGGTGGCGGCCGTGCAGGCGCGGGTGAGGGTCTTCTCCCCGTAAGTTCCTCCACATGACGGAACTGGCCACCCAGCTCGGCTTCTCCAGAAGCCGCGTGTCCCGCGCCGTCGCCCGCCAGGAGTTCCGCGGAGTCCTCGCCCGCTCGGCGTGCCCCAGAGACGCACGAGCGGCCCACGCGGCGGTCACCGATCAGGGCACCGTCCTGCTCGGCCGGCTCAGCGGCCTCTACGAGGTCACTGTGCGCGACAGCCTGACCAGGTTCCACGTACGAGCGGAGCAGCTGGAGGTGCTGGTGCAGCACCTCCAGCCGCTCGTCGACCACGTCGACCGGCCCCTGGCGCTCAGCGCATGCACTCGACGCCAACGTCCGGCGACGCTCGACGCATTGCCCCATTCCACGGGGCACCGCTGAGCCACACGTACGACCGCCGCACGCACACCGTACGGGCCGTGCCGACGACCGTGCTCGTCGTCCCCGTGGCCGTCGCCGCCCGGCGCAGGATGGACCGCCGCCCTCGGACCGAGCTGGGGTGGCCTGCTGGGCCCTTCCCACCGGCATCGGGTCCGGACTGTGCGTGGGACGGGGGTGGGCCGACATCGCCCGGCCGGCCCCCGCGTGGGGCTTCAGCGATCCGGTCGGGCGGGTTGTCGTCGGCCGGGCGGACACGCCGCCCGGCCGCGAGGCGCTTACCCGGCCGGCGCGACGCCGCTGTTAGAAGGTGAGGTTCCAGGCGTCGATCCGCCCGGTGTCCTGCGCGGCGATGTCGCGGACGCGCAGCTTCCACGTACCGGACGCGGTCTCCGACGAGGCGTCGACGGTGTACGTCTTGACCACGTCGTCCGCGCTGTCGCCGTCGGCGAAGTCCTCCAGGGAGTAGACCGACCCGTCAGGGGCGACGAGGGACAGCACCAGGTCGCCGCGGTACGTGTGCTTGACGTCCACGCCGACCTTCAGCGCGGCCGGGGCGTTGCCCGTCACACCGGTCACACTGATCGGAGACTCGACCGTGGCGTTGTCGGCGACGGTGACGTCGGTGGTGCTCTCGAAGTACCGGCCGGGCTGCCCGGTGCCACCGACGGCCTTCAGCGCGTCGACCTGACCCTCCCCGAAGAAGGCGTTCTTCGCCGTGGTGCCGGTGCAGCGGCTGTCGGACGGGCACGCCGTGTCCGTGGACTGGCTTCCCAGCCGCGCGCGGAGATCAGCGGGGGTGGCGGCCGGGTCGGCACTCTTCAGCAGCGCGGCGACACCGGCCACATGCGGTGACGCCATCGACGTGCCGTTCATGTTCCCGTACTTGCCGCCGGGGAGCGTGGAGTAGACGCCGTAGGCTCCGTCGCCGCCCGGGGCCGCGACATCGATGACGTCCCGGCCGAAGTTGGAGTAGGACGCCTTGATGTTCCCGTTGCCCATCGCCGCGACGGTCACGACGCCGGGCAGCTCCGTCGGGATGTCGATGCAGGCGTTGGTGATCGTGCGGTCGACGGGGGTGGAGTCGTTCGGGCTCTCCGAGTCGGAGCGCTTGTTCGCCAGGTCGTAGTTGGAGTTCCCCGCCGCGGCGACCTGGAGGGAGCCCTTGCCCTCGGCGTACTCCTGAGCCCGGCGCACACCCTCGATGATGGCCGCCTGGTCGGGGTCGTCGGGGCAGTTGAACATCCACGGGTCCGTGTAATAGCTGTTGTTGGTGACGTCGAAGCCGCGGTCACCGGCCCACATGAACCCGCAGATGGTGTTCTCGGCGAAGAACATGCTGGTGCTCGGCTCGGCGATGCGCACGGAGGCGATCTTCACGCCCGGCGCGACGCCGACCACTCCCTTGCCGTTCTTCGCGGCGGCGATGGTGCCCGCCACGTGCGTGCCGTGGGTGCCGACGTCACGCCAGGCGCCGGAACGGGTGTCGGCCTTGCCGTACGCGCAGGAGACGGAGTCCGCCGCGTCGAAGTTGGGCGCGATGTCCTGGTGCCGTTCGTCCACTCCGGTGTCGAGCACACCCACCGTGACGGCCGGCGAGCCGGTGCTGACGGCCCAGGCCTTGTCGGCGTTGATCCTGGTCATGTCCCACCGCGCGGTCTCGGTGAGCGTCGTGGAGGACTGTGCGGGAGCACCCGGCAGAGTGGGGGAGTAGGCGTCCGCGGGAACGTCCGAGGTGCGGGTCGCGCCCACCTTCTGCACGCCCGCGACGGAGCGCATCGCGGTGGCGAAGCCGGCGGAGGTGGAGTGCGCGACCACCACGCCGATCGCGTCGTAGTGCGCGAAGACAGAACCGCCGTTCGCCGTCACGGCGTTGCGTGCGGCCGAGGTGTCTCCGGGTGCGGTGATGACGAGGTAGGAGCGGGTCCCGGCCGCCCATCCGGCGGCGCTCTGGGCGAGCTTGCCGGCGGCCGTGGCCGGACCCGGCGGAAGGCCGGTGTCCACGTCGGCCGCGCCGGCGGGCGTGGCGAGCGCGAGGGCCGCTCCGGCGGCGGCGACGGACAGCAGCGACCGTCTGAGACGGTGCTGGGATATGCGGGGGGTTGTCACAGCATCCTCCGAGAGCCCGGGGCAAGGGATGGCGCCGACCGGGCCGTGGGCTGAATGGGTCGACGCAAGATCTCAGATGAGGGCATGACAAGGGAAGAGTCGGCGGCGGATCAATCACCCCGCACAGAGAAGTAGTTGACTCCGCTCCGGATTGATCACGGACACTCGGGGCACGACGTCCCGAACAGCACCGGGGACGTGGCCGGTGCCGCCGCGGGCAGAGACGTCCGGCGAGGGTGCGGCATGATCGGGAGGGTGTGTACGAAGGAGCAGAGGGGTGGCGGGGCTGTGAATGAGCAGGCGGAGATCTCGACGCCGGGGGATGCGGCGAACGACGCCCTGGTGCTGGCCTTCGGCCGGCTGCAGGGGGCCGCGAACCGGCTGGAGTACATCCTGGGCCGGGCGCTGGAGGCGGAGTGCGGCATCAGCCATCTGACGTTCGAGGTGCTGCTCATTCTCGGGCGGGCGGGGGAGCCCGGGCTGTCGATGGGGGCCATCGCCCAGGAGCAGGTCCTGACCACGGGAGGGGCTACCCGCCTGGTGGACCGCATGGTGGCGGCCGGCCTGGTCGAACGGGTCGAGGACCCCGGTGACCGGCGTGCGCGCTTGGTACGTCTGACAGCGCTGGGGGAGGAGACCACGGTCGCCGCGGCCCGGGCGCACGTGGAGAACATCAAGCGCTACTTCCTCGCGCCCCTCCCGGTCGAGGACCGGGACCGGTTCGCCGAGAACCTCCGCGTCCTCAGCCACGCAGCCCGGGACATGCTGCCCCGGCTCCCCTGACAGCTGCCGGGGCTGCGCCACCCACCGGCTCCACTCCACCGGCCAGGGCGGCCCCACCGGCCGTCCCACCGGCCAGGGCGGCCCCACCGGCCGTCCCACCGTCCAGGGCGGCCCCACCGGCCGTCCCACCGGCCGGGGCTGCACCACCCTCCGCCCCACCGGCCGGGACCTCCCACCGCCCGGCGGCGACAGCCGGTGGGAGGCCCTCGCCGCCGGCTGCGGGCCGGTGCTTGCGGCAGTCGGCAAGGGGGAGCGTCAGCGCTTCGTGTAGATGAAGCCCAGCTTGTCGACCTCGTCACCGGCCCGGCCGTGGAACCCGGCGATCTGCCACCCCGACGGCGCGGTGCGCGTGACGCAGTCGGACGTGGTCGTTCCGCCGGACAGGCTCCTGCCGAGGTTCGTGGTGAACCTGGCGGAGAAGATCCGCGTCCGGCCGTCCTTCACGCCCCGGCACAGCTGGGCGGAACCGATGTACTCCCCGCTGCCCAGATTCAGGGACGACGCCGTGCCGCCGGTCCCGCCGTGGCTGAGGACCTTGCCGTTGCCGAGCGTCAGGCCGACGCCGTCGACGCGGGTGCCGCTGCGCAGCGAGAGGCCCACCGGACGCGCGCCCGCCGGCACGGCGTCGATGTCGGTGTAGTAGTCGCCGTGGGGCCCGCCGAACTGGTCGCTGAGCTGGAAGTCCGCGGCACGCGACCAGGAGAAGTCCACCTTGATGGGGTCGTGGTCGGACAGCATGAGCCCGCCGTCGGTGAGGAACCTGGCGTGCTCGTTGTTGTAGGAGGTGGCGTCGAGCGACACGAGTTTGCTGCCCCGGTACAGGACCTTGTCCACGACCTCGCAGGTGTTGGGCACGGTAGGACCGGTCTGGTCGCAGACCAGGGCGTCGCTGCCCTTGGCGGGCGGTGTGCCGCCGCGGATGAGCTGGACCCAGGGGTCGGTCAGACCGTTCGCGGCGGCGAACTCCGCGATGGTGTCCCCCGAGCGCGTGTAGCGCGTGTTGGTGTCGCCCATGACGACGACCGCGTTGCCGGCCGAGTGGGTCTTGATGAAGGCCGACAGCTGGTTGAGGTTGTCCGCCCGCGAGGCCAGGTCGCCGGGGTTCGTGCCGGCGTTGGTGTGCAGGTTGTAGAAGTCCACGTACACGCCCTCGGCGAGGCGCTGACGGATGAACGTGAACCCCTTGGGCGTGAGGCAGTCACCGGAGTCGAACTGGCAGGACTTCCACCGCACCCGCTCGAAGTCGTCGGTGTCGTACGGGAGCTTCGACAGGGTGTTGAGACCGCTGCCGATACCCGCACCCCCGCTGGTGGGGGTGCGGTACGCGTGCGCGGTGTCGCCGGCGTAGAGAAAGGCGTGGTAGTTGAAGTCCTCCTGGACGTTGACCACGTCGTACGGCGCGATCCGCCGGCCGATTTCCGTGGTGGCGGGCTCGCGCGGAGTGGGTGCGGAGGAGATGCTCTCCGGCAGGCCCGCGACGTTGTAGGCGAGGACGCTGAAGGATCCGGACGCGGGGTCGGCGGCAATGGCGGGGGACGTGTTCGTGATGAACCCGCCGATCGCGGCTGACGCCACCACGATGGAGGCTAGAAGTCGGCGCATGGAACCGGAACTCCTGACAACGGGGGGTGGGAGGCCGGAACTTACCCCTGGTAACAGCTCGCCGCCCCTCGCTCGCGTAAGCGAGACCGAATCTTGACCGACGGGTCCGGACCAGGGCCGCGGGGGACCGTGATCCCCGGCCGGCCCGAAGGGATGCTGCGCGATGTCTTGTCGGGGCGCGTCCGGCTGCGTAGATATGTCTGCGCAGTCATGACGGCGCAGTCATACACCCCCCCCGCCCGGAGGCCGAAGCGGGCAGGCCCGCACCGCCGCCTCGCGGGCCCGGCGTTCATCGCCCCGTTCATGGTCCTGTTCCTCCTGCTCTTCCTCGCCCCCCTCGGCTACGCCGCCTACCTGAGCCTCTTCCAGGAACGCCTCATCGGCGGCACGGTCTTCGTGGGACTGGACAACTACGTCACCGCCCTGAAAGACCCCCAACTCCTCTCGGGCATCGGCCGGGTCGCCCTGTTCTTCGCCCTCCAGGTCCCCCTGATGCTGCTGCTGGCCCTGCTGTTCGCGCTCGCCCTCGACAGCGGGCTGCTGCGCCTCGCCCGGGTGATCCGGCTCGGCACAGCCCTGGAGCCGGAGCTGGTCGCCCCCGGCCACCGACTGCCCGGCGCTCCCGTCGACGCCTCCGCCATCGCGGCGACCCGCGACTACCTCGTCGCGTTCGAGGCGGAGCTGGGCAAGGCGGCCGACGGCGCCGCGCTCACCGCCGCCCTCGTCGAGCGCTACCCGGACAACGGCATGCTGATCGCCGCTCAGCTCGGTGCGAAGGTCGCCAAGGGCGAGATGAAGTGGGGCGGATATGAGCGAGTTCGCCACGTCCACCGCCCCGGCCGACGTCGTACGCCGCCGGTACCTGGCCTCGGCGGCCGGCGACCGGGCGGCGCTGCGGGCCACGCTCGCCCCTGACGTGGAGTGGACGGAGATGGCAGGCTTTCCCCTCGCCGGCACCTACCGCACGCCCGAGGGCGTCCCCGTCGGCGTCATGGAGAAGCTCGGCGAGGACGGGGACGTCTGGACCGCCCACGACGACACCTACGTCGCCGACGGTGAGAGCGTCGTCGTCCTCGCCCGCTACACCGCGACTCACAGGGTCACCGGCAGACCGGTCGACGTCCGGGTGGCCCACCACTTCGTGGTGCGCGGCGGCCTGATCGTCCGCTGCGAGCAGTTCACGGACACCGCGCTCGTCCGCGACGCGATGAGCCCGTGAGGCCCTTCTCGTGAAGCCGGCCGTCGTCCGCGTGCGTCGTCAGATCACGTCGTTCAATTCGGCCTGCATCTGCGATGCTTCGGCGTCGCGGGCGACGGTCTGGGCGAGCAGCATCCGCAACACGAGCACGATGAGCGCGACGCCCAGGATGGCCAGGCCGACACCGCCCATGATGACGGTGACGCCCGGATCGTCCCGCTGGCCCGGCGCGTTGAGGATCGTGACCGCGAACCACACGAGGGCGGCCGCCACGATCGCGCCGATCACGGCGTCCACGTAGCGGAAGGCGTCGGGGGAGAACACGGTCCGGCGTCGCACCATCGTCACCAGCCGCCATACGCAGACCAGCACGACCTGGGCCGACACCAGGCCCAGGATCGTGATCACGCGCAGCGGCGTCAGCGGGAGCGACCCGTCCTCCGGGTCGTTCCCGCTGACCAGCGTCCACACCATCAATGCCTGTACGAGCACGGTGCCGACGAGCAGCACCACCAGCACAGTGCGCAGCGCGCACAGTGTCAGCTTTCCCATGCCCCATCCTCCCATCGAGTTGCGATGGGAATCTATCGAATTTCGATAAGTGAGGCAAAGGGGCGAGGCAGGGAGTCGGGCGCCCGGGGGAGTGGCGCGGATCACGGCGGATGCCGGGGAAGTGCGGAACAACGACAGCTGGTTGCCCGTTGAACAAACCGTGGGTGCGGATGGGACAGTGTCCCCGGGCCTCACCATTCGCCCACAGGGACGATCGTTCGGCTGAAGCCCTGTGGAGCCTTTCGCCGAGAGGCGACCGCCATCCGCGCCCACCACAAGACCGCCCCGGCCGTGATTCCCCCGTCCGGCCGGGGCTTCCTCACTTCTCGGGCCCTCCTCACTTCTCCAGGACGAAGACCGGCTTGTGGCCGGCCCGACCGGAGGTCAGCACGTCGGGAATCTCGTCCCAGCCGTGGATGCCGCTGGTGACCAGCTCCGGGTGGAGGGTGCCCGCGGCCACCGCTTCCAGGGTCGGCGTCATGTTCGGCCGCGCGTGCAGCCGAAGACCGCGATCTTCGGGTCGGTGATCCCGGCGACGGTCGGCATCACCGTCTCCCAGCCGAGGGCGAGGTTGTCGCCGATCGAGGCCAGGTGCACGGGGTCGACCCCGGCGGGCAGCTTGGCGAGGTTGAAGTCCGCGTAGGGGACGCGGATGAGTTCGTCGAACGTCCCGCCCCATGCCCCGTTCACCGGCAGGCCGTACTGGGCGTCGCCGTGGCGGAGACAGCGGGCGGTGTGTCCGAGCTCGCACTGTGCGCAGGTGCCGCACGCGATGTGCCAGGCGACGCCGACGACGTCGCCGACCGCGACGTCCGTGCAGTCGGGGCCGGCCTCGACGACCGTGCCCACGCACTCGTGGCCGATCGGGAACGGTCCGAACCCGGAGAACGGCGTCTTGTCGTCGATGACGTGGTGGTCGAGATCGCAGGTCGTCGCCGCGAGCGGGCGGTGATGGCCGGCTTCTCGAACTGGCCCCGGGGGGACCAGTGCACAATCCACGGGAGCTCTTGGACCGTGCTTTCCGTACCGTGAGGAGTATGGCTCACGCCCGGCGCACCGCGTATCCCAGGTACGTCACGACCGGCCTGCTCCCCGGTTCGAGCACCATCTCGACGAGCTCCGGCAACTGATCATCCGTCAGCGTCCCACGCCGGCGCCCGCGCGTCGCCCGCACCAGACTGCGTACATCACGCGGCTTGAACGCCGAGACGTCCTTCGCGGAGAGCCCCGCCCGGTCGAGGGACTCGGCAAGCTCCACCGGGCGGCGCAGCCGGTGAGCGGCGTAGCGGCCCCGGGGCATGATCCGTGTGGTCGGGAGGGCCTGGAAGGCGCCGAGGTAGATGAGGCGGGACACGGGGGTGCGGTTCACCGTGTCGTAGGCGAGGGCTCCGCCGGGGCGCAGCACGCGTGCCGCCTCGGCCAGGACCGCGTCCGGCCGTTCGGTGATCTCCAGGATGTCGGCGCAGTACACGAGGTCGAAGGAGCCGTCCGGCAGGTCGAGTTCCTCTGCCGGTGTCGTCAGATACGTGACGCCCAGCCCGTCGTCCGCGCCCCGGGCCAGGGCCGTCGCGGCGGGGGACGGGTCGGCGGCGACGGTCTCGAACCCCAGACGGGCGAGGCCGCGGGCCAGAAGGCCGCGCCCGCTGCCGACGACGAGCGCCCGGTGGCCGACCGCCGTGAGACTCAGCTCCCCGAGCACACGTCGCAGGTACTCCATCCGTACGGACTGGAAGGTCAGGGCCCGGATGTGGCGGCCGTCGACGGCCGCGGGTGCTGCCGAGTCGAGTGCGATGTGAGGAGCAGTGGGCATGGGCAGGGCTCCCTCGTCGATCAGGATCGGATTTCGTGAGCCGACAGTCGACATGGCTGCCGGAGGAATGTGGACGTGTCCGCTCCGGAACGTGCGTCACTGTCCGCTGTGGCCGGCCCCGGCGTTGATCGCTTCGTCTGCGTGGATGATCGAGCCGAGCAGGGCGCGGGCGGCTTGGAACTGTTCGATGGAGCTGGTCGGGCGCTCACGTTCACGTCTGAGGTCCTGAGCCATTTCCGCACAGGTGGGTGCCAGTACGGCTCCTTCTTCAGCCATGCAGGGCAGCACTTCCCGGATCAGGTCGGTGTTCAGCCCGGCCGCGAGCAGGATCCGCACCCGGCGCACGACCGCCACGTCGGAGTCGTCGAACTCAGAAGTTTGACTCTGACGTCAATGTCAAGGTCCAGCTTACCGTCCACGGCAACGAACCAGAGTATCCAGCAGAGTTCAACCATCGACCCGAAGACTTTGGCCGGCGCGCTGCTCGTCGGTCAGATCCGTCGCGGCGCCCCGTTCATCAACCACGGCCGACCCCCCTGAAAGAGCCCTGCAACGGCGATGAACGGCGGGTCGCCCACGCTCTGCCGCATGACGACCAAGGCTCAGCGACGGACAACGGCTCGGAAAAGCACCACCATCAACGGCCTCCACCTGATCCGCCGTCACGTGGCGGTCTTCATCCGCTTCGCCGGGCTGGGCTGCGGAGTCACCCTGGCGGCCTCGGCGACCCTGGTCCTGCTCTCGCAGTGGATTCCATGGATGGCGGCGAACGTGCTGACCACCGTCGTCTCCACCGTGGCCGCCACCGAGCTGCACGCCCGCGTCTCGTTCGGCCACGGACGGCCCGGCCTGGACGGTCACCTCAAGAGCGCGGCCACCATGGCGGCCGGCTGGCTGGTCACGTCCGCCGCGGTCGGAGCGCTCGCTGCGCTGCGCCCCGGAGCCGGACTCGTCCTGCAGCAGACGGTCTATCTGTCGGCCACCGCGCTCGTCGGGCTCGGCCGCTATCTCGTGCTGCGTCTGTCCGTGTTCGCGCAGCGTGCCCCGCAGCCGGGGGCGGACGACGGCGTCCGGTCGACGGCCGTGTACGACGCGGCGGCGTGAGGTCGGGCCGGCAAGCACCACGGCGCTCGGTGGGAGGAGGACGAGGAGAGGCGGCAGCGCTACGGCGATGCTCCTGGCGATGTCCGCGCGGGGCCTTGGCCGGCCGGCTCGCGATGGTCATGACCGGTCCTCCACTCCACCGCCCATCCGTGAGGCCGAGTGAAACCGCGCTGAAAGGTCGTTGAACGCGCCGCCCCGCAGACTCCGCGGCATGACGACAACGACCGACGCATCCGCCATCGCGGCCACGGGGCTGCGGAAGTCCTTCGGGGACAAGCTGGTCCTCGACGGCATCGACCTCCACGTGCCCACGGGCACGATCTTCTCCCTCCTCGGCCCGAACGGCGCCGGCAAGACCACCGCCGTCAAGATCCTCTCCACCCTGATCACCGCCGATGCCGGCGAGCTGCGGGTCGGCGGCCACGACCTCACCACCGACCCACAGGCCGTGCGCGCCGCGATCGGCGTCACCGGTCAGTTCTCCGCCGTCGACGGCCTGATCACCGGCGAGGAGAACATGCTCCTCATGGCGGACCTGCACCACCTGCCCCGACGCGAGGGGCGCCGCGTCGCCGCCGGGCTGCTGGAGCGCTTCGACCTCACCGACGCCGCGAAGAAGCCCGCCTCCACCTACTCCGGCGGCATGAAGCGCCGCCTCGACCTCGCCATGACCCTGGTCGGCAGCCCGCGCATCATCTTCCTCGACGAGCCCACGACCGGCCTCGATCCGCGCAGCCGCCACAACATGTGGCAGATCATCCGCGAACTCGTCGCGGGCGGCGTCACCGTCTTCCTCACCACCCAGTACCTGGAAGAGGCCGACGAACTCGCCGACCGCATCGCCGTGCTCCACGACGGCAGGATCGCCGCCGAGGGAAGCGCCGGGGAACTCAAGCGGCTCGTCCCGGGCGGACACGTCCGGCTCCGCTTCACCGCCCCGGCCGCGTACCGGTCGGCCGCCTCCGCTCTGCGCGAGGTCACCCGGGACGACGAGGCGCTGGCGCTGCGGATCCCCAGCGGCGGCAGCCAGCGCGAACTGCGTTCCATCCTCGACTGGCTGGACTCCGCCGGGATCGAGGCGGACGAACTGACCGTCCACACGCCCGACCTCGACGACGTGTTCTTCGCCCTCACCGGCCCGGCCGGCGTCCCCAACCAGCCCAAGGAGACCACCCGATGAGCGCCCTCGGCCTCGCCCTCCGCGACTCCTCCACCATGCTGCGCCGCAACCTCCTGCACGCCCGGCGCTACCCGTCCGGCACCCTGAACCTGCTGCTCACACCGATCATGATGCTGCTGCTCTTCGTCTACATCTTCGGCGACGTGATGAGCGCGGGCATCGGCGGCGGCGGTGCGGACCGCTCCGAGTACATCGCCTACATCGTCCCGGGCATCCTCCTGATGACCATCGGCAGCACCGTGATCGGGGCCGCGGTGTACGTCTCCATGGACATGACCGAGGGCCTCATCGCCCGCTTCCGCACGATGGCGGTCTACCGCGGTTCGGTACTGGTCGGGCACGTCATCGGCAGCGTTGTGCAGTCGGTCGCCAGCGTGGTCCTCGTCGGTGCCGTGGGCGTGGCCATCGGCTTCAGGTCCACGGACGCCACGGCACTGGAGTGGCTGGCGGTCTTCGGCCTGGTCACCCTGTTCGCCTTGGCGCTCACCTGGATCGCGGTCGGGATGGGCATGGCCAGCCCCAACCCCGAGGCGGCCAGCAACATGGCCATGCCGCTGATCCTCCTGCCGCTCATCTCCAGCGCGTTCATCCCCGCCGAGACCATGCCGGGCTGGTTCCGGCCGATCGCCGAGTACCAGCCGTTCACCCCGGCCATCGAGACCCTGCGCGGACTGCTCCTCGGCACCGGGATCGGCCACAACGGCTGGCTCGCCGTCGCCTGGTGCCTCGGCCTGACCGCGCTCGGCTACCGCTGGTCGACGGCTCAGTTCAACCGCGACCCGAAATGAGCGCGCGGGCCGCGTCCCGCAACTCGTCCCGCCCCAGGGCGGCGTACTCCGGCACCGCGTCGGCGTACGCCGCCCTGTCGGTCTCCTCAGCCACCCGCCGGGCACGGTCGGCGGACATCGTGGGGAACGTCTGCGGCACGTGCAGCCGCTGCGCCAGCGCCAGCAGCCGCACCGCCGAGGCATCGCCCGCGGCGAGCCGGACCAGGCCGAGGGCCAGAACGTCGATGCCGGACAGGGGAGTCTCCCGGGACGGGCGGAAGCCGTCGGCGAGCAGCGTACGCAGCCGGCTCTCCAGCGCGGTCACCAGGCCGCTGACCAGCTCAAGCCGCCCGGCGTACGCGTGCGCGACCACCGCGTAGGCTTCGATCGCCCGCGCCCAGGCATCCATGCCGGGGTCGGCGTGCGGCGAGTCGCTCGCGCGCACCCGCTCCACGGCCATCCGCCACCGCTTCAGGCCCAGCTCGGTCAGCCCGCGGGCCAGCGCGATCTCGGCCCATGCGGCCATATCGTTCGTCAGGACCGAGGTCTGCTCCGGCGGCCGGCTCAGCTCCACCCGCCGCTGCCACTCCTCGGCCTCTGCCACCTCACCGCGCTGCAGGCAGGCCAGTACGAGCCCTCGGCGCAGGCCCGTCGTGGGCGACTGGTCACTCAGGTGGTTCAAGGCGTCCAGCGCCGCCAGCAGATGCCGGTACGCCTCCTCGCCGAGACCGGCGTCCCCGCACAGCTCGCTGCACCGGGAGTGACCGAGCAGCTTCAGCGACGGGTTGGGCACGGCGTCGACCGCGGCGAGCAGCCGGCGCGCGGAGGACAGCGCACGCTCGTGCTGTTGCTCGTGCTCCCAGAGGTAGCTGGCCACGGCCTCGGCGACGCCCGCCAGCAAGGGCGCGTCGCTGGCGCACAGTTCCTGCAGCGTCTCGTAGCCGGGCGGGCGCATGTCCGGAAGCGCGCACAGCGCGACGGCGAGTGCCCGCAGCAGCGTGTCCGGCTCGGCGGGCGGCAGTCGGCGCAGGGTGACGAGATGGCGTGCCCGGAGCGGGCCGTATCCTACGAACGGGGCGGTGACACAGGCGGCGCAGAGGGAGCGGGTGACCTCGGTGTGCCGGGCGTCGGGGCGGTAGTGCGACAGCGGCACCGCGGTGTCGGCGGCCAGCGCGAAGACCCGGTGGAAGCTCGTCGAGTCGGTGAGCCAGACACCGGCCAGCACCGCTCCGGCCGCGGCGGTGGTGGCGTGATCCTCGCGGGTGAGGGCAAGCCGCAGGGCGAGTACGAGGTTGTCCTGCTCGGCACGCAGCCGCGGCCAGTGCCGCAGCGGCTCGGGCCCGAACAGCACGTCGTGGTTGGCGAGTCCGAAGTCTCGCGCCCAGTTCAGGAACCGGTCGGCGACCGCCTCCTCCTCACCGGCCGCGGCCCGCCGGACGGCGCTGAACTCCCGCACCGTTTCCAGCATGCGGAAGCGGATCCCGGCCGCGGTGTCGCCGGCCTTCAGCAGCGACTGGTCCACGAGCTGCTCCAGCAGGTACAGCGCGTCGCCGCCCTCGCCCAGCAGATGTTCCGCAGCCTCTCCGGCGAAACCGCCGGGGAAGATCGACAGCGCCCGCAGTGCCGCCCGGGCGTCGTCCTCCAGCAGGTTCCAGCTCCACTCCACGACGGCGTGCAGGGTGCGGTGCCGCTCGGGTGCGTCCCGGGTCCCGCCGCGCAGCAGCGCGAACCTGTCGCCGAGGCGGCGGGCGATCTCGGGCACGGACAGCACCCGCACCCGCGCGGCCGCCAACTCCACGGCGAGCGGCAGACCGTCCAGATGCCGGCACAGTCCCACCACTGCGTCGGGCGGAAGCTCTACATCGGGGCGGGCGGCCCGGGCCCGCTGTTCGAAGAGCTCGACCGAGGTCGTCAGGCTCAGTTGGGGCAGCTGGTACACCGCTTCCGAGCTCAGACCCAACGGTGCCCTGCTGGTGACCAGCACGCGCAGGTCCCTGGAGCGCGCCACCAGCTCCCGCACCAGGCCGGCCGCACCCAGGAGGACCTGCTCGCAGTTGTCCAGTACCAGCAGCACGGGGCCGGCGCCGAGGGCGGAGATGATTCCCGCGGTCACCTCCGTCCCGCTGCCGTACGCCCCGACGCCACCGCCAGGCCCCTTCCCGCTGCCGAGCGCCGACGCCACCTCACCGGCCACGTCCTCGTCCGTACCGACTCCGGCCAGCGAGACGAAATGCACCACCCGCTGCTCCGCCTCGCGGCTGACGGCGTGCGCGAGCCGGGTCTTGCCGAGCCCGCCGGGGCCGACGATCGAGACCAACCGCGAGGCGTGCAACAGCCCGGCCACCGACGCGAGATCCTCATCCCGTCCCAGCAGCGGATTCGGATCGTGCGGCACTCCGTACCGGACCGCGGGCGCCTCGACCTGCAGCAGTTCCTGGTGCACGGCCTTGAGCCCGGCGCCCGGGTCGCTGCCGAGGCCGTCGCGCAGCTCGCGCCGGTACGCGTCGTAGCGGGCGAGCGCTGCCGACGGCCCGGCCGTGGCCGCCTCGGCACGCAGCAGCTCGGCCAGTACCTCCTCGTCGCGCGGCGCCCCGGCGAAGACCTCGGTCAGCGGCGCCATGGCCTCGGCCCGTCGCCCCAGCCGGGCGAGCGCGAGCGCGCGGCAGCGCACGAGGGAGCCGTGGACCGGCGCCCGCTCGGCCCGCAGCTCCGCCACCGGGTCGCCCGGCGCGGCGGCGGCGTCCGGGGCCGCGTCCCAGAACGAGAGGCCGTCCTCCGCACTCGCCAGGGCGGCGGCGTGGTCCCCGGCCCGGGCGTACCGGGCGCAGGCCTCGGCGCATCGCACCACCGCCGAACTGTCGACCTGCTCCTCGTCGAGCGCCAGCCGGTAACCGGTCGGGGTGCTGACGACGACGTCGGCACCGAGCTGCGAACGCGTGCGCGAAACCAGGATCCGCAGCGCGTTGGCCGGATTGGCCGGCAGCTGGCCCTCCTGCCACAGCCCGTCCACCAGCCGCGCGGTAGAGCAACCGGAGCGCAACTCGCCCGCGAGCAGCGCAAGCAGCCCTCGCAGCCGGGGCGCGGTGATCTCCCGACCGCGGTAGGCCACACGCGACAGGAGGGTCAACTCGGTCTTCACTCGGTCAGATTATCGACAGCGGACGCTGGGAAGGCCGCGCAGTCCGGGTATGGCCTGACGGTGCCCAGCGGCAACGGCGTCCGCATCGGCTGCAAGGGCAGCTGCGGGGGACGGGATCACCTGTGTGAGTGAGGGTGGTTCCTTTCCTTTGCGACATTCTGCGGGCACGTGCACGCGGCCGGCCGGGCCCCCTGGCGTGGCGTGCGCGGGCAGCGAAAGCGACTGATGCAGCAGTGCATGGGGCGTGGGCGACTGGGACGTGTGCCGCAGGCGAGAACGGCCTTTCAAACGCCCTGTCGTGGGGATGGCCGACCGTGCCGTGGTGAACGTGGGCCAAAGCTGGCAGGGCACCCGATTCGTTCCTACCTTCCAGACCATGCGGCCGGCGGGACGCCTGCGGGGTAGAGGGCGCGAGCGGGGCCGAGCCGCTGACTCTGGAATCAGCCGGCAACCACCTGTGGTGGGCGGTCGGTGAACGCTGAAGGGATGACGATGAGCAGTGCCGACGCGGAAGCCACAGGTGGCGAGCACTCCGATCCTCCGATCAGCACGGTCGCCGGGACCGGGGGTGCGGGATTCAGCGGAGACAACGGCCACGCCGTCTCCGCTCAGTTGAACCGGCCGTACGGGATCGCGGTGGACGGCACCGGAACCGTGTACTTCTCCGACTACAACAACCACCGGGTCCGGAAGATCACGACGGACGGGAAGATCAGCACGGTGGCGGGGACCGGGGCGGCGGGATTCAGCGGGGACAACGGCCCCGCTGCCTCGGCCCAGTTGAACTGCCCGCGGGAGATCGCGGTGGACGGTGCGGGCGCCGTCTACATCACCGACGCCGGCAACCACCGGGTCCGGAAGATCACCGCCGACGGGAAGATCAGCACGTTCGCCGGCACGGGCACGGCCGGGTTCAGCGGTGACGGCGGCCTGGCCACCGCCGCGCGGTTGAACTATCTGCTGGGGGTGGCGGTGGACGGCTCCGGTGCCGTCTACATCGCCGACCACCACAATTGCCGGGTCCGCAAGGTCACAGCCGACGGGAAGATCAGCACCTTCGCGGGGACCGGCTCCGCGGGATTCGGAGGAGACGGCGGTCCAGCGCTTTCAGCCCAGCTCAGGCGCCCGTACGCCCTGGCTGTGGACGACGCGGACGACCTCTGCATCGCCGATGCCGAGAACCACCGCGTCCGGAAGGTCACGGCGGACGGGACGATCAGTACGCTCGCCGGCACGGGCACCGCGGGCTTCGGCGGGGACGACGGCCCGGCCGCCTCGGCCAAGCTGAACCTCCCGCTGGGGGTGGTGGTGGACAGCTCCGGCATCCTCTACATCTCCGACTACCACAACCACCGGGTCCGGAAGGTCTCGGCGGACGGGACGATCAGTACGCTCGCCGGCACGGGCACCGCGGGCTTCGGCGGTGACGACGGCCCGGCCGCCTCGGCCAAGCTGAACTACCCGTTCGGGCTCGCTGTGGACTGCGTCGACACGCTCTACATCGCGGACCACATCAACAACCGGGTCCGCAAGGTCACGTCGGCGAAAATGGCCGGACTGCCCGCTTCCGGCACGGTGGTCTCCTGGGCCAACGTGCGCAGCAGGCTGCGGATGGCGGTCCTGCGTGAGTCCACCAAGGACGGGGCCGAGATCCACCAGTTGCTCGCCGCGTCCAGGGACCATCAACGATGGCGGATGGTCGCGGCGGGGCAGGACGACGGCGATGTCCTCTACAGGTTCGAGAACGTGCGCAGCGGCAAGGTCCTGGAGGTCGTCGGGGCCCAGGAGGCGGCCGGGGCGGTGGTCGCGCAGCGCGCTTACGAAGGCACTGAGGCACGCCACCAGCAGTGGAGGCTGATCCCGGTGGGCTCGGTGCATGACACCCCGCGGGTGTTCGAGATCGCGAACCGCAACAGCGGTCTGCTCCTGCGCGTCGACACCAACGCCTGCACGCCGATCAAGCAGGACGGGGCGGAGGGGCTGCCCCAGAGCCGGCAGTGGCAGTTGCTCCGGGTGTGACGAGCGAGGGGGCAGGGGCGGCCTTGCCCCTGCCCCGTCCCCGCGATCCGGGTGCTACTGGGAGTCGGACGGCTTCTCAGCGGTCGCCTTGGGTGCCTTGGGCGTCTCCGGGGTCTTGGGGGCCTTGGCGTAGTCGCTCTTCTGCGGCCGGTTATCCAGCTCCTCGTCCTTCTGGAGGCCGCTGTGCTCCGTCACCGTCGTACTCGACTTCTTCATGCCGTCGGAGGCCGCCGTGGACACCGACCCGGGGTCCTGGGCGTACTCGGCTTGCGCACGGGCCGACGCCTGTGTGGTCCGGATGAAAGAACCGAGGAAGCCCAGGACGGCCCGCGCTTCGGGCGACTGCTCCTGCACGGTCTTCGCGCGGGAGGACGCCCCGTGGATCGCGTTGTTGAACAGGCTCGTGCTCGTGTCGTCGTACGTGTCCTCGTCGGCGTCCTCGAAGTCGACGTCCGCACCCGGCTGTGGCTTGCTGCCGTCGGTGGTCACCGAGAAGAGCCCCGCGCCCTTGCCCGCGGAGTTGAAGATGTTGTCGAACACCATGGTCGTCACCCCTGGTCGTCGTCGTGGCGGTGCCGGCCGCACCCGGTCAAGGCCCTTTGTGCAGGGCTCGGTCGCTGTCCGTGAGGCTCTCGCAGTCGAACATCGTGTGGTGGACGTCCAAGGCGGAGACGACTTCGGCCAGTCCGTGCATGAGGAAGCCGCCGCCGGCCAGGTCGAGGTCGCCGATGGGGCGGGCGACCACGTCGTCGAGGCCCGGGTAGTCGTCGGACTGCGGGGGAGAGAGGACGGCCACCGGCACGGGGTACTTCACCGCGATCAGGCCCGAGAAGGTCACCGGGATCTCGTAGCAGTACTGCTTACGGCAACGCCGCTGCGTGACGATGGTCTCCACGCGGCCGCCCGGCGGAACCTGGCCGGAAATCTGGGACTTCGAGGCCCAGCTGGTGGTGAGGGAGCCGCCCACGGAGCCCGTGATACCCAGCAGCAGCGAGGCGTTGAGCGTGGCGGTGCCGGTGGCGCTGCCCTGCGTGGTGAAACCCACCGAGTTCGTCACCGAGTTCGACGCGGAGTTCGTCGCCGCGTTTCTCACCGAATTCTCGGTGGAGTTGGCGTTGTCCACCCCCATGTTGTCCTTGCTGTTCTTGTTGGTCACCGTGTTCGCGTTCTTGTTGGCCACCTCGTTCTGACACTGCGTCTGCATCTGCGACTGGAGGTCCAGACGGAGCTGGTTCTGCAACTGCAGTTGGAGCTGCGCGCTGATGCTGCCGCCGAAGGTGAGCTTGGCCTCGCCCTGGAGCGACCACGTGATGCCGTTCGACACGGTGAAATCGACCGAGTCGGTGAAGTTCATCGAGGACGTCTGGCTGCGGTTCACGTAGGCGCGCGAGGAGAACGTGTCGGGCGGGGGCCGGCCGATGTTGCACCGCTCCTCGATCAGTGGCTCCCCGAGGTTCATGTAGGCGAGCCAGCCCCGTTGGAACGCCGAGCCGGGGAAAGCACCGAAGCTCGACTTGTTCACTGAGAACCCGAGGGGTTTGTGCCGCACGCCGTAGTCGTCTACGTAGACCAGGTTGGGGTGGTTGAGGATGGACTGCCAGGTCTGCTCGATGTTCAGTTCCCGTAGGTTCTTCTTCGTCAGCGGCTGGCGTTTGCCGAATCCCAGGTTGTACGCGTTGGAAGACATTTCCCGTCCTCGACTGGAGATGGCCGAATTTCGCTCGGTGAAATGTACACAGGAATCTGCACGCGTTCCGACCATCGAAGCTAGCACGGGACATATTTCTCGGGAAGGTGTCATCGCGTATCACCCTCAATCGGGTGACGATGCCTTGCCGATGACTCAACTCGCCCTATTCGAGGGTAACTTGAGGAAGCGCTCATCGTTTCACCGATGGGTATTCGGTAGTCCTGCCCGAATCGCTGTGACCTCGGTGACTGCCGTGAAGTGAAGGTATTCACTTCGGTTGCGGTAATTCCGCGTCATCGGCCATGTTGCCGATCTGTCGATCACAGCGCTGAGCGTCCGGCGCGTTGCTCTGCACATTCCAGAAAGGCGAGGTTTCTGCGATGTACACCCAAGAACGCACGGCGGTGTCGAATCTGGTGGTCGGCGGCCCGGTGGCGGTGAACAGCTACGACAACGCGATCGTGGCGGCGCTGGTCGAGAACCGGCCCGTCATGCTCGTCCACGCCTTCAACGGCGGCTACCTGCGCCCGGCCGAGCTGAAGGCGGACAGCCACGACAAGGGGGTCAAGCTGGCCACCGCGCTCGACCCGGCCACCAAGGAGGCGCAGGGCCATCTCTGGCACGTCACCCCCGCCGGCTTCTTCGGGCAGCGCCCGCTGTACTTCATCGAGAGCGCCGCGGGACAGGTGACGCCCCAGCCCGCCCCTGCGGGCCAGGCCGACGCCGGGCGCGGTGACGACGGCGTGCCCAAGCCGCAGCGCAGGCGCATCTCCGTCCACCAGGAGGCCCCCAAGACCACGGCCGACACCGTCCAGGTCGGCCTGCCCGACAAGGTAGGCGACAAGTGGCGCGGGAAGAACGGCGCGCCCGAGGACACACAACTCTGGATCGTCACGGTGACGCCGTGGGGCGGGATCACCTTCGTGCCGATCACCCACCCCGACGCCATCCTCGGCTTCAAGGACCACGCGGTGACGGCCGACAGCGAGGTGCGTCTCACCTACAACTGGGGCGGGGACTTCACCGGCACGGTCATCAACACGTTCTACCCGCGGCTGCCCAACGAGTGGAACGTCCCCTACCACCACGTCTTCACGTGATCCGCGGCCACCACCATGCACACCCCGTCCCGATCCGACGCTCCAACCGCCTGGAAGAGGCAGCCCGATGTCCCTGCCCACGCAAGAACTGAAGCTGGAGATCGTCAATGCCGCCACGGGGAAGACCCTCGGCGTCAAGGCAGCGCCGGGCGCGGACGGGACGCTCGTCGTCCGCGACTTCCCCGACGACGGCCCGAGCCCCGAGCAGTGGATGCTGACTCCCGTGCAGCCCACACAAGGCCAGCAGTCCTACGTGATCCGCAACGCGGTCAGCGGCAAGGTGCTCGACGACCCCGCCACAGCGGACCGCGGCGTCCGCCAGTGGGACGCCGCCGCAGGCAAGAAGGGCCAGCAGTGGAACGTCGTCCCCACCGACGGCGAAGCGGGCCTCTACTTCATCGAGTGCCTGACCGACGGCGCCGTCCTCGACCTCGCCGACCCCGGCCCGGACGACACCGTCCAGGTCGTCCTGCGCGAGTACGACGACAGTTCGGAGAGCCAGCGGTGGCGGTTCGTCCCGGACCGGCCCGAGCGCATCAGCGACCCCGTACTGCGCTGGGCGTCACTGAGCCACTGGAACGGCCGCCGGTCCTGGCGGCTGGCCCGCTCGGCAGCGCTGCGGCCGGCTCCCGACGCGACGCCCTCCTTCAGCGACATGCTCCTGGTCCTCGAACGATTCGGCAGCGGCCAGGACGCCGGCGGGTGGAAGGACGACGGGCCCACCCGCGCTGCCCACGGGCATCCCACCTCCTGGGCCGCCGTCGGTGCACGGTTCCTCGCCGACACCACAGGGTCCGGACGAGTGGACATCGTGGGGCTCAAACCTGGGAAGGGGGCTGTGACGTCCGCCGGCCGGGGCGACGGCACGTTCGACGACGACGAGCGGGTCCTGCACCCGCCCGCCCCCTCCCCGAGCCCCGCTGACCTGTGGACCCTCGCGGACACCACGGGCGACGGCAAGCCCGATGTCGTCGTGCTCGCCGCTGACGGCGTCCGCGTCATCCAGCAAGCCGAGGACGGGACGTTCGCGCCCCCGGGCGGTCAGCCGGTCCTCAAGGCGTTCGGACACGGCCGGCAGGCCGGCGGCTGGCAGGCCGACAAGCACCCTCGCTGCCTCGTCGACACCACCGGTGACGGACGTGTCGACATCGTCGGCTTCCACGACGACGGCGTCTGGGTGTCCCCCCAGGACGAGGAGGGAAAGTTCGCACCGCTCACCGCCGAACCGGTCCTCCAGGCGTTCGGCCACGAGGAGAAGGCGGGGAGCTGGCTCGCCGACAAGCACCCCCGGTGCCTTGTCGACACCACCGGTGACGGACGTGTCGACATCGTCGGCTTCCACGGCGACGGCGTCTGGGTGTCCCTCCAGGACGAGGACGGCACGTTCGCCGAACCCTTGTACGTCCTGGACGACTTCGGAGTCGACCAGGGGTGGAAATCGATCGAGGAGCACCCCCGGCTAGTGATCACGACCAGCGGTGGGGGAGCGGTGGACATCGTCGGGTTCGGCCCGCACGGCGTCGTCGTCGCACGCGGGCGCGGCGACGGCACGTTCGAACCCCCGCAACTCGTCCTGAACGACTTCGGGCTCTCTCAGGGATGGACGGGCAAGAAGCACCTTCGCTTCCTCACCGACGTCACCGGCGACGGCAACCCGGACATCGTCGGCTTCGGCGACGAGGGCGTGTGGGTGTCACACAACCAAGGCGACGGCCGTTTCGAGCAAGCCCAGTTGGTGTGCCGCGGTTTCGGACACAACGAGGACGCCGGGGCCTGGCGGGTCGACCGCCACCCCCGCTTCCTCGTCGACATCACCGGTGACGGACGCGTCGACATCGTCGGCTTCGGCGGCCCCGGCGTGTACGTGGCCCGCAACCTCCATCGCCGCTTCAGGACCCGGTAACCCCTGGGATCCGCGTGCTCGACGGCACCCTCCCGCCGGCCGTTGTCCGGCCCTGGCTCCAGGCGCGGCCCGCTGACAGCACCTCAGTCGGTGAAGGGGTCTTCCAGCGTGGGAATACACGGGGACAGCAGCGCCTCCGTGTGCTGCGTGAGCCCGCCCCGGACAAGCCTGAGCACGCGGACCTCGTTCTCATGGCCTGGGTCTTCGTCGTCGCGGACGTGGAGGAGCCCGTAGGAACCGGGGGCGATCCCCGCCACATACTCGAAGAGCCCGACGACGTCGGGCGACAAGCTGTGATTGGAGAAGCCACCGAGGTGGATGAACGGCTCACCGTTCATCCACCTGAGGTCCAGCAGGTAAGGGCTGGCCATCTGAGTGATGCGAAGCCGAAGCTCATCGACGATCTGCCGCAGCCGGTCCGCATCATCGTCATCAACTGCGGTCTCCCTGACCGTGATCCAGCCGTGGTACTCATACATCCCACGATCTTAGTGAGAGGACCTGCGGCATCGGGCCCATGGCAGCAAGCCCCGCGGTCACTGTTCAGAAGCCTGTCGGCTCTCGTTGCCCAGGGAATGTGCGAAGTCGGCAAGAGTGCGGAAGTCGTCGTCCCGCAGGCCGATCCGGGGGTTGACGTGGTGCAGAAGGCCATGCGTGCGGTGGTGGGTGTTCACGTACGCCTGGTCGAGGTCGCTCTGTTCGTCGTCCACCCACGCGAAGTGCCGGCCGTCGGCGTATTCCACGAGGGGAGCAGTCTTCCAGTGGACTCCGTCGGGGCGGTCTTGTAACAGCACGTCACCGAAGTCGACGAAGGGGAGTTCGGGAAGGCCGAGCACCGGGGCAATCCACCGATTGGCCTCCGCCATCCATGTGGTGGCCCAGCACAGCTCGTAGTCCAGCCGGAGCAGGTCCCGTCCATGTTCCGGGTTCAGCCAGACCCGCAGAGTCCGCCTCCGGAACGAAAGGGATCGGTGTTCCTCCGAGGCGCTGCCTTCCAGCGGCACTCTGAGGGTGGTGTAGCCGTCGGGGCGCCTTTCCGGCTTGGCCGCGTAAGGGTTGAGAGGCCCGTCCACATCGAGGAACAGTATGGGTCGGCTCACGCTCTCCCTCCCCCTTCGGAGCGACGGCTACGGTACACAACTCCAGATGCTCTCCTCAGGCGTGCCGTCGAACCACACCGGGCTTTTCGACCCGAAGATCAGCCACCGGAAACGCCTTGGATCGTGGTGCGCGGCGACGGTTCCCAGACCGAGCAGTCGTGGGCGAAGAAGACGCGTCGTGGGTCGAAGTCGGCGAGTCGCTCCAGCCAGGGCTGGTATGGGGGAAGGGGTTGTTCTACACCGTGAAGCGCCGCTTGGCGGGCCATCTGGTCGGAGGCGAAGTGCGAGGCGAAGTCGTGCGCCTGGCCGGCGAGGACCACGCTGCCGTCGGTCTGCCGGAGGACCAGCGATTGATGCCCTGGGGTGTGCCCTGGCGTCGGGATGATCCAGACTCCCGGCCACACCTCGGTTTCACCGGTCAGCTCCTCATAGGCCGCGGCGGGGAAATCGATCAGTTCGTCGACGGTGTAGCCGCCGTTGCGGGCCGTGGTCAGCTCGATGTCCTGGACCAGGACGGGCCTGCCACCCAGGAGAGGGTTCCCACCGCAGTGGTCGAAGTGGAGGTGGCAGTTCGCGACGAGTGAGATGTCGTCGAGCGCGACTCCGGCCGCCTTCAGGGCATCCCGCAGGTCTCGGCGTCGAGGCCGGTAATGGGCTTCCGTTCCGGGATCCGCGCTTCCGATGCCGGTGTCGAAGAGGATCAGCCCCTGCTCGTGTAGCACCAGATACGCAAGCACGGGTTCGACTCGCGGCTGCGGGCCGCCGGTCTCCGACGCGGGCCGGATGAGATACCCCAGATCCAGCCGCCGCACCGCCATGTTCTTCAGCATCCGGCCATCCTGACGGGATTCCGGTGTGCCGTCCGGCCGGTCTGCCGACAGCAGAACGACCACGGGCGTCCGGCGGCTTCCCAACCCCTGTGCAAACCGGCTGGAGTCCTACCGCAGGTCCGTGCTCGGCCGGCGCCGCCAGTCCCATTCCGGGTGATGGCCGAGCAGCGCGAGGAACTCTCGCCCTTCAAGCCACGGGCGTGCCCCCACAGGGGCGAGCAGGATGACGGACGGCCATGACACGAGCCACCACCTCCTCCGCAGCGACGGTATCCGAGCAGCCCCTCAGGTCACTTGACTTGCCGACCGATCCTCCGGCCCGAAGACGACCGAGGTGAACTCGCGGTCCGCGCACAGCCGTTGGGTGGCGGCGCCTGATGCCGAGCCCACGCCTGTGAGTGATCTGTCTCACAGGTTGTCACGGAGATCCATCACGCGGTGTCTTGAGGCCGAACCCTCTTGACGAAGGAAGCGGTATGACGGAGAAGCACGAGGCGGTCCTGATCGGCGGCGAACACGCGGGTGTCAGTTCGCGCCGGCGATCAAGGTGCTCTCAACGGACCGCCCCTGCCGATGCCCTGCGCTGCGGCTGAAGGCCGAGCACGGCGGGGCGCGGGCCGTCGCGGATCGGGCAGCCCGACCAGTCATTCGAGAAAGAGAGACCGGCACATGACCGACCGGACCACCGACCTGGCGACCGAAGCGTTTGTCGCCCACCGGAACCTCCTGTTCACCGTCGCCTACGAGATGCTCGGATCGGCGGCCGACGCCGAAGACGTCCTCCAGGAGACCTGGCTGCGATGGGTCAGGGTCGACCAGTCACAGGTGAGCGACCAGCGGGCGTACCTGGTGCGGATCACGACCCGGCAGGCGCTCAACCGGCTGCGCACCGTGAAGCGCCGCAGGGAGGCCTACGTCGGCCCGTGGCTGCCCGAGCCGCTGCTCACCACGCCGGACGTAGCCGAGGACGCCGAACTCGCCGAGAGCATGTCGATGGCGATGATGCTCGTCCTCGAAAGCCTTTCGCCGACCGAGCGGGCGGTGTTCGTGCTGCGCGAGGTCTTCGTGGTCGACTACGACGAGATCGCCGAGGCCGTGGGCAAGAGCCCCGACGCCGTCCGCCAGATCGCGCACCGCGCCCGTCGGCACGTCGATGCCCGCCGCCCTCGCACCACGGCCTCCCCGCGCCAGACCAGGGCCGCCCTGGAGTCTTTCCAGCGCGCCCTCGAGACCGGGAACCCGCAGGAGTTCCTCGACGTACTCGCCCCGGACGTCGTTCTGCTCAGCGACGGCGGCGGCGTCAAACGCGCCGCTCTCATGCCCGTCATCGGCGCCGAGAAGGTCGTCCGCTTCTACCTCGGCACCTCCGCCAAAGCCGCGGCCACGATCACGTGCGAGCCAACCGTGGTCAACGCCAGCCCCGCCCTCGCCGTACGCCGTGACGGCGAGCTCGACGGCGTCATGGCCGCCCGTGTCGAGGGCGACCGCATCACCGGCCTCTACGTCGTCCGCAACCCCGAGAAGCTGACCCGCGTCACCTCCGAGACCCCGCTCACCCTGCGCTGACGCCGAGGGCTCGGACAGCACCTGTCCACTGCCGCACACCACATGGGGGGGACCACACCGTGACCAGACCAACGGCCGCAGCACAGGGCGGCGGCACCTTCCTCAAGGCCGCGACAGCACTGCAGACCCTGACCCTCTTCTTCCAGTCGGTCACCGCCGGCATGCTGCTGACTTCGTCCCACGGCTACCTGATGCACGACATCGGGTCGAAGGTGATGTACGCGGCCGCCATGCTGTACGTGCTCGCCACGTTCCTGTCCTGGCGCCCGGGCGGCGGATCACCCCGCCCCGTCCTGTACGCCACCGGCTTCCTCCTTCTCGCCTCGGCACAGGTCGCGCTGGGAGTAGCCCACGTGCCTGCGCTCCACGTCCCCCTGGGCGTGGTGATGTTCGCCCTCAGCACCCTGGCCCTTGCTCGGGCACTGGACCCGCGCTCGCTGCCGCGTCCCGCTGTCAGGCCGTAGCCGCCTCGTCAGCGCGGCGGGTCGGCAACCAGCGCCGGAGCCGCGCATGACCAGGTCGGACCCCTACCAGAGAGGCAGGACAACTCATGTCCGTTCGATCCGTGCTCGCAGTGGCCGCCACCGCCGTCCTGATCGGCGGTCTCGCGTTCGCCGAACCGGCCGCCGCGGACCCCTCGGCCCAGCCGGTCGCCGCGAGCGTCTTCACCGTGAGCGTCGGCCGGGCCGGGGCCTTCCTGTCGGCACTGGCCGGCCTCCTCGGCGCGGTGGGCGGCGGCCTGGCCCTGGCCCGCCCCACCAGACAGGGGCACATCCGCACCTGGGCCCGTCGGAACGGAGCCGCAACGGCTCTTGTGGCCGGTCCGGTCGCACTGACCGTCGGCGGGACGATCGCGGCCACCGCCGACGGCGGTCTCGGTACCGGCAACGGGCTCGGCGGCGCATATGTCGCCATGCTGTTGGGCCTCATCTCGGTCACCCTCGGATGGCAGGCCCGCTCCCGCACCCGCCGAACCCGCTGAACGACCGGTACCACCGATGAACCGCCGGGAACGGCCGGGACCTGCTCTCGACGGCGACAGCCCGGACGGCACCGCTTACCGCCCGCTCCCCGCCCGACGGAATCCCACCGAACCTCCCCATCGAGACGTTGCGCGCACCTTACGGGTCGTCACCGACAGGCACGCTTGCGCCGGCTCAGCTCCTGCTCATCACTTCGCGCACCGATCACCCCTGAGCGGTCCCCGACCCGACCCGGAAAAGCCCCTGACCGAGGCTCCAGTTGGGCGGCCGCGCGTCTACCGTGACGAGGGTGCCCCGGCCGGGTCCGCATGCCTGACACGAGCACTCTCTTCACGAGGAGGATCCATGCCGTCAAGGGGCAGATCTGTACTGCGGCGCCTCGCCGCGCGGGGCACGGTCATGGCTGTGGGGGCCGGCATGGCCGTTACCGCCGGCCTCGCCGCCGCTCCCGAAGTCCGCGCGTCGCCCGCTGCCACAGGGCCCCTGCGGTGGGCCCCCTGTGACGACCCGGCGAAACCGGGAGCCGAGTGCGCCACCCTCTCGGTGCCGGTCGACTGGACCCACCCGGAGGGGCCGAAGTTCGATCTGGCCGTGGCGCGCCGCAAGGCCACCGACCCCGGCGCACGTGTCGGCTCGATGGTGTTCGGCCCCGGCGGGCCGGGCGACTCGGGCGTACAGATGGTGGTGGGCAACGTCGGCCGGTTCAGCCCCGAGGTCCGCCGCAGGTTCGACATCGTCAGCTTCGACCCGCGCGGCGTGGGCCGCAGCAACCCGGTGACCTGCTCCAGCGGCCTGCTCGCCGAGCGGCCGTCGCCGGAGCTGAAGAGCCAGGCCGGCTTCGACGCCACGCTGGCGTACAACAAGCGGCTCCGTGCCGACTGCCGGGCCCGCACCGGCCCGGTGTTCGACCACCTCGACACCGCCCAGACCGTCCGTGACGTGGACGCCCTCCGTGTCGCCCTCGGCGAGCGGAAACTGACCTTCCACGGCAGCTCGTACGGCACGCTGCTCGGGGCGCAGTACGCCGAGACCTACCCGCGCCGCGTGCGCGCGATGGTGCTGGAGAGCGTCATCGACCACAGCGTCGCCGCCACCGGTGACTTCCTGCGCGCCGAGGCGGCCTCGGCCGAGGATTCGTTCCGGGAGTTCGTGAAGTGGTGCGACGGGACCGCGGACTGCGCGCTGCACGGCCGCGACGTCCGCGCCGTCTGGCAGGCCCTGCTGACCCGGGCCGGACGCGGCGAGCTGGAGGACCCGGCGAAGCCGGGCAGCCCGCTGTCGTCGCCGGACCTGGTCAACAAGGTCGCGTTCCGGAAGTTCTACGAGGCCGACTACGCGGGCCTGGCCACGGCGATCGCGAGGATGCACGCGGGCAGGCCGCTGCCCGCGTCGCCCACCTCGACAGCGCCGCTGCCTCCGGCCGCACCGGTCTTCTGCTCGGACTGGCACCTGCCGGTACGTGACCACCGGACGTACGCCTCGCTCGTCGCCATGATGAACAGGACCGCGCCCGACCTGCCCTACCTGCTGCCGATCCACATGGTGGCGGCCTGTCTGGGCGCGCCGACCGCCAACCCGCAGCACCGCCTGGACGCCCGCGGTGTCCCGCCGATCCTGGTGTCCAACGCGCTGCACGACCCCGCCACCGGCTACCCGTGGGCGGTCTCGGTGGCCCGGCAGCTCGGCCGCAGCGGCGTGCTCCTCACCTACGAGGGCCACGGCCACGGCAGCGTCACCAGCGGCCCGTGCATGGAGAACGCAGTGGACAGCTACCTCACCGACCTGACACTCCCACCGCGGGGCACCAGCTGCCCCGCCCTGGACCCGGTCAACGCGGCGGGATCGCCGCCTCGGCGGCTGCCTTGATCCGGGCAGCGAAGGCGGGGGCGTCCTTGCGGGCGGCGGTGAGTGCCAGGCCGACGAGCACCTTGCCGAGTCCGTGGCCCTCCAGCACGTTGTGGAGTCGGACCCGCGTCCTGCCGTCGGCCAGCGACTCCAGGTCGTAGCCGCCCTCAGCCACCGCCACGCTGTTCTTGGACACCTCGGTCCACCGGATCCGCGCCGGTGCTTCGAGCTCGGTGATACGGAACTCCCGGGCCGTCTTCACCCCGGCGTCCTTGACCGTGCTGCGGAAGATCGTGCCCACGGCGGTCGGGCTCTCGGGAAGCCGCTCCATCCTCAGCACTCGGGGGCTGAACTGTGGATCGTTGCGCCCGTCGGCGAGGTAGTCGAACACCGCCTCGACGGGCCGGTCGATCTCGGTGGTCGCTTCGAACTGTCCTGACATGAGGGCTCCTCGGTCACTTGGTCCGCGCGGTCGTGAAGGGCCGTCAGTGCGTCCTGCCGTAACGGCATGGAGACTGCCGCGGCGGCATCAGGACCCTACGGGAGCGCCGGGCGTCCCGCGAGGCGACCAGCAGGCCATCAGCGTGCCGGCCTGGAGTGATGAAAGGAGTCTGGCCGTCAGACGGGTGGCCATTGCTCCGTACGCCACACCGCAGATCAGGGAGACGAGCAGGGCCGCCAGGGGGGAGTGGTCCCGCAGGTGGGGATAGATCTGGAAGTGCGTCAGGTAGATGTAGAGCGAGCTGCCCGCCAGCACGCCCGCCAGCCGGTTGACCGGGTCGATGCTGGGCAGGGCGGGCACCCAGAGCAGCAGGACGAAGCCGCCCAGCACGATCGACGTCCGCAGGGTCTGCTCCCCGGGGAAGAGACCGGGCACGGTGACCAGCGCGACCGCGGTCAGCCCCAGGCGCTGTGCCGCCGTGCCGGCCCGGGCCGCCGCCCAGCCCAGCGCGAACAGGAAGAAGACCACGGTCGGGCTCAGGTGGAAGCGGACGTGCGCGAGGCCCCATGGGTCGTAGCGGCCGACGAGCCCCAGGGCGACCAGTGCCAGGGCGAAGCCGAAGGGGGTGCGCCGCTCCGCGCGGTGCAGCCAGGGGATCGCCAGCAGAACCGCCAGCCCGGCCAAGAAGTAGACCAGCGCCTCGACGAACCAGTAGCGCCATTCGGGGTCGGAGTTGTCCTGTTCGAAGAGGCTGTTGGCCAGGACGACGTTGGCCAGGTCGTATTCGCGGGTCAGCAGCATCGCGAAGGCGATCCACACCATGCTCGGAACGGCGATGCGGGCGATGCTCCGCACCGTCCTGCGCAGACGCTCCCGGCGTTCGCCGACGGAGAGGTGGAAGCGCGCGAAGTTGTATCCGGCGACGCCGAGCAGCACGTGGGCGCCGCCCTGGACCAGGAAGACGGGGATGTGCGAGCCGACGACGAGGACGATGCCGACCGCCCGCAGGGCGATGCCCGTCTCCAGGCTGCGCCGCAGCCCGCGCCGCGGGACGGCGGGGGGAGTGCGCCGCGCGGTGTCCGGGGCCCGCAGCACGCGGATCGGTGTGGTGTGCCAGTCGGCGGGCAGCACGCCCAGGGCCTGCTCCAGCCGCAGCGACATCTCGACGTACGAGAGTGAGTCGCCGCCCAGACTCACGAAGCTGCTGTCCTCGGTGACGTCGGTCCGGTCGAGGATCTCGGCGTAGAGGGCACAGAGGTCGTCGTCGCCGGGGGCCGGTGCCGAGGCGGAAGCGTCGCCGGCCAGCCGCCGTACCGCTTCGTAGTCCGTCTTGCCCGAGGCGAGCCGCGGAAGTTCGGCCACCGGCAGCACCTGTATCGCGCGCGGCGGCAGACCGCAGCTCTCGCTCACCAGCCGCCGTACGGCCGTCGCCTCCGCACCCGCCGTGCTCGCCGCGACGACGGTCAGCACGTCGTCGTCGCCCACGCACGCGGCGCTGACGCCGTGTCCTTCCAGTTGCGCCTCGACCCGGTGTGGGTCGAGGCGCAGACCGAGGATCTTGATGAAGCGGCTGCGCCGCCCCACGATCTCGTACAGCCCGTCGGGAGCGCGCCGGGCGATGTCCCCGGTAGGCAGTTCCTCCAGGGTCCGGCCGAGGGCGAGGTCCGCGGGCGTCTCGGCGTAACCGAGCATGACGTTGGGGCCCGAGTAGACCAGTTCGCCGGTGTCGGGCGATGTGAAGCCGTCGACCGGCCGCAGCCGGAAGGAGCCTCCGGGGATCGGCACGCCTATGGTCTCCGGGCGCTCGTGCGCGAGCGCCGGTGGCAGATAGGCCATGCGGGCCGTCGCCTCGGTCTGCCCGTACATGACGAACAGCTCCCAGCCGGATCTCCGGCCCAACTCGGCGAACGCGGCGACTCGTTCGGGTGCCAGGCGGCCACCGGCCTGGGTCACGTAGCGCAAGTGGGGCAGCCGCATGTGGGCGAAGCCGACCCGGTCGAGCAGGTCGAAGGTGTACGGCACCCCGGCGAGCGCGGTGCCGCGGGCCGCACGGAACTCCTCCCAGAAGGCGGTGTCGGCGACCGACCGCTCGGTGAGGATCAGCCCGGCGCCGCGCAGCAGGTGACTGTGGATGACGGACAGGCCGTAGCAGTAGTGCGGGGGCAGGGTCGTCGCCACGCGGTCGGACTGACGGATGCCCAGGTAGCCCGCTATGGACTCGGCGTTGGACTGGAGGTTGTCGTGCGACAGCCGGACCAGCTTCGGTGAGCCGGTCGAACCGGAGGTGCTCAGCAGCAGCGCCAGATCGGGGTGGAGGGTGTGCGTGCTCGTCCGGCGCCGCTCGTCGAGGGTCCAGGTGCCGTGGTCGTCCGGGCGCGCGACGACGTCGGGGTCGTAGGCGGCCGTCAGGGCGTCGATGGTGGAGGTGCTGTCGCCGGGGACGAGCAGGACGGGGTGGCCGCCGGCGAGGGCCGCGAGGTGGACCACGAGCGCGTCGGCCCGGTTGGCACCGGCCAGCAGCACGAGGCGGCGCGTGCGGCCGAGGCGTTCGGCGGTGGCGGCGACCCGCTCCGCGAGCGCCCGGTAGGGGACCTCACCCGATGGCGTGATCAATGCGGTGCGATCTCCGTGAGCAGCGAGGTCACGCGCGAACGGAACCCCCGGTCCACGCGCGGGCGGCTGCGGCGCCGAAAGAGGGGCAAAGCGCGGAAACACCGTGGTCAAAGGGGCCGGGGCAGGTCGGGACGAGTCGATCACGGGCGCGCAACCTTTCTGCGGCAGCGTCCGCAAATAGCACAGATCCCTTGACGGTTAGGCAAGCTTTACCTTATTCATAGCATGTTCACAGCTGGCTTGAAAGCATCGTTTCGCCGCTCGCTGACCCGACGCCGCGACCCGCGGCGTACCGGCGAGCCACCCAGGAAGGCACACCACATGCGACGCCCCTCGGCTCGCCGGATCACCGCGCTCCTCGCGGCCGGCCTGCTCCTGCCCGTCCTCGCCTCCTGCGGCTCCGGCGACGGCAAGGGCGGCTCCGCGGAGGGCGGCGACTCCGCCCTCGTCATCTACTCCGGGCGCAACGAGAAGCTGGTCAAGCCGATCCTGGACAAGCTGGAGAAGGCGGTCGGCGCCAAGGTCGAGGTGCGCTACGGCGACAGCGCCGAACTGGCCGCCCAGATCCTGGAAGAGGGCGACCGCACCAAGGCCGGGCTGTTCTTCTCGCAGGACGCCGGTGCCCTGGGCGCCCTGTCCAAGGAGGGCATGCTCGCGAAGCTGCCGCAGTCGAGCCTCGACGAGGTGGACAAGGCCTACCGCGGCGAGGCGGGCGACTGGGTGGGCCTGTCGGGGCGGGTGCGTGTCATCGCCTACAACCCGGACAAGGTCGCCGAGGGCAAGGTCCCGGACCGGGTGGCCGACGTGACGAAGCCCGAGTGGAAGGGCAAGGTCGGCTTCGCGCCGACCAACGCCTCCTTCCAGGCCTTCGTCACCGGCATGCGCGTCCTGGAGGGAGACGACGCCACCCGGCTGTGGCTCAAGGGCCTGAAGGCCAACGGCAAGGTGTACACCAACAACCTCGCCACCCTCGACGCCGTCGAGTCGGGCGAGGTCTCCCTCGGCCTGGTCAACCACTACTACTGGTACGAGCGGGTCGCCGAGAAGGGCGAGGACAAGGTCGGCGCACAGCTCAAATTCCTGCCCGGGGGAGACCCCGGCGCGCTCATCAACGTCGCCGGCGTCGGCATCCTCAAGGACGGCGGCCAGGCCGGGACCGCACAGAAGGCTGTCGACTACCTGCTGTCCAAGGAAGCGCAGACCTACTTCGCCGACACGACCAAGGAGTACCCGCTGGCCGCGGGCGTCACCAGCAACGTCGAAGGCCTGCCGCCATTCGAGTCCCTGGAGTCCCCGGACATCGACCTGGGCAAGCTCGAATCCCTCCAGGAGACGCTGGCCATGCTCCAGGACGTCGGACTGGTCTAGGAAGCGTGAGAAGACCGGCAGAAACCCTGAGTTCGACGTGACCACATCGGCATCCGGAGGCCGCCCGGCCGGAGCACCCGCTCCCGCCGGGCGCCGCCCCGTCCGCACGACGGATGGGGCCCCCGCCGGCCGCAGACCTCCGTGGGTCCTGCTCGTCCCCGCCTGTGTCGCCGCGCTGTTCGCGCTGCTGCCCCTGGGCTACCTCGCGGTCCGCGCCTTCGAACGCGGTCCGCGCTACGCCTGGGACGTCGTCGGCGACGAGCGGACGCTGCAACTCCTCGCCCGCAGCCTCTCCCTGACGGCCGCCGTCGTGGCAGCCTGCCTGGTGCTCGGCGTCTCCCTGGCCTGGCTGACCGTACGCACGGCCCTGCCCGGGGCACGCGCCTGGTCGGTGCTGGTCACCCTGCCGCTCGCCGTGCCCAGCTACGTCGCCGCCTTCGCGTGGCTGGCCAGCGCACCCCGGACCGCCGGGTTCGGCGGGGCCGCGCTCGCCCTCACCCTCGTGAGCTTCCCCTACGTCCACCTTCCGGTCGCCGCCGCGCTGCGCGGGATCGACCCGGCTCAGGAGGAGGCCGCCCGCTCTTTGGGCCACGGACCGGTGCGCACCTTCCTGAGGGTCACGCTGCCCCAGCTGCGCCCGGCCGCCGCGGGCGGAGCGCTGCTCGTCGCGCTGTACGTGCTCTCCGACTTCGGCGCCGTCTCGCTCATGCGGTACGACACGTTCACCCGCGCCATCCACACGTCCTACCGCGCCTCCTTCGACCGCACCCCGGCCGCCGCGCTCAGCGTCGTCCTGGTGGTGATGACGGTGGCGCTGGTCGCCGCCGAGACCCGCACCCGGGGGCGCGCCGGCCACGCCCGGACCGGCGCCGGCACCGCCCGCCCGGCCGTCCCGGTGCCTCTCGGGCGCTGGCGGATCCCCGCCCTGGCCTGGTGCACCACGCTGGTGGCCGCGGCGGTGGCGTTCCCGCTCGGCACCCTCGGCTACTGGCTGGCCGTGGGCAACTCGGCGACCTGGGACGTGGGCGCGCTCGGGGAAGCCGCCTGGACCACCCTCGGCGTCGCCGCGGCCGGAGCCGCCCTGACCACGCTGTTGGCACTGCCCGTCGGGGTGATCGCCGCACGCCACCGCGGAGGCGGAGCCCGGCTGCTGGAACAGGCCGCCTACGCCGGCCACGCACTGCCCGGCATCACCGTCGCGCTGTCCCTCGTCTTCTTCGCAGTGCGCTACGCCTACCCGCTCTATCAGCAACTGCCCCTGCTGATCGGCGCCTACGCCGTGCTGTTCCTGCCGGTCGCGGTCGCCGCCACTCGCGCCGCCGTACTCCAGGCGCCACCCGTCCTGGAGGACGTGGCCCGCTCCCTTGGCCGTTCGCCCCTGCGGGTGCTGCGGGAGGTGACCGTGCCGCTGGCCGCACCGGGAGTCGCGGCTGGCGCAGCGCTCACCTTCGTGGTCTGCATGAAGGAACTGCCCGCCACGCTGCTGCTGCGCCCCACCGGCGTGGACACGCTGGCCACCCGGCTGTGGACCGAGACCGGATCCGGCTCCTTCGCGGCCGCCGCACCCTACGCCGCGGCCCTCATCCTCCTGGCCGCCGTCCCCTCCTACCTCCTGGGCAGGCACCGCACATGACCGACCACGGCAACGAGCTCCGCATCGAGCAGCTCACCAAGTCCTACCGTTCCGGCGCCCCGGTTCTCCAGGGCCTGGACCTCACCGTTCCGGGCGGGACACTGGCCGCCGTGCTCGGCCCCTCCGGCTGCGGAAAGACCACCCTGCTCCGCGTCATCGCCGGGTTCCTGCGCGCCGACACGGGCACGGTCGCGCTCGACGGACGCACCCTCGCCGGGCCGGGCGTGCACCTGCCGCCGGAACGGCGCCGCATCGGCATCGTGCCGCAGGAAGGCGCCCTCTTCCCGCACATGACCGTGGCCCGCAACGTGGCGTTCGGGCTGACCGGCCTCGACCGCGGCGAGCGCCGCCGCAGGACGGCGGACATGCTCGACCTCGTCGGACTGGCCGGATACGGCGACCGCATGCCGCACGAACTGTCCGGCGGACAGCAGCAGCGCATCGCCCTGGCCCGGGCCCTGGCCCCACGCCCCGCGCTCGTCCTGCTCGACGAACCGTTCAACGCCCTCGACAGCGCGCTGCGCGCCGGAGTCCGGGCGGATGTGCGATCCGCCCTGCGAGCGACCGGGGCCACGGCCCTGCTGGTCACCCACGACCAGCAGGAAGCCCTGTCCACGGCCGACCTCGTCGCCGTCGTACGGCAGGGCCGTGTCGCCCAGTGCGACACCCCCCAGGACCTCTATCGGCGCCCCGCCGACCCTTGGGTCGCCGGTTTCGTCGGCGATGCGGTCCTGGTCCCCGCGACGGTGCACGGGAGCGGCTCCACGGCCACCACACCACTGGGAACCGTGACCTTGACCGCCCCACCGCAAGGCCGCAGCACAGGCACTGTCGTCCTGCGCCCCGAGCAGCTGCAACTGACCGACGCGGACACGGAGGAGGCCGTGCGGGGCACGGTCAGGGACGTCTTCTACTACGGCCACGACGCCAAGGTGACCCTGGCCGTACAGGGCGTCGACGACCCGGTCGACGTCCGCGTCTCGGGGCCGCTGTCGGTGGGCCCCGGCCAGGAGGCCGCGATCCGCGTGACCGGCGAGGCGACACTGCATCCGTAGCCGGCCCGGCCGAACGCGAGCCCGCAGAGGTGATGAGGGCTCAGGCCTGGCCGCTGATCTGCCGCTTGCCCGCCTCGACGGAGACGGGAGACTCCCCCATGCTCTCGAAGACGTACGCCGTGTAGCACGTGCCGCGCCCGATGGCCTGGTGAGCCCGGACGATCGCGATGACCTCGTCCCACTCGCGGGCGTCGAGTTCTCTCAGCCCGGGCCAGCGCACGCACAGGGCCTGCCGGCCGGCCCGGGTGGACGCGGTGCCGGCGAACAGGGCGGAGAGCCGGGCCGCCCTGTGGAGTACGGGGGTGGTCCAGTCGAGGACCCGGTGCGTGGTGAAGCCGGCGGCGGATGCCATCAGCGGGTACCGCTCGTACGGCTCGATGTCGTCGAAGCGCCAGGTGCCGCGTACCAGGCCGTTCGGGTCCAGGGCGCCGATCGGCTGATCGGTACGGGACGTGACGTCCACGAGGACGAGCCGTCCGCCGGGGCGGAGCAGCCGGAAGCATTCGCTCAGGAAGGACGTACGGCCTTCATGGCCGAAATGGAAGGCGGCTTCCAGGCAGTGCACGCGGTCGAGGGAGCCGTCAGGCAGGGGGATGTCCGCCGCCCGCGGTGGCAGGGCCGTCGCGTCCGCGACGGCGAAGCGCACGCCCGAGCGGCTGCCGAAGCGGCGACGGGCCTGGTCGATCTGCGAGGGCTGGATGTCCACCCCCAGCGCCCGGCAGCCGGCGGCGCCCAGCCGCGCCGTCGTGTCACCGCGACCGCACCCGGCGTCGAGGACGAGCTGCCCGGGCCGGGCATCCAGCAGCGCCAGCGACCTGCGGGCCAGACGGCGCTGAAAGAACACCGGCCCGACCAGGGCCGCGAGCGGCAGGGTGGGCAGCGTGAAGTAGCCGATGTTGGCCAGGTCGTCCCAGCCGAGGTGCCGGAGCACCCTGAAGAGCACGCTCTCGTCGCTGTAGGCACCGGCGAGGTCGCCGCTGTCACCCATCCCGCATCCCCTGCTTCCCGACACATCTGTGGCCCGCTGCCTGTATCACCGCCCCGACCTGTATCTACACTGAGCTCATTAGGGATGTTCGTGACATACCGGAACCATCATGCGCTACCAGCGGATGCTCGTACCGGTCCTCGCCCTGGTTCTCGTCATGGTGCCCGCTACCTGCGCGCAGGCACAGGGTGAGGAAGTCCCGCGCGGGCCCACGTTCGCCGCGCGCGCTCTGCAGGCGCTGATCGACGGCATCCAGTTCGGAGTGATCATCGCGATCACCTCGGTGGGACTCTCGCTGATCTTCGGCACCATCCATCTGATCAACTTCGCGCACGGCGAGTTCGTCACCATCGGCGCCACCTTCGCGTTCTTCCTCAACGCCTCCCCGGCCGGTCCCGGATGGCACCTGATCCCCGCCGCCCTCGCCGCGGTGGTCTTCGGCGCCCTGCTGGGCGGGGCGGTCGACCGCGGCATCTGGCGCCCGCTGCGGGCCCGGGGCACCGGGCTGATCAACATGTTCATCGTCACCATCGGGCTCTCGCTGCTGCTGCGCCACGTCGTCCTCGTGCTGTACGGGACCCGGCCCGCCTCCTACGCGCAGTACGACATCCAGAGCGCCCTCGACCTGGGCCCGGCCGGTATCACCCCGCGGGACCTCACCGTCACCCTGCTCTCCGTACTGGTACTGCTCGGCACCGCCGCGCTCCTGCAGAAGACGCGGATCGGCACGGCCGTCCGGGCCGTCTCCGCCAACCGGGACCTCGCCGAGGCGTCCGGCATCGACGTGCAGCGGGTGGTGCTTTTCGTGTGGATGCTCGGCGGCGGGCTGGCCGCGCTCGGCGGTGTCTTCTTCGGCCTGGTGGAGATCGTCACCTGGGACATGGGCTTCAAGCTCCTGCTGCTCATGTTCGCGGGGATCATCCTGGGCGGCCTCGGCTCCGCCTACGGTGCGATGGTCGGCAGCCTCGTCATCGGCATCGTCGCCCAGATGTCCACCCTCTGGTTCCCGGTCGACCTGCAGTACGCGTGGGCGCTGCTCGTCCTCATCCTCGTCCTCCTCGTCCGGCCGCAGGGCATCCTCGGCCGGGCCGAACGCGTCGGGTGAGGGGTGTGCCATGGACTTCTCGGCCATCGTCTCCGACGCCCTGCGCTCGGGAATCGGCCCCATCGCCGCCGTCTACGCCCTCGCCGCGATGGGACTGAACCTGCACTTCGGTTACACGGGCCTGCTGAACTTCGGCCAGGTCGGGTTCATGCTGGTCGGCGGTTACGGGCTCGCCATCACGGTGTCGACGTACGGCGGCCCGATGTGGCTCGGCGTCCTGGGCGGAATCGCCTGCGCGATCGTGCTGGCCCTGCTGCTCGGCCTGCCCACCCTGCGGCTGCGCGCCGACTACCTCGCGATCACCACGATCGCGGCGGGGGAGACGCTACGGCTCTTCTACCGGTCCAGCTGGGCCGAGCCGGTCACCGGCGGGGTGTTCGGACTGCAGCGCTTCGCCAACGACTTCTACGCCCTCAGTCCCATCGAACCCGGCACGTACGGCGTGTGGCTCGTGCGGTTCAGCTCCCGCGACCTCTGGGTGATGATCGTCGGATGGGTGCTGGTGGCCGTGGTCGGAGGCCTCCTCGCCCTGCTGATCCACAGCCCCTGGGGCCGGGTCATCCGGTCGATCCGTGAGGACGAGGTCGCCGCACGCAGCCTCGGCAAGAACGTCTACGCCTACAAGATGCAGAGCCTCGCCCTCGGCGGCGTCATCGGAGCGGTCGCGGGCATGATGCAGGCCATCCAGGTGCAGTCCGTGAACCCGGACAACTACGACCCGGGCGTCACGTTCTTCCTGTACACGCTGCTCGTCCTCGGGGGCGCCGGGCGGATCCTCGGGCCGGTCGTCGGCTCGGTCCTGTTCTGGTTCGTCCTCAGCTTCCTCGACAGCGCGCTGCGCCAGGCCATCGACGCCGGGCACATCTCGCCGGACCTCATCAGCACCTCGGAGGTCGGCGCGGTGCGCTTCGCTCTCGTCGGGGTCGCCCTCATCCTGCTGGTCGCGTTCCGGCCACAGGGCATCCTCGGCAGCCGGAAGGAGATGCTGCTCAGTGGCCGCTGAACCGGTCGTGCCCCGCCCGGGCCGGCTCTCCGCGATCGATCCCGAGCCCGGGGTGCGCAAGCCCGACCCCCTGCTGATCCTGGACCAGGTGACCCGCACCTTCGGCGGCCTGGTCGCCGTGCGGGTCGAACACCTGGAGGTGCAGCGCGGGGCGATCACGGCGCTCATCGGCCCCAACGGCGCCGGCAAGACCACGTTGTTCAACGTGGTGAGCGGGTTCGACCGGGCCGACGGCGGCCGCTGGTCGTTCGAAGGGCAGCCGCTCACCGGCTCCCCGGCACACCGGGTGGCGCGGCGGGGACTGGTCCGCACCTTCCAGCTCTCCAGAGCGCTCGCCCGGCTCACGGTGCTGGAGAACCTGCTCCTCGCCGCCCCCGGGCAACGCGGCGAAGGGGCCCTGCCCGCGCTGCTGCGACCGTTGTGGCACGGGCAGGAACGGGAGTCCGAGCGCCGGGCCGACGAACTGCTGGACCGGTTCCGGCTCGGGCCCCTGCGCGACGACTTCGCCGGCACCCTCTCCGGCGGACAGCGCAAACTGCTGGAACTGGCCCGCGCGCTCATGACCCGGCCGGTGATGCTCCTGCTCGACGAACCGATGGCCGGGGTGAACCCCGCGCTGGCCCAGTCGCTGCTCGGACACATCACGCGGTTGCGGGACGAGGGGCTGACGGTCTGCTTCGTCGAGCACGACATGGACGTGGTGATGGGCATCAGCGACTGGGTGGCCGTCATGGCCGACGGCCGCCTGGTCGCCGAGGGCCCACCGCACACGATCGGCCGGAACACCGCCGTCGTCGACGCCTACCTGGGCAAGCGGCACGACGAGCCGGAGGCGGCCGGCGAACAGGGCGAGGAGGAGTAGCGATGTCCGTCGAGGAGCAGACACCGGTGCTGGCGGCCGACGGGATCGTCGCCGGCTACGTGCCGGGCGTCGACGTACTGCGCGGATGCAGCGTCGAGGTGCGGCCGGGCGAGGTGGTCGGCGTGATCGGCCCCAACGGCGCCGGCAAGTCGACCCTGGTCAAGGCCGTCTTCGGGCTGCTGCGGGTACGCGGCGGGAGCGTGCGGCTGCGCGGCGAGGACGTGACCGGACGGCCCGCGCACGAGATGGTCCGGCGGGGCGTGGGCTACGTGCCGCAGCTGCAGAACGTGTTCCCCACGCTGACCGTGGAGGAGAACCTGCGGATGGGCGTGTATCTACGGCCCAGGGACCACGCGCGGCGGGTCGCGGCGGTCGAGGAACTCTTCCCCCTGCTGGCCGACCGCCGCAAGCAGAAGGCCGGCGCCATGTCCGGCGGCGAGCGCCAGATGCTCGCGATGGCCCGCGCCCTGATGATGGAGCCGCAGCTGCTGCTGCTCGACGAGCCCTCGGCCGGCCTGTCGCCCCTCCACCAGGACCACGTCTTCGACCGGTGCAGAATGATCAACAGCGCGGGCGTCGCCGTGCTCATGGTCGAGCAGAACGCCCGCAGGTGCCTGCAGCTCTGCGACCGCGGCTACGTCCTCGACCAGGGCCGCAACGCGTACACCGGCACGGGCACGGCCCTGCTGCACGACGAGAAGGTGATCGAGCTCTACCTCGGCACGCTCGCCCGCGTCCGTTGATTCCAGCGGTCCGTCCTCTCCGTCACTCCTCGGCCCTGCTGGTCTCGGTGCGCAGGGTCTGCAGCTTTCCTTCGTCGTCGTAGCCGTACACCTCGATCGACGCCTGGCCCGGTTCGCCCTTGTCGGTGAAGTCGAGCGGACCGCTCACACCGTCGTAGTCGATGTCCCTGCCGTCGGCGAGCAGCTCCTTGCAGGCGGCGAACGAGTTGCACTTCTCGCCGTCCTTGGTGATCCCGTTCATCTCCTTCACGTACTCGCCGGGGTCGTCGGACTCCGCCTTCTCGGCGGCGAGCGCGATCGTCGTCACGCAGTCGAACACCTGCGGTGCGAACTGCAGCTCCTTCAGATCCGGCGCGAATTCCTGGAGGTCCTTCACGTACTGCTCGTTCGACGCCGAGGCCGGCGCGGTCCCCTTCATCCCGGAGAGCCTCTCGGGCTGGCCCGGGGCGACCAGCGAGGGCAGTTCCTCGCTGCGCAGGCCGTCGGCGCCGTAGACGCCGATCCGGTCGGGCCCGAGTCCGGACTCGATCATGCCCTGCAGGATCTGGGTGCCTTCCTCGAAGGCGATCACCACGGCGGCGTCCGGCCTGGAGTTCTCGATCTGCTGCACGACCTGGTCGAAGTTGCTGGCCTTCGGGTCGTAGGTCTCGGCCAGCGTCACCGTCGCACCGCGCTCCTCCAGCGTCTTGCGGGTGGCCTCCATCAGGCCGCGCCCGTAGTCGTCCGCCCGGGCGACCAGAGCCACCCGGTCGTGACCGTCGTCGCGGACGACATCGGCCAGGATGGGCCCCTGCAACGCGTCGCTCGGGACGGTACGGAAGTAGAAGCCGTCGTCCTCGTAGTCGGTGAAGGTCGGCGCGGTGTTCGACCCCGAGCACTGCACGACGCCCGCACCGGTCACCCGGTCGATGAACGCCAGCGACATGCCGGAAGCCGCGGCGCCGACGACCGCGTCCACACCGGCCGCCAGGACCCGGTCCGCCGACTGGGCCGCGACGGCCTCCTGGCCCGCCTCGTCACTGGAGACGACGGCCGGCACGGACTTGCCCAGGACTCCGCCGGCGTCGTTGATCTTCTGTATCGCAAACTTCAGCGATTCGATCTGCGGCGGGCCGAGGTAGGCCAGCTGTCCCGTCTCCGGCAGGACGTAGCCGTACTGGAGCTCACCATCGCCCGGCTCGGCCTGGGCGGTGCCCGTCGTACCGCAGACGGCTATCACAAGAGCGGCCGCGCTCGCGAAGATCGCGGACCGCCGTATCGACGCTTTCATCTCCGCCTCCGCTCGTACAGGCGGCGGTGGTCGACTGGCCGGCCATCGCCCGCCATCTGTACATGAGGTTAGATCTCATTCGTAGTCCGTAACAGCACGAAACGTACACTTTTTCGATTGGATGGCCCTCTCGGTAGCGAAGTCGTGGAAGAGGCGAGGCCGCCGGGGTCATGACTCCCGCGCCAGCCGCACGATCGCCGCGATCGACTGGTCGACGTCGTCCTCTGTCGTGGCGTGGCCGGAGACCGAGATGCGCATCAGCCGCCGGCCGCGCCAGGTGGTGGCGCCCGTCCAGCAGGTGCCGTCGTGCTGCACGTCCCGCACCACGCGGTCGGTGCGGGCGTCGTCACCGAAGCCGACGAGGACCTGGTTGAGCGTCACGTCGTTGACCACCTCGAACCCCGCCGCGGTCAGGCCGTCGGCGAAACGGCGGGCGAGGGAGCAGCAGCGGTCCACGAGTGCGGCGACGCCGTCCCGGCCGAGTTCACGCAGTGCAGCCCAGGTGGCGAAGCCGCGAGCGTGGCGGGAGGACTCGACGGTGTAGTCGGCGCCGCCGACCGGAGCGCCGTCGGCGCGGGTGAGGTAGGAGGCGGTGTACGACAGAGCATCGGCGTGAACGGCGGGGCGGGAGCAGAAGGCGTAGCCGCAGTCGTAGGGCACGTTCAGCCACTTGTGGCCGTCGCAGGCCCAGGAATCGGCCAGCTCGACGCCGTCGACGAGGGGGCGGGTCGCCGGGCTCGCGGCCGCCCACAGGCCGAAGGCGCCGTCGACGTGCACCCAGCTGCCCCGGGCGTGGGCGAGATCGCAGACGGTGCGGAGATCGTCGCAGGCGCCGGTGTTCACGTTTCCCGCCTGGGCGCAGACGATCGCCGGCGTGTCCGGGTCGGATGCCAGCACGCGGCGCAGCTCCCCGGTGTCGAGGGCACCGCGTCCGTCCGTGCGGACCGTCTCCACGCAGCCGGTGCCCAGGCCGAGCAGCCGCAGTGAGCGGTCGAGGGTGGCGTGACGCTCCTCGCCCGCGACCACCCGCAGGCGCGGGGCACCGCCCAGCCCCTTGCGCCCGACGTCCCAGCCGGCCTCGGTGAGAAGGTACTGTCGGGCCGCCGCCAGCCCTGCGGTGTTGGCCGCCTGCCCGCCGGTGACGAACCCGGCGGACGCCGTCGCGGGGAGGCCGAGCAGGTCTTTCAGCCAGGCGCCCGCCGCCTCCTCCGCGGCGAGGGCGGCGGGGGAGAGCGCGGCGTTGAAGGCGTTCTGATCCCACCCGGCGGCCAGGATCTCCGCGGCGGTGGCCGCGGGCAGCGCCCCGCCGACGACGAAGCCGAAGAAGCGCGGACCCGCGGAGGCGACGAGTCCCGTCTCGGCAGCGGCCACCAACTCGTCGACCACCGTGAGCGGGTCGGCGGGCGAGCGGTTCAACGGACGGGAGAAGGCGGTGCGCAGGGCTGTGTGGTCCACGGGACGCGCCACCGGCCGCCCCGGCAGCGAACGGCGGTAGGCGGCGGCATGCTCGGCGGCGTGACGGATGATCCTGGTCAGCTCGTCCATGCCCGGACCGTAACCGCCCTTCCGAGCGGGCGGGAACGGCCAATGGGGGGAGACTGGCCTGCCCTGGGGGGCGGCTCGCACCGAGGGCGGCGCTCGCCGCCGGCAGGTTGCCGTGACCGAGTTGAGGCGAGACGGTTCGTCTTGTTACGTTGGAGTCATGGCTTACCTCTTCTTCGTCTGAGTCCGGGCACGGCCCATGCCGCCGTTTCTGCTGCCCGTAGACCCTTCGCATGCCCAAGGGAAAGCCATATGCGCGACCGCGCCCGCACCCCCCCTGCCCACCGTCGCCCCCACCGCCGTGACCCAGCTGTCGGTCAAGGACGTCACCAAGTCCTAGGGCACCCGAACCATCCTCGATCACATCTCCTTCACCGTCCGTCCAGGCGAGAGGGCCGCCGTCATCGGCGAGAACGGTGCCGGCAAGTCCACCTTGCTGCGGCTGCTCGCCGCTGCGGAGAGGCCGGACACCGGGGAGATCACTGTCAGCTTCCCGGGCGGCACCGGCCACCTCGCCCAGGCCCTCGACCTCGATCCGTCCCGCACCGTGCGGGACGCCGTCGACCTCGCCCTGTCCGAACTCCGCAGGACGGAGCGAAAGCTCCGTGCGGCAGAGGAGTCCCTTGCCGACGCGTCGGACGAGGAGCTCGCGGCGTACGGGGAACTGCTGATCGCGTACGAGGAACGCGGCGGATACACGGCGGACGCCCGCGCCGACGCCGCCCTGCACGGCCTCGGGCTCGCCGGGATAACCCGTGAGCGCCCGCTCGGCTCGCTTTCCGGCGGTGAGCAGTCACGGCTCGCGCTCGCCTGCGTCCGGTCGCCGCCCCCGAACTGCTGCCTCTCGACGAACCGACGAACCACCTCGATGCGGCGGCCGTGCACTGGCTGGAGGAGCACCTGCGGGCACACCGCGGCACCGTTGTCGCGGTCACCCACGACCGCGGCTTCCTGGAACGCGTCGCCACCATGATCCTCGAGGTCGACCGGGATGAACGAACCGTGCGCCGGTATGGCGACGGCTGGGCCGGCTATCGCGCCGCGAAGGCCGCCGCCCGGCGCGCCGCGGAGCAGCGGTACGCGGACTGGGCTGAGGAGGTGGCCCGCATGGAGGAACGTCTCGAGGCCGCGGGGAGGCGGCTCGCCACCACCGGTCGGGACCCGAAGCAGGGGTTTGGCAAGCACCGCCGGTCCAGTGAGGCGAAGCTCGGCGGACAGGTGCGCTCCGTCCGGGAGCGCCTGGCCCAACTGCGGCGCAACCCGGTGGCAACACCGCCGGCACCGCTCCGCTTCACGTCGGCGCTGTCGGCAGCGGACGGCCCGGCCACCCGGGGGGCCCTCGCCGAGTTCGATGGCGTACGCGTAGGTGAACGGCTGCGTCTGGACGACTCCTTGGTGATCGCGCCCGGGCAGCGGTTGCTGGTCACGGGAGAGAACGGGGCGGGTAAGACGACGCTCCTGCGTGTCCTGGCAGGCGACCTCGAGCCGGACGCGGGCACGGCACGCCGCCCTGACCGGATCGGCTACCTCCCACAGGAACTGCCCGCGCACTCCACACGGCTCCCGCTGCTCGCCGCGTTCGCCGCCGGGCGGCCCGGACCGCCGGACGAGTACGGCGAACAACTCCTGGCGCTGGGCCTGTTCCGGGAAGAGGACCTGTACGTCCCGGTCGCCGCTCTGTCCGTCGGCCGGCGACGGCGGCTTCAGATCGCGCGCCTGGTGACCCGCCCCGCGGACCTCCTCGTACTGGACGAGCCGACGAACCACATCGCGCTCGACCTGGTCGACGAGCTCCAGACCGCGCTCGCGGCATACCCGGGGGCGGTCGTCGTCGTCTCGCACGACCGCGGCTTCCGTGCGGGCTTCGAAGGGGAGCGGTTGGACTTGCACGATGGCCACAGGCGTTGACCTCGTCGGGCTTTCCTCCGCCGCGAACGGCCTTCACCATCTGTCCCTGAACTGCTCCGCACCCCTGAATCCCCGAACGCTCGTGCGGTGGAGCGGACTGGCGATGAGTTCATCCTCCTCGAACGGTCTACCCGGCGACACGACCGTTCTCGACAGGAGTGCCATGTCCACCATCCAGCCCGTGATCGTGACCGCCCACCAGGACGTTCTGCTCGGCTTCTACATGAAGTTGTTCGGCGCCGAGGAGACCTTCCGGGTACCGGCGGAAGGCCCGCCCTTCTACCTCGGCTTGCGCATCGGCGACACCGACCTCGGACTCGTGGCCCAGGCGAACGCGGGGACCGGGCCGGCGTCGCGAATCCTGCTCAGCATCGGTGTCGAGGACGTCGACGAGACGCTCGGCCGGGTGGTGGCGCTGGGCGGCTCGGTCCGCAGCGGCCCCAACGACATGCCGTGGGGAGAGCGCGTCGCCCACATCTCGGACCCCGACGGAAATCCGTTGAACATCACTCAGCCGATCCCGGCCCGGTGACGCCGTTCCGGGCCACGCGGGAAACCGGCCGGCCGCGACCTCGGCCGCGGGCGGTGACGATACCGTTCCGCCGCGACGCGCAGCGGCGTGTCGCTCGGGCGCAGCAGTCGGGCTGCGGTCCACGGCGTGTACGCCGACGCCGAGCGGGTCGTGCTGCCGCAGGAGTCGGTGGTGCGTCGCCCCGCAGGCGCCGACGCCGTGACCTCCACGGCGGCCTGGCTGATTGCACGGCCGTCCTGGACAGGCCCATTCGCTGGCTCAATGCGCCGGTCGAGAGTTTTTGCGCTGGTTGGCATCGAAGCGTGCTTTCTTCCGACGATTCCCGCACGCGTCGGGACCCCAGGGCACCATACGGCCACGGTTCCTCTCCGTGGCTAGGGGTGCAGTTTCTCGCCCCTCGCCAGCATCGCCACGTACTTCTCGATCCGGCGCGCCCGGGTCTCGGCCTTCTTGGCGTCTTGGAGCCGGTACAGGATCGCGTAGCGGTTCTGCCGGTCCAGTGTCTCGAAGAACTCCGCCGCGGCCGGGTCGGCGGTCAGGGCCGCCGCGAGGTCGTCCGGCACCGTGGCGGTTTTGGCGCCGTCGTAGGCCGCCTCCCAGCGGCCGTCTGCCTTGGCGCGGTCGATCTCGGCCTGCCCCGGTTGACGCATCCGGCCCTCCTCGATCAGGGCTGTCGCCTTGTCCCGGTTGGCCTTGGACCACTTGCTGCGCGGCTTGCGCGGGGTGAACCGCTGGAGCCACCACTGGTCGTCCAACTTGGCCTTCTGGCCGTCGATCCAGCCGTAGCAGAGTGCCACGTCGAGCGCCTGGGCGTAGTCCAGTGCGACAATTCCGGGGCCCTTCTTGCGAAGCTTGAGCCAGATGCCCGGCGAGATGGCGTGGTTCTCGCCGAGCCATGCCTGGAATGCCTCGGCGGATTCGAATGCGACGATCTCCAAGTCCTGAGTCACCCTGGTAGCGAACCACACCCGGCCGATCGTCATCGGTGTCGGCCGGGAAGGCACCCCCCGTGCTCACCTGGTCAACGCCGACGGTTCGCGGCGAGACGGCTGGGCGGTTTCTTCGATCAGTCGGTCGTTGGTGCGGGTGTGCCGTTGACTGCTGCGCACGGGGTGCAGTCCGAGCCCGGGTGGCTGCTGGCGGGACCATCATGAGGTGAGCAATCGCCTGCGACTTCCGGACTGTCCCATCAGGGACTCGGCGCGGTCAGGTACCGCTGGATCGTGGGTGCCAGCCATGCCACGATCTCCGCCCGCGCCAGCCCCACCGCCGGCGGCATCCGCAGTACGTACCGCGTGAGCGCCAGGCCCAGGAGCTGCGACGCCATGAGCGCCGCCCGTGCCGGGACCTGCTCGGGGTCGGGGCACACCTGCCGGGTGACCGGCAGCAGCTGGTCCCTCAGGATGCCCTGCATGCGCTCCGCCCCCGCCTGGTTGGTCACGCCGACCCGCAGCAGGGCGGTGAGGACCTCGTTGTTCTCCCACATGTCGAGGAAGTGCTCGACGAGGATCCGTCCCGTGTTGTGCCGGCGTTCCGCTCCGCTCACGTCCGGCAGTCGCAGGTCGATGGCGACGGCCGCCGCGAAGAGGCCTTCCTTGTTGCGGTAGTACCGCATCACCATCGACGGATCGATGTTCGCGTCCTTGGCGATGGCCCGGATGGTGGCTCGCTCGTAGCCGTCGGCCGCGAAGCGCTCGCGGGCGGCCGCGAGGATCGCGCCGCGGGTGGCGTCGGAGCGGCGGGCGACACCGGAGCCCGGACCCGTGGAGATGCTGTCGCTGCCGTTCATGCCAACAAGCGTAGGCCAACGGGCGTAGGTCAACAAGTGTTCGCCAACAGATGTTTGCCAACGACTGTTGACACCTATCCCGGGCCCCCGCTACCTTCGTCAACGAGTGTTGGCCAACACCCGTTGGCACGCAGTCGATGGCAAGCCGGCGTTGGCAACAGGAGGCCACCATGAACGGCACCGCCCCATACCGCACCGTGATCGTCGTCGGCTCCGGGCCCACCGGCCTGCTCCTCGCCGGTGACCTCGCCACAGCCGGCGTCACCGTGACGCTCGTCGAGAAGCGGCCGCGCAAGATCAGCAACCTCTCTCGGGCCTTCGGGGTGCACGCCCGCACCATGGAGCAACTCGACGCCCGCGGACTGGCCGACGAACTCCTCGCCACCGGCGGCACCATCACCGGCCTGCGGCTCTTCCGTCGCCTCTCCCTCGATCTGAGCACTCTGCCCTCGCGTTTCCCGTTCCTGCTGATCACCCCGCAGTACGAGGTCGAGCGGCTCCTGGAGCGGCGAGCCCGGGAGGCTGGGGTCGAGTTCGCGTACGAGAGCGAGGTCGTGGGGCTGCGGCAGGACGACGAGGGGGTCGACCTCGACGTGCGCGGCGCGGACGGCGCGGTCGTCACCCGCCGGGCCGCCTATGTCGTCGGCGCCGACGGTCACCGCAGCGCCGTGCGGAAGGCGATCGGCCTGGACTTCCCCGGTGTCTCCGTCATCAAGTCGCTGATCCTGGCCGATGTCCGGCTGGCCGAGAAGCCCGAGGGTGTCCTCACTGTCAACGGCCGCGGCGACGCCTTCGCGATGATCGCCTCCTTCGGCGACGGCTGGTACCGGGTCATGGGCTGGAACCGCCGCAACGAGGTCTCCGACGACGCCCCGCTCGACCTCGACGAGGTCAGGGAGATCACCCGCCGTGCCCTGGGCACCGACTACGGCATGCACGACGCCCGCTGGCTCTCCCGTTTCCACAGTGAGGAGCGCCAGGCACCCCATTACCGGGTCGGGCGGATCTTCCTTGCCGGGGACGCCGCGCACATCCACTCGCCGGCCGGCGGACAGGGTATGAACACCGGCCTTCAGGACGCCGCCAACCTGGGCTGGAAACTCGCCGCAGCCGTCCAGGGCCGGGCGCCCGAGGGGCTCCTCGACAGCTACGAGGCGGAGCGCCACCCGGTCGGCAGGGCGGTGCTGCGCAGCAGTGGCGGACTGGTCCGGCTGGCCCGCGCGCGGAACCCGCTGCTGCGTGCCGCCCGCGCTCTGGTCTCCGCGTTCGTCGACATGGCCCCGCCCGTCCAGCGCAAGGCCCTGGGCCAGATCACCGGCATCGGCTACGCCTATCCCGCCCCCCGCGGCACCCACCGCCTCACCGGCACCCGTGTCCCCGACGTCGCCCTGAAGGGCGGCCGGCTCTACGAGGCGCTGCGTGGCGGCCGGTTCGTGCTGATCACACCCGGGACGTACGAAGGCCCCGGTGCCGGTGAGGGGTGGCTGACCGTGGAGCGCTGGGCGGGCGACCGCCGTACGACCGTCCTCGTACGGCCCGACGGATACGTGGCCTGGGCGGCGGAGGGTGCGGATGCGGCGAGGACCGAGGAGGCGGTGGCCCGGTACCGGGGCTAGGCAGTTTCGTTTGGATCAGTCGGTCGTTGCTCCGGGTGTGCCGTTGACGGATGCGCAGTGGGCGCGGATTGAGCCCTTACGACCGGACCGGACGCCGAAGCGAGGAGGCCGCTGGCGGGACCATCGTGAGGTGATCGACGCGATCGCCTGCAAGTTCCAGACCGGCACGCAGTGGGTTCACCTGCCGGAGAAGTACGGCAACTGGCGAGGGGTCTACAACCGGCTGCGGATGTGGGCCGTCGACGGCACGTGGGAGCGGGTCTTCAGCGCCCTGGTGGCCCAGGCCGACGCGGACGAGGACCTCAACTGGGCCGTCTCGGTGGACTCCACGATCGTGCGGGCTCACCAGCACGCGGCCGGGGCCCGCAAAAAGGGGCCCCGGCCGGCGAACCCGGCGACCATGCCATCGGCCGGTCCCGCGGCGGGCTGACCACGAAGATCCACCTCGCTGCCGATGCCCACTGCCGGCCTCTGGCGTTCGTTCTCACCGCAGGCCAGGCGGGTGACGCACCCGCCTTCACCGACGTCATGGCCCGCCTGCGCGTTCCCCGTCGGCGAGGACGGCCCCGCACCAGGCCGGACCTGGTCCTGGCCGACAAGGCGTACTCGCACACGCGACCCCGACGGCCGGGCGATCCTCCCGCTCAAGCGGATCGAGGCACTCGATCAGGTAGTGCAACGGCGCGTCCAGGCGCTCGAAGCCGGTGAGCTGCCGTATCCGGAAGACTGGCCGCTGCCCTCGTGCCTGGAGTGCGGGGCCGCAGTCGAGAGGTGGGGGCGCTCCGGCGGGGGCGAGCATCCGATGGTGTTCCTGTTCTTCCCCTGCGGACACGGTGTCGTGGCGGACCGCGCTGAGGTGCCGAAGCCAGCGTCACAGCACAGGTGAACGAGAAACCACGTGCCCCGGAGCAGCAGTGAGCACCTCGCCAACGGGCCAGCCCGGCGGCGGAGACTTCCACGTGCGGATGACGTTCGGTAAGAGCGGCCCGGCGATCGAGGGGACCTGGGCGGACGGCGAGGTGGCGCTGCGCAAGTTCCGGGCGTTCGTCGGTACGCACGGCAGCGTCCCCCGGGTGACCATCACGCTCGAGGTGGACGCCGGCGAGGAGCGGGAGTCGCTGCGGGCATGGGCCGACGGCGTCGGTTCCGCGACGTCGACACCCTGCTGGCCCGGGCCGCCGAGTCCCTGGACTTCACCCGGCCGGTGGCGCTGTCCCTGGTGGCGCTGTCCAACCTGGGCGACGAGCCCGACGGGGACGACGTGTACGGCCTGCTGAAGAAGTACGTCGCCGCGCTCGCCCCGGGCAGCCATCTGATCCTGTCCCAGGTCACCCCGGACCTGAACCCAGACGCCATCGGGAAGGCGGCCGAGCACTTCCGGCGCAGCGGTACGCCCTTCCATCCGCGTTCTCTGGCCGAATTCGCGCGCTTCTTCGAGGGCCTGGAGCTGCTCGGGCCGGGCCTGATCCCGGTGTCCGGATGGCGGCCGGACCCGCAGGACGTAGCCTGCAGGCGGAGGGCATCGTGCCGGTGTACGCGGGTGTGGCCCGCAAGGCCTGATTCGCGCCGTTCGCCGGACAGGGCGAGGAGCACGGGTCCATACTTGCGACACGTGGCGACACATGTGCCGATGTCCGAATTCGCGCAGTCGCGGCGGGGGTTGACGACGCAGCGGGGGGCTGACGCACACTCATGACGACTCCGACACCGTCCGGCACCGTCCTGTCCACGAGCCCGTGGCGGCTCGACGCGGAGCGCCGTCTGCTCGCGCGGGCCCTGGCCGAGTCGGTGGTGACCGAGGTGGCCGCGGAGGAGCTCCCGCTCTTCGAGCGGCGGGCCCGGAGCCACTTCCGCCCCCGGCTGTGGCGCCGTAGGCCTTTGTCGGTGGACATCCTCGGGCTGCCGACCGACGCGGTGACGCCCGCGGCGCTGTCGGCGGCGGCCGGGGTGCTCGGGGTGATGTCGGCCGAGTTGGTGAGCAGGCTGACCTCGCGCCTCGTGGGCCGGGTGGCGCGGCGTCGGCGACGGGCCGAGGTGGAGCCGCCCGAGCCCGCCGCACCCGCCGTGCCGGCGGCGGCGGAACTGGCCCGCTGGCGCGCGGCCGCGCTGTCGGGCGCCCTGCGTCATGTCTCCGAGCAGCGGGCCGAACGGGTCGCCGACTCCGTGCTGGCGGAGCTCGTCCGCATGCTGGCCACGGACACGACGGACGCCACGGACACTGGGGATCCAGCCCCAGATACAGACACAGAGGGAGACGGTTGAGCGGCGACCGGGCGCTGACGTGTTCGCACGGGCCCTCCTCTTCTGTGCCGCCCTGGCGGCCGCCGCCGTCACGATCGCCTTTCCGGCCACCACCAGCCAGGAGAAAGCCAAGTCCGAGGCCTACAGCCTGTGTTGGCCGGGCGCGCTCAGGTCGTTCCAGTTGACCCTGCCGATGTCCCCGAGGGAACGCGAGATCCTTCGCCAGGCCCCGGTGTGGCCCCCGCAACCGGTACCGGATGGGCACGGACCTGCCCTGAAGCGGTACTTGGAGGAGCACTGCCCGCAGCCCGCGGAGCCCCGGGACGAGTCGCGGGTGGGGCTGGCGCTGGGGATTCTGGGGGTGGGGGGCTTCGTCCTGTACTGGCTCAGCCCGTACCGGCAGATCCTCTTCCGCCGCCTGCTGCGACTGCGCCCGGGATCCGGCTACCGGCCGGACCTCGCCGACGCGGTGCTCCGGCTGGCAGGCGACGCCGGGGTCACCGTCCACGGGGTGTGGCTGAACGCCGACGACTACACCAAGAACGCGGTGGCGTTCGGGCACTGGCGGCGTCGGCACATCGAGCTCGCGAGCGGCATGGAGAAGCTGTTCGACGAGGATCGAGGCACCTTCGAGGTCGTCGTCCGTCATGAGCTCGGCCACATCCGCCACCGCGACCTCGACCTCACCCACGGCATCACCGCGCTGTGGGGCGCCTTCCTCGTACTGCTCGCCGTCGTCTTCTGCTTCGCCGTGTTCGGTGACGCCGCGGAAGGCGCGTACCTGCTGCGGCTCTCCTTCCATCTGGCTCTGCTCGCCTGCCTGTTGTACGCGGCCCGCAACGCCTTCCTGCAGTCCAGGGAACTGCACGCCGACGCGTTCGCCGTACGGGGCGGCCCCACCGGAACGGGCCGGGGGGACGAACGGCGACGGAGGCTGGACACCTTCTTCGTCGATCTGGCCGCCGGACGTGGCGGAAGCGGTCTGCCGTTCGCCACCCACCCCGCCCTCCAGCGCCGCCGGGCGGTCCTGCGCCACCCCGACCTAGCGGGTGAACTCGGTGTGTGGGACGCCGCGTTGACGGGCTGTGTCGCTCTGCTGGCCGTGAACCTGCTGCTGGGCGACAGCTTCAACATCATGCTGTCCGGGTTGCGCCTGGGCTTCCTGGAGCTCAAGACGCTGCGCCCGGTCTACACCTGGCTGGCGCTGCCCCTGCTCCTGCCCGCCGGTGCCGTCCTCGGCACCGGCATCCGGCACACGGTCGCCGCGTGGGGCGGTGCGCGCGGTGGGCGCGACGTGGTGGGGCGGCTCGCGCTCCTCGCCCTGGGGCTGTTCGTGGGGCTGTGCGCCGGGTGCGCGCTGCATCCGAGCCAGACGTTCGGCGACCGGTCCGTGCAGTTGCGCAGTACGTGGTGGAGCCCTGTCACTGACGCCCTCGGGCTCGGCCTCGCGCTGACGGCGGCGCTGACGGTCCTGGCGCTCGCCCTGTTCGCCCTCGCCTGCGTCGCTGTGTGCGGACCACGGGTGGCGTCCTGGTGGGCGGGCGCGTACGGCGTGCTCGTCACGGCGGCCTGGTTCCCGACGGCCCTTCCCGGCGTGGGCGTCCCGTACGTCCGCACCGTGGTGGTCGGGGTCGCTCTGCTCAGCGGCGTGGTGCTGCCGTTCCTGCGCGGCCGGCCGGGTCAGCCGCCCGTTCCCGTTCTGCTGATCCCGGAGGAGTCGGTGACGCGGACCGAGGCTCCGGCCGTGAGGGGGCCGCGGCTCCTGCTGGCCCATGCCGTCACCGCCGCCACGACGGTCGGGGCGGCGGCCGCCGTGGCCCGCCTCCTCGTGAAGACCCCCGAGACGCCGCTCGCCCTCGTGGCCGCCCTGGGCCTGGTCTGCTACGTCGCCGTCCTCGTCGGCGCGGCCGCCGCCCCGCACGACGCGGAGTTCCGGCGCCGGGTCCGGTACGCGGTGGTGTGTCTCGCCGTGGGTGCGGGCGCGTGCTTCCTCCTGATCACGGGGAGCAGACTCCTGGGCCTTATGCCGGGTGTGTTGCTCTGCGTGGCCGCAGCCGGTGTGGCGGTGGCTGGCCGTATCTCCGCGGCCGCTGTCTACGCCGTACGCCACCACCGCGCCGCGGCGACGGTCTCGCGCGTCCCCGCCCCGCAGCCGCATGAGCCCGGCGAACGGACCCGGCGCACCGCGGGGCGGCACCGCTGACGGGAGCTTTCTAGTAGTGCTTCGTTACGTTGAGTCATCTCAGCTGTTTGTGGGCAGCTTCCCGGGGTGAGGTTGGGGGAAGTGGAATGGCTCCGGGGTGAGTTGGCGGAGTTCGTTGCCGATGTGTTCGGGTCGTTGCCGCGGCGGGATCAGCGGCGGTGGGGTGAGTGTTATCTGCGGGGCCTGATGCTCGATGGCCGGCGCAAGTCGGTCCAGCCGATGGCCGAGCGTCTGCCGGACGGGAACATGCAGGCCCTGCAGCAGTTCGTGGACCAGTCGCCGTGGGATCCGCTGCCCGTCAGGCGGCGGATCGCCGAGCGGATGTCCAAAGTTGTCAGGCCCGAGGTGTGGGTCATCGACGACGTGCCGTTCCCCAAGTGCGGCAAAGCGTCGGCCGGGGTGGCCCCGCCAGTACTGCGGAGCGGTCGGCAAACGGGCGAACTGCCAGGTCGCGGTCAGTGTCCATCCCGCCACCGACACCGCCTCGTGCCCGTTGCAGTGGCAGCTGTATCTGCCGCGTGAGTGGACGGACGAACCGGACCGATGCCGCAGAGCAGGAGTCCCCGACGACGTGATGCACCAGGAGAAGTGGCGTCTCGCGCTCGGCCTGCTGGGACACACTCACCGACTGGCAGTTGAAGGCGCCGGTCGTGGTCGCCGATGCCGGCTACGGCGTCAGCACCCCGTTTCGGCTCGGTCTCCAGGAGCGAGGGCTGTCCTATGTCCTGGCCCTGAACGGGAAGGAAGTCGCCCACCCGGAGGACGTCGAGCCGCACCAGCCTGCTTATGGCGGACTCGGGCCGCCCACCCTTCCTCGCTATCGCACCCCACCACGAGCCGTCTGCGTCCTCGCAGCGGAGGCCGGCGCCGATCGGTTCACCGAGGTGACCTGGCGCCAGGGCAGCAAGGCAGCGATGACCTCGCGGTTCGCGGTACTGACGGTGCGGCCTGCGGGCAAGCAGTCCCTCGCCGCGGCTCAGGAGGCGGGCGGCGGCCGCAACCGGTAGGACGGTGTCCTTCCCGTCCAGACACTCCTCGTTGAATGGCCGGACGGCCAGGACACTCCGACGGACTACTGGATATCGAATCTGCCCGCCACCACACCGGCCGCTGACCTGGTGCGGTGGGCGAAGATGCGCTGGCGGATCGAGCACGACTACCGCGAGCTCAAGCATGGCCTCGGACTGGACCACTTCGAGGGCCGCACCTGGCGCGGCTGGCACCACCGCGTCACCCTCGTCACCGCTGCCCAGGCATTCCTCACTCGCAGGCGGCTCGACCCAAGAGTACGCACACCGGTCTGACCTTCTACCAGGTCCTCGACATTCTTCAGGACCTGCAGAGGTGCTGGACCGGTACCTGCACGACCTGCGGGCGCCCCCTACCCAGTGCTCGGAGAAGCCGCAGACAGCCCAGAACCTAAAGAAGCACTACTAGGCAGTTTCGTTTGGATCAGTCGGTCGTTGGTCCGGGTGTGCCGTTAACTGATGTGCAGTGGGCGCGGATCGAGCCGTTACTCCCGGACCGGGCGCCGCAGCGGGGTGGTCGCTGACGGGATCACCGGGAGGTGATCGACGCCATCGCGTTCAAGTTCCAGACCGGAACGCAGTGGGTCCACCTGCCGGAGAAGTACGGCAACCGGCGTGGCGTCTACAACCGGCTGCGGATGTGGGCCGTCGACGGCACCTGGGAGCGCGTCTTCACCACGCTGATGGCCCAGGCTGATGCCGACGAGGACCTGGCGTGGGCCGTGTCGGTGGACTCCACGATCGTGCGCGCTCACCAGCACGCGGCCGGAGCCCGCAAACAGGGGCCCCGGCCGGCGAACCGGCCGACCATGCCATCGGCCGGTCCCGCGGCGGACTGACCACGAAGATCCACGCCGCTGCTGACGGCCGATGCCGGCCCCTGGCGTTCGTGCTCACCGCCGGACAGACCGGTGATGCACCCGCCTTCACCGACGTCATGGCCCGCCTGCGCGTACCCCGCGCGCCGTGGACGTCCGCGCACCAGACCGAACGTGGTTCTGGCGGACAAGGCCTACTCGTCCCGCGCGATCCGCGACCACCTGCGCAAGCGCGGCATCCGGGCGGTGATCCCGGTCCCGGCCGACCAGCGTGGCCACCGGCAGCGACGGGGCAGCCGGGGCGGCAGGCCACCAGCCCTCGACCGGGAGACGTACAAGCAGCGCAACACCGTCGAGCGAACATCGACCGCCTGATGCAGTGGCGGGGCATCGCGACCCGCTAGACCGCGACCATCTACCTGGCCGGACTCCACGTCGCTGGCATCTTCCTCTGGTCCGCCCGGTGATCCAAACGAAGGTCCCTAGGTGCCTCCCGGCTGGATCGTCCCGGCGTCGCGGGGGCGCGGGGCCAGGGCGGTCGAGAGGCGCCGTACCTCACGGCCGCTCTGAAGCGAACGACGGGGCCCGGCAGAGGTGTTGGGCGCACCCCGGCGCCTCGGAGGCATCGTCGCTCCGACGCTGGTCATCCACGGCGACCACGACCACCCGGGAATCGCGGTGATCGCCGAACGACTCGTCACCGGCGTCCCCGGCGCCCGGGGCGAGACGATCCCGGACGCCGACCACTACCTGCCACTCCATACCCCCGAACGTCTCACCGAGCTGCTGCTGTCACATCTGCGCTGACACGCATCACCTGTCAGGGCGCAGCGTCGCCTCGGTGCCGCTCCTGGCGCAGCACTTCGTCGAGGTCGCCGAGCCGGTCCAGGCCCTGCACAGCGCGCCGCATTCGGGCGTTGCCGGACAACCGGTGCCTGTGCCGGTGGAGGAAGGTCCAGTACCCGGCGGTGTAGGGGCACGCCCGCGGGCCGGTGCGGTCGGTGGGCCTGAAGGCGCAGCCGTCGCACAGGTCGCTCATGCGGTGGATGTAGGCGCCCCCGGAGGTGTACGGCTTGGTGGTCATCCGCCCCCCGTCCGCGTACTGGGACATGCCCACCACGTTCGGCACCATCACCCAGTCGTAGCCGTCGACGAAGCAGCGGTGGAACCAGTCGGTGACGGCGGCCGGGTCCCAGCCGCGCTGCAGGGCATGGCTGCCCAGCAGCATCAGGCGGGGGATGTGGTGCGTCCATCCGGTGTCACGGACCTGGGCGAGCACTGTGGCCAGGCAGCGGGCGGTGACCGCCTCCGCGTCGAGTTCGCTGAAGTAGGCCGGCAGCTCTCGTGTGTGCCCGAGTGCGTTGCCGTGCCGGTAGTCCTCGCCGAAATGCCAGTACAGCTGCCAGACGTACTCCCGCCAGCCCGCGACCTGCCGGACGAATCCTTCGGCGCTGTTGACGGGGACGGTGCCTTCCCGCCATGCGTGCTCCGCGTGTTCCACGCACTCGGCTGGGTGCAGCAGCCCCAGGTTCATCGAGGACGACAGCAGACTGTGGGCCATCACCGGGTCGCCGGCCAGCATCGCGTCCTCGTACGGCCCGAAGGACGGCAACCGGTGCGCCACGAAGCGGCGCAGCGCCGACAAGGCCTCACGCCGGGTGGCGGGGAAGAGGCGGGGGCCGTCCCGGCCGACGAACCGCACCCCGTCCTCGCGCTCCCACCGGTCGAGATCCTCGCGCACCTCGGCGTCGATGTCGTCCTCCCGCGGCCGGTACGGCCCCGGCACCCCCAGTGCGGTGGCGCCGCGCGGCGGAGGCTCGCGATTAGCGTGGTCGTGGTTGAAGCGGCCTCCGGCCGGGTGGCCGCCGTCCATCAGCAGGTCGTGCCGTTCGCGCACCCAGCGGTAGAAGTTCTCCTGGAGCAGCCGCCGCCCACCGAGCCCCTCGGCCCAGCCTGCGAATTCCTCGTGCGAGACCAGGAAGCCGCGAGCGGGCAGCACCCGCACCCCCGGCAGGGAACGCACCAGCCGCAGCGCCGCGTACGAGGTGGGGTGGCACACGGTCACCGGCGCGCCGCCCACCGCGCGACGCAGACCCTCGCGGTAGGTCTCCGCCCGCACGTACGTCACCCGCTCACCCAGCTCCGCCGCGCGGTGCCGCATCGCCGAGAGCACCAGATGGGCCTTGGCGCGGTGGAATCGTCTGCGCCGGAAGACCGACTTCGCTTCGACCATCACCACGGGAGCACCGCGGTCGGGTCCCTGCTCACGGACGGGGGTGAGGAAATGCGGGCCGAGCTGGTCGCCGAAGAGCCAGTGCGGGGTGGACATGCAGGGAGCCTTCCGTCAGGGGCGGGGCATGCGGAGGGTTCGCCCACCGGAGCGGTACCGGATGCGGCGGACCGGACAGCGTCCCTCGTACGGGTGCTGCTCAGCCGTTGTCGCCTGGTGCCTTCAATGTCCTGACAGGTGTCAGGAAGACAGCTGCGATCAGGGTGGGTACGTTCCCGGGAATGTCGCAGTGCATCACCGTGCGCTCCACCACCGGTGTGTGCCCCAGCTGACCTGTTCGTTGCCCTGGCCGTCGCCCGGGCCCGGACAAGGTCCGTGTTCCTCTCGCCTCCTCAGGAAAGGAAAGGCATGTCCATTCTTAAGCGGTACGCATCCCTCGCGACGGCAGCCCTGGCCCTGTCGGCCGTCGCGTTGACGGGACCGGCATCCGCGGACACGGCACGAACCCCGGCGGCCTTCGACAAGCAGGCCCGCGCTGCCGGCCTCAGCCGGGACGACGCCGACGCCCTTCAGGCCAAGGTGGACCGCTACCTCGCCCGCCAGGACGGACGACAGGTCTCGGCGAACGAGATCGCCCTGGCCGACGGAGCCAAGCTGACGGTCACCGTTCCCGGCGAGCGATACGTGCGTGACCTGAGCACACCGACCGCAAGCCGGGCCGCGGCACAATGGGAGTGCGACTACACGTACTTCTGCATGTTCCGTCAGACACTCGGCATGGGCGACCGACTCGCGCTGTACCACTGCCAGGACTACGCCCTGCGGGACTGGACCGGCGACGGCTCCTACTACAACAACCAGACCCCCGGCACCCGGGCGGTGTTCAAGAACCAGAACCGCAACGTCATCCACACCACCCTCGGCGCCCCCTTCAGCGTCGCGAGCTATGACTGGACCCCGGTCTGGTTCGTCAGGCCCTGCTAGCGCCCACCCTGGGGCCTTCCAGAGCCGAGACACGCCGTGACCTGGGTTAAAGGGCAGGTTAAGCGGCGGGGTAAAGGTTGGTAGGCTCCGCGTGGAGGAGGACCGACATGGCATCCGAGGAAGAGCTGTTCGCCAACGTGGACGCTCTGCTGGAAGAGGAGCCGCAGCTCCCGCACCCGGCGGAGCGGGCACGGCTGCGAGAGGCTGCCGGCATCACCCAGGCCCGCCTCGCCCAGGCGCTGAAGACCACGACGCAGACGGTGAAAAACTACGAGAACGGCCGCTCGGAGCCGAAGTCGCCACGCCTGGAGGCCTACCAGCGTCTGCTCCGCGGCTGGGCCGAGAAGTACCCCGCACACAGCGCCCCGGTTCCGGGCCCCTCGCCCCAGCCCGGGTCGCGGAATTCGCTCGGGAGCCCACCCGCTTTCGAGGAGAAGGGGCCGGAGAGCGTCACTCCCGGCAGAGCACCCGTCACCCCGGAGCGCAGTGCCCCCCGGCGTACGGTGACAGCGCCGCGGCGCCCGGCTCCGAAGACCCCGCAGCCCGCCGCCGACTCACGGTTCCCGCACGGTCCGCTGGCCGTACTGGACGGGGACGGCTCCGCGTACGGCGTCGACGGCATCGTCCTCGACTGCCCCGCCGCGTCGGTGCCGGAGTTGGTCGAGTGGACTCTGCGCGAGTCCGGCCTCGGCGCACCGCGCCTGCACCGCAACGGCAAGGACTCCGACCCGTTGATCGTCCTCACCGCCGCTGCCGCCGTAAGGCTCGGGCTTCCCGAACGCCTGGAAGGCCATGAGCAACGCCGCTCCCTGCGCCTGCCCGACGACCACCCCGTCGTCAAGCAGGTGACGAAGGCGAAGTGGCAGCTCACCCAGCGCGGGTTCGGCCCGTGGGCGCGCATCTACCGCAAGGCGCACGGCACCCAGCGGCAGTGCGTGCAGCTGGCACTCCTGTCCTGGGACGCACTCGACGAGCGGTCCTGGCCCGGCCTCGCGGACATGGAGCCGGCCGACATCGCCCGCGTCCTCGGTGTCTACGCCCAGCGCGTCATCACCCCGCGCGGCTCCACGGCCGTCTCGGGGCTGGAGCTGATGACGGCGCTGCGCCCGCCCACCCGCGCGGTACGCGACGAAGCGACCGGGAACTGGATCCCCGGCCCCAACCCCGGCAGCCTGGGCACGGAGCCGATGGACCCGGCGCCGCCGGAGGCCACGCCGGAGCACCCCGTGGTCGCCAACTCCGGCTGGAAGGGCGGCTTCCTGAACGAGGAGGCGTACCAGTGGGTCCGCGACGTCGACCTGCTGACCGACGAGGAGTGCCACCTGCCCTATGCGGTCGGCCTGGACCTGAACACGGCGTTCCTCGCGGCCGCCGCCCGGCTCACGGTCGGGCTGTCGGCACCGGACCACTTCCGGGTGCCCCAGTTCAACCCGAAGATCCCCGGCTCGTGGCTGGTGGACCTCTCGCACGTGGAGCTGGACCCGCGCCTGCCCAGCCCGTTCACGCCGACCGGCGAGCGGCCGGTCGGCCCGGCCTGGTACCAGACGCACACCGTCGCCTATGCCCAGGAGCTCGGCTACAACGTGCAGCCGCTGGAGGCGTACCTGCGGCGGGAGACCGGCGCGTACCTGGATCCGTGGCACGACCGGCTCAAGGCCGCCTACCTCGACACCCTCGCCGACCTCGGGGTCACCCGGGACCTGGACGACAGCGCCTTCCTCGCGGCGATGGAGCGGCACAAGGAGGCCGACCCGGCCCTGACCGCCGTCCTCGCGGCGATCAAGGCCACCGTCAAGGGCGGCATCGGCAAGTTGCGTGAGCGCCCCCAGGGGCGGCATTACAAGGAGGGGGAGCGCTGGCCGGCCCTGGAGCGCCCGACCTGGCGTCCCGACATCCGCGCCGCGGTCATCTCCAAGGCACGGGTCAACATGCACCGCAAACTGCTGAACATGTCCCGGATGACGGGCCTGTACCCGCTCGCGGTGCTGTCCGACTGCGTCGTCTACCCGAGCCCCGGCCCCTCACCGTTGGCCTTCCTCCCCTACGCCGCCTCCGGCAAGCCCCAGCCCGGTGGCTTCCGCCTCGGCCCCAGCCCGGGCATGGCGAAACTGGAAGGCGTCCAGGAGATGCTCTGGGCGGTCGACCTGATGGAGAAGGGCCTCAACCCCTCCCGCCACGTCAAGGGCGGCGACGCCGTCCTGGACGAAGGCGAGTAGCGTGTGACCCGGGAAGGGAACTGACGCCGTGGGAGAAATCGACGACGCCATCGAGCGCGCCGACCAGGAGTCCTTCACTCGCCTGCCACCCAGGACGCTCAAGGGCCAGATCAACTTCCTGATGAGGCAGCTGAAGACGACACGGGCCGTCGCAGCGGAGCTCGGGGTGAGCCAGCGGTCGGTGGAGCGCTACCGCACGGGCGAGCGCAAACGCCCGCCGAAGGACATCCAACAGCGGATCGACGCCGCTGTCCGGTCACGATGGCAGCCACAGGTCCGCAGACGCCGGCACAAGGAGGCCGCTACCAGGCGCGGTATCACGGTCGAGACCAGGGCCCGCTTCGGCTACACGGCACCGGTCGGCACAACCGACGACGGCCGCTTCCGCCGCCTCACCGTGCACCTCCCCCCGGCTTACGCCCAGCAGCTGTTCGACGCCCGCGAAGCAGGCGCGACGGACCAGCAACTGCGCCAGATCATCGCCGACGGATTCAGGACCACGTACTTCCAGGACGGCGGAGCCCGGGCAACGGACCTCTCGGACGTCGCCATCAACGACATCGACTACATCGACCTCGACTACTGAACACAGGCTGGGGCGGTTGAGGTGGTGTGCTGGCTTCGAGCTCCTGTGCGCCCCGGCGGGCACCCTGCCGATCGTGCGTGGCGCGGCGCACGGTTCGATCCATGGGGGATACCGGGGAGCTGGAGTGCGTAGGCCGTGGTGACGACAGTGGGTGCCCGCACGGCGAGGTGCTGATGCTTCACCTGGCCCCCGTCAGCCACCCACCAAGACCTCACTGCACTCCGTACACCGGCTCCGGCACCGTCGCCTCAGCGAGGAGCCCCAGCGCGGCCTCCCCGGCCTCGGCCGGGGACCACCGGGCACCCTTGTCCGCCGTGGGACCCGGGCGCCACCCCTCCATGACCGTGATACGACCGCCCTCCGCCTCGAAGACCCGCCCCGTCACACCGGCGGAGGCCGCGGAGCCGAGCCACACGACGAGCGGGGACACATTCTCCGGGGCCATGGCGTCGAAGCCGGTGCCGGGGGCCGCCATGGTCTCGGCGAACGTCGCCTCGGTCATCCGGGTACGCGCCGTCGGGGCGATGGCGTTGACCAGGACGCCGTAACGGCCCATCTCGGCGGCGGCGACCAGGGTCAGCCCGATGATCCCGGCCTTGGCCGCGGAGTAGTTGCCCTGGCCGACACTCCCCGACAACCCCGCTCCACTACTGGTGTTGACGACCCGGGCCACCGGAACACGCCCCGCCTTGGCCTCCGCGCGCCAGTGGGCCGCCGCGTACTTCAGCGGAAGGAAGTGCCCCTTGAGATGGACGCGCACGACGGCGTCCCAGTCGTCCTCGCCGAGGTTCACCAGCATGCGGTCGCGCAGGAAGCCGGCGTTGTTGACCAGGGTGTCGAAGCGCCCGTAGGTCTCGACGGCGGTGCGGATCAACGAGGCCGCGCCCTCCGTCGTGGCGATGTCCCCGCCGTGGACGACCGCCTGTCCACCGCGGGCAACGATCTCGTCGACGACGAGTTGGGCGGGCCCCCTCCCGGAACCGGTCCCGTCGAGCCCGACACCGAGGTCGTTCACGACGACCCTGGCACCCTCGGCGGCGAGGGCGAGGGCGTGCGCCCGGCCCAGTCCGCGCCCCGCCCCCGTGACGATCGCGACACGTTCGCTGCACAGTCCGGACATGCTCGGGGTCCTTCCGCTGGAAGTCTGGAAAACGAGGTCAGTTGCCGGCGGTTGCAGCGTCGAGGAAGGCGGGGCGTTCACCACCGCCATGGACGAGCAGACTCGCACCGCTGATGTACGCCGCGCGATCGGAGGCGAGGAAGACACAGGCGTCGCCCACCTCGTCCGGGTCGGCGAGCCGGCCGAGCGGCACGGTGCGGCCGACGGCCGCGACGCCGTCCTCGTCGCCGTAGTGCAGATGCGACAGCTCGGTGCGCACCATGCCGAGGACCAGGGTGTTGACCCTGACCAGCGGGGCCCATTCCACGGCCATGCTGCGGGCCAGCTGTTCCAGTCCCGCCTTGGCCGCGCCGTAAGCGGCCGAGCCCGGAGACGGACGGCTGCCGCTGACACTGCCGATCATGACGATCGACCCGCCGCCGGGCTGGGCACGCATCTGCTCGTAGGCGGCGAGGGAGGCGGTCAGGGGAGCGAGCAGGTTCAACTCGACGACCCGTGCGTGCCGTTGCGCCCCGCCCTCCTTGAGCATCCGGTACGGCGTACCCCCCGCGTTGTTGACCAGGACGTCCAGCCTGCCGTACTCGCCCCTCACGTCCGTGAAGAAGGCGCCGACGGTGTCCGCGTCACGCACGTCGACCGGGAGGAACCGGGCGGTGCGCCCAGCCGCTTCGACGGGCCGGTCCGCAGGGCGCCGGGCGCAGGTCACCACCTCCGCTCCGGCCTCCAGCAGGGCCCGGGTGATGCCCGCGCCCACGCCCCTCGTTCCGCCGGTGACCACCGCGACGCGTCCGCTCAGGTCGGTGATCGTTGCCATGGGGGACCTCCCGCGAGGCGTACTCCGCTGCTACCTTCATGCCTAACAAACGTTTGGTGGAAAGGTAGCTGATGCGCTCATGGGTGTCTCCACCACAAGCCCCGAAGAGGGCATCGCCGTCGTCACCGTGGACGTCCCACCGGTCAACGCCCTTCCCGTACAGGGCTGGTACGACCTGGCCGCCGCGGTGCGCGGGGCCGGGTCCGATCCGGGTGTGCGCTGCGTGGTCCTCACCGCGACGGGGCGCGGGTTCAACGCCGGCGCCGACATCAAGGAGATGCAGCGCACCGAGGGGTACACGGCGCTCGTCGGCACCAACCGCGGCTGCTACGAGGCGTTCGCGGCGGTCTACGACTGCGAGGTCCCCGTGGTCGCCGCGGTGCAGGGCTTCTGCGTGGGCGGCGGTATCGGCCTGGTCGGCAACGCCGACTCGATCGTGGCGAGCGACGACGCGACCTTCGGGCTGCCGGAGCTGGACCGGGGTGCGCTCGGCGCGGCCACCCACCTGGCCCGGCTGGTCCCGCAGCACCTGATGCGGACGCTCTACTACACCTCGCGCACCGTGACGGCCTACGAACTGCACCGCCACGGCTCGGTCTGGCGGGTTGTCCCGCGCGAGCGGCTGCACGCCGCGGCGATGGAGCTGGCCAGGGAGATCGCCGCCAAGGACGGCCTGCTCATCCGCCTCGCGAAGGCGTCGATCAACGGCATCGACCCGGTGGACGTCCGCCGCAGCTACCGCTTCGAGCAGGGCTTCACGTTCGAGGCCAACCTCAGCGGCGTGTCGGACCGGTACCGCGAGGCGTTCGTGTCGTCCCGGTCATCCAAGCCGTCCCAGTTGTCCGAGCCGTCGGAGCCGCCCGACCCGTCCAAGGGGGGATCGCGTTGAGCGACAAGACGATGACCGCCGAGCACGTGGCCGCCCGGCTCCGTACCGGCATGACGCTGGGCATCGGCGGCTGGGGATCGCGCCGCAAGCCGATGGCCCTGGTGCGCGCACTGCTGCGCTCCGACATCACCGACCTGACCGTGGTGTCCTACGGCGGTCCCGACGTCGGCCTGCTCGCCGCCGCGGGACGGATCCGCACCCTCGTGGCCCCGTTCGCCACCCTGGACTCCGTCCCCCTGGAACCGCACTTCACCGCTGCCCGGCAGCGCGGGGCCTTCGACCTGGTCGAACTGGACGAGGCGATGTTCATGTGGGGCCTGACCGCCGCCGCGCAGCGGCTGCCCTTCCTGCCGGTCCGGGCCGGCCTCGGCTCCGACGTGATGAAGGTCAACCCCCACCTGCGCACCGTCACCTCGCCCTACGAGGACGCCGAGGAACTCGTCGCGGTCCCCGCACTGCGCCTGGACGCCGCGCTCGTCCACCTCAACCGGGCGGACCCGCAGGGCAACGCGCAGTACCTCGGCCCCGACCCGTACTTCGACGACCTCTTCTGCCAGGCCGCTGCCGCCTCCTACGTCTCCTGCGAGCGGATCGTGGACACCGCCGACCTGCTCAAGGAGGCGGGCCCGCAGACGCTGCTGGTCAAACGGGCCTTCGTGAACGGCGTCGTCCAGACCCCGAACGGCTCGCATTTCACCTCATGTGTCCCGGACCATGACCGCGACGAGGCGTTCCAGCAGGCCTACGCCCGGGCCGCCCGCGACCCGGAGGCCTGGCGGAGGTTCACCGAGCGGTTCCTGTCCGGCGACGAAGAGGCGTACCAGGCCGCCGTCAAGGCCTTCCACGAGGAGAGGCAGTCATGAGCAGCGGTGCGACGACGACCGGCGTGACGCGCGCCGAGTACTGTGTGGTGGCCTGCGCGGAGGCCTGGCGCCACGCCGGGGAGGTCCTGGCCAGCCCCATGGGCACCGTCCCCGCCGTCGGCGCCCGGCTGGCGAAGCTGACGTTCGCGCCCGGCCTGCTGCTCACCGACGGCGAGGCCCTGCTGATCGGCGACGTCCCGGCGCTCGGTGCCCGGGCCCAGGTGGTGGAGGGCTGGCTGCCCTACCGACAGCACCTGGCCCTCGTGGCCACGGGACGGCGGCACGTGATGATGGGGGCCAGTCAGATCGACCGCCACGGCAATCAGAACATCTCCTGCATCGGCGACTGGGCGCGCCCCGCCCGACAGCTGCTGGGCGTCCGGGGAGCCCCCGTCAACACCCTCAACAATCCGACCAGTTACTGGGTGCCCAAGCACTCCCCGCGCGTCTTCGTGGAGCAGGTCGACATGGTGTGCGGAGTCGGGTACGACCGTGCGGCCGAGGCCGGCCCCTCGGCCACCCGCTTCCACCACGTCCCGGAGGTGGTCAGCAACCTGGGCGTCTTCGACTTCGCCACCCCTGACCACTCGATGCGGCTGCGCTCGCGGCACCCGGGGGTCACCGTCGAGCAGATCCTGGAGGCCACCGGTTTCGCCCTCACCGTCCCGGACGAGGTGCCCTGCACCCGTGAGCCCACCGCCGAGGAGCTGCGCCTCATCCGTGAGGTCATCGACCCGAAGGACACCCGCGACCGCGAGGTGCCCGCATGAGCGGCACCGCGATCGCCACGGCCATCACCGAACTCGTCGGAGTGCGCACCCCCATCGTCCAGACCGGCATGGGGTGGGTGGCCGGACCCCGTCTCGTCTCCGCCGCGGCCAACGCCGGAGCACTTGGCATCCTCGCGTCCGCCACCATGACCCCGGAGCAGCTCCGCTCGGCCGTGCGCGAGGTCAGCTCCCGCACCGACGCGCCCTTCGGAGTCAACCTCCGGGCCGACGCCTCGGACGCGGGGGAGAGGGTGCGGATCATCCTCGACGAGGGCGTGAAGGTGGCCTCGTTCGCGCTCGCGCCGCGACCGGAGCTGATCGCCCGGCTGAAGGACGCGGGCGTGATCGTCATCCCCTCGGTGGGCGCTCGGCGGCACGCCGAGAAGGTCGCGGCCTGGGGCGCCGACGCCGTACTCGTGCAGGGCGGCGAGGGCGGCGGCCACACCGGCGGCGTCGCCACCACGGTGCTGCTGCCGCAGGTCGTGGACGCGGTGGACATCCCGGTGATCGCCGCCGGCGGTTTCCGCGACGGACGCGGACTGGTGGCGGCCCTGGCCTACGGCGCCGCCGGAGTGGCCATGGGGACCCGCTTCCTGCTCACCTCCGACAGCACCGTCCCCGACGCGGTCAAGGCCCGCTACCTCGCGGCGGGCGTCCAGGACGTCACCGTCACCACCAAGGTCGACGGCCTGCCCCACCGCATGCTGCGTACCGACCTGGTGGACGCGCTGGAGCGCTCCGGCCGCGCGGCCTCCCTGCTGCGCGCCCTGCGGCACGCCTCCGCCTTCAGACGGGAGTCGGGCACGAGCTGGACCGGCCTGGTGCGCGACGGCCTGGCCATGAAGCGCGGCAAGGAACTGACCTGGAGTCAGGTTCTGCTGGCCGCCAACACTCCGATGCTGCTCAAGGCCGCGATGGTCGACGGCCGCACCGACCTGGGCGTGATGGCCTGCGGCCAGGTCGGGGGGATCATCGACGACCTGCCGTCCTGCGCCGAGCTCGTCGACAGGATCATGGCCGAGGCACACGCCACGCTCGGCGGGCTCCCTACCGTCGTGTGAGGACGGGCCGCCGGCTTCATCGCACCGCTCCGCCTGCGAGTACCCGGGCTCGGCACACGGCCGGAGTACCCCAGGCGGTGCGCAGGGGGCGGGCCTTGCGGATCCACAGGGACAGGTCCAGTTCCGCGGTGTAGCCGACAGCGCCGTGGAGGTGGAGGGCCGTACGCGCCGCCCCGTACGCCGCTTCACAGGCCGACACCTTCGCCGCGGCCACCTCCCGGCCCGCCGCCGGGTCGTCCGCCGCCAGGGCCAGGGCGGCGGCGTGGACCAGCGGCTGGGAGAACTCCAGGGCGATGAGGGTGTCGGCCAGACGGTGCTTCACCGCCTGGAACGAGCCGACGGCCACCCCGAACTGGGTGCGCTGCCGCACGTATTCCACCGTGCGGTCCAGCAGTGCCCGTCCGAGCCCGAGGGCTTGCGCGGCCGTCACCAGCGCCGCCACATCGGCGGCGTACGCGGCGGCCGCTGTCACCGCGGGACCCTGCGCGAGCACGACTCCGCCGAGCGGGCGGGCCGGCCTCCGCGCCGGGTCGGCCGACGGCTGCACCGGGCCGTGCGCGTCCGCGAGCCGTACGGTGTCGCCGTCCACGACGAACACCGCGTCCGCGGCGTCGGCGTCCAGCGCGTACGGGCTGCCCCCGGGCGACAGGACGCACAGCGACGCCACCGCCTTGCCCGACGCGAGCTGCGGCAGCCAGACGCCGGCCGCGTCGCCCCCGAGCCGGCCCAGCAGGGCGCCGGCGGCGGCCGTCTCGGCCAGCGGACCGGGCACGGCATGCCGGCCCAGCTCACCGAAAGCGACGGCCAGTTCGACGGGCAGCACTCCCAGACCCTCATGCTCCTCCGGAACGGCGAGGGCGAAGACGCCGGCCTCCGCGAGCCTGCCCCACAAGGCACGTCCGGGTCCGTGGTCGCCGGACGCCCAGGACCGCACGACACCGGGTGTGCCGGCCGATCCCAGCATGCCGTCCAGGGAGCGGGCGAATTCCCGCTGCTCGTCGTCGAGAAGGAAACGCATCACCGGCGTCCCTTCGGCAGGCCGAGCAGCCGCTCGGCGATGATGTCGCGCTGGATCTCGTTGGTGCCGGCGTAGATCGGCCCGGCCAGCGAGAAGGTGTAGCCCTCAGCCCAACTGCCGTGCGCCGGCGCCTCGGTGGCCTCGTCCGACAGCTCGCCGCAGGGGCCGAGCAGATCGAGGGCGGTCTCGTGCAGGGCGATGTCCAGCTCGGACCAGAAGACCTTGCTGAGGCTGGATCCGGCGCCGATCGATCCACCCGCGGCGATGCGTGAGGCCTGCGCGTAGGTGAACAACTGGTAGGCCCGCGCGCCGATCACCGCGTCGGCGACCCGGTCGCCCAGCGCGGTGCCACCGGAGTCGGGGTCCGTGGCCGAGTGCCACAGGGCTGTCAGCCGGTCGGCCGCGGCGGTGAAGCGGCCGGGGCTGCGCAGGGTCGGCCCGCGCTCATTGCCGATGGTGCTCATGGCGACCCGCCAGCCCTGTCCCGGCTCGCCGATGACGTCCTCGTCCGGCACGAAGACATCGTCGAGGAACAACTCCGCGAAGGCGGGCTTGCCGTCCAGCCGTCCGATGGGCCGCACGGTCACGCCGTCCGCGTCCAGCGGGAACATCAGGTACGTGAGGCCACGGTGCGGCCGGCCCGCGTCCGGGTCGCTGCGGAACAGCCCGAACGCGCGGTCGGCGAAGGCCGCCCGGGAGGACCACGTCTTCTGCCCGGTGATGCGCCAGCCGCCCTCCGTCCGTACGGCAACGGACCGCAGCGAGGCCAGGTCGGACCCCGCCTCCGGCTCGGACCAGGCCTGTGCCCAGATCACCTCACCGCTCGCCATGGGCGGCAGGACACGCGCCCGCTGCTCCTTGGTCCCGTACTCGAAGAGCGTGGGGGCGAGCAGGTTGATGCCGTTCTGCGAGACCCGGCCGGGCGCCCCGGCCCGGTAGTACTCCTCCTCGAAGATCAGCCACTCCAGCAGGGAGGAACCCCGGCCGCCGAACTGCTCGGGCCAGGAGACCACCGACCAGCGGTCGGCGAAGAGCGTGCCCTCCCACTCCCGGTGGGCGGCGAACCCCTCGGCGGTCTCCAGCGACGGCAGCGGAACCGACGGCACACGAGCGGTGAGCCAGTCCCGGACCTCGACGCGGAAGGCGTCCTCGGCGGCGGTGAAGTCGAGGTCCATCAGTGGCGGGCCTCCTTCATCGCGCGTACGTCCATCCCGCCGAGCGGGTCGTCGCCGGTCTCGGCGTTGTGGGCGTGGGCGAGATGGTGCAGCCCGAAGACCGAGTCCAGCCCCGAGTGCAGGCCCTGGAGGTCCTCCGCCTGGTTGACGGCGCGCTTGGTCAGAGCCAGCCCCATCCGGGGCATCGCCGCGATCCGCTCCGCCAACTTCAGAGTGATCTGGGTGAGTTCCTCGCGAGGTACGACCCGGTTGACCATCCCGACCTCGTAGGCCCGCCGCGCGCTCATCCGGTCGCCGGTGTAGAGGAACTCCTTGGCGATCCGCGGCGGCATCACCCACGGGTGGGCGAAGTACTCGACCCCCGGGATGCCCATGCGCACCACCGGATCGGCGAAGAAGGCGTCCTCGGAGGCGACGATCAGGTCGCAGACCCAGGCGAGCATCAGACCGCCGGCCACACACGCGCCCTGTACCGAGGCGATGACCGGCTTGGGCAGCTCGCGCCAGCGCCGGCACATGCCCAGATACACCTCGGACTCGCGGGCGAAGCGGCTCTCGGCGCCCGACTTCCGCGAGTGGTCCCACCAGAGTCCGGCCCTGCGGTCGAACGGCAGGTGCGCGTCCCGCTCAGGGGTGCCGATGTCGTGGCCGGCGGAGAAGTGCTTCCCCGCTCCGGCGAGGACCACGACCTTCACCTCGTCGTCGTCCGCAGCGCGGTAGAAGGCCCGGTCCAGGGCGTAGGTCATCGCGGAGTTCTGGGCGTTGCGGTACTCGGGCCGGTCCATCGTCACCAGGGCAAGGGCGCCGCGGCGCTCGTAACGGACGGGCTCGGGGGGCGCAGTGCGGGCGGCGGACATCCGCGGCCTCCTTCCCTAACAAGTGTTTGGTAGGTTAACGTACGGCACGTCAGCCGTCGAGAGCCGCCGGGAGCCGCGCATGAGCACCGCGGAGGAAGACAGGCCGAGGGACGTGCCCTGTTGCCCGCCGACCTCACCGACGACTTGGCCGCCCTACGCGGGCGCGGCGGACCGGTGCCGCGAGAACGCGGCGTGCGCCGAAGGCCCTGCCCTGGAACGGCCCGTCCCCGCCGCCGGACGGCCCTGCGCCGGCAGTCCCTCTTCTCCCGCCCCTCCACGACCCGCGCCGGCTCCCACGAGACCCGGCGCAACATCACCGCCGAGTGCGTCCTCGGCCTGCCGAAGGAGGTACGCCGATGACCTCGGCCCCACCGCCGTACCTGCCCGGCCACCAGCTGCTCACCGGCCGCTGCGCCGTCGTCACGGCCGCCGCCGGTGCCGGGATCGGCGGGGCCACCGCCCGGCGGCTGCTGGAGGAGGGTGCACGGGTCGTGATCTCCGACGCCCACGCCCGCCGCCTGAAGGAGTCAGGGGCGGAGCTGGCCGCCGAGTTCGGCACGGACCGCGTCACCGCGCGGCCCTGCGACGTCACCGACGACGACCAGGTCACCGCACTGTTCGAGCACGCCGAGGAGCACCACGGGCGCCTGGACATCGTGGTCAACAACGCGGGCCTCGGTGGCACCGCCGACCTCGTCGACATGACCGACGAACAGTGGAACAAGGTCCTCGACGTCACGCTCAACGGCACCTTCCGCTGCACCCGGGCCGCACTGCGCCGCATGAAGGCCGCGGGCGCCGGCGGTGTCGTCGTCAACAACGCCTCGGTGATCGGCTGGCGCGCCCAGCGGGGACAGGCCCACTACGCCGCCGCGAAAGCCGGCGTCATGGCCCTCACCCGGTGCGCCGCGGTGGAGGCCGCCGCCTACGGAGTGCGGGTGAACGCCGTCTCCCCGAGCCTGGCCATGCACCCGCACCTCGCCAAGGTCACCACCCCGGAACTGCTGGAGGAGCTGACCGGCCGGGAGGCCTTCGGGCGCTGCGCCGAACCGTGGGAGGTGGCCAACGTGATCGTGTTCCTGGCCAGCGGCTACTCGTCGTACCTGACCGGCGAGGTCCTGTCGGTCAGCAGCCAGCACCCATGAGGCGAGAATGGTCCCGTGCCGAAAAGCAGCGACAGCGACCACAAGAAGACCACGGTGAGCGCGCCCGAACGGCGCGAGGAACTCCTGGCCATCGCGGCCCAGGTGTTCGCCGCGCAGGGCTACAACGCCACGACCGTCCGCAAGATCGCGGACGCGGCGGGGATGCTGGCGGGCAGCCTCTACTACCACTTCGACTCCAAGGAGTCGATGCTGGACGAGATCCTCTCCGGCTTCCTGGACGAGCTCTGGGCCCGGTACGACGCCGTACTCGGCGCCGGACTCGGCCCCAGGGAAACCCTGGAGGCCCTTGTGACCGAGTCCTTCCGGGAGATCGACCGGCACCTCGACGCGGTCGCCATCTACCAGAAGGAGTCCAAGCACCTGGGGACCCAGCCGCACTTCGCGTATCTCGTCGAGTCGCAGCAGAAGTTCGAGAAGGCATGGCTGGGCACGCTGGAGCGCGGAGTGGCCGCCAAGGTCTTCCGGCCCGACCTGGACGTACGGCTCACCTACCGCTTCGTGCGCGACACGGTCTGGGTCGCAGCGTCCTGGTACCGGCCGGGCGGCCGGCACAGCCCCGAGGAGATCGCCCGCCAGTACCTGTCGATGGTGCTGGAGGGCATCGCACTGCACGACTCATAGGCAGTCCTGCACATCGCGGACACAGAGGAGGAGACGCCCATGGCCGAGGCCTACATCGTCGAAGCGGTGCGCACCCCGGTCGGCCGACGGGGCGGCGGGCTGTCCGCCGTCCACCCGGCCGACCTCGGCGCACACGTGCTGACCGCGCTGATGGAGCGCTCCGGCGCCGACCCGGCCGCCGTCGAGGACGTGGTGTTCGGCTGCCTCGACACCGTCGGCCCGCAGGCCGGTGACATAGCGCGCACCTGCTGGCTGGCCGCCGGGCTGCCGGAGGAGGTGCCCGGTGTGACCGTCGACCGCCAGTGCGGCTCCTCGCAGCAGGCCCTGCACTTCGCCGCCCAGGGCGTCCTGTCCGGCACCCAGGACCTGGTCGTGGCCGGCGGCGTGCAGAACATGTCGCAGATCCCCATCGCCTTCGCCACCCGCCAAGCTGCCGAACCACTGGGCCTGACCGAAGGCCCGTTCGCCGGCTCCGAGGGCTGGCGGGCCCGCTACGGCGACCGGCCGGTCAACCAGTTCCTCGGCGCCGAGGAGATCGCCCGCAAGTGGGACATCACCCGGGAGGCCATGGAGGAGTTCGCGCTGCGCTCCCACCTGAGGGCGATCCGGGCGATCGACGAGGGCCGCTTCGACCGGGAGACGGTCGCGTACGGCGACGTGACCCACGACGAGGGCCCGCGCCGCGACACCAGCCGGGAGAAGATGACGGGGCTGCAGCCGCTCGTGGAGGGCGGCCGGCTGACCGCCGCCCTCTCCTCACAGATCTCCGACGGCGCCTCGGCCGTGCTTCTCGCGTCGGAGCGGGCCGTCCGGGAGCACGGTCTGACCCCCAGGGCCCGCATCCACCATCTCTCCGTACGCGGCGAGGACCCGATCCGCATGCTGTCCGCCCCGATCCCGGCCACCGCGTACGCCCTGAAGAAGTCCGGGATGACGCTCGACGCAATCGACCTGGTCGAGATCAACGAGGCTTTCGCCCCGGTGGTGCTGGCCTGGCAGAAGGCGACCGGGGCCGACCCCGAGAAGGTCAACGTCAACGGCGGGGCCATAGCCCTCGGCCACCCGCTCGGAGCCACCGGAACCCGGCTGATGACCACGCTCCTGCACGAGCTGGAACGCACCGGCGGCCGCTACGGCCTGCAGACGATGTGCGAGGGCGGCGGCCAGGCCAACGTGACCATCGTCGAACGCCTCTGACGCGGACACCGGCACTGCGGCGGATACCACTCGCTGCAGTGTGACGCCCCAACTTGTGTAGCGTGGAGGTCAGTTCGACTGATGAGAGGCTGCAAGTGGACGGCGAACGACGGCATGCCGGGATCCAGCTCCCTGAAGGGTCATGGTGGGACTGGGACGTGGTCGCCTGGAGCGCCGGGCAGCTCCGCCTCGCTGCGGGCCATGACCTGACCTACCAGCATGGCCTGGAGCTGGTCTTCGGCGATCCGGTCTTCGTCAGCTGCCCGACGAGCTTCCACGATCCGACGTTCCGCGCCCCGACGCCTGACGAGATGCAGAAGGCCGGTCGTCACCTCGGTGAACACCCGCCCGTCGTGGTCGCATTCGAGGCCGATGCCGGCGGGCAGGAGCCCGTCTCGTGTCTCATCGCCGCCGAACGACTCGACATCGTTCGGGAGACGATCTTGCGGTACTGGCGTGAGGACGCGGCACCGGGCCAGCGCTTCGCCCCCTGGGTGCGGTCGCCGGGCCGGTAGGACAGGCATCCGTCCATGCCGCCGCCACGATGGTGTGCGTGGTCTCAAGGAGCCGAAGCAGTCACGTCCGGACCGGTCAGCGGGACACCCCGTCTTTCAGGCGCCGGTCGGCAACGGCACCCTGACACGCGGGCCTCGAACCTCTGGTCCTCTGCGCCCCGGGCCGCGAGGTGCGATGGGCTCAGAGTGTGGTGTGCTCCCATTCCAAGGGATTGGTATGGATCTGCTGCAGGAGCTGGGCGAAGAGGGTGCCGTCCAGAAGAACGTCGCCGAGTTCCGCGGGGATCCGCTGGTCGTTGATCACTGCGGTGGGTGTGCCGGGCCCTTCGGGTTCCGCCGTACCTCCGGCCCGCTCGTAGGCCTTCTGCGAAGCGGTGACGAAGGCGCGGTACTTCATCGATTTCACGGCCGCATCGAATGCCGGGCTGCGCAGGCCCTCCACTTCGCCGGCCAGTTTCAGCAGGTAGGCGTCGGTGTAGCCGTCGACGCTCTCTTCGGGCTGGTAGAGGTAGAGCATCTCGTGGAACTCCACGAACTTGCCCTCCTCCAGTGCCGCGCGCAGTGCGTTGACCGCCTTCTTCGATCCGCTGCCGCCGACCCGGTCGTCGAGGAAGGAGGCCAGGGTGTACTGCGCCGTCGCGCGGCGGTCGACGAGCGCCTTGCGCAATTGAGGGCCGCCGCCTGAGGTTTCGAACTGCTCGCAGTAGGGGCAGCGCGGATCCTCGTACAGGTGCACCTTCACCTTCGCGTCGGGATCGCGACCGTGATGGTGGTGCCGTCCGCGCCCAGCTTCTCCGGCAGGTCTTCCGCTCCCGAGAACGCGGGCGGCCGTTCCGGCGGCACCTCCGTCCTCCCGCAGCCTGCAAACGCCAGCACCGCGGCAACGCACCACACGACCCGACGCCCCCCACGCACCATGCGCCATCCCCTCCCCGGAAGAGCAGGCTGACTCTAGATCATCGGTGCGACACCTGCTCGGCGGGGTCATCACCCCCGCTCGGGGCCGGCTCGCAGGGGTGCGGCGCCTGTGGGGGTGTGCCGCCGGGCTGCGAGTGCTTGCATGTTCTCCGCCTTGCATGTTCTATGCCATAGACCATAAGTTACTTCGTGGTAGCCCTGTGGGGGCGTCTCATCGTCCGAGGAGAAGAAGGGCCGTGTTCGGTATGCCCCGACCTGCGACGGTCGGTCACGCGGTCGCGTGCGGCGCGGCCATCGGGCCGGTGAGCTCATGAGTCCGCGTAAGAGTGACAGCCGGGAGCGGATGGTGCTCAGCGCTGCGGCGCTGCTGCGCGAGTACGGCGCCGGCGCGACGAGCATCGACCGGGTACTGGCACACAGCGGCGCCCCGCGAGGCTCGGTGTATCACCACTTTCCCGGCGGCCGGGCGCAGTTGATCGACGAGGCGGTGGCGCTCGCCGGTGACTTCATCTCCGGCCTGATCGACGCGGCCGCACGGGCAGACGACCCAGTGGAGGCGGTCGACGCGTTCTTCGGCCTGTGGCGCGAGCGCCTCGTGGAGAGCGACTTCCGGGCCGGTTGCCCGATCGTGGCGGTGGCCGTGGAGACCAACGACGAGGCCCCGCACCTGGCACGCTCCGCAGCCGCGGTGTTCGGCCGCTGGCAGGAGGCGCTGGCGGCCCTGTTCATCCGGCACGGCCTGCCCGAACCACGGGGAAGGCGGCTGGCCGCCTTCATCATCGCCGCGGTCGAAGGCGCCGTGATCATGTGCCGCGCCGAACAGAGCACCGCCGCGCTGGAAGCGGCCGCCACCGAGATTCACGACCTCCTGCTCAGCGCGCTGCGAAACCGGCCCGCCACCGGTCCGGGCAGTGATCAGGGCCCTCCGTCCCACCCACAGTGAGAGAGTCGACATGCCCACACTCGAGCGTCACGACAACGTCTTCGTCCTCGACCTCGGAGACGGCGAGAACCGCTTCCACCCCGACTGGCTCGCCGCCGTCGGCGCCGCCCTGGACGAGGTGGAGAAGGCGGACGGCCCCCGGGCCCTGGTCACCGCCGCGACGGGGAAGTTCTACTCCAACGGCCTCGACCTGGACTGGCTGTTCGCCCACGCCGACCAGCACCAGGACTACGTCGTCTCCGTCCACGAGCTGTTCGCCCGGACACTGTCGCTGCCGTTGATCACCGTGGCCGCGTTGCAGGGCCACACCTTCGCCGCCGGTGCGATGTTCTCCCTGGCCCACGACTTCCGCGTCATGCGCGCGGACCGCGGCTACTGGTGCCTGCCCGAGGCGGACATCAACATTCCTTTCACGCCCCCAATGGCCGCCCTGATCCAGGCCCGGCTGGCCCCGCAGACCGCGCACCAGGCCATGCTCACAGCCCACCGCTACGGTGGAGTTGACGCCTCTGCCGCCGGCATCGTCGACCACGCGGTCTCCGAGGACGCCGTCCGCACGGCCGCCGTCGAACTCGCGCAAGCCCAGGTCAACAAGGCCGGCGACACCCTCGGCACCATCAAGGCCCGTATGTACGGACCCACGCTGGCCGCCCTGCGCGACACCGCCGACCCCCTCGGCTGACGCCGCACACAGCGACCCCGGCGCACCGCACAGCGCGCCGGGCCGCCGCCCCCACCGGTCAGGGCACGGAACTCACGATGGGACGACGCGCATGACAGCCGACGCCACCTGGCACAAGACCGCCTGCATCCTCTGCGAGAACAACTGCGGCATCCAGGTCCAGCTCGACGGCCGCCGCTTCGCCAAGATCCGCGGCGATCAGGAACACGTCGCCACCGGCGGCTACACCTGCAACAAGGCCCTGCGCCTGGACCACTACCAAAACGGCGGCACCCGCCTGACCAGCCCCCTGCGCCGGGAGAAGGACGGCACCTTCACACCCGTCGACTGGGACACCGCCATCAGCGAGATCACCGCCCGGCTCAAGACGGTGCGCGACACCCACGGCGGCAAGTCGGTCTTCTACTATGGCGGCGCCGGTCAGGGCAATCATCTCGGCGGCGCCTACAGCGGCGCCCTGCTGCGCGCTCTCGGCGCCCGCTACCGCTCCAACGCACTGGCTCAGGAGAAGACCGGCGAGGGCTGGGTCGACGCCCACCTGACGGGCGGGCACACCGCCGGTGACTTCGAGCACGCCGAGGTCGCGGTCTTCCTCGGCAAGAACCCCTGGCAGAGCCACGGGGTGCCGCGGGCTCGCACGGTGTTGAAGCAGATCGCCAAGGATCCCGCCCGGACGATGATCGTCATCGACCCGGTACGTACCGAGACCGCCGACCTCGCCGACATCCACCTCCAGGTGCGACCCGGCACCGACGCATGGTGCCTGGCCGGCATCCTCGCCGTCCTCGTTCAGGAAGACCTCGTCGACCACACCTTCCTCGAAGCCCGAACCACCGGTGCCGACACGGTCCTCGATCACCTGAAGACCGTTCACATCGCCCGATGCGCCGAGGTGTCCGGGCTGGAGGAAGACCTGCTGCGCACCACCGCGCGACGGATCGCCGCAGCCTCCAGCGTCTCGACGTATGAAGACCTCGGCGTCCAGCAGGGCCCCAACAGCACGCTCGTCTCCTACCTCAACAAACTGATCTGGCTGCTGACCGGGAACTTCGCGAAACCGGGCGCGATGCACCCCCACTCCTGGGTCGTCCCGCTGGCCCACTACGACACGGACCCGCGCCGCACCCCGGTCACCGGTGCGCGCATGCCGGGTGGCCTGGTGCCGTGCAACGTCATCGCCGAGGAGATCCTCACCGACCATCCCGAACGCTTCCGGGCGATGATCATCGAGTCCTCGAACCCGGCCCACTCACTGGCCGACTCCGCCGCCTTCAGCGAGGCACTGGCCGCCCTCGACCTCGTCGTCGTCATCGACATCGCGCTGACCGAGACCGGCCGCCAAGCCGATTACGTCCTGCCTGCCGCCTCCCAGTTCGAGAAATGGGAAGCCACCTTCTTCGCCTTCGAGTTCCCCCGCAACACCTTCCACCTGCGCGCCCCGCTCCTCGACCCGCTGCCCGGCACCCTCCCCGAACCCGAGATCCACGCGCGCCTCCTACGGGAACTCGGCGGCGCCCCGCGCGTCCCGCTGACGGTGCTGCGCACCGCGGCCCGCCTCGGCCGCACTCCCTTCAAACTGGCCTTCGCAGCCGTCGTCGCACTCGACAAGAAGCTCCTCGGCATGGCGCCCTACCTGCTCTACGAAACCCTCGGACCCACCCTTCCGGCAGGCGCCCGACCCGCGGCCGTACTGTGGGCGCTCGCCCAGCGCATCGCCAAGACCTACCCCGCAGCCATGCGCCGGGCCGGACACACAAGCGCCGACGCCCTCTTCGACGCCATGCTGGGCGGCCGCTCCGGCGTCACGTTCACCGAGGACGAGTACGCCGACGCCTGGAACTACGTGCCCCACCCCGGCCGCCGCATCCCCCTGCCCATCCCCGAACTCCTCGGCCTTCTCGCCGACCTGGACACCACCCCAGCTGTTCACACCAGCGACGACTTCCCGATCGTCCTGGCCGCAGGCCAGCGCCGGGCCTCCACCGCGAACACCATCTTCCGGGACAACACCTGGCGCAAACGCGACCAGCAGGGCGCGCTGCGCGTCAGCCCGCGCGACGCCGAACAACTCGGCCTGGCCGACGGCGCCCTCGCCCAGATCACCACGTCACGAGGCACCGCTCAGGCGGTCGTCGAGATCGATGACCGCCTGCAGCCGGGACACGCGGCCCTGCCCAACGGCTTCGGCCTCGACCTGCCCGTCGCGGACGGTGCAACCGAGCGCACCGGCGTCGCCCTCAACACACTCACCGACCTCACCTGGCGGGACCCCATCGCCGGCACTCCCTGGCACAAGCACGTCCCCGCACGCATCGCACCTCTACCCGCCTGACGAACATCTCGCCCCGCACGGCAGCGGCGCAACCGGCACCACCCAAGGAGACTGATCGTGACCACCACCGACTTCACCGCGATGACCGGCCTGGAACTGATGCGCTGGGTGCAGACCGAACGCCCCGCCGACATCCCGTCCATAGGCCGCCTGCTCGGCATGCGCTTCGACGAAGTCGACCACGGCCGCATCGTCATCTCCCTCGACACCCGCCCCGACTTCGCCAACCCCCTCGGCACCGTCCACGGCGGCATCGCAGCCACCCTCCTCGACTCCGTCATGGGCTGCGCCGTCCACACCACCCTCCCCGCCGGCGCCGGCTACACCACTCTCGAACTCAAGGTCAACTACATCCGCGCCGCCCGCACGGACGGCCAGACCCTCACAGCGGAGGGCACCGTCATTCACGCCGGCCGCCGGACCGCCACCGCAGAAGGCAAGGTGCTGGACGAAGAAGGCAAACTGATCGCCCACGCCACGACCACCTGCATGATCCTTTAGGCGGCCCGGCACCGGCCGACTTCACCTGCCGGTTCACGCCCGGGGCGTGGCCAGGGGCAGGGCGGACGGGGCGCTGAGGAGTCAGCCGCCTGGGGGCGACCTGTGCTTTGACCTCGCCGTGCCGGCTGCTCCGGCGGACCTGGAAGCCGGGGGTTGTCGTAGATGAAGCAGACCAGCAGGACCGCGCGTTCGTGCTCCTGAAGGCTGCGGCCGAGTTCCCCCATGTGCTTCACAAGCCGGTCGGTGGAGGCCACCGGGGGTCGAAGCCGAGTGCGCACGCTCCCGACCTCGCCCCCTTCCAGCAGGCTGCCCTCACCGACCGGCGCCTGCGCTACCGGCACGGACGCGACAACCGCGTGGCCACCTACACCCTCGATCCCCACGGGCTCGTCAACAAAGCCGGCGTCTGGTACCTCGTAGCCGACCACGACGGCGAACCCCGCCTCTTCCGCACCGACCGCGCCCTGTCCGCCACCGTCCTGGACCAGCCCGCCCAGCGCCGCGCCGGACTGGAACTGAGCGACGTGTGGCAAGGTCCGCTCCCTGCCGACCGCCGAAATCCTCCTCGCCTTCGGCCCCGACGCCCAAGTCCTCACCCCCGAAGATCTCCGCCGGGCCCTCACACGCAAGGCAGCAGCGACCGCAGCCCTCCAGGACTCCCGCCAGGACACCCGACGGTCGCTCCTGTGCCGTTCAGCCGATTTTGCGGCGGGGGCATCCCCGCAACCCCCGGCAGCGGAGCCACCTGCTCCCGCAGGCCGCTTCAGAACACGATCATCTCGCGCCGGACAGCCTGCTCGCCGACACCGCCAACGGCAAGACACTCGGCTCGACTTCGTCCCTACGGGCTTCTGGTGGCGAGGTGGCGGCGTGCGAACCAGATCAATGCAACTGTGGTGGGACCCAGGAGTGATGCCGGAGGATCATGCGCGCTGCGGCGCCGGAGGGGGTCAGCCGCATCGTGGTGTTGCGCAGGGCGACGGCCAGCGGGTGGGAGAGCTGCTGGCCCATTCGCCCGGCCTGTCGAGCGGCCCGGGCGACGGCCTGGCTGCGCGGGCGGCGCTCATGGTCGTACCGGGCGAGCGCGGCTTCGACGGTGGGTTCGGCGGCGAGCGCCGCGGTCAGGGTGATGGCGTCTTCCAGTGCCTGGCAGGCGCCCTGTCCGAGGTTGGGGGTCATGGCGTGTGCCGCGTCACCGAGGAGGGCGATCCGGCCGGTCGTGTACGAGGGGAGCGGCGTGCGGATCTCGGCGACGTCGTGGTGCAGTACGGCGGCGGGCCGGGTCGCGTGGAGCAGCATGGGGATCGGGTCGTGCCAGTCGCGGAACCGTCGGCGCAGTTCGGTCAACGGGTCGGCGAACCGCGTGCCGGCGGGCAGGTTGAGGACGGCGTGCCACTCGGCCCGCCTGTCTCGAAAGGCGATGTGCCCGAACTCGGCCCCCCGCCCCCAGGTCAGCTCGAAGTCCGTGCGCAGTTCGACCGCCTGCTCAGTGATGGCGCGCAGCACCGTCGAGCCGCTGTGGACCGGGCCGGGGTGGGCTGGGAAGAGGAAGCTGCGCACCTTGCTGCCGATGCCGTCGGCGGCCACCACCAGATCCGCGTCCAGGACCGTGTCGCCGCAGTCGACTCGCACCGTCGAGGGGCCGACCTGCCGGACCGCGCCGGCCTCGGAGCCGATCAGCAGTGCGGCGGCGGGCAGGGCCTCGCACAGTAGCCGGTGCAAGGTGGAGCGGGGGATGCCCAAGATCGGCGTGCCCACCGCCTTCTCCAGCACCGCGCCGTCCATCCGGGTCAGCCAACCGCCCTTCGGCGTGCGGGTGCCGCCTGTGTACTGGCCTCGCGAGGCGTCCCGTACCACCTGCCCGACGCCGAGTTCGTCCAGTGCCCGCACGCCGTTGGCGGCCAGTGAGATGCCCGCCCCCGCGTCCGCCAGCTCGGATGTGCGCTCGACGACCGTCACGTCCCATCCGATGCGGCGCAGACCGATCGCGGTGGCCAGTCCGCCGATGCCCCCTCCAACCACCACTGCCGTGCTGCCCATGCCGAACCCCCAGTGCTTCTACAGGTGTAGAAGAATCACCCTATCGCAGGCTCTACAGGTGTAGAAAGGAGTCATGGTTTCGGAAAGGCGCACCCTCCTCGCGGACGCGGCTCTCGACGTACTTGCCGACGAAGGGGTCCGGGGCCTGACCCACCGGGCAGTCGACCGTAGAGCGGCGTTGCCGCCCGGCACCACGTCGGCGTACTTCCGCACCCGGGCCGCACTGCTCACCGGGCTGGTCTCCCGCCTGGTCCAGCTCGACCAGGCGGAACTGCAAGCGATCGCCGAGGATTTCCCGCCCATCCGCACGGCCGAGCAACTCGTGGACGGCATGGTGCTGCTCACCCGGCTGCGACTCACCGGCGAGGGCCGCCGCCGCTCGCTCGCCCGGTACGCCTGCACTGTCGAGAGCGTGCGGGACCCCGAGCTGCGCGAGATTCTCGTCCCCCGCGAGAACGCCGGCCGAGAGGCCGTCCGCCTGTTCCTCGCCGGTCAGGGCGTGACGGATGTGGAGAACCGCACCCATACCCTGCTGACCTGTATCGACGGGCTGGTCTTCGACCGGCTGGTGAACGGTGGCGAAGTTCCGCGCGAGCCACTCGAAGGCCTTGTCGCCGCGGCTCTGCGTTAGGCCCCAGCGGCCCGCGGTTCCGGCCCGAGCAGCTTCCGTCGCGTATCGCCTCGATTGCGATGTCCGGTAGTCCTCGATGCTCGCCACGCCCGGTGGACCGTCACGCGCTTCGCCGCGGACCGACCATGACAGCCGGCCCCTGACCCCGTCATCTTCTTCGCGGTCCTGCAAGAGGAAAGAAGAAGACGGGGGCAGGGGCCTTCGTCACGGCGTCACGACGGTTACGGCAGTCGCCCGACCATGGCGTTTGAGTTGGCTCGTGATCAGCATTCGCCACGCCAGACGAGGCTCTTCAGTTCCACTCCCGAGGGAAAGGAGAGCTTGTACTCGCCGGGGCCGGGGTTGAAGTGGAGGCACCTGTCGTAGGTGCGGCCGTCGAAGACCCAGGTGGCCTGGATGTGATCGGATCCGGGGCTGGGAAAGCCGTTGTTCATGATGAAGCCCACCCTGAGCGACCCGGACCAGTTGCCCTCTGTCTTCAGGATCGTAGGACCGTGATAGCCAGAGGACGACCAGGCGCAGACGTTTCCCGTGGGGCAGTCCGGAGGGCTGGGCTCGGCGGATGCGTTGGGCGCGATGGCGATGACGCCGAGGACGGCGGCAGAGGCGGCGAGGGCTGCGGAACTTCGCTTGAGCATGATGATCTCCTCGAGATGTGGATCAGGCTTCGACTCCAGCCGGCCCAGCCATCATTGGGTCACTCCGAGCCGGCGCCCCGAACGGTAGATCGTGTCAGGGGCGTCGCGTCCCTGACACATGTCAGGGTGTGGCGTCCGCCCCCGATTCCCGACCCCATGGCCGTGGTGGGGAAGACGCTGTGTGTTGGTGTCGTGGGGTGCCGTGTGAGTGAAGCGGTGCTTGCGATGGTGGTGGTGTGAACCCGTTGGCCGTGAGTCGGCAAGTACAGGTTGTGAACCCTCACCACCTCCCTGACACCCACCGACCCCATCAACGGACGGACCGTCCATGACCGACCTGGCCGGCGGCGACGCCGGGCTTATCGCGGCTTCACTTGAGGATCCGGAGTGTTTCGCGGTGCTTTTCGACCGTCACGCCCCGGTGATTCACCGTTATGTCGCTCGGCGGCTTGGCCGGGACGCGGCCGATGATGTGACTGCTGAGACGTTTTTGACGGCTTTTCGGATTCGGGCTCGGTTCGATCCGGCTCGTGCCGGGGTACGGCCCTGGCTGTTCGGTATCGCCGCCAAGCAGATCGGCCGTTACCGCCGGCAGGAGGTCCGGGCGCTGAAGCTGCTCGCCCGCACCGGCTGTGACCCGGTCGCCGACAGCTGGACCGACTCCGCCGATGACCGACTCGTTGCCGAGGCCGCCGTCCGCTCGCTGGCCGGGGCACTGGCCCGTCTGTCCGCGGGTGACCGGCATGTACTGCTGCTCTTCGCGTGGGCCGACCTCGGTTACCAGGAGATCGCCGAGGCCCTCGATATCCCCGTCGGTACCGTCCGCTCCCGCCTCAACCGTGTCCGCCGCAAGCTGCGCACCGCAGCCGGTGCGGCCGGCCGCCCCCTCATCGAAGCTCCCGTCCACGAAGGTGATCCCGCATGAACGAACTCTCCGAACTGCGCCGGCTGCGCACCGACGCGCCGCTTCCCGACGCCGGCCGGCTGGCCGTGCCGCGGGCCCGGCTCGCCGCGGCACTCCGGCAGGAAACCCGCGGTGGCCGCGCTGCCCGTCCCGGGCGTCGGATGGTCCTGCTCGGCGCCGCCACGGCAGGGACCCTCGCCGTGACCGCCGGAATCGTCGCGACCCTGCCCGAGGACAGCACGAGCGCCTCTGCGGGGAAGGGCCCCCAGGTGCTGTCGGCAGGCGCCTCCGCCGACGCTCTCGAACTGGCCGCCGCGACCGTCGAGAGGCACGGCGGCAGCGAACCCGGCCCGAAGCAGTGGGTGTACGACAAGAGCACCGTCGTGGTCGGGGGCAAGCCGCAAAGCAGCGAGGAGTGGACCCGCTGGGACGGCACCGGGCACGCCAGTCTGCCCGGCATCCCCCCGGCCGGTGACGTCTCGGATTTCGACCCGGACGAGCTCCAGGTCTGGTACGGCCCCAACCAGGAGGCCAAGTGGAGGAAGGAGGGCTACGACGACCGCTCCCAGCGGCAGTTCTACCGCTTTCTCGCCACCCTGCCGAGCGACCCTGACCGGATGATGCAGCGCATCCGTCAGGAGCATGCCATCGGTGACATCAAGGGGGAGACGCGCGCGCAGCGCGACTGGCGGGAGATCGACGTCCTGTACCGGTCGGTGCTGATCCCGCCGAACGTCCAGGGGGGCCTGTTCCGGGCTCTCGCGAAGATTCCCGGTGCCCGGGTGACGACCGGTGTGAAGGACCCGCTCGGCCGTGCGGCGATCGGCGTGAGCGTTACCTACGCCGGGAAGACGCCTGCGGGCTGGCAGGGCAAGCAGGAGATCTTCTTCGATCCCGAGAGCTACGCCTACCTCGGGCAGACCCGGGACGACGGGGAGATGGTCAGCGCCCGCGCCGCCTGGGGCGTCGTCAACAGGCCCGGCGCCCGCCCCTGAGCACCCGTGAGGGGTGCCCGGTGTCACACGCCAGGGGCCCCTGCTCGCGCTACCGGCACATCTCCGGGCTGCCGCGTCCGCGGTGCCCGGGCCTGCAGTGCGCGCTCAACGCCCGCGCAGGCCGGTGGGGGAGATGGGCAACCCGGCCCGGGCATCATCGCCTCCTCCACGTCCGGGACAATGCGGCGTTCTCCAACTCCTCAGCACGGGACCGGAGTTCGCTCGGGAGTGGTCATGGTCGCTGCCCGGGCTTCTTCAGGCCGAGCCCGGCGGTCCGAGGTACGTCGCTCAAGGGGGCGTCACCAGGACACCTCGCGGACGTCGGCCCGGCTCTGCGGCTGGACCGTGGCGGTGATCTCCGACCGGTGGCGGCTGGCCGAGAACGTCACCGTGAGGGTCTGTGCCCGGGTCCGGCTCGTGCTCACCGTGAACCCCTGGTTCGGCACCGCCGAGATCAGGCACACCGCGTCGTCGCCGAACCGCACGGTGGCCTTGCCGCCCTCGGAGGGCACTGTGTAGACGCCGGCGCCGCCTTCCTGGCATCCCGGACCGTCCGCGCCGGTCGGTGCCCCCGGGGTGCTGGTGCGGCCGGTGGGCGTCGGCGTGGGCGTGGGCGTCGGGCTGGGATCGGTCGCCGGCTCGCTGCTCCGGGGCGGCGGGCTGGGCCTGCGGCTGCTCGCCGACGGACTCGGGGAAGGTTTCGTGGTGGTGGGGCCGGGCCGCGAGGGCTTCAGGGGCTCGCTCGGCGCGGACTGCGCGACCGGCGCGGTCGGCCGGGTCGACCCCACCACGAAGTGAATCGTGAGGATGACAGCGGTGACACTGGCTGCCGTGCAGGCCAGCCATATGATCAGGTAGCGCAGGAGGCGGGACACGACACCATAGTGACGGACCGGCTAACGTGCCTGCTCATGGCCTCCGTACTTGTCGTCGAGGACGACCCCGTCATCCGGGCCGCGCTGATCGAGGTCCTGACCGGGCACGGCTACGCGGTCAGGACCACCCATCAGGGTTTCGAGGCGCTGCGCGAGATCACCCAGAGCCCGCCGGACATCGTGGTGCTGGACCTGGGGCTGCCCGATCTCGACGGCCTGGACGTGCTGCGCATGATCCGGGGCATCTCCCGCGTGCCGGTCCTGGTCGCCACCGCCCGTGACGACGAGAGCGAGATCATCCGGCTGCTCAACGCGGGGGCCGACGACTACCTGGTCAAGCCGTTCTCCGGCGGCCAGCTCGCCGCCCGTCTCGCCGCCGTGCTGCGCCGGGCCGTGCCCGCAGACGTGACTGCGGCCCGGCAGCCCGTCCTGCAGGTGGCAGACCTGCGCATCGACCCGACGGCGCGCACCGCGCACCTGGCCGGCCGGGAACTGCCCCTGACCCGCCGCGAGTTCGATCTGCTCGCCTACCTCGCCGCCCACGCCGACCAGGTCGTCACCCGGCAGCGCATACTCGCCGAGGTGTGGCAGCAGCCGTACGTCGAGGACCAGACGGTCGACGTCCACCTTTCCGCGCTCCGCCGCAAGATGGGCGAGAAGGCGCGAAAGCCCCGCTATCTGCGCACGGTTCGCGGCCTGGGCATCAAATTGGTCAGCTCGCCATGAGACGTGCCCTCGCCGGGATCGCCCTGGCCGTCACCTCGATGGTGGCCCTGTCCTTCCTCATCCCCCTCGCCCTCCTCGTGCGCGAACAGGTACGGGACCGGGCCACCACGGCTGCCGAGCAGCGGGCGTCCGCCCTGTCTCCGGTGCTCGCCCTGACCACCCGGCGCGCCGACGTGCAGCAGGCCGTCGCCGAGCTCGGTTCCTCCGACCAGCTCGTCGTGCGTCTGCCCGACGGCGGCTTCGTCGGCACGTCGCACGCGCCCCGGGACGCGCTCGAGCGGGCCGTGCGCGGGCGCGAGACGCTGGCCGTGGACACCAAGGGCGGCTGGGTCTACCTCCAGCCCGTCGTCCTGCAGGGCGACCGGGTCGCGGTCGTGGAAGCCTTCGTGCCGTCCGCAGATCTCACCCGGGGCGTGGCAGCGTCCTGGGGCGTCATGTCGCTGCTCGCGCTGGGTCTGGTCGGCGGTTCGGTCCTCGTGGCCGACCGGCTCGGCGCCCGTGTCGTCCGCTCCTCGCGCAGTCTCAAGCGTGCCTCACTGGCTCTCGGCTCCGGCGACCTGGACGTGCGGGTCGAACCCGACGGCCCGCCCGAACTCAAGGAGGCCGGTGCGGCGTTCAACACCATGGCCGACCGCGTCCTCGGTCTGCTCGCCGTGGAACGCGAGCTGGTCGCCGACCTCTCGCACCGGCTGCGTACCCCGTTGACCGCTCTCTACCTGGAAGCCGACCGGATGGGGTCGACGCCCAGCGCCCGACGGGTCGCGGAGGCGGCCGGCCAGCTGGAGAGCGAACTGGACTCGATCATCGCCGCAGCCCGTACACCGCTCGCGTCGGCGCGGTCGGCCCGTGCGGCGACCGGCGCGGCGAAGGCGTGCGACGTCGCGGAGGTGGTCGCCATGCGTCTGGACTTCTGGTCGGTCCTCGCCGCCAAGCAAGGACGGCCCTACGAGCGCTCCCTCACGCCGCGACTGGTGCCCGTCGCCTTCCCCGAGGACGACCTCGCGGCCGTCGTCGATGCACTGATCGGCAATGTGTTCCGGCACACCCCGGAGGGCACCGCCTTCGCCGTGCGTGTGGAGCGGGCGGACCGGCACGTGTTCCTCACGGTCGACGACGCGGGACCGGGCGTGGCGGACCCCGACGCGGCGCTCACGCGGGGTGTGAGCGTCGGCGGTTCGACGGGACTGGGCCTGGACATCGTGGCCCGGGCGTCCCGCGCGGCGGACGGCGAACTGACGATCACCCGGGCGCCGTTGGGCGGCGCCCGGGTGCGGGTGTCGTTCGTACTGGCTGACGCGGGAGGGGCCGGCGGCGGGGTGAGGTGACGGGGTTCGGTGACCGGCGCCGACGGCCGGGGGCGGTGAGCGGGGTCAGCGACTGGCGCCGAAGTTCTGCGTCCACCAAGGGCCGCCGTCGCCGAAGTGGACGCCCACTCCCAGCTCCTTGAAGGAGCAGTTGAGTATGTTCGCGCGGTGTCCGGGGCTGTTCATCCAGGACTTCATCACCGAGGCGGCGTCCGCCTGGCCCTGGGCTATGTTCTCGCCCAGGGTCGACCACTTGTACCCCGCGGCCTCGACCCGGGTCGTCATCGTCGAGCCGTCGGGGCCGGTGTGGGACATCACGCCGCTGCTCGCCATGACGTCGCTGTAGTCGTCGGCGGCACGGGTGAGCCGGGCGTTCGCCGTGACCGGCGAGCAGCCCGCCGTGGCCCGCTCCTTGTTGACCAGCGCGAGCACCTGAGCCTCGGGTCCGCCATCGGATTCCGAACCCGACCCGGAGTCCGATCGGGTGCTGCCCGGCCGCAGGCCTCCGGAACCGCTCGCCGACCCGCCGCCGCTGCTCTTCGCCGTCGTCCCCGCGGGTGCCTTCGAGGCGGGGACGGTCGTCTTCCGTGCGCGGGGGGCCGGGCTCGCCGACTGCTTCCGCTTCTCCTTCGGTTTAGCGCTCGGCGAGCTGCTGCTCGCCGTGGTGCTCGGGCTCGCCGAAGCAGAGGCGAGCGGCGCCGTCCGTCCGGCCGTGTCCCCGGCGCCCGGCGTCCTGTCCGTGCCGTTCGCGACCACCCGGTCCGACGCGTCGCCGTCCTCGCCGCTGACGACGGCCATGGTGATCCCGACGCCCGCGATCGCAGCGACGGCTCCCATGGCCAGCGCGGGACCGCGCGTCTTCGGCCCGCTGCGGGGCCGGGCGTGGAAGCGGGACGGGCGAGCGGCTCGGCGGGAACCCATGCAGGACACCTCGGTTGGTCGGTTGGCTGACTCGGCCCCGTGGCCGGTGGCCGCGATCGCGGCCACCGGCCCTGTGGGGGGTGTTCGAGAGCCTAGGACCCGGCAGGGGCGGAGATCTCTGTTCGAAGGTCATCTTCAAGAAGCCTTAAGAGAGCCGCCAAAGTCCGCTGAGAAACGGTTGGAAGCGGCCCGGCCTGTCACGCGCCGGCCAGGTCTCCACCGTCTGCTCCACCACGACACCATCTACCTGTACAAGCGGGGTTGGCTTTGCCGGGGAGGGCGGGAGTCGTTCCGAGCTGATTGCGGGCGCCGCCGGCCGCTGCCGATACCGAGCTGGACGACCCACTCCGGCCTGGCGGGCCGGACGCGCTCGCCGTGCTCGCGTTCGGCTGCGCGAGCAGGATCATGGCCGGGACGGGGATGAGTACCAGTCCTGAAGAACACGATCGAGTGCCGCCCGGCCTGCAGGTCCCCAGTTCGGCTTGCCGCCGGGAAGGCCCCGGTCTCCGTTCTGCCCCATGAGCATCAGGAAGAGGCTCTTCATAGCGGCCAGCCCACGGGCGCGGCGGATCGCCGCCTCGTCTGCAATCGCGTACGTGTCGAAGAACCGTGAAGCGGTGCCCGCGGGGAGCAGGACCCACGCGGCAGCGAGGTCCCACGCCGGATCGCCGGCGAACAGGGCCCCGAAGTCGACGATGCCCGAGAGCGTTCCGGCCGAGACGACGACGTTCGCGGGATGAAGGTCGCCGTGCACCCAGAGCGGCGGGCCCTCCCACTCGGGGGCCGCAACGGCGTCGTCCCAAACGGCCCGGACGTCGTCGGCGAGGTCGTCGGGAACGACGGAGTGGAAGAAATGGTCGAAGCCGTCCGTGCACTTCTTGGGGTGAGCGCCGAAGTCCGAGCTGATCGGCGCCTCGGCGGGCGCCTCCACGTGAAGCGCCCGGAGAAAGCCCGCCAGTGTGTCGGCCGCGTGGGCGCCGCGGCTGATCGAGCCGTGGTCCAGCGGCTCGCCGGGAACCCACGTCATCACGGTCCAGTGTTTGGGGAAGCGCGCGGACGGTTCACCGAACCGCACCGGGTTCGGCACCGGGAGCGGCAGGCGCGGGGCCAGCACCGGTAGCCACCGCCGCTCCTTGAGCTGGAGTTCCGGGGTGGGGTCCATGCGCTGCATACGCACGGCCAACTCGTCCCCGAGGCGCCACATTTGGTTGCCCCAGCCGCCCGCCACCTCGCGGATGGCCAGCCCTGCAAGGTCTGGATGCTGCTCCCGCAGGAGGTCACGAACCAGGTCAGCGGTGATCTCGATCTCGGAGGTGGTCATGCGAAGCCACAGTATCGGGGGCAGAAGGAGCAGCTCTCACTCTTCGGGAATCCAGCCACTCGACCTTCTCTGCGAGATCGCAGTCACTGGCCACACGTGCGCAGGCGGTGGTGCTCCGTCACAGCAGCGTGCGATCCGCACACCCCGCATGCGCGAAGTCCAGTTCGATCTTGTGGGGGAGGGGAGGTGGGTGCGTCTGGGACATCAACGTCGACTCCACGGTGTGCCGGGCCCACCAGCACGCCGCCGGGGCGGGGAAAAGGGGGAGCTGCAGAAGGAGCCGCCTGGCGGCGCTAGCATCGAGTCGGACGACCACGGGCTCGGGCGCTCGCGCGGCGGCCTGACCACCAAGTTGCACCTCGCCGTCGAACAGGGCCAGAAGCCCGCGCCGACAAGGCGTACGCCTTCAGGTAGAACCGCGCTTACCTGCGGCGGCGCGGGATCCCCTGCACCATCCCGGATAAGGCCGACCAGGCTGGCAACCGCAAGAAACGCGGTTCGCACGGCGGCCGGCCGCCGAAGTTCGACCCACAGGACTACAAAGCTCGGCAGGCAGTCGAGTGCGGCATCGATCGCCTCAAGAGGCACCGGGCCGTGGCCACGAGGTACGACAAGCTCGCGGTCCGCTACGAGGCGACCGTCCCCGTCGCGGCCATCCACGAGTGGCTATGACTGACCACGTCACGATGGCGCTGCGTAACAGCTGATGGCCACCGTCTGGTGCGGACTCCACTGCTGCTCGACGGTGGCCATCAGCTCCCAGCCCAGCCGCTCATACAGGGCTGCCGCCGCGGTATCGGATGCGACGACGTCGAGCACCGGATGCAGGCCACGACGCCGCGCTTCCTCCACTGCTTGGCCGATCAGCAGTGCACCGATCCGATGTCCCCTCGCCTGCGGGGCAACGAACAGCCTGCTGACCACGGCGGTCATACCTCGCGTCGATCCGTTCCGCTCGCTCCACAACGCCGGGGCCAGATCGCCTTCGCCGCCTTGCGACAAACTGACATGCCCAACCAGGCCGCCTTCGAGTTCGGCAACCCAAGAGCCCAGCAGGGGACCGTGTGACAGCCACTCGCCGGGCTGGTCCGGCCAGTTCACCGGATAGCCGTCGCGCGCATGGACCTCCGCGAGGACCCGCACGCACTCCTCAACATCGCCATCAGCCCTCTGCCGGACCCAGCGGCTCGGCCTCTCGTCCGGCACCCCGGAGCTCTCGATGTTCACTCCGGCATAGAAAATTAGGCCACAGAGTCACAACCAGCCACTTTTGATACAGGCCCTAGTTGCGGGCCCCGGCTCGGAGCCGGTTCCGGGGGAGGACGGTCATTCGCAGGGCGCGCGGCCGTACGGTGAGCCGGGCGACCTGGCGGATGGCCTGGCCCTCGGCGAGTTCCAGCCGTACCGAACGCAGCATCGTCGCGATCGCCGTGACCATCTCGGTGCGGGCGAAGCGGTCCCCCATGCACTTGTGCTTGCCGTCCCCGAAGGGCAGGAACGCGCCTGGCGGAGGCTCCTGCGCAGCGTCGTTCCACCGGTCCGGGTCGAAGGTGAGCGGATCGGGGAAACGCTCGGGGTCGCGGTGCAGAGCGTGCTGGCAGTAGGCCAGTTCGGTGCCGGCGGGCAGCGTCCACTGGCCGAGACGGGTCTCCTCGGTAGTGCGACGTGTGACCAACCAGCCGGGGTGGTGCAGCCGCAGGGTCTCGGTGATCACCCGATTCAGGTACGGCAGCCGGGCCACGTCGTCGAGGGCGACGGGCCGCTCGCCGAGGACGTCGTCCAGCTCGGCCAGGACCCGGGCCTCGACGGCGGGGTTGCGGGCGAGTTCGTACAGGGCCCAGGACAGAACCGACGCGGTGGTCTCGGTGCCCGCCACGGCCAGGGTGAGGATCTCGGAGCATATCTGATGCCCGGTCAACGGCTCACCGGTCTCCTCGTCGACGGCGCGCAGCAACATGGAGAGCATGTCTCCGGTGTCGTGCCCGGAGGCCTGCAACTCCTCGACGGCTGTGTTGACGGTGGCGCGTACGCCGGCCCGGGCCCGGTCGAAGCGGCGGTTGAAAGGCAACGGCAGGCGCTCGGCCCAGTCGGGCAGCATGAGGCGCACACCGACGCCGTTCATCACCACCGACAGGTCGCTGCGCAGCCGGCGGAAGACGGCGTCGTCGAGGCTGCCGGCGAACACCGTCTTGGCCAGCATGTCGAGACTGAGTCCGACCATCGCCTCGCGTACGTCGAGGGGCTTCCCGGGTTCCCAGCCGGCGACCGTGGCCGTGACCTCGGTGCGCATGATGTCGACGTACCGGCTGATCTCGGTGTGGGCGAACGCCGGTTGCAGCTGACGGCGTTTGCGAACGTGAGGCCGGCCGGTGGCGGTGACGACGCTGTCGCCCAGCAGCTGGCCCAGCTTGTCGTAGAGCCGTCCCTTGTCGAGAGTGGGTGCCAGGGCCTTGAGCATCTGGTGGATCAGGGCCGGGTCCTGGACCACGACGGTGCGCGTTCCGGGTTGCAGGACGATCTCGACGACCGGTTCCCGTGTGTCGCGCAGCGAGTCGATGAAGCCGAGGTTGTCGCGCATTCTCAGAGCGTGGCCGATGAACGGAAGCGATCCGGCAGCCCGAGGTATGGGGAGAGGCGCAGCGGACGTCACGGGTCATCCCTTCACGGTAATCATGGGCGCCCCCTATGGCTTCCCTGCCCCTTCCTCACCGCAATCCTGTCATTGACGTGTCCTGTGCCACGTGGGAGGAGCTGGTCGGAGGGGGGCGCCCCCAGCTGTGCGTTCTCATCCGTGTTGCGGTAGAGGGATCGCTTCGAGTCCGGTGACGGCCAGGGACGTGTCTGACCGGCTACCGTCGGCGGCGTGACAGCGCACGCCGTATCCGGCTCTCCGGTCCCCGCCCGGCTGACACCGCTGGCAGGCTTGGGCGGAGATTTGCCTCAGGGAGACCTTCGGTGGCCCGGCCCGGTGGCCGTCCAGAGTCTGGCCGGCATCTCGGTGGACGACGACCAGAGGAGTTCGAAGCCCTCGCTCATACACCGGCCTCAGCGCTGGAGTTGCGAAGGCAGCGGCACCCAGCGGCGCGGAGCACGGCGATCCATGACTTCCTGGCCGTCGTGGATCCGCAGCCCGGCCGCGGCGCAGGCGTAGGCGAGTGTGTCGGCGTCGTGCGGGAAGGTGGACCGGCGCTGCCAGAAGCGGAAGTGCCAATGTGTGGCCGGGTCGGGCCTGTGCGGATGGAGGCCTATCTCCTCGTGCTCGACGACTGCGCCATCGCGGGCCAGGGTGCCGAATGTCCCGCCCTTGGGGTTGAAGTAGATTCCGTAGGCGGCGGTGCCCGCTGATATCGCCCGCAGTACGGCGTCGTCGCTCGGCATATAGCCGTCCTGCGTGATCGCGCAGCCGCCAGGGGCACCGGGCACGCTCGTCACGCCCACGTAGCGGAGGGACTCGTCGTAGTCCATGGGGTCGAAGGGCGCATGCTCGGCGTCTGTCTTCGGGCACTGCGCGGGGTCGGCGCCGAGCCGCCGGATCACCTCGTCCTCGCTCAGGCCCGGCACGAAGCAGATGCCGAGTCCTTCGGTCCACAGCTCCTGTTCGCCGAAGGCCGCGATGAGCGCGTCCGCCGCTGTGAACGCCGCGGCTTCCTCGGCGGGCAGCTCCACCGCCCCCGGCAGATCCGCGACGAGTGGCGCGAGCGACGTGGTCAGCAGCAGCCGGCCCGGGGACCAGGGTCCGCTCTGCGGCGTCCACGCATCGGCCCCGGCGTCGATCAGCGCTTTGACACTGCCCTTGTCTACGCAGCAGGCGGCGTACCACAGCGGTGTGTGTCCGTCGTCGTCGCGTGCGTCGACCTCCGCCTGATGCGACAAGAGCGCGGCGACCACTTCCGATGCTCCCTGTTCCGCCGTCAGATGCAGCGGAGTGGTACCACGCCATCCGACGCGGGCGTCGGGCGGTGCCCCTGCGTCCAGCCGAGCACGGATCAGGGCCGCGTCCCCCCAGTCCTGATAACCCAGTTGCTGCCAGTCGGCCCGCGGCACAGAGCGCCTGCGGGCTTCCTCCTGGCGGCGCAGCATCTCCCGCTGGTGCCGAGCCAGGGGCGGCGCCAGGAAAGCAGGCGGTCCGCTCACCTCCACGTACCCGAAGGCGTCCGGCTGCTCTGACGGATCCGGCGGCCCGAGCGCTGGCCAGATTTCGAGCGCTTGCGCCGAGGTGGCATGGAGGGCCGCCACGTCGACCGAGGTGCGGGTCTCGGCAATCCCCTCATCCGGCCACTCCACCACCAGCTGAGCCTCTCCGGCGGTTGGCAGTTCTGCCAGATACAGGTCGACGTCGGTCTTGAAGAGGGACCGTCGGGAATGATGCAAGCCGGGATCCAGTGGGATCAGCCCGACCGCTTGCGGTGTGGAAGCCACGGTCACCTGTCCCTGCGAATCGGTGAACTCCACCCTCCGGTCCGTAGTGCCGTCCAGCGAGGTCACCCGGCGGCCGTCGGAGAACAGCAGGCCCACCCGCAACCCGGACTGCCGTCCCGCAGCCGCGCTGTGCCGGCGGGTCCTACGGAAGACCGCCAGATGCAGGGTGGCTGCCTGCGGCCACACGGACCATCCCGTAAGCAGCACCTTCGTGTCCGGACCGGCGCCGAGAACCTCAAGCTGCGGCAGATGCGCAGGAGCGAACCAGTCAACCGGCGGCGCGTACCGCCCGGCGTCCTCTTCCGGCGGGCCCAGCCGGACCAATACCGTCCGCTCGGCGGCCGGTTCCTCCGGTAACACCAGATCGTCGAAGAATCCCATGCACCGATCGTGACAGAGGGGTCTGACAACAGGTCGTGCTGACGGCAGGCTGGGTCACAGATCCGCTGCTGTTCCCCCGAGTATGGCTGGAGCCTCTGTGAACCTGGGCCTGTTGCGGCGACGGCCCGAAGCAGGTGGCCGCTCCGGTCCGTCACCGATGCTCTCGCCCCTCCAGCACTGTCACCTGGTCGTCCGAGCGGGCATCTGCATCTCTCCTTCGGGACCCGCCGGTCAGCACTGTCGGATCTGCTGCTGCCATACGCTGGGGTTGCCGGTGTTGAGGTACCAGTCGTTGACGTAGCCCGACCTCACCCCCAGGTCGATGAGCATCCAGTAGCGGTAGTTGGGGTTGTCCGCCGCTCCGTCGCCGGTCGTCCAGCAGGTGAGGCCGACCTCGTCTCCGTTGAGGAGTGTCCCGTGGGGAACGTTGGCGTACCCGTATCCGGGACCGGTGCGCATCTGCAGCCAGGAGCCCGGGTCGATCCCGGTCACCGTCGTGCAGTTCGTCATGTCCCCGGAGATGCTGCACCGGTGGATGGCGGCGTTCGCGGGCGTCGCCAGGCCCAGCACCGCGGCGGCGGTGGCCAGTGCGGTGATGAGCGCGCCCGTGCGACGGGGTCGAAGTGTCATGGGGATCTGCGTCCTCTCGGGTAACCGGCACCAGATGTCTCCGGCTGGTTCGTCATGCTAGGCAGGCGTGGGACGAACAGGTCCCTGACAGCTGTCAGGGGCGCACGACCTCATAGGTTCCTCATTCTTGCGACGGCACCTTCATGTCGGTGCCGTTCATCGGTGAGGACGAAGCCTCTGCCGTGCTCAGTGCCCAGCCACGGGGGGCGAGAGCCAAGGACCAGGCCAGGGCGAAGACCTCGGTTCGAAGGGCATCTTCAAGAAGCCTTACGAGAGCCGCCAAAGCCCGCTGAGGAACGGCTGGAAGCGTTCCGACGGCGCCGTCACGTTGCCTGACCGGTGGGATGATCTTCGGGTCGACAGGCTGGGAGGGGTCATTCGTGGGGAGTGCGGCATCGGTCACCGTGGGCCTTGCAGGCAGCCGCCCACAGGCGTCATGGACGGGGTGAACTTGCCTGCGGAGCGGGTCTGTTACGGCGCGGTTGCGCCGGGAACGGCGCCAGGCTTGCGGACCGGGGCCTCCAGATAGTGGTCTACTTCCAGGCGGGCCTGGCCCTTGGCGATGAGCAGTTCGTGCCGGGCGACTTCCTTGCCGCCGTCGTAGACGACGACTTCGGAGGCGTGCAGCATCATCCGAACGGTGCGGCCGATCAGTCCCACCGGCACCGAGTAGCGGTTCGTGCGGACACTGACCCGCGCGTATCGGTCCCCCCCGGGGACTGAACAGCCGACCGGTCTCGAACGGCTCCGGCCGAAGTGCGACAGCAGTTGGCGGATCGCGGCCGTGCTCCGCTTGCCGACCGGCTCCCGGTGCACCTCGAAGCTCTGACTCACGGTCATGGCGATGTCCAGTCTCTGCTGGGCGATCAGGCTCGGATCAGGGGTTTCGGGTACCGGCAGTATGGGGTCCCCGTCCCAGGTCGTGTGCCGCCGGTTCGTCTGACGACTGGAGGGGAGTGGCCGTCTGGCTGGCCTCGGGTGACGGACTGTAGCCGGTTTGACGGGGCTGAGGGCTGTGCATGCGGATGCGGCCTTTGCCTGCTCTCTTGGCCTCGTACATAGCTTCATCGGCTTGGCGGAGGAGTTCGTCCGGTGTGACGCCCGGGAGGGCCAGTGTCATGCCGATGGAGGCCGAGACGAGTGCCTCGTTGCCTGCGATCTGGTACGGCTGCGTCAGGGCAGACAGGATTCGCTCGGCGACGTCCTTGGCGCGTAAGGGGTGTGTCCCGGCCTCTCCCTCCAGGAGGGCGGCGAACTCGTCACCGCCGAGTCGGGCTACGGTGTCTTCGGCCCGTACGGATGCCTGGAGCCGACGCGCGGCGTGGATCAGGAGAGCGTCGCCCACCGCGTGTCCGGCCGAGTCGTTGACAGCCTTGAAGCCGTCCAGGTCCATGAAGAGCACTGCGGGTGGGGCTGCGCGAGTGATCCGCTTCCGCAGGGCATGCGCGACTCGGTCGGTGAACAGGGCCCGGTTGGGCAGTCCGGTGAGCGCGTCGTGAAAGGCCAGGTGCTCGAGTACTTCCTGCCGGTTGACCCGGTCGGTCACATCGCGACTGCTGAAGATCATTCCCTCGGTGTGGTGGCTGATCGTCGACTCGACGTGGCGCCAACGTCCGTTGGCGTGACGGACCCGGCAGGACACGCGGCGGCCCGGACCGCGGATGCCTGATGCGGCTTCCTGCCGCAGCGTCTCGACTGCGTGCATCAGGGGCGTCAGATCGTCGGGGTGGCAGTACAGGGGGAGACGGGCACCCAGCAGGTCCTCAGGCCGGTAACCGAAGACGTGATGAGCGGCAGGACTGACGTAGCGTACGCGGCCCTCCAGGCTGACGATGGTGATCACGTCGCGGGTGCCGTCGACCAAGGCGCGGTACAGCGCTTCCCGGGTGGTGGCTTCGCGGGTGATGTGAAGGTGGTCGGCGTGGATGATGCCCTGGCGGATGCCGAGCGCGATAAGCAGCGAACCTGCCAGGACCAACGGAACCACGTTGGTGCGGCCTCCGACCATGGTGTGAGCTGTCAAGGCCAGGACGCAGATGGCCACGGGCACGAAGGCGGCCACGACCCCGACGACGGGCATGATGCGCTGGTCGACGTCCACGACGCTGGTGCCTCCGGCCAGCCATGGGGCAACGGCGATGAGGATTAGGCCCGTGATCGAGCAGGCCGCCGCGCAAGGAATGCCGTACCAGGTGCCGGGGGCCGGCATGAGGATGCGCATCATGTCGCTTGCGGACAAGGCGACGAGGGCCAGGACACCCACCGTTGTCGCTGTGCGCTCAGGACGCTTCAGCGAGTAGCGCATCGCCACCAGAAGTCCAAAGACCAGGATGTCCGTCACCACACGTGCCAGATCCTGCAAGGACCCGAAGGCATCGACGCTTTGGTCTGCACGATGTAGCAGCAGCACCCAGCCCAGTGTGAGCAGGGAGCCGGCGATCATCCATCCGTCCAGGACTCGCCGCAGCCCTACCAGCGTCGTGCCGCCGTCCGCCACCGCGACCACGACCCCGGCGATCGCCACCACCAGACAGAGGGCATTTGCGGTGACCGCCAGCAGCTGGAGGCCGAAGTGGCGGTCACCAGTGAGCTCCCCTTGAAAGGAAGCGAGCTGGCTGACCGCGAGGTGGTTAAGCCCACCCGCCGCCACAGAACCCGCGAAGAGTGCGAGGCGAAGACGCACCCTTCCGGCGGCCGTCCTGGCACGCTCAAGCAGGGACAGAGCGGCCAGACCATGCGCAGCCGGCACTCCGACGCCGACTGGAAGGAACAGCACCGCCGTCGCGCTTGCGCTGATTGCGGCGGCAAGCACGGTTGCCAGTCCCCGAGTCTTGCCCCATCCACATGCCGTCGATGACCAGCCGCTACGAACGGCGTGCATCGAGCCCCACCAACCGGCCTGTCCCAGCCTCATGCGAACCCCCGACGGTCATCGAGCCCAAAGAGGGCAGGCACACCGTGTTTGTGCTGCTCGTGCCGGATTAGAGCGTAGGGAGGTATCCAGCGCCTATCTCCATGAAAGGCGGTAAGTTCACCTGAAAAACGGACGAGGTCGCGGAGGCTGACACTTTGCCAGTTGCACCGTCTCCGTTTCTGGCACACGATGACGGCTTGCTTTGAGCGTAGATGCCCGGTCTTGTCGGAGTCAGAGCTGGAACTGACATCCTTGGCTTCAGCGAGCTGCCGAACCACCACTGGTGGCACCCCAGCGTCCGATTGACACCGCGCGTATTCCCGGAGCCCCCATGAGAGACGCAGTGCTTTCACCCTCCAGCTCGTCAGAGGCGTACGGGTGCAGTTGAGCTCCTGCCATCGCGGCTGCGTTCCTTTCGTCATGCCCTGCTGAAGTAGAGGGGAGGGGGGGTGGGCGGCGCGGCCACAGCCAAGGGGCGGGGCGCGCTTGCCGCGTTGCGCGTCGGTTCCGCCCGACGCGCGCCGAACCCGGCCGAGGCCGCCGACGGTGCAAGGGCCCGGGACAGAGTCGTCGGGGGCGGAGTCCGACTTCGGCGCCGCCCGCCCGAGGCCGAACGAGGAGATTCGGTGGCTTACCGACCTAGTCTGTATCGGCGCCGTGCTGGCCGAGCAGGTCGACGAGCCCGCGAACCGCAGCTACCTCTCGCGCTCTGGACCGGCGCCTGCCTCACCCGTCACCGCGACATGCCGGAACCGATAACACTCTGATCAAGCACTACTAGATCCGCCATCTGATCTCTCGGCCAGCCGTAGGAGGTCGCGCTCTCGGACGTTGGCGGAGCTGCCTTCGCCCGTTTCCCCAGGGCGACCGGGGGTGAAGATACACAGGGGTCCAATCCTGCGTCATGCAGCCCACGGCCTAGGAGACGCAAGTGACTGTCTATGTGTGCTCGTTGAAGACCGACGTCGCGCAGTCGATCCCCGCCGACGGCGCCAACCATATTGTCCGCTTCCCGTTTGGCTCCGGCGAGTCGTACGACGCGCATAACATGCACCAGGCCGTCCAGCCGGACGGCTACACCGTCACCAACTGGGCCACTGACGACCGCTCCGGCCTCATCTGGCCCTCCATCGCGGGCTGGGGCCAGTTGTACGCGATGATCCAGTGGGAGGACGGTTCCTACACTGAGCTGCGGGACCGCTTCGTCCGCGATCCGCTGAACCTGTCCACCGGCTACGATTCGACGGCCACCGATCACCGCCCGCCGTCGCCCGGCATGCAGTGCTTCACCAAGGGCCACGGCCTGTTCACCGCCATCGGTACGCCGCTGGCGCTGCTCGTCTCACACAATGACAGCACCGCCTGCGACCTCGTGCTCGCCGAATTCAAGCTCGTCATCCACACCTGACCGGAAGGCCAACGCGGACCGTTCATGTGGCTGTTGGCGACCCCGCTGGATCGTTCGCCCTCCTCCAGGGCCGGGGATCGGCAACCGGCGGCGCCCCGACCCCGCCTCCGAGCTGCTGACGCGGGGTGTTCAACCGCCCATCGGCTCGCAAATACGCGCCGGTGCTGCTGCGGTCGATGGCTGAGCAGGGCTGGCCGTCGATCTTCGAGGTCGACCACCTGCTGCTGGCGCGGGAGGTCGCGCGGGACCCGGAGGGGTTCAAGCGGCCGTCGTCGCTGGTTCCGACGCGGATCAGGGATCTTGCGCGCTACGACATCGTCACCGGTGCTGGTTGCGTCTCCATCGGGATCCATCACCCCACTTCCCCGTGGAGCCTGCGGATTTCGCAGGTCCCCCGGAGAGGCCCACAGCCTTTCGTGGACTCCCCGGGGAGGCACGACATGCATGAGCCCCTGAAGTGACAGATGGCCGCAAGATACCGGCGCGCCGCCGTATCCGATTTCACGTCAACGGAGGGCCCGTTCAAGGGGTATAGGCATCCTGTGCCACGAAGGGGCGACGCCCCGGGCTCTCAGGCGCCCGGCTGACGGAACCCGTTGGCCTCCAGCGCTGCCGGCTGACCAGCACGTCCAGCCACACGTGAGTGATCCACCGCCACGCGTGGGAACGTGTCCGGCTGCGTCTCCACTGGGGACGCAACACTGGCCCACGACGGTTCTTGGTCGACGGCGGATGGGCAGTAGCCGCAGAACATCACTGAAGTGATAGGGGTCGCGAGAGCGGGCTCATCTCTGCGCGTCGTACCCGACGCATTTATCAATCGGGGCGTCCCGTATGGTTAATCGCGTGACACTTCCCAGCGCCCCGCGTGGGCGTCCCCGAGACAGCCGGGCCCATCAGGCGATCTTGACCGCCACGGCCGAGCTGGTGACTGAAGTCGGCTACGCCGACACCTCCATCGGTGCGGTGGCCGCTCGGGCCGGCGTCGGCAAGGACACCATCTACCGCCGCTGGTCGGGCAAGGCCGAGTTGGTGTACGAGGCGGTCTTCACCCAGACCGAGGCAGCCCCGGCCCCGGATACCGGCAGCCTGACCGGCGATCTCACCGCCCTGCTGGAGGCCCTGATCCAGGAGTTCTCCACCCCGGCCGCGGCCGCTGCCCTGCCGGGCCTGCTGGCCGACTTCGCCGCTGACCCGGAATTGCAGGTCCGCATTCGCTCCGACTTCCTGACCCCGGCCAAGGACGGGCTGGTGCCGGTGTTCGAGCGTTCTGTCCAGCGCGGGGAGGCCAACCCCGGCCTGCCGGTCGACCTGGTACTGGACACACTGGCTGGCGCCGTCTTCTTCCACGTCGCCCTGGTGGGCGAGCAGCCCGGCCCAGGGCTGGCCACGCAATTGGCGGCCATCGTCGGCCGCGGAATCGAGACCCGATGAACGCCTGGTTTCTCGCCGCTGGCATAACGGCCGGCGCGGTCGCAGCCGTCCATGCCGTGGCTGGCGGTCGGGATGTCATCCGGCCACTGCTGGCTGGCAACCTCCCCGATGAGCCCCGCCGTGTCCTGCACGCGGTCTGGCACATGGTCACCGCCGACCTGATCTTGGCCGCCGCTGCCCTGATCTGGCTGGCGCTGGGCAACCGCTCTGGCGGTGACACCATCGCCTGGCTCCTGGCCGCCCACTTCGTGGCCTACTCCGTCGTGTTTCTTATCGTTTCCCTGGCCGCAAGCTGGTCGAAACCGCTGCTGCGCCTGCCGCAATGGATACTGCTGTTGCCGGTGGCGCTGCTCGCGGCGGCTGGCGCAGCGTGAACCGTGGGAGCGCGTGGCCCCTACAGAGCCTCACGACGTTCCGGGCCCGCGAACGAAGCAATTGTCAAGACCTGTCGATGGGAGCCGCACCGACCCAGCGGTGACAGACATCCATGTCACGTTGCTGCCGCACAAGATGGTGACCACGTGTCGGTCGGCGAAGCGAGCGCGTTGCCCTCCGATGCGTGGTCTGTGAGTGCTTGTTGCCGGGTGTGGGGCGTGCTCGGGGCGTCGAGGGCCGGGTGTATCGGCGGGGCCGTGTTGCCTGGGGTGGCCGCTGGGCGGAGAGTCGGCCGTAGGCGTCCAGCAACTGCTCGGCCGGCAGAGCACGCAGGGCCTTCGCGGTGTCGGTGCCGGCGGGGATGTCCAGCAGGCGCAGGTAGGCGTCGGTGTTCTCGGTGGCCTGGTGAGGGTCTGCGGGTCCAGGCCGAAGGGGCCGCTGTGCAGCAGCACCCGGGTGATGGACGAGTTCGTCGCGGGGTGGAGGGCGAGCATCAGGGAGAGTTGAGCGCCCGGCGGACTGCCCGCCGACGGTGACGGTGTGGGCGTCGCCGCCGAAGGAGGCGAGCGTTGTCCTTCACCCGGCGCAGTACGGCGGCCTGGTCCTGGGGGCCGAGGTGGGCCGTGCCGACCTGCGGCAGATAGAGGTAACCCAGCGGCCCCACATCGGAGTTGGCGGTGACGAACACGATGTCGCCCAGCGCGGCGAGGCGTGCGCCGTCGTTAGTCCCAGCCGCCGGAGCCGCTGGTGAAGCCGCCCCCGTGCCACCACACCAGGACCGGGCGGACCACACCGTCCTTCATCGCCCGGCGCGGAGCAAAGACGTTGACGCTCAGGCTGCCCTCCTCGTTGCAGTCCGGCACGCGCGGCCCCTGCACCTTCTCCAGCCTTCGAGGCCGCCTCCTACACCGGCCTCGCAACGCGCGCCGACACCACCGCCCTCACCACACGCCGTCGGCTGGAAGCGCTGGTCGGCGGCCAGGTCCTCCGGCTCGCCACCGAAGTTGACCTTGCCCGGCTGGGCATTCGCACCGAGGCGCTCCTGTGGATCACCGTCGCCCCCGGCGGACTGGAGGAGACAGGACAAGAGCTCAGCCGCCACCCCCAGGTCCGCTTCGCCTCCGCCGTCACCGGCCCCGCCAACCTCCTCGTGGCCGTTGCGGCAGTTGACTGCCGAAACCGCCTGGCAACAGCCTCCCCGATACAGGGATTCGACAACGTCGCTGATTCGTGGACAGCCGACACGAACAAACCCTGTCCATAACTTCGGCTCCGCCGCGTACCCAGCGGGCAGCGCAGGGCTGTCCACGGCCACAGCGAGCATCGGCCTGGGCAAGGACCACGTCATGCCCGGATGCCTTCCACGCCGCGCACTGCCGGACCGGCCGGGAAGGGCACGGTCACCCGGCAGCCTTCAGTGCCGACGGCGGTTCCGCTCTACCGGACCCGCTGCAGGCAGGTCTGGGGCACCTGACCACCCTGCACGATGCGCCACACGCTCCGTGCCTTGCCGCATGTGCGGTAGGCCGGACCACTCTCGGTTCGGGCTACGGCGACAGTGCACGAGGTGACCCGGTGGCCCCGGTGCAGGCTGTGGTGGATCCGGCTGGTGGTCTTCGCGACCGGACGTCGTTCGATGCCGGCCTTCTCACCGTCACCTTCCGACCTGTCACCTCCCACGTGGTGGTGCACGGCTTGGCGGTCTGGAGCGTGGGCTTGTGGTGAGGGGGTGTGGCAGATGCCTGTGGCGTGGCTGATCCCCGGTGAGAATGGCCAGGGCGGCAACGAGGTGAACGCCTGTTTCATGGTCATGGAACCCCGGGGATGCGGCTGGTCGTCACGGCCGCTGGGGGAAGACCGCCTGCCGTAGCCACTGCCTCCGGGCTCCCGCCCGCCGACGAATCTCACGACGGCGAGATCCGATGGGGGCAGGCGGCGTGGCAGCGGTTCACCGCGGCGGGCGCGCCGATACGGTCCGGTGATGGAGTGCAGCGGAGAAGAGCCAGTGTCACAGCAGCGACGCAGCCTGGCACCTCACCGCCCAGCCCTTGTGCGGAGAAGCATCCGCCTCGCCGGCTGAAGGGCCCTGCAGAAAACGTGGGAAGGTCAGACGAGTCCTGATGGGGTACTCAATGTCGTTCATGGGGCGTGACGTGGCTGTCGACTTCGGGACCGCCAACACGCTGGTGTACGTCAGGGGTCGCGGGATCGTGCTCAACGAGCCGTCCGTTGTCGCGGTCAACACCGACACCGGTGGCATCCTCGCGGTCGGCGCCGAAGCGAAGAGGATGATCGGGCGCACGCCCGGCAACATCGTTGTCGTGCGTCCGCTGAAGGACGGTGTGATCGCCGACTTCGAGATCGCGGGGCGGATGCTCCGCTACTTCATCCTGAAGATCCACAAGCGGCGGTATCTGGCTCGTCCGCGGGTCGTCGTCTGTGTGCCCTCGGGCATCACGGGCGTCGAGCGCCGCGCCGTCATCGAGGCGTCGTCCCAGGCCGGCGCCCGCCAGGTGCACATCATCGAGGAGCCCATGGCCGCGGCCATCGGATCCGGCCTGCCGGTCCACGAGGCCACGGGCAACATGGTGGTCGACATCGGCGGCGGCACCACGGACGTGGCGGTCATCTCCTGCGGCGGCATCGTCATCGCCCAGTCCATCCGTGTCGCGGGCGACGAGCTGGACGACGCGATCGTCCAGCACGTCAAGAAGGAGTACTCCCTCCTGCTGGGTGAGCGCACGGCCGAGCAGGTCAAGATCACGATTGGTTCGGCGTACGACCTCGACTCCGACGAGCGCACCGAAATCCGCGGCCAGGACCTGGTCTTGGGGCATCCTAAGACCGTCGTCATCTCTGCGGCCGAAGTCCGCAAGGCGATCGAGGAGCCGGTCAACGCGATCGTCGACGCCGTCAAGACGACCCTCGACAAGTGCCCGCCGGAGCTGTCCGGCGACATCATGGACCGAGGAATCGTTCTGACCGGCGGCGGGGCGCTGCTGCGGGGTCTCGACGAGCGGCTGCGCCGCGAGACGGGGATGCCGGTCCACATCGCCGAGGACCCGCTGGACAGCGTGGCGCTGGGCTCTGGAAAGTGCGTCGAGGAGTTCGAGGCGCTCCAGCAGGTGCTGGACGCCCAGCCCCGAAGATGAGGCCACGTTTCGATGCCGCAAGCGAGCACAGCCTCACGCCGGCCTTCTCGGCAGCGTCCAGGGCGCGCTCCAGCTCCAGCACCGGCGCGCTGTCGGGGGCATCGTCACAGTCCGGCGGGCAGGACGCTGCGGTCAGGCCCGTGGGCGTCCAGCTTCTGCCGCACCCAGCCCGTCGGTCGGCGCGGCCTGAGGACCCCGCGCACCGGCCCGGTCGGCGGCGCCTTCAGGCAGGTCGTGGGGACGGCGTCGTACGAGACCCCCTCAATGCGCTGGCCGTGGGCGGGAGCCTTCACCCACACCGTGTACCGGGCGGGCTCCACAGCACCGGAAAACTGGCGGAGAGGCGGTATCTCCGGGGTGCGCTGTTCGCCTGCGGCCACAAGCGTGAAAACGGCTGGGTGCACAAGGACAACGGCCTAGGTGTTGCGGGTCAGGACGTTGGTGACGGCGCATAGTGGTGGGCAAGGTTGGTGGCGAGGTCGCTGAGGTGAGCCCTGGCTTCGGTGGGTCCGTGCACAGTGATGGCGCTCCCGAACGGCAGTAGTGTTCGCACGTCCTCCAGGTGCAGGAATCGGATCCTTACCTTGTGGCCGGTGGCGGATTCCTCATGGTCGTCCTGGACGAGTCGTTGGCCAAGGATCCGTCGCGCTCGCTCGATTTGGGTCTGGTCGATGGTGGCGCTGACCTCTATCGCGTGGTCGTGTTCCCACTGATCAACGAGCGCTGCAGCGACGGTGGCCAGGGTCTGGTTCTCGCGGATCCGTCGTGGCTGGTCGACTTCTTTCCACGCCGTGATCCGTTCGAGTCGGTACATCCGCGGCGCTCGGGCACAGTCGGCGACGAGGTACCAGATGCCGGCCTTGGCCAGCAGCCCATAGGGATCCACGACCAGGACGCGTGAGCATGACTCGCGTGAGCTGTCGTACTCGATCCGTAGCTGGCGACCGCGCCGCACTGGGCCGATCAGCGAAGCCGGAGTCGTGCCGGAAGTACGGGCCTGGAGCCAGGGACGGCTGTCCACGTGCACTACGTCGGTGAGCGGCAGGAGCTCATGACCTCGACGCGACTGTGTGGCGACGATCTTGGAGAGCGCACGCCGGCTTTCGACCGATGCGTTGAGCTCCGCACGTTGCTTCTCATCCAGCCCGGCGAGCGAGAGTTGATCACGCTCGCCCGGCGTGAGTCGTGTGAGGTCGAGTCCGGACCCGGGCAGCATGGTCACGCCTCCGAGGCGGCCCCGTTGCGCGGTCACCGGCAGGCCGGCGTCGCGGAGCCAGTTCAGGTCCCGGGTGATGGTTCGAAGGGACACCCCGAGCGCCGAGGCAAGTTCCTGTGTGGTCACAGCATTCCTTGATGTGAGGAGCAGCATCAGGGAGAAGAAGCGGTCTGGCGTCACACCCCAAGTTTTTCAGGAATTACGACACGATGTGGCGCATATCCCGGTCAGGCTGGTGGATGCGTACCAACGACCTGTGAGAAGGAACAACCATGACCACATCCGTCGTGTCCATCGTCTATGTGAACGACGCGCCCGCCGCAGCGCGTTTCTACGGCGACCTCCTCGGCATGAGGCCGTCGTTCGAGACTCCGGGATACATCACCTTCGACCTCGGGCCAGGCGCTGACCTCGCTCTGTGGTCCGGCCAGTTCGAGGATCTGTCACCGGATGTCCCGCGTGCCAGTGAGGTGTGCCTGGCCATCGGCGGTGGGCCCGACGAGATCAACGCGATCTTCAAGCAGTGGCAGTCCGAGGGCGTCACGATCCTGCACGAGCCTCATGATGCGGGGTTCGGGCTGACCTTCCTCGCAGCCGATCCTGACGGGAACCGTATCCGCGTCGCGCCGCGGGACTGAAGGTCGCAAAGCGGCAGGCGCGCACGATAGGTGTCGCGCCTGCCGTCGTCTGCCGTCGGGAGGACGACGAGTGCCCCACGCGACGCGCCCCTGAGCGTCGAGGGCCGCGGGCGGCTCGTGAAGCGGTGCCAGGCACGTCCCATCGCCCACGTCGCCGCTGAGACGGGCATCTCCCGTGCATGCGCCAGCAAGTGGGTTAATCGCTGGCGGCTACATGGTGATGCGGTCGGAGTTGTCGGTGCAGGCGGCCATGACCACGAGCAATACAGCCGCGGCGGCGGTGCGGGACACCTTCGTGGTTGCCTCTTGCGGGATCAGCGACGAGCCTCCATTATCAGGAATCCTGATACTTCAAGTTTGTAGCAATGGGGTTCGATCATGTCGTTCAGGGCCAGAATGCAGGCCAGGGGAGTCCAGATGCTGCTCGGCCGAATGATGAGCCGCGTGCACAAGGATCTGCGCTTCACCGACATCCCGAAGCGCACGGAATCCATCCGGGTGGAGACCGGCGCCGGACCGGTGACGTGCACCGTCTACCGCCCGCAGGCCGCCGCCACAGCCCCTGCCCCGGTGTACGTCAACTTCCACGGCGGCGGGTTTGTGATCGCCCGCCCCCAGCAGGATGACCACATCTGCCGCTACATAGCCGCCACGGCCGGCTGCGTGGTGATCAACGTTGACTACGCCGTCGCCCCGCAGCGGCCCTACCCCGCCCCCGTCACTCAGACGTACGACGTCACCGCCTGGGTGGCCGAGAACGGTACCGCCAACAACTGGGACGGTTCGCGACTCGCCGTGGGCGGACACAGCGCCGGGGCGAACCTGACGGCCGCGGTGTGCCGCACCGCTCGGGACCGCGGCACCTTCACGCCCCGCCTCCAGATCATCGACTCCGCACCGCTCGACCAGCTCGCCGACCCGGCCACCAAGCAGTCACCCATCGTCAAGCCCCTGCTCACCCCTCAGCTCATGCGGGTCTTCACCGCCGCCTACGTCCCTGACCCCGCCGACCTCGCCCATCCGCTGGTGTCACCCGGACTCGCCAACGACCTCGCCGGGCTGCCGCCGGCCCTGGTCATCACTGCGGAGAACGACCGCCTGCGCGACGAGGGCGATGCCTATGCCAAGGCCCTGGAAGCCGCTGGCGTTCCGGTCACCCACCGTTGCTTCGAGGGCGTCGACCACTACTTCACCCACACCGGCCCGGTACCGGCCGGGAAGGAAGCCATCGACCTGATGGCCACCACCCTGCGCACCGCACTCACCGCCTGACCACTGACAGGTGCCGACAGTCCTTTGTGACAACACGCTGCCGAAGCCCTCTTCGACCCCGACTTCATCGAGGTTGGCGCCTCCGGGCGGCGGTGGACGCATGCGGAGATGGTCGCCGCCGTGTCCACGCTCCACGGCGGCGCCGAGAGACGCACCCCCAAAACCGGCACGCCCGCCGTTCGTCGATATGGCGCCGCGACGCCGCCGGGGAATTCCGGCTCTGCTACCACCAGGCGACGCCGGTGCCGGACGGGACGGCCCGGCCGTAGGGCCACAGAGATCCTCATGCAACGACCCCGGCCGGCGTAGCGGAAGTGAGAGGGTGACGGCGCGCAGTGACCTGAAGTTGCGTTTTCTGCCGGCGGCGGTCTTCACGCCGCTGTTCGCCGCGGCGGCCCTCGCATTCGCCTTCTGGGCCGCCCGGGCCGACGACGGCGATCCTCTCGGCCCAGGTGTCCTGGTGGCGCCGGCCGTGATCTGCGGGCTGCTGACCGTGACCGCTGTGATCACTCTCGTCGTGGTCGCCCGCCGCCGGAGCGGGACCTGACCCGCCACGAGTGGCACGGACCGCGTGCGGGCTCGGGCCGCGGGTGGACGGCAGACGGGCTCCGCCGTGTTCGACGAGAGGGGCGGCGCAACCGTTTCGCGCCATCCCTGGGGGCGATCAGTGACGGAAGCTGCCCTTCGCCCTCTCCTTGGTTGCTCGGGCCTTGCCCCGTGCCTCCAGTGCGGCGCCCTTGGCGGCGGTGGTGTCCTTGCCCATCGCGTGGGCCAGCTTCCTGACAGCCTTCCCGACAACCTGCTCGGTCGTAGCCTTGGCCTTCTCCCCAGTGCTCATGTCGGTCCCTTCATCGACGCGTCTACGATGCGACTGCCCCTGACGCCGGAGCGGAAACGAGTGCCCGCTTTCGAGTGCTTGGTCACCGAGGTGATGCCGCCGGAAACCTAACCCGAGAAGCATCGCGGCCGTCAGGCGGCGACGGCCACCGCGGCCGGGGTGGCCGTGTCCCTCCGTCGGGTCGGCTTGCGGGTGAGGCGGCGGGACGTCAGGGTGATCGCGGCCCACGTGATGAGAAACAGACGCCGCTGCCGTTCTTGATCGTGGGGTGGATCAAGGCGTAGGAGCCGGTCGTGGGGCTGTGCTGCGCAAACCGGCCCCGAGAGCGGCCACGAAAGGACGCCGCGCTCCGGGGGGCGCTGCGCACCGGCGCTGACCCTTCTGGAAGGGGCGCGGGTACGATGTCGGCTCCGAACGACACGCACCTCAGACGGCCACAGGCGGCCCGAACGACTACTCACGGCTCCTTGCGCGGGCAGCAAGCCACAGTCCGCGCGAGGTGTCCAGCCAGGTCATCGCGCTGCTCAACGGAGCGGAGATGTGACCTCGACCGGCTCCATGAGGCGCACGACACTTACGGCGTTGCTTCAAGCGCCGGCCCTGGGCGGCCGTTCTTCGAGCACCTCAAGGACCTCGACCTTGTTCGCCGGGACGATGTGAGCTCCGGGGAGATACGTTCCGCCCTCACGGGGCATGTCGAGCTCGTCAGCGCAAAGACGCGACGTTGGAGCATCCCAGCGTTCGTGCGGTCTCCAGACGCGACGAGTTGATGTCGATCACGTCGACGCTGGCTGCACCCGTGCGCTTGGCCGGCTCCAGCATCATCAGGCCATCGTGCCCGAACCGTAGATGAGTACATGGCCGGCCGGCTGGCTGCGCAGAACGTCGTACCCGCGTACAGCGCAGGCGAGCGGCTCGATCAGAGCGGCGTCGTCGGAGGATACGTGGTCGGGCAGGACGACGCGGTTGGCGACCGGGCCACGGCGTATTCCGCTGCCCCGCCTGCGTTCGTGACGCCGATGGCCGCCCAGCGCTCGCACAGGTTGTACTTGCCGAGGCGGCAGTAATGGCACTCGCCGCAGCTGAGCGAAGGGTCGACGGCGACACGGGCACCCACGCCCTGTTCGGTGACGTCGCGGCCGACGGCGACTGGTGAGCGCCGTCGTCGCGACCGTGCGCGAGCGGGCTCCGGAGTGCTGCCGCGACGAGAACGGGGACAACTCCGGCTGCCTCATCGGAAAGGACGGGTGGTTCTTCCGGATCCTCGTGGCCGGCCACCGCCGAGGTTGCCGCGGACCTCCTGGCCGCAGAATAGACCGCCCGCCGCCCGCCGCCCTGGCCGAGCGCCACCGCCGGCTGTTCGAGCACCCCGATGACGGCGATGCCCCCGACACGGTCGACCGCATCGGCACCGTCCGGATCGACTTCGGTGCCCAGCGCTCCCTGGACCAGCACTGGCCCGACGAGAACTCCACGTTGACGGCAAGTTCAGGGCTTGTTCGCGTACAGGGCCTCGATGACGTCCGCGTATGCCGCCGTCGCCGCCTGGCGCTTGACCTTCAGGGACGGGGTCAGCAGCCCGTTCTCCTCGGTGAAGTCGCCCTCGACGAGGGTGAACGCGCGGATCGACTCGGCGCGCGAGACGGCCTCGTTGGCGTGGTCGACCGCCTTCTGCACGTCGGCGCGCAGGCGTTCGTCGTGGACCAGCTCGGACAGCGGGGTGTCGGCGGGGAGTTTGCGGACCGCCAGCCAGTGGGCGAGGGCTTCCGGGTCGAGGGTGATCAGGGCGGCGACGTAGGGGCGGTTGTCGCCGACGACGAGGCACTGCCCGACGGGCGGGCGGCTGCGCAGGCGGTCCTCCAGGACGGCCGGGGAGACGTTCTTGCCGCCGGTGGTGACGAGGATGTCCTTCTTGCGGCCGGTGATGGTGAGGTAGCCGTCCTCGTCGAGGGAGCCGAGGTCGCCGGTGGCGAACCAGCCGTCGTTCAGGGCCTCCCCGGTCGCGGACGGGTTGTTCCAGTAGGCGCCGAAGACGATGCCGCCCTTGATGAGGACCTCGCCGTCGTCGGCGATGCGGACGGCGGTGCCGGGGACCGGGAGGCCGACCGTGCCGGGGCGGGGGTCCAGGGGCGGGACGATGGTGGCGGCGGCGGTGGTCTCGGTGAGGCCGTAGCCCTCGTAGATGAGGATGCCGGCCGCGTAGAAGAAGAGGTTCAGGTCGCGGTCGAGGGGGCTGCCGCCGCTGATGGCGTAGCGCACGCGGCCGCCCAGTTCCTTGCGGATTCGGCGGTAGACCAGCAGGTCGTACAGGGCCCACGCGGCGCGCAGTCCGAGGCCGGGTCCGGGGCCCTTGCCCAGGAACCGGTTCATGTGGGCGTGGCCGAAGCGGACGGCGATGCGGTGGGCGCGGTCGAAGGAGGCGCCGCGGCCGAGCTTCTCGGCGGTGGCGCGGCCGGTGTCGTGGATCTTCTCGAAGAGGTACGGGACGCCGACCAGGAAGGTCGGGCGGAACGCCCTGAGCGCCGGGCGGAGTTCGTCGGGCTTGATGCCCGGGCAGTGGCCGATCTCGATGCGGCCCATCAGGCAGGCGATCTGCAGGGTGCGGCCGAGGATGTGCGCGAGCGGGAGGAAGAGGAGCGTCGAGGCGGTCTCGCCGGTGACCTCCTTGAACAGGGGGTGCAGCAGTTCGACGGTGTTGGCGGCCTCGGCGTGCAGGTTGGCGTGGGTGAGGACGCAGCCCTTGGGGCGGCCGGTGGTGCCGGAGGTGTAGCAGAGGGTCGCGGTGGTGTCGGGGGTCAGGGCGGTGCGGCGCTTGGTGACCTCCTCGTCGGGGACGTCCCGGCCGAGGGCGGTGAGGTCGTCGAGGGCGCCGCCGTCCAACTGCCAGACGCGTGGGGGTTCGGGGTGGGCGGCCGTGCCGGTCAGGACGGTGCCGGCGTTCGCGGCCGTCTCGGTGACCACGTGGCGGGCGCCCGAGTCGCGGACGATCCATTCCACCTGGTCGGCGGAAGAGGTGGCGTAGACCGGGACGGTCTGGCCGCCTGCCGACCAGATCGCGAAGTCCAGGACCGTCCACTCGTAGCGGGTGCGGGACATGACGGCGACGCGGCCGCCCGGCTCGAGGCCGGCCGCGATCAGGCCCTTGGCCACGGCGGTGACCTCGCGGGCGAAGGCCGCCGCCGTGACGGGCTGCCAGGTGCCGTGCCGCTCGCGGCGCAGGACCACGGCGTCGGGGGCCTCGGCCGCGTTGGTGGAGGGGATGTCGGCGATGCTGCCGGTCGTCGGGCGGGGCGCGAGGGGAGCCGTGCGGGCCTCGCGGACGATGCCCCGCTCGTCCCTGGCGGTCTCGGGCTTCGTGCGGATCGCCAGGTCGGTGCGGTGTTTCGCCCGTTGCAGATCCTTGCGTACGCCCATGACGGCTCCCGGTCGCGGATGAGGCTGACGTGCTGCCGAACCTATTTACTCTGGAGTCAACTTACTCATAAGTAAGCATGGGTCAATGGGCGGGGTCACATCATGCGGTTCGCGGTGTCGATCGCCTCGGCGAGCCGGCGGATCTCCTCGCTCTCCGTGCTGTCGGCCAAGTCGTAGGCGTGGTCGGCGAGTTCGTCCAGTCGTGGGGCGTCGGGCAGGTCGTGGTCGCCGTGGCCGAGGGCGTCGGCGAAGTAGGCGGCCGTGGCGGCGGTCCGCAGGCCGCGGTTCGCGCTCCAGAGGGAGTCATCCAGGGCGCCGGCCTCCAGGTCGCCGGTCTCCTCGTGCGGGTCGCGGGTCTCGGGGTCGAGCCAGCGGACGGTGGCGGTGGCGAGGTGGCCCCGGGCGCCGGGTTCGGTGCGCACGGCGTACAGGGCGGTGACGGTGTGGCCGGGGCCGACCTCGCCGCCGTCGACCCGGTCGTCGCGGAAGTCCTCGTCGGCGACGCGGCGGTTGTCGTAGCCGATGAGGCGGAACTCCTCGACCGTCTCGGGGTCGAAGGCGACCTGGGCCTTGGCGTCGCGGGCGGTGAGGTCGACGTTGCGCGGGAGCTGCTCGGAGAAGACCTTGCGGGCCTCGCCGGAGTCGGACACGTAGACGGTGTGGCCGTCGCCCTTGTCGGCGAGCCTCTCCATGAGGGCGTCGCCGTAGTCGCTGCCGACGCCGACACCGAAGAGGGTGATGCCGTGCTCGCGGCGTTCACCGGAGATGCGCTCCAGGATGCTGTTCGCGTCGGTGTCGCCGGTGTTGGCGAGGGCATCGGAGATGAGGACGACCCGGTTGGTGGCGCCCTCGCGCAGACCCTCGACGGCCGTTTCGTAGCCGGTCTCGACGCCGGCACCGAGGTTGGTGGAGTCCTGGGTGTCCAGGTCGGAGATGGCGTCCTGGATCTCGTCGCGGTTGCCGCCGAGGCGGGTCATGGACAGGACGGTCTCGGCCTCGTCGCTGAAGGTCACGAGCGCGACCGAGTCGTCGTCGCGCAGCCGGTCCGTCATCACCGAGAGGGACTCCTTGGTGAGGTCCAGGCGGCCTGGTTCGTCCATGGAGCCCGAGACGTCGATGACGAAGGTGAGGGCGGCGGGCGGGCGTTCGCCGCCACGTTCCGAGGTGCGGGTGGCGAGGCCGACGCGAACCAGGGACCAGTCCTCGTCGTCGGTGCGGGCACCGTCGACGGTGACTGAGAAGCCGTCGCCGTCGGGCCGTTCGTAGTCCTGGCGGAAGCTGTTGACGAACTCCTCGGGGCGGACCGTCGACGGGTCGGGCAGCCGGCCGTCGGCCAGGGCGCGGCGCGCGTAGTCGTAGGAGGCGGTGTCGACGTCCAGAGCGAACGTGGAGAGGTGGCCGGGGTCTTCGCGGAGGTCCTCCCGCTCGCTCGTGCCGTCCTCGTCGCCGTAGGCGGGTGCGGGTTCGCCCGCACCGTACCCGGGGCGGTCGGCGGCCTTGCTGCCGTCGCCGGTGTCGCCGCCCCCGCTGCACGCGGTGAGCAGCAGTCCGCTCGCGGCCATGAGCGCGAGCAGCGCTTTTCGTGTCCGGAACCGCTCCATCGTCCTTGCCCCCTACATCCGTTGGCGTCGGCTTCTTGCGACTGTGACGGAGCGGGGGGCCCGAACGTGCGGTACGGGACGTTGCGGAAGTGTCTCGAAGCGGCCACGGGGAGCGGCCTTCGAGACCGGTGGGAGATCCTCCGTTGACCTGGGAGACGACGTCCTTGCGGGCGAGCGCCGCATGGTTCCTCCGCGACAACCGCGCCGACGGCGACGAGATCCACCGCCGCAACCCCCGCACCACCACCGGCGCACGAGCAGCCGACTGTTGAAAGACCTCACGAACGCCTGCTGCCGGTGCCGAACTCGCTGCCCTTGTAGGCGCCGACCGCCGCCGCGCTCGAGGAAGCTCCGTGGTCGGGACGCGCGGGCCCGCATCCACGTCATCATCGACGGGACTCCCAGGCCGGTGTCCTGGGGGGAGGGGGGAGGCCCCATCCACGCAGGCGAAAGTGCTCCTAGAACACAGGCAGGCCCCCAATGGCGGCGGCCCGGGGAGTGGTTGGCGGTCTGCGGCGGCTCTACCCGCGAGTGCCGGGGGTGCGGGCGGCGAGGAGGGTGATGTCGTCGCGGGTGTCGCCGAGGTCGCGGGCCAGGTCTGCACACAGGCGGGGCAGGGGCAGGCCCCGGTGGGTGTCGGTGTACTGGCGCAAGCGGGTCATGCCGGTGTCGATGTCCTGGCTGCGGGATTCGACCAGACCATCGGTGTAGAGCACGAGGGTGGAGCCGGCGGGCAGCATCATGCGTGCGGTGGGGCGCTGCACGGTGGGCCGGAGGCCGAGCAGCATGGCGCTGGGTCCGGTGAGGTAGGTCGATGTGCTCTCGGTGGTCAGGAGAAGGGGCGGGGGGTGCCCGGCGACGGACCAGGACAGTTCCCACCTGCCGTCGGATGACGGACTCAGGCGGGCGAGGATGACGGTGGCGGCGTCGGCGAGGGTCAGGCGGGACTGGGCCGTGTCCAGGCGGCGCAGGATCTGTCCCGGGCCCTCCTCGGGCCGGTCGACGGCCAGGGCGCGCAGCATGTTGCGCAGTTCACTCATGCGGGAGGCGGCCTGGATGTCGTGGCCGGTGACGTCGCCGATGACCAGAGCGATGTCCTCGCCGTCCAAAGGGAAGGCGTCGTACCAGTCGCCGCCGACTTCGGCAGCCCGCTGTGCCGGCTGGTAGTGGGCGGCCAGTTCCAGTCCGGACACCTCGGGCAGGTCGGTGAGCAGGGCACGCTGGAGAGTGGCGGCGATGTCGGCCTGGGCTGCGTGCAGGCGGGCGTTGTCCAGCCCCAGGGCGGTGCGGCGGGCGACTTCGTCGGCCAGTACCCGGTCGGCCTCGTTGAACGGCGGGCTGGCCGCCGCCCTGGCCACAGTGAGCGCCCCGAGTGTCGTGGCACGCAGCCTGAGCGGCACCACCAAGACATCGACGGCCTCCGCCACGCCCAGCAGCCCGGTCTGCGCCGAACCGTCCACAGCCGGACCGGCGGTCTGCTGCATCCCGCCACCCTGCATCACCCGCCGTAGCGCGGCGTGGTGGGCGGAATCCTCGGGCAGCCCCGGTGCCTCGGAGGGACTGGCGGGCAGCACATCGGGCAGGTGGTGCGCCCAGGCGACAGGGCGCAGCGCCTCCCCCTCGCAGAGGTGAACGACGGCGGTGTCCGCGAGCCGGGGCACCAACTGGCGGGCCAGCCGTTCCAGGGACTGCTCGGCCTCCAGGGTGCTGACCATGGCCAGCGTCAGCTCGCTCAGCCACGTGACTTCCGAGAGGTCGTATTCGGCCTGTTCACGCATCGTCTCGCTGTGCGCGTAGCGGTCCGCGCGCTGCCCCTCACGCTTGCGCTGCGCGGAGATATCGTGAAAGACGACCACCGCACCGGCGCCGTGCCCCATCTCCGGCGGCAGCGGGGCCGCGGACCACCACACCGGCAGCGGGCTGCCATCGGCACACAGCAGCACGGCGCGATCCCCGCTGACTCGCTTACCCAGTGCGACCTCCCGCAGTACCGGCCGCTGTTCGGGCACACCGGCCGCGTTGCCGGCGCGCGGGTTGAGGATCGCGTGAGCGTCGACGCCGATCAGCGTGCCCGCCTCATAGCCGAGGAGCCGCTCCGCCCACGGGTTGCAGGCGATCACCAGCCCGCCTTCGTCCACGGCGTACACGCCTGCGCCCGCCGCTTCGAAGAGCGCTGACATCAGCGTCTCGTCCGCCAGCGGGAGCGCGTGGGTGTCCATTTCAGAGAAGCTCTCCACGCTTCGCATTCTGTCCAATCCCTTGGCACCGGCAAAGACGCCTCAGGGACGGCCCGCACCCTCATCGGGGCAGCGGGCCCGTGGCAGAAGCAAGATCTTTGTACGTCCCCAGCACCGTGTCCAGGCCGGTCAGTTCCAGCAGCCGGCGCACCTGCGCTCCGGCGCCCGCGAGCCGCACGCGGCCTCGCTGTGCTTCCGTCGACCGCATCGCATAGACCAGGGTGCCCAGGCACGCGGAGTCCATGAACGTCACGGCTGCCAGGTCCCACACCAGGTGCACCCGGCCCTCGGTGACCAGTTCGGCGACGGCCGTCCGCAGCAGCGGAGCCATCGCGACATCCATGTCGCCCGACAGCACCAGCACCGACCACATCCCGGCGTCCCCGGAGCGCGCCACGCCGGACACCGGAACCAACACAGCGGCTCCTCCTCACCCCAACCTGGAACAGGCCGATCATCCCACCCCGGCAGCACCGGCAGAGCTGCCGGAGCGACGCCTCCGACACCGGCGAAGCCTTCACGGCCCCGCCCGTCCTCACTGAGGCCCTCGCCGCGCTTGCCCGGTTCATGGCTGTCCTTCCGCCCGTGCCCCCGTAACGAGTCCGGCAACAGCGCCCGACGGATACGCGCATGAACAGCTTCCTCCTCAAGCCTTACATGAGCTGAGCGGCAGGTGGAGCATATTGCCGGTCTGGGAGCCGCCGGGTGTGCTCCCATCGAAGGGGGGTAGGAGCGGGACAACGGCCGGTGAGAGCCGGACGTTGCGGCGCGCAGGCCGTACAAAGCCTGGGAGGGCTCAACATGACGGTCACCGTGCAGGCTGATACACAGACAGCTCCACTGCCGGACATACCCGATCCCTCCAAAGTCGCCCCCAGGGACGCCCGGGCACTGTCGAGGCTGTTCTTCGACCGGCTCGCACTGCTGGAGGAAGGCACTCCGGAGCACCAGTACGCCCGCAACACGCTGATCGAGATGAACATCTCCCTCGTCCGTTTCGCGGCGGCCCGGTTCCGCAGCCGCGGGCCGGAGGAGATGGAAGACATCGTCCAGGTCGGCGTCATCGGGCTGATCAAGGCGATCGACCGGTTCGAGATCGCCCGCGAGGTCGAGTTCACCTCCTTCGCGGTGCCCTACATCGTCGGCGAGATCAAGCGCTTCTTCCGGGACACCTCCTGGGCGGTGCACGTACCGCGCCGACTCCAGGAAGTCCGCATACAACTGGCCAAGGCGACCGAAGAACTGCGCAGCAGGCTCGGCCGCACCCCCACCGTCGGCGAACTCGCCCAGCTGATGTGCCTGAGCGAAGAGGAAGTCAACGAAGCCAGGCTCGCCTCCAACGGCTACAACTCGTCCTCCCTGGACGCCGCTATCGGTGGCAGCGAAGCGGGCGAGACCGTGCTGGCGGACTTCATCGGCATCGAGGACGCCGCCCTCGAACTCGTGGAGGACTTCCACACACTGGCCCCCCTCCTCGCCGAACTGAACGAGCGCGACCGGCGCATCATCCACATGCGGTTCGTCGAGGAACTCACCCAGGCCCAGATCGGCAAGCACCTCGGCGTCTCCCAGATGCACGTCTCCCGGCTGCTCACACGCACACTGAAGCAACTGCGCGACGGGATGCTCACCACCCGCTGAACCCCCGGACCGCGGTCGGCCCGTGCATGTGTTGTGCTAGTTGCGGCCCCCAGCAGCCGAGCAGCACATCCACCGCCGAGTACCGATGGAGACGAGGGCCCCAGCCACCCGCGGGGGACGACCAGCACGCCGAAGGGCAGGCGAGGAGCGTTGCAAGGACGACGCGGGGCCACGGCGTCCTGCCCCGCTGAACCGGGGCCAGGCCAGGGCGAGCGCCATCACGGTCACCAGCAGACACCCGATGAGGGGATCGCCCGAGGTCCACCGACGGCTCTCGACATCGGAGTCGGTAGGGGCTTCATGGCAACAGCCGTCTCTCCTTCGCCGCCGCCACCGCCCCGGACCGCGTCTCCACGCCCAACTTGTCATAGATCCGGCTCAGATGGGTCTTGACCGTTGCTTCGCTGATGAACAGAGCCCGGGCGATCTCCCGGTTGCCCAGACCGCGGGCGAGCTGTCCGAGGATCTCGCGCTCGCGCGGGGACAGGGCTGGACATGGGCTGCGCAGCCGGGTCAGGAGCCGGTCGGCCACGGGTGGCGACAGCGCGGTGCGGCCGGAGGCCGCGTTGCGGATGGCCGTGAACAGTTCGTCGGGCTGTTCGGCCTTGAGCAGGTACCCGGTGGCACCGGCCTCAATGGCGCGGGTGACGTCCGCGTCGGTGTCGAACATGGTGAGCACCAGGACACGGGGGCCCACGCCATCTTCAGTCAGGCGCCGGGTGGCCGTCACACCGTCCATGCCACCGTCGAGCTGGAGGTCCATCAGGACGACGTCGGGGCGCAGCCGAGCGGCCATGGCGAGCGCCTCCTCCCCGGTGGCCGCCTCACCGACCACGTCGATGCCGTCGGCACTGGACATCAGGGCGCGCAGTCCGGCGCGTACGACGGCGTGGTCGTCACACAGCAGCAGCCGAACGGGCGGCGCGGACAAGGGTGTACTCACCGGACGGGTTCCTTGAGGAGGGAGGCGGGCTGTGCGGAGGCGACGGGCCGCGCGGGGGCCAAGGAGGCCAGCGGGAGTGTCACGGACACGACGGTTCCCTCGCCTTGTGCGGACTCCACCGTGAGCGTGCCGCCCGCCTGCCGGGCGCGGATGCGCATGGCCGGCAGCCCGTGCCCCCGCTCCCGGTCCGGTTGCGAGGTCAAGGGGCTGCCTGCGCCGGACGTACCGCCGGCCTCGTCCTCGCCGACACCGCGGCCGTTGTCGGCGACGTCCAACGAGACCTGGTCCTCCAGACAGGTCAGAGTCACCACGGCCCGGGTCGCCGCCGCGTGTTCGCGCACATTCGCCAGTGCCCCCTGGGCGATGCGCAGGAGCGCCGCCTCGACTCGTTCCGGCAGCCGGTCCGGCTCGCCGTCGAGCCGGAACTCCACGGTCAGACCCGGACGGCTCTCCCGTTCGGCGAGTACGGCGAGCGCGTCGGGGAGTGTGTGCTCGGCGAGATCGGCCGGCGCCAGGTCGTGTACCAGACGGCGGGCCTCCGCGAGGCTGCGGGAGGTGATCTCGGCCGCGTCGCGAAGGTGCACGCGGGCCGTGCCCGGGTCCGCCTGCCAGACGCGGTCGGCGGCCTGGAGCAGCATCCCTTGGCTGGACAGGCCCTGCGTGACGGTGTCGTGTATCTCCGCGGCCAGCCGCTGCCGCTCGGCCAGAACACCCGCCCGCCGTTCGGTGGCCGCGAGCTCGTGGCGGGTGCGGACAAGATCGTCTATCAGAAGGCGCTGCCGGGTCCCTTGGCGCTGGAGATGGACCAGTACGGCAGTGGCTACCGCGGCGACAGCCGGCGGAGCCACCACCATGTTCGGGTTGAGCGAGCCGTCCGCCACGCGTACCTGGGAGATCACGACCAGCGCGGTGAGCAGGGCCGACAGCGGTACCGCCACCCGCGGGGGCAGCGCGTGCAGACCGGCGAACAGCAGGGGCATTGCACACCAGGTGGCGCTCGGCGCGAGGACCAGCAGGACGACCCAGACGGCGGACACCGAGCCCAGCCAGAGCAGATGACGGGAGGTCGGAGGAGAGCCGGGGCGGGGCGGCGGAGCCAGGAAGCGGCCCAGGACGTAGAGCAGGCCGAAGGCCGCGAACAGCGCTACCGCCCACCCGGTGGGGGCGCCACCCTGGTCTCGAGTCAGGAAGCGGGCCAATGAGGAACCGAGCAGCAGGAAGAACGCGGCGTGCACGGTCGTGGCCAGCCAGCGCTCCTCCGGATCGGAGCGGTGCATCCCGGAGTGGTTCATCCTCCGTGTCTAACGCGCCGGGCCCCGGATCGCATCAACCGATCGGCTGACATGCGGACCGTCCGAATCGCCTCGGGACCGAAGCCCGTCGGCCGAACCGGACCCACCGCCAGCGCACCGATGCTGGTACCACGACCCGGAGCGCCACCCGCAGTCGCCTCTCCCGAAGCGCCGCCTGCGAGACATCCCTCCGCAAGCTCCACCCCCACCCGAACTCCACTCGGGAACCAGCCCCCTAGAAGGGTAGGAACGATCCCATGCCCGGCAGGAACCTCACTGTCAACCGCGCCACCCTCGGCCACCGCATCGGCTACGCCCTGCGCCACCCCGACCGGGTGCCCCGCCATCTGGCCCGCGCCACCCGAGACATGTGGCTGCGGCACCGCCACACCGACCACATCTCCTACTACCGGGCCGTCATGCGTTCCGACACCCGGACCAACCCAAACGCGGCGGTGGGCAGCAGCAGCCGTGAGCGGTGGCTCGCGCTCGGAGCCATGCAGTTCGACTACCTGATCGGCCACGGCCTGCGCCCCGAACACCGCATGCTGGAGATCGGGTGCGGCAACCTGCGTGGAGGCTGGCGGTTCATCCGCCACCTGGAGCCCGGCCACTACTACGGCATCGACATCTCACCCGACATCCTCCACGCCGCGCAAGAAACCATCGTGGACATGGGCCTGCGACAGCGGCTGCCCACGCTGACCCCGGTACGGGATCTGACGCTGCGCTTCCTGCCCGACGCCCACTTCGACGTGGTGCACGCGCACAGCGTCTTCTCGCACTCGCCGCTCCCCGTCATCGAGGAGTGCCTGGCCCACGTCGGCCGGGTGCTCACACCGGGCGGCTGGTTCGACTTCACCTTCGACCGTACAGAGGGCGAAGAACACCACGTCCTTCGTGAGGACTTCTACTACCGCACCGAAACCCTCCTCACGCTGGCCGCGCGCCACGGCCTGCGTGCCCGCTTCATGGACGACTGGGAGGCACTGCCACACGGCCAGTCGAAGATCCGTGTGACCCACGCCGCCCCGAACTGACCGCTGCGGGCCCGCGCACTTGCCACGTCAGCCCGAAGTAATTAGGTGATCCAGGCATCAGGGCGGAAGTGCACCGCCTCACCCCGATGCAGGCGCTGCAGGATGTTCTCCACTAGTACGGCACCCCAGCCGAAGTAGGCGTGGTTCCAGGCAATGTCGTCGGTGTGCACGATGGCGGAGTTGGGCACTACCTCGCGCAGCCGCTCGGCCAGGGTCGTCTTGCCGGCGCCGCCCCGGCCGTCGATCGTAATCACCTGCGGACGTCCGGTGACGTCGGGTGATGCATCGCACAGCTGCCGAACGGCGTCGAGCACGGTCACCACCCGCCAGCCAACGGCCTCGACCTCGCCTGGACGCAGACGCATCGGCACCCTGTCTCCCGAGGAGAGGACACGCGTCCGGCCAGCCCGGACGGTCCACCGGTCGCCTCACCTTATCGAGGTCCCGGTCGAGCGGCCACGTCCGAGTCGGCCGGCGACACTCGATCCGCTTCGCCAGCACCCCGTGCCGACCGCGGGATGGGTGGCGAGTGCCGTGGGGCACTGAGAACCACCAGACGGAGGACCGAGCGGTGGTGTCACCACGTCAGATCCCAAGCGACGAGGCCGGTTGAAGAGAGGTCACTGATGACCTCACTTCTCGCTGAGTCTGATCAGGCAGGAGCGGCCCGGGCGACTTCCGACCTCATGTCGCATCCACGGAAATGACACAGCCACCTGAGATGACCGGAAAACCCCCAGGTCACGACATCGGACGGCCCTCAGGCCGTCGAAATATTCCCGTGCCGTGCCACCGGTGGACGTGCAGACTCGCCCCATGGCGGATATGCAGGCGTTTCAGGATGCGGTCACCAGCTGGGCGACAGGGGGTCCCGACGGGCCGGCGCGCGATCTGGCGGAATGCCTGGGAGTACGGACCGCGGTCCTCCTGGAAGGGCTGAGCGATTTCGCGGCTGTCGAGGCGCTGGCTGCCCGGCGCGGCCGGGACCTGGCTGCCGAGAAAGTGTGTGTCGTGCCGATGGGTGGGGCGATGAGCGTCGGCCGCTATGCCAGGCTCCTCGGGCCGCCCGGCCTCGGTCTGCGTCTGACAGGTTTGTGCGACGAGGGGGAAAAGGGCTTCTACGAGCGCGGTCTGACGCGGTCACAGGCATCGCTCCAGGACATCTACGTATGCACCGCAGACCTGGAGGACGAATTCATTCGCGCGCTCGGCACGTCAGCAATCGAGGAGATCTTCCGCTCTGAGGGCGACTTCCGAGCTTGGCAGTCCTTCCAGTGTCAGCCCGCACAACAGGGCCGGCCCCGGCACCAGCAGGTGCGGCGCTTCCTCGGCACGAAGAAGGGCCGCAAGATCCGCTATGGCCGTCTCCTTGTCGACGCCCTCGCCCCGGACCGGACACCGCCCCCGCTCGATGGTCTCCTCGCGAGTCTGTGAGGGCGTGGACGGACGGCCGTCTCGCCCCGAACCGGTGGCAGGAGTACTTCCAGAACCTCTATCAGCTGGTGCGCGAGATGCCGGAGGTGTGAATCGAGTCCAGGGGGCGAGCGCCCCCGTGCGCGCGTTGGGTCTTGATCCCCCCGGGCGTCACCGCGCGCGGGCGGCCCGCGCCTCGCGCTCGTCGGCGATCCGGTCCAGTTCGCGCATCGCCTCGGCGTGGGCGCTCATCCGCCGACTGACGCTGCCGCTGGTGAACAGGACCGCTCCGGCCACGGACACCGGCACGGACAGTGCCAGCACGGCCACGGCCTCCGGCCAGTCGCGCTCGTTCTGGCAGTAGTCGCCGCGGCCCGGACCCTCGTTGGCCGTGCCGCGCTCCGTCATCAGCCGCGGCTCGCACTCAACGGGATACCGGTCGTCGGGCTTGCGGTCCACCTCGTACGGGGTAAGGAGCAGCAGGGTGCACCAAATCCACAGCAGCGAGGCCACGACCAGCAGCCCGATGCCCCAGGCTCGGGTCCGGTCGGCCCGGTCACGGAAGTCGAGGTCGTACTCACCTGATCGCACGACGGGTGAATCTATCAACGGCTTCCGCTGCGTGCGTCATAGTCCGGTGAGAGGCTGCCCAGCGGGCAGCGAGCAATCTCGACATGAAGAACGACAGCTCCGTGATGAAGACGGCGCACTTCGTCGCCGCCGATGGCTGGGAAGTCGACCTCTCGCTGTGGGCGGACGCTGCCGACTGCGGCCCGTGCCACCAGGGCAACGACTCGCGCTGACCGGACCCCCAGCGGGTCGCGTGGGGTCTCTGGCCGGCCTGAGACCCAGGCGCGCACAGGTGACATTTCGTCGATCCCGCCCGTCGTCGAGGCGCAGCCCGCAAAGGTGTGGCGGGTGACGACCGGCACCCCAGACCTCTGGCACCACTTCGGCCGCTCCCGCGCCGACAGCGACCGCACTGTCCCCAAGACGTTCCACTGGTCGTGGGGACAGAATTCCGGGCCGGGCCCTGAGATCCTGGGCGACCTGACCGGCCGATGCGTGGGCGACCTCGGCGCCGGGGCGGCCCGGCACGCCGCGCACCTGGCACTTCTGCACCAGCCCGCGCGGGTCATCGCGGTCGACGCCTCACCGGCCCAGCACGCCATGGCGCAGGATTTGTACGCGCACCTGGCTCCGCGCCTGCGCATCGTGCGCTCCGACGTGGTGGCCCACCTGCAGGCGATGAGCGACACGTACGATGTGCTGTACAGCGTCTTCGGCGCTGTGGACTTCACCGAGCCGCGCGAACTACTGCCGGCGGCGGCCACCGCGCTGCGGCCGGGAGGGCGCCTCGTGTTCGCGACGCTCGCTCACTACGTGTCCGGTGCTCCCGCCAAGGCCGACGTGGAGTCCGCCAACATCCCCGCGAAGACGCCGGACGGCGAGGCGGCCACCATGCGGCGCTGGGTCCTCCAGGAGCATGTGTGGACCAAGCTGCTCGACGAGGCCGGGTTCGCCGAGATCACCACCGACGTGCTGCCCAGCACCACCGAAGGGACGCGCACCGCCGACACGCTGCTGATGAGCGCGCACCGCCGCCCTTCGCCGGCGTAGCCGAGCCCGCAGGGATGGACACGCCGCGGCCACCGCAACCACAGCCTGGCCGAAGGCTTCGAGTGCCAAGGCGGGCTTTACCCAGGTGTTCCATAAGCGTCCCGGGCTTGTGAGACAAGACGCTGGCTTGCTGCCGTCGCTACCGCTGCTACCACCCTGCTACCACCTCTGTGTGACTTCCACGAAGAAGCAGACGCAGGTTCGGCTGGACGAGGGCGTGCTGGAGGCCTGCAAGGCCGCCGCGCGCTCCCGTCACCTGGACTACAACCGGTATGTGGAGCGGCTGATCGTCGAGGACACCACAGGTGCCCGCGCCGCTGGCATGGCAGCTGCCCAGCGGCTGATCGATGAGCACGGCGCGTTCCTCGACGGCTTGGAGCAGCAGCTCGACGCCCCTACGCCGGTCCGCAGCCGGGCGCCGCCGGGTGATCTTGCACGTCGACGAGTCTTGGATCCTCGAGGTAGCCGAGCGGGCCGGCGCCGTGACCCGGCCTGCGACGACTACGGCGTACCCATCGCCGCCGTCGCCCGCCACCGAGGCGAACTCCTCGACACGCCCCTCTACGACGGTCTCTTCGCCCGCGCCGCCGCCCTGGTGCACACCCTGGGCCGCTGCCGATGGCTGGAGGGCTCCAATCTCACCGTCGCCTGCGCCGCCGCCGTCATTTACCTCGAGGCCGGCAACATCCCCGTCAGCCCCACCCGCGAACAGCTCACCGCGCTCGCCCATGAACTGAACGACCCACGCTGCACCACCGCCCGGATCGCCTCCTTCCTGCCCACCTGGAAACCCTGATCCCGGACTGGATGGCGATCGCCTGCGGTGACGGCGACCGACAGGGTGAACGGGGCTCGAGGGGCGTAGCCGTGCCAGAGCTCAGTCCCGGCATGCGTCATACGGCTTTTCCCACAGCTGGGACGTGGCGCCCGCCCCCAGGACTTGTCAGGGATCACGGTTCCCAACTCCGACGCCCTGATCCTGGCGGTGCTCGATCCCCTACGCCAGTGTGACCATTCCACGCCTCCGCCGGCCGGGGCGCCGTCCGCGGTATGCGCCGCCCGGTCCGGTTCTCCCGGCAAGACGGCAGCACCGTGTGGCAGTAAGCCCCTGCCGCCAGGCCGTGGATGAGAACCCCGCGGAATTCAGCCGCCTCCAATCCGCACGCCGAGTCGGAGGCATCCGTAAGAGGAAGAGCGAAAGGCCGTTGCGGTGGGCCGCTCTCACGACCGACGCGCCGACCGTTGCCGATTCCACCGCTCAGTTAGGCGCGTCAGCGGCGGGCCAGGTCGCCGAGAGCCGCCGACGGCATCACTGCTCGGTCGCTCCAAGGGCCAGGTCGGCCGTCGCAAAGCGGTGTTCCGTCGGCTTCAGCACCTCATAGAGGTGGCTGAAGTACTCCGTCTCCGCGGTTCCGGTGAGCACCGCCAGGAGAAACGCCAGACACCCCATGTCGTGGTGCTCCCACAGGGGACCGCGTCCCTCGTTGTACAGCACAGTCCAGTCGTCGGGGGACTGCCCGGGCCGCGCCAGCCAATATAGGAACGCCCCCGTGCCCTCCTCGAATGCCCACGGCAGGACCCATGCCCCCGCCTCCTGCAGGCCGGCCGGTTTGTCCTCGAACTCCCACAGGTCCGCCAGGATCTCCTCCCGTTCCGTCCTCTGTGCGTGCAGGTCACAGTCGTCGTACGCGGAGTAGGGGGCGAGCAGCCAGATCGTCTCGTCAAAAATTCCGTCGCCGTAGATCTCGACGAGCTGCTTGTAGTCGGCGGGCAGAGCCGTGCCGAGGTCGCTCTCGGCTAGAGCCCAATCCACTGGAGGAGGTGACTCGGCGGGCGGTGGACAGAGTCGAACAAGCACGTCGAGGGCGATCATGAAACGGACGCTACCGCACACCGGCCAACCCCCGTATGGGGCGGCAGCCCGAGGGAAGACCCATAGCTCAGCCGACTGGCACCCGCCTGCCTGAGTGGAGTCACACTCCTCGCATGCTCGAATCCCAGTTCAGCAACTGAGGGAGAGGCGGTGGGTGGGGCAGAAGGGCAGAAGAACAAGCAAAACGCAAGCTCGACGGCGATGAGTGTGCCCTGCCCATACCGGCTGTCGGAGGAGGCCTACTGGCAGCTACTGGAACAGCTGGCCGACCTGTCCCCGGCCAGCCGCCTGGGCAACATGCGGCGGACGGTGACCCAGCTTCGACGAAGAGCGCCACCACCGCGACTGCGCTCATCTGGTTTCAGATTCAGCCCTACCTCCCAAAGGGATCGGCCGGTACGCCAGAGCCTGGCCGACTACCTCATCAGCCGAAAGCTCCCGCTCCGGCGGCCAGAAGATCAAGCCGCTGACATGACCAGACGGGCATGCCAGGGCTCTGTCCAGCCTGCCCAGCCAGCCGTCCACCTCGTCCTTTGAGGCGTAGTCCGCATCCATGATCCGCTGCACAAGCGCGGCCGCCTCCGCACGACTCATCTCCATAGGCCTCATCACGTCCCTCCACCAACTCACCCTAACTAAAGGCGTGATCGCCGGTTGTGGCCTCGTCCGATGCAGCGCAGCACTTGCATGGCCGGAGGAAACATGGCTCTTGCATGGCTCGCAGCGCCGTATCGGGGAAACGAGTGGCGGCTATACGCGCCTGCGGGTCGGCACGCTGTCGACCTTGCGGGCCTCCGGTGCACCGATGGGGCCTGCAGGGTCCATCGTGGCCGAACGGCGCCGGGAGTGGCAATGAGGGCAAGTGTCGGGAGCCGGCCGTCCGCGGAGCCTCACCCCTGCGATCAGGAACCCACAGACTCAGTCACGAAGCCTGACCCTCGTTTGCGGCTGGTGACACGGTTCTCACCATCCGATTCGCCGCAATCGCCACGACGGCCGGCACTACGATGCCGACCACGTTCCAGCCCAAGGTTGCGTACTCCAGCAGGAAGCCCCGGCGGAGCAGGGCCTGGCGAGAGGTCTCCTTCACATCGCTCACCGTGCGGGCCGCCCCCCCCGCAGCCCCGCACGGCCAGTAGCGGGGCAGAACCCTGAGTGTCAAGGAGACATCAGAAGACACGCACTTATTAGCCGGGCTGCGGCGTGGCGCCTCCCTCACCGACGCGCTCCGGGGCTGTCGGTTATTCGTGCAGTTGAGACACATCCATCGTCATGACCTGCAAAATCTCAACTGCACGCATAGAAACTGAGGTTGAGCCATCTGAGTGATTGAACTGCTATGAGGGGATGCAAGTGCTCCTGATGCTCTCGGTGGCAAGCCTGTGACCTGGGATGCCGCATCTCTATCGAGAATGTCTCAACTTTACGGATGGTTTCTTGGAGTTGGGGTCCTGTGGGGTGCGGAGAAATTGATCTTGGTTGGGGGAGTGGGGAGCCGCTCCGAGAGGGGCGGGCGGAGGCGTGGAGTAAGCAGGCGTTCGTCAAAGTGCACCCGAGCGGGGTGCTGTACCTCCGTAGCTGGCGAGGGTGGCGTCCCAGAAGTGGTGGCGGCTGGCCATGCACGGCCGTCCTGTTGGCACTGTCGGTCTTAGGGGGCTGCGGCAGTTGCGACCGACCACACCCGTGTGGCATTAAACGCAGGCGATTCGTCTCCGAACCGCCCCCGGCTGTCAGGGGCTCAAGGGGCCGAGACTTGGGAAAAGTCTCACGGCTAGGCCCAGCACCCGTCGATCCGCAGCGCTTTCGCCAGCGCAGCGGAAACACCCATCAGGTGATCACGGACCGGAGGAGGGGGCGGGTGCGCGCCTGCGGGCAGGCGACGGTTCGCGACCGGCGGCGCAGGCATCACGACGACGCACGTGCAGCGCGCCGGGTCGGTCTCGCCCCGGCGCGCACAAAAGGCCAGCGACCGAGTGGGAGGGCCCATTACGCTCCCTGAATGTCTGACAAGCGGCCTCCGGGCACGTTGGGTGTTGACCTGCGCAAGCCGGGACTTCGTCCCTGTGGGCTGTGCGGTGAGGTGCGCGGGATGACGAAGGCGCATGTGCCGCCGCAGGTAGCTGGCAACCGAGGCAAGGTGACCAGCGCAACCGTTCGGGTCCACAACAACGTACGCAGCGTGGGTCGGCTCGACGCGGGCGGCATGTGGATGCGCGGACTCTGCGGCGACTGCAACAGTCTCGCAGGACTGAACTACGACAGCGCTTATGGCGACTTCGCCAAGGCTCTGGACACCTACCAGCGGGCGCGCTCGCTCCTGTATCTTCCGCGGGCTGACCCAGCGCCGCCCGTACGCGTCGCACCAGGCCGGGTCGCCCGGTCGATCCTGATCGGTATGTTTGCCACCACTCCACAGCTGCGGGTGATGTTCCCGGGACTCGCCGTCGACCTTCGCGGGCGGCGCTCTCACATTGCGCTGCCCGACGGAGCCTCGCTGCGCATGGCCCTGTATCCCCTGAGGTGGACGCGCCTGGCCAGCATGTTCAACAACTACCGGGTGCTGCAGGCTGTACTACAATGTGTTCTCCGAGGTCTACTTCCGCCCGCTGGCGTGGGCCCTGATACCCAGCGACCGCGGGTACGACGAGCACATGGGCGAGTCCGTCTTCGACAACCTCGGATGGGCAACCGTGGACGCCTGGCTCCAGTACGGCGATGACGTCACAGGGGTCGATCTGCGCGACCTCTGCCGCCGCGGCATCCCCCACGTGCGGCACCCGCTGTCCGGGCACGAACAGGACAACTGGGTCCAGCTCTTCAACGACAAGATCACGGCCATCATCGAAGGCGAAATTCCAAGCTGACGCGCTGAGCCACGGGCGGGAACGGACAGCCCCCGGCTGGATAATGGCCGTCACGCTCGATCCACCCGCGTCCCGTCGGCCGCCGGGCGGGATACCCCAGGGGGTTCCAGCACGCTCGATGGCCGGCAGTCCACACCGCGCATGCCAGGAGAGCACGTTGATACAGCAGCAGTTCCCTTGGCAGCGGCGCGTGTTCGTGCTAGACGAGCCCCCTGCTCAGGGCCGTTACGGATGGCCGCCCAGCTACGCACAGGCTGGTGTGCCGCTGGCCCAAGAGCGGGCCACCGCGATCATCGTGTTGCGTGGCGAACGCGGCATGGGCAAGACGTACGCCCTGCGCCAGGAACACGATGCCCTCCTGTCCGCCGGTCTGCATCCCGCCTGGCTCGACCTGAAACGGTGCACCACGACCCGCAGGGCGCAGAGTCACCTGCAAGCAGCACTTACGCCCCCCACCGAACCAGGGGAGTGGCACATCCTCCTCGACGGCCTGGACGAGGGCCTCAACGACCTCCCCCAGCTGGACCAGCTCCTGCTGGAGGCGCTCGAGGATGTGGCCGAAGCAGACCGCGAAAGGCTTCGCCTGCGGATCACCTGCCGCAGCGCCCGCTGGCCGGCCCGGTTCGAAGAAGCCCTGCGCACAGACTGGCAACCCGACCAGATAAAGATCATGGGCCTGGCCCCACTAGGCCCCGACGACGTAGCCATCGCAGCTGAGATGGTCGGCGTGCCGGACACTGCTGCCCTGCTCGAGTCGATCCAGCAGCAGGGACTAGTCGCGCTGGCCACCCACCCGGTCACGCTGCTGCAGCTCCTCGACAACTACGCCCTTCACGCCCACCTGCCGGCAACGGTGCACGACGCCTACCTCCAGGCATGCCTGCGCCTGTGCACCGAGCACCGCCGCCCCACCAACCCGACCCAGCTCCAGGCGCAGGCATCACCCGAACACCTGCTGGCCGTCGCGGCCCGGCTGGCGGCCACGATGCAATTTGGTCCATACACCGCGGTGACCGAGGACGAATCCGGTACGCCGACAGACCTGCGCCTGTCACGGCTCGACGGCCTTAATGAACCCGGACACCTTGGCGGCAACGTCCCGTGCACCCTGTGGAATCTGCGGCAGGTCACCGAATCAAGCCTGCTGGTCCCGACCGGTGACCTGCGCTGGACCTTCGCCCACGACAGCTACCGCGAATTCCTCGCCGCGCACTTCCTGCGCATGCACCACTTGCAGCCGCACCCCCAGCGCCAACTGCTGTGGATCGGAGACGGCGAAGCCCGCCACATCATCCCCGCCCAGCAGGAAGTCGCCGCCTGGCGCACCACCAGCGACGCCACCCTCTTTGCCGACCTCCTGCGCGACGACCCCCTCGTCCTGCTCCTGGCCGACCTGCCCAGCCTGCCCGACACCGACCGAGAGCGCGCAGTTGACGCCCTGCTCTCCCTGCTCGAACGGGATGACACGGTAAGTCTCGACCACAGCCTGCTGCACCGCCTCAACCACTGCCGACTGGCAGACCAGCTGCGTACCCGCCTGCAGGAGCCCGGCGAGCCCCGTCTGACGTATGCGGTAGTCAGCATCGCCCGGGCCTGCCCCCACCCCGAACTCGCCGACGACTTGCTGGACGTGGCCGAAGACGCCCGCTACGACACAGGCGTGCGCACCGCTGCCCTAGCCGGCGTCACCGAGCCTACGCCGGACGCCCTCACCCGGATCATGGACCTGACCCGAGATCCCTCGCCCGAGGTGATCGCTGCGGCCCTGCGCCACCTCTATCCCGGCCATCTAACGGCGACCGGCTACCTCGACCGCATCCGCGACCCGGACCCGGCGTTCGTGGGCACAGCCTTCATCCTGCGCAATGAGGCACCGGCACAGCTCGACGGCAGCACCATCGCCGAAGCAGCCCAATGGGCCGGACGTGCCCTTCGCGCGGGAGATGCCCAGCCCACCAGCCCCGGCTTGGCCCTGGCCGTGCTGGCCCGTGCGGTCACTCTCAACGAGGACACCCCCGCCCTCGACCTCGTGCCCTTCATCGGCGAGGGACTGCTCGGCCTTGCCGACGACGAGGACCGCCTGCACAGCTCGCTCCTGCAGACCCCTCTGGAAGACCTGGCTCAAACTCTGGACAGCTGTCCCCAGACCCGGCGCCTGCTCGCCCGCCACATCCTGCAGCACGCCGAGGACGATCCCTTCTACACCGTGCTGGCCGGCATCCCCGGCGGCTCCTTCCTGCCCGGTGCCGACCTGCTGTACTGGATGGAGCACTGGGACCAGCTCACCGCCATCAACCCGGCCCGCGCCCAGCAGGCTGTCCGCTTCGCGCCCCCCGACGATCCTGAAACCAAGGCACGTGCCGATGCCGCGCGCCGCGCCCATCCCACGCTCGCCGAGGCCACGGCATTCTGGGAGACTTATCAACGCGATCAGCAAAAACGCGCTGCCCGGGCCGAAGCGCAACGGCAGCAACAGCGCTCTGATCCGGCCGCCCTGAGCACGGCCATCGACGAGGTTCTCGCCGCCCGCAGCCCAAGCGTCCTGACCGCGTGGAACGCCCTCCTGAACTGCCTGCGGCGCACGCCGGACGGCTCACCAGCGCAACATACCGGTGGCGTGTCCACGCTGGCCGCCCGGGCACCCTCACGTCCCGCCACCGGCACCGACCCCGCCCGGCGCCTCAGCCAGGCAGCCGCTCACCTCCTGAGCGAACTCCCCCCGCTGACCACAGCTAACTTCCGCCCAACCTCCACCGCCCGCCCGCCGTCCGCAGAACTCACCGCCTTCGCCCTCGTCGACAACCCGGCAGCACTACACGCCAGCCCCGAGCACTGGGCCGGCTGGGTCGTCGCCCTCGCCCAAAGCCCCGCCTACGATGACGAGGAACGCCAGCTACAGCGCGCCTGGATGCCACTGTGCGTTGCGCGTGCCGAAGACCAGCTGCCCCCGCTGCTGCTGGATACCCTCGACCACGTCACTGGCCAGACCCTGCGCGACCTGGTAAATGCCATGGAACGGGATCCCTCCCACAGGCTCCGAACCGTCCTGTCTGCCTGGGCACGGCACAGCGACCGCAGCCCCGAGCAGTGGTACGCCGTTCTTGACGAACTCGCGGCCGCCGAAGACCCCAACGCCCTGGGCCACCTGGTAGACGCCCTCGACGCCGATCCGCGCGGGCACGAGCCCGGCTCGCCGCCACGGCAACGCTGGCTTTTCGCCGCCCGTGCCCTGCTGCGTCACGACATCCTTCCTGACCACTGGCCCGCCCTGCGCCGCGGCTTGGCCGACGCCACAGTCTTGGCGGAGTACGGCAACCTGCTCACCGGCCTGTCGACCGGCCCCGATGGATGGCCCTTTGACCACCTCGACGACGACGCACTGGTCGATCTCTATGCTCTCCTTCTGAAGGACATCGGCATCGCACGCCTGCAACGGCCCCTGCGCAGTGGCTTCATCCAGGATGAAGACCGCCTCGTCGACTTGCTGCGCCACCTGCCGCGCATCCTCGCCTCCCGCGAAACCCACCACGCGGCAGCCGCCCTGCACCAGCTCGCCCAGGCCTACCCGCACGTATGGCAACTGCGCATGCTCGCCCGCGCCACCGCCCGCACGGCGGCGGACCACAGCATCCGGCCCCTCGAGCCCGAACAGCTGATCCGGCTCGTCACCGACCACCAGGCACGCCTCGTCCGCGACGCCCGCCAACTCCTCGATCTGGTCCGTGAATCTCTGGCCGCCCTGGAGGAAGACCTTCAGGGCTACAACGGAACGGCCGTCACCCTCTGGAACCGTAACCAGCACCGCTTCAACTCCAGTACCCAGTGCTGGCCCTGCTGGGAAGACGACCTCAGCGACGCCGTCGCCTCCTTCCTGCGCCGTGACATCGGCGGCCACCGCGTCGTCGTCAACCGGGAAGTCCAGGTACGACGCGACGGCCTGCCCGGCTGCGCCACCGACGTCCAGATCGAAGCCCCCGCTTCTCCCGACACGGGCCAGCACACCCTCAGAGTCATCATCGAGGCCAAGGGATGCTGGAACCCAGAGCTGCCCACCACCGCCCGAACCCAGCTGCGCGCCTACCTCAGCGAACCCGACACCGCGGGCCTGCTCCTGGTCGGCTACTTCGACTGCACGCGCTGGAACACCAAGAAGCGCAGCTGCCCCGCGACCAACCACGGCATCGACGACGTCCGCCGCGAGCAACACGAGCAGGTACGTCAACTGACCCACGAGGGCACACTGCTGGCCGCAGCGCACGTACTGGACTGCCGGCTGCCTAGCGAGGACAGCGACTGGCGCAAGACGACTGACGATATGGCGTAGACGCCCGGCCTGCCGCGGCAGTCCTCAACTCGAGCCGCGCGCCCAAGCCGTCCGCACGTGGCGAGAGGGCAGGACCGCACCGTGAAACATCACCATCGTCAAGGCACCGCAGGTCCGGCTGGCGCCCACCAATCTGACCCATCCCAACAGCCTGCGTCTGCGGGACCGCGCTGTCCCGCGGCACCACCCAGACCAGCGCCCGTAGCGTCGCCACGCACAGGTTGGGGCCGCCGCGGACGAAGCCAACGCACCTGCACCGGCCCCCTCCAGCACACCCCTTGTGGCCCATCCGGAGACCGGGGAGAGGCGGGCGGGCAAGGAGGGATCCCGCGCTGGGGCCTGCGTGTGTCGGCAAGGGGCGTACGCTCATAGTCGTCGCTCGCTGGATGGGGCGCTCGTTGATGGGCGTGGACAGCAGTATCCCGCTGAGCCGTTCCTCCGCTTTCAGCGGGGGGCGGCGGCCTGCCATATGAGTGACTGCTTCTACCGGCAGAAGCAGCTGATCGTCTCCTGTCAGATCCCGCCTTCCCCCGGCTGCCACGTAGGTGCTGCCAGCCCAGGCGCAGTGTGGGAGGCGGTCATCGACGCCGACCGGCTGCCAGCACGTCGGACGGGCGTGAGGTGAGCGGATCCGCATTCCGCTCGGCCGAGGAGGCGCGCGAGTGAGTCTTGCCGGGCCTGGGCCTTCGCGGTCTGGCATCTCGCGTTGTCAGAGGGCGGGATTAGGCTCCGCGTGTGATGATTCCTGCACCTTCGCAAGCTGATCTCGACTGGGCCATATCCATGGCCTCACGGCATGGCAGCCATGCAGAGGTTCACGGCGCAGGAGTGGCCGAGTTGGCTGCGGCGCGGGGCGTGCTGCGCCGCGCAGAGACCGGTGAGAGCGTCACGAACGCCGTGCTGCTGGCCGCCCACGATCTACTGCACACGCGGGTGCCGCCCCAGCTCGGTGACAGCAGCCTGCGGCGCCTCGCCGAATTCCTCGTCGGCAGGGGAGTGGTACCCAAGCCCGGCGACTACGAGGGCCGGTGGTGGCTGTGGTGGCCCAAAAGCGGCCGCGGCCCCTGCCGCGACTGCGGCAAGATCCGCTCCCTGACCCGCTATTCGGCCCGATTCGCAAACGAGTACCGCTACCTGTGCGCACGCTGTCGCGGCGCTGAACGCCAGCACATGGCCCACCAGGCTGACAGACTGCTGGGGCGCCAGCCGACATCGGTACCCGCGCCCGCCCCCCTCACGTCGCCCATCGAAGCACCAGCGGTAGGCACAAGCACGCCCTCTCCCTCAGGTCGCGACTGGGAAAACTACGCGACCCGGCTCGAGGAGCTGCTGGGAGCACTGGACTGGGCAGGATTCGACCTGCCGGAAGAGTGGGACACCGACTTCGACCCGCAGGAAGGCCCCCTGCTGTTCGCCACCCTCTGGCGCGGCGACGGCGGCCTGGACGTTCAATACGAACCTCACCAGCAGACCCTGCACCTGCAGCCCTTCGACGATGTGACGGGGGACTGGCCCGAGTCCTACTCCCTGCTGGAAGACGGCATCGCAGTTCCCGTCGCCCCATCGGGGCAAGCCATCACCGCCGTCGCTGCCGCCGCCGGACAAGCCGGGCTGCTCGACGCCACCCACGTGCAGGTTGCCGAGGCCGCACCGCCCGAGGCCAAGCAGGAGTTCACCCTGCGCAGAATGCGCCGGATCTTCCAGCCAGCTGCCGACTTCCGGCAGCTCCCGCTGCCCGCCCTGCTCCGGGAAGTCACCGAGAACGAAAGGCTCAACGCCTACCTGGAGTGGGTGGTCGACATGACTGGCTGGGACGTCGCGCCCGACATCGTGCCCGACGCGGCCGCCCTGGGCGTAGCCGCCTGGTGCTGGCGCAACAACACCGCAGTCGAAGACCACCACCTGGACACAGACGTACAGATGGCGCGCGTCAACATCGCCGTCACCCGCATCACCCGACAGCACGTCTGCCCATGGGCGGGCATCGATTGGGACAGCATCAAGAACGCCCTGATGGACCCGCAATGGGCCCTGCCCGACGGCACCCCAATCTGTTCACTGTTCGGCCCGGGCTGGACGGAGGTAGCCGCCACCGTCACGGCGGAACTCGACCGCTGGCGCCACCTCGACCACGAGGTGCTCGGCCCTCAGACGACGATGATCCTTATGAGTATCGGCGGCTCCACCAGCTACACCGACTCCTGGTGGGGACAAGGACGCTGGCTCAGTATGTGCCGCCGCGTCATCGACGACGCCACGACTGCCGGCCTGTCTCTGCCTCCGCCCTACGACCAGCGCGGCCCCGATGCCCTGCTGGCCGACCTCGATGCCCCCGACGAGGTCCCCGCCCCGGTTCTCGGCTGGCTCATCGACTTGCCGGATGCCGGCGTCCATGGGCCTCGCGGGCTGCGCATGCACCACGTCACCCGACCTAACCGGCACAGTTGGGACCCGTACTGGCTCACCGAGTCGTGACAACCCCTGACTCACGGTCCGATTGCCCAGTCCCAGTCACCCCAGTGGACCTCGGCCGCCACGTGGGCCCAGTACCCCGTGCCCGGCGTGGCGGCCAACACTGCGGGCCTGCGGCTGCAGTTCGGCCCTTGAGCCGACCACGGTCGGCGAGGAGTCCAGAGTCCCGGTCCCGGCGCTGCTGCACGTGGCGTGCGGCGACAGCGTCAGGGTCCTGGTCCGGGGCCTGAAAGCGGAGACGCGCTTTGGGGCACTCGCCTGCAGGTCCCAGGGGCCCTGCATCATACGAACGAACGCTTCACCCCAGTGACAGGAAGTAGCATGCTCGATTTTCACGAGTTGGCGTCGGATGGCGAGGACCTGGAGCAGATGGTCCGGGAACTGGCCCTGGCTCTCGGTTACCGGGCCAGGTGGTCCGGCCGGGGTGCGGACGGCGGGCGCGACCTCTTGCTGGAGGAGCCGGGGGACGCCCTACTGGGGGCGAAAACGCGCAATTGGGTTGTCTCGTGCAAGCACATGGCTCACGCCAAGGGCGGTGCCGGACGCTCGGTCAACGGTGAGGACCTCGGGAGTGCTGGCGGCATCGTGGACGCCGTCGCCCAGCATGACGCTGACGGCTTCCTTCTGGTCTGCTCCACCCAGCCCTCGAGCGCTCTGGTCTCTCGGCTGGAGGCGATCGAGCGGGGCAAGGGCGTGCACACCCATGTCTGGGACGGGGTGGAGCTCGAGCGCATGCTCACCACCCCCCGGGGCTGGGCGGTGGCCCAACGGTTCCTCCCCGTGAGCGCCGAGGCCAGCGGGTGGAAAATCTTTGCCACGAGTGAGCCGAACCGTTTCATCGGCATCACGCAGGGCTTCTACCTCCGCATCGCTAACCGGCACGGGAGCGCCCTCGGGTTCCAGCTCGGCAGTGTCACCGAACGTCTGGACCGAGCCGCCTCGATCGAACTGCCCGTCGGGCACGAGATCCGTCCCCGAGGCGTCTTCTACGACGACAAGAACGGCGGATTCAGCTGGTACTTCGACTACCTGTACGGCCCTCGCGGCTGGCGGCATGAGGAGATCGAACCGCCGATGGAAGAGAGCACGCTGCTTCAACGGCTCGGCGACGGCGGGGTGACCTTTGAAGACGGGCAATTCGACCACTTCGAAATCGTCTTCAGGCGGGTCTACCGCGGAAGCGACACCTACGATGCCGACCACTACGGGTACTACGAGCATGTCCCCAGCTACGTCTAGGATAAGCCGATCCTGCCACGGAGTTCTCCGTCTCGGCGCGTGAGGCGCTGAAGGCATCGCAGCCGGTCTCCTGCAGGCCCTTCCGGCTTACGGCACCTGACGGCCACACCCTAGAGCAGTACGCCGGTGCCGCCGCCTGTGGCGAGAGGGAGCGTCGGCCTGGTGAGGCGACGGCTGCAAGCGTGTTGACCGCGCGGAAGCCTCAAGGGTGGCCCACGCAGATGTGCCGTTCCACAGGCTGATCTGGTGTCCGCCGGCCACGGCCAGCATCGGCCCGTGAGACGTGCGGGGGAGTGTCCATGATGCGGGCCGCGCCCCGGCCGGGCACGGGACTTTCGTCCAGAAGTTCTCCGGAGTGCGAGCCTTCACCCCACCCCGCCTCTCAAAGGACTCGGCGCCAGCGAAGACCTCATCCGCCGTTTGGTCAGCCACGACACCGGCCTGCTCAACCTGATCGACCAGCACCTGGCCCAGCGCTTGGGCCGCCCTCCCGGCCGGGGACGCAGCGGCAACAACTGTGTCTAACAGACACGATTCCCGGCCGGCCGCCACCACCCGCCTGCCGGCCTGCGCAAACTGCGCAAGCACGCTCCTCACCTGCTGCCTCAAGTCACCTCCGGCGACCTCAGTGTCAACAAGGCCCTCATCGAGGCCGGGCTGAGGGGAGCGCACCATCTCCGTCCCGGTCTCCCGCCCGGAAAAGACCGCAGACGTCCAGAGACGGCACCTCGCCCCTGACCAGCTGGCCGCTCTGGCAGCACTCCTCGCCCCCGCACACACCCAGTAGCAGCAAGGCCGCGACTGAGACCCGCAACCACCACCCGGCCGAAAACGACCCGTGCCGCGACCGTGCCGCACACCCCCGCAATGGACGACGTCCCGGCTCGGCACTGGCGCTCCACCCATGCCTGCGGGGATTCCTAGGCCCGCTTGCAGGCATTGGTCCGCCAACTGATCGCCAGACAGGGTGAGTTCACTCAACTTCACTTTCCCCCGCATGGCGCTTGTGCCCTTAAAGTGATCACGACCGGCGCCAGGGCCGCTCAGTCCGGCTGGCGTCCGCTGTGACGAACTCCCTGAACAGGACAGCCATGGGTGCATTCGAGGCCATCGACGAACTCATCGCCACTGCTCGCATCCCGCTCCCCGCCCCCCGGCCTGCGGCGCCGTATACGCCAGCAGCTCCACCTCGCCGCCGACCAGGTCGCGCAGGCCTGCGGCGCGGGGCGCCTCAGCCTCCTGGATGACGGGCCTGAACGGACTCACGCAGGCCGAGTTGCCCATGGACACCAGCCCACCGGCAGCAGCCGACGGAGTCCTCCGCATCACGCAACCCTGCGTCCTGTGCGGTCACCCGGCCCATCAGCAGGTCGCCGGAACCTCACCCCCGAAGACTCGTACTCCACGGCGGTTCTTCCCCTGCTAGGTGAACGGTGCCTTAGGTCCATGCCCTGGGCCGCTTGTCTGTCCGAGGGAGGGTGGGCGGTGTCAGATGGTGCGGCTGCGGCCGATGGCCAGGGATTCCAGCAGCTCCTCGGTGATGCGCTCCTGCTTGTTCCAGATCGCTTTCTGGGCGCCCTGGCTGACGAGCTGGGACAGGGCCCGCAGGTAGCCCTTGGTGCGGCGGTGCAGGTATTCGTGCAGGTTGGTCAGGTCGTCCGGCTGGTGGTGGTGCAGGCACAGGTTCTTGTCGAACTTGCGGACGATCTTCGTGAACAGTTTGTGGCCGTCCGTGTCGTAGCCGATCCGGCTGGTGCGCAGGGTGGCGTAGTCGCCCCAGATCTCCTCGTTGTCGGCCAGGGCGGTTTCCCGGTCCCGGGTCAGGGGGTCGACGATGGAACGGGCGGCCCGTCCGGCGAAGAGGAAGGTGGCGCCGGTGCTTTCACTGATCTCTTCCAGGTAGGCGAACGACTCCTCGGCGTCCGCGCCGGCCCGCAGCTGCTCGATGCCGTCGATGAGGACCAGCAAGGTGGAGCTGTTGCGCATCACATGGCAGATGGAGCGGGTGGGGTCGCTGCCGCCGTCGTGCTTGAGGCCGAGGAAGGAGGCGAAGGCGGCCGGCCAGTTCCGCCGTCCGCCGCGGGCCAGGGGAGGCACCCGCAGCGCGATCACCGGGATGCGGCTCTCGTCCGGCTCATACAGGCGGGCGATCTTGTTCTCGTAGTGGCGGCCGATGTACTGCAGGATCTCGGTCTTGCCGGTGCCGCGGGGGCCTTCGATGATGACGCCGGTCTTGCCGTGGATGCGTTCCCGGTTGGCCAGCAGATGCTCGTGGACGACGACCAGGGCCCGGCCGATGGCGGGGGTGACCACGGTCGGCATCAGGGCGTGATAGCGCAGCCGCAGGTCGTTGTCGGCGACTTCCGTGCCGGGCGGCGGGCTGTCGGCCAGGTCGGGCCGGGTGCGGTCCAGGGTGGCGAAGGTGCGCCAGTTGCTCAGGGTGTTCAGCCATACCGGCCGGGGCGCGGTGAACACCGGCGTGGGGGCGGGCGAGTCGATGAGCAGACGGATGTCGTCGTCTTCGATCTCCTCGATGACCGGTGGCTGCGTCATGGCCTGTCCTCCTGCGGGGGGTTGGTTTCGGCGGGCAGGTCCAGCAGGTGACGCGCGGCGCTGTCGAGGCTGTCGTCCAGGTCACCCAGATCCGCCAGGAGCGAGGACACTTCGGTGTCCGCGCCGCCCGGAGCGTCCGGTCCGTGGGCGGGCCCGGGCGCGATCTCTTCTTCCGCGGGGGAGTACAGGCTCGGCTCGTCCAGCTCCAGCACCGTCAAGGGTCCCAGCGCGTCCAGGTCCAGCGCCTCCGCGTCGGCGAACGGGTCGAAGACGCCGTCACCGGACGGCGCCCATCCGCCATCCAGCCCCGGCACGGGCGCGTAGCCGTCGGGCACGCTCACCACACCCGGGTCGTCCGGACCCTGTCCCGCCCGCTCCAGCAGGTCGGCCAGGACCTGCGCGATGGCTTCGTCCTGCGTGTGGCGGCCGCCGCGCGCCACAAACTCCGCGGTGGCCGAGTCCCACAGGTGCTGTGTCCACGGGGCGCCGATCAGGTGCTGGTGCTTGAAGACGGCAGTGATCCACTCGCCGGAGCGGTGGTCGCGCAGCCACACCTGCTCGGGCGTATAGGGGTTGTAGCGCAGCTCCCACCCGTCACGCTTCTTGCCCTTGAGCCCCGACGGCGTGTTGCGGACCTCCTCGAGTTCCCCTTTGAAGTTGTCGTAGGTGCGGTTCTTGAACCGGATGCCGTCATCGCGCACCCCGACCCAGGCGGTGGGCAGCAGCTGGAGGTAGTCCGCAAAGCCCAGCGGGATCGGCAGGTAGCCAGCCGCCTGCACGCCCGCGGCGTACATCTGGTTCGGAGTCAGCGGCGGCAGGTTCGGCTCGTAGGGGCTGCGCAGCTCCTCATGCGGCCGTGCCTGCCAGCCGACCGCGATCCACTCCTGCAGCAGATCGTCCAGCTCCTGCAGCGTCCACAGCCGGTCCGGATCGATCTCTTTCCCGCGGCGGCTGAAGTCCCGCCCGGTGTAGGAGTTGACGTGCTGGCTGAACAGCGACTTGATCGACTCGAAGGTCCGCTCGACGATCGCCTTGTCGGTCGGGGTGCGCTTGCGCGCCGGACGCACAGAGATCCCGAGGTAGGAGCAGGCGTCGAAGAAGGTCTGCCCGGTGAAGACCGTGCCGTGGTCGATCACGATCGTCTCCGGAATGACGACCGGCCGGGCCGCGGCGTGCTCCATCCGCGCGTCGACTTCCAGCAGTTCCTCGTACGGCAGATCCGAACGGGCCGCGGACGCGGCCGCGTCGAAGCCGGGCCGCATCGGGGCCGGCACCATGCACAGCGCCAGCAGCAGCGAGGCGTCCACTGCCTTGGTGGCCCGCCCCTTGCTGGTGCCGGTGCTCAGCAGCGCCCTCGTCTGCTGCCGGGTCTTGCGCCGGCCAGCAGTCTTGGGCCGCAGCACGACGGCGATGATGCTGCGCGTGAAAACGTCGATGGCCGCCGTGAGTTCCACCTGGGTGGGCTGTCCGTCATCGCCCAGCACTTTGACATCCAGCGCGGTGGAGTCGATCTGCACGAGCTCGCCCGGCGCGGTGGCGGTGGTCACAGCAAACGGCGGGGCCGGGCGGTTGAGACGGTCCTTGCGGCGCCGGGTGGGATCCCGCAGCTGCAGCGCGTCGATCCCCAGCCGCTTCAACAGCGCGTACAGCGTGGGCTCGGCCGGCACCTTCACGCCGGGGCCCAGCCTGGCCCGTGCCGCGCGCCGCAGGTTCTTGAACAGCGTGCGGGCGTCGGTGGCGGCTTCTTCTTTCGCCTGACGTTCCTGCAGCGCCAGCAGCAGGTCCACCACCCGAGCATCGGTGCGCCCGTTCACCGTTGTCTGGCGGGTACGCCGCTTATCGATGAGCCCCCAGATGTCCTCGCGAAGAAAGGCCAGCCGCTTGCGCTGGACCGTCTTCCACGACACGTTCCACCCCAGCACGGCACGCAGCTCGGCGGCCTTGCGTTCATAGCGCTCGACCAGAGTGAACAGCTCCGGGTCATAACCTTCCCGCGGTCTGCTGCCCTCGGGGACCTCCGGCAGCAGACCGGTGTCGACCTCGATGACGTGCCGCCGCCACATCCGTGCTTCATGGGCGCACTCGGCGCTGACCCCCTCCAGCATGGACCAGTTCGGCAGCGGCTCCGCCGACACCGGCCGGCCCGACCGGTCGAGCACGGCGAAGTCCTCGGCCGCGGCCAGGAACTGAATCGGCACCGACACCGCAGGCGCCGTCCCACCCGGGGCAGGCTCCAGATGCACCGTCGTACCCGACAGGGCCGAGACGCCATAGTGGCTGCCCAGCCAGCGCACCTGGTCGCCGGACGCCAGAATGCCGCGCGGCGCCAGGCCGGCGGCCGGGGGCCGGCTCTCCGGCACCACGCTCACGCTGTCTCCCCCTCAAGGGGCTGCCCCATCGCCGACGGCATCCGGCCCGACAATCTGATCACACTGCTCGGGCCCATGGCCTTGTTCCACTCCATGCCCAGCTCCTGCCGCCACAGCAGGTGATACAGGCGCGGCAGCGTCGACAGCCGCGGCAGCCCCGTCGCCCGTACCCCCTCCTCCAGCCCGCAGGGAGTCCGGAACGCGGCCTTCAGAGCCTGCTCGACCTCCCGGTCGCCGCACCGCGGGTGCCGGTAACGCGACACCCACCGCAGATTCGCCAGCGCCATAGGTCCCGGAATCCGCGGCATCCCCAGCTCCCAGCCCGCCTCCTGACAAGCCTGGCGCAGTACCTGCTGCTGACGCTGCCACCGCGGACTCGGCCCGCTCGCCGGAGGGCAGGCAACGACCAGCGTCGCCCCCTGGTCCGTGCGCACGAAGAAGTCCGGCACGACGCTGCGCTCCCGGCCCCGCGCACGCCACTTGATCTTCGCGGACCATGCGGTGAACTCCGTCACCGACGGGTTGAAATCCAGCAGCATGGCCACCGCCAGCACGTTCATGGACCGGCAGCCCACATGCTTGCCGGTCGTGGCGGCCCACCACCAGGTAGCAATGCTGCGCTGAGAAGGATGCCGGGCAGGACGCCACACCTCGCCCCGGCGGGTGAGCGGAACAGAGCCCGCACAGGCGACGGGGACCGTAATGCTCCTGCTGCCGTCCTCAACGCGGTGGACGACCTCCAACGCTGCAGTCACCGTGGCCCTGGCCCCTTTCCGTGCACCCCAGTGCTGGTCAACTGCCCACCCCATGGATCGAGTTGACTCTAGGGCCGGGTGAACGCCGCAGGATCAAAAACCCGTCATCCTCACCGGCCGCAGAACGCCTCAGCGGTGCGCCCCGAGGCCCATGACGGGCTGCCAGCCCCCCTGCCCGGGCCGCTGCCCTGCACGATCACACAGAGCCTCTGGCACGCCGCAGCCCCCCACACTGCTCCTGTCCAGCATGATCCACCGTGACCGGATTACGACGGCGGCCCCCGCACTCCTGTCACATTCGGTGCGTGCGAGAAGAACATCCCGACGAGAGCGAACTGTGCGCACGGGTGGACGGGCTCCTCGCCGACCTCTCCGCGCAGCGGATCCCCCTGCCCCCGCCCCGCGAACGGACGCGCCTGCGCACCGCCGCAGGCCTGTCCGCCGAACAAGTGGCAGACGCCCTTTCCTGCCGGGCCGGGGACATCGCAGCATGGGAAGCCGGAACCCGTGAGCCGTGCATGCCGCGCCGCGCCGCCTACGCCCGCCTGCTGGACGGTCTCAAGACCCTGGAGCAGCCACCGCAGACCAAGATCCCCGCCCGTCAGGAGCCCACGGCGCCCGCCGCCCGGACCGAGCAGCCCACGCTCTTTCCCACCGCCGACCAGGTGCCACCGCCACCGCGCAGGCCTGTTCCCAGCCAGCGGCTCGTCACCCCCACCGGGCCACTGGCCGTCATCGCCTACACGGACACCTTCGTCGCACACTTCACCAACAAAACCCAGCTCCCGCTGGACGCCAGTGACCTTACCGGCCTTCTGCAGTGGACCCTGGACAGCGGCCTGAGCCGGGAAGCGCTCTCCCCGTTCGACCAGGCCGGAGACCCGCTCCTTGTCCTGACCCCCGCAGCCAGCACTGCACTACACCTGCCTGCCGAACTCGACGACCGCGTCACGCTGCGCCTACCCGAAACCCACCCGGCCCTAGACCGGCTACGCCCGGCAGGCTTCCAGCTCACCCGCCGAGGCTTCGGCCCCTGGCCCCGTATCTACCAGCCCGTCGCCAACAAGAAGCGAGCCTCCGTACAGCTGGCCGTGATGGCCTGGGGAGCCCTGTCCCAGGACGGCTGGCACCTTCCCACACTCTCGCCAGCCGACCTCGCGCACCTGCTGGGCCTCTACACCGAACGCCTGCTGACCCCCCGCGGCTCCACAGCCGTATGCGGCCAGGAACTGATGACCGCCCTGAGGCCGCCGACCAAACCCGTCCGTGACCCTTCCAGCGGCACATGGGTTTCCGGCCCCAATCCCGGCGCACTACGCCAGGCGCTGGACCCCGCGCCCCCGGAAGCCCCCGATGCTCACCCTCTTGCCGAAGGCCGCCCGCCCGAGCAAGCCATGCAGGAAGAAGCCTGGGACTGGAGCCGCCAGCCCGACCAGCAGGAAACATCCCAATACCTGCATGTCGTCGGGCTCGACACCAACCTCGCCTTCCTCAGCGCAGCATCCAGCCTCATCGTCGGTCTCAACGCCCCGCCCCGCCATGCCCTCGCCCCCACCTTCGACAAGAAGATCCCGGGCTGCTGGTACTGCGACCTGTCACAAGCCGACCTGGACCCCCGCCTGCCCTCACCCTTCACCGCCACCGGCCAGGCCCCGACCGGACCCGCCTGGTACACCACCCCCACCCTCGAATACGCCCAGACCCTCGGAATGGACGTCCGCCCGATCGAGGCCTACCTGCGCGACGAACCAGGCCGCTACCTCGACCCGTGGTACAAGCGGCTGAGGAACGCCTACATCGACACCATGGCTGACCTGGGCGTGCACGAAAAAATCCCCCAGGCCGACTACCTGACCGCCATGCGCAAGCTCTCCACGGCCGACCCCGCCCAGCTCGCCCTGCTCGCCGCCATCAAAGCCACCGCCAAGGGAGGCCTCGGAAAACTCCGCGAAGGCCCCCGCGAACTCACCGGCCCCTACACGCGCTGGCCCGCCCTGGACAAACTGACCTGGCGCCCGGACATCCGCGCCGCCGTCGTCGCCAAGGCCCGCGTCACCCTGCACAGCAAAATGCGCAACCTGGCTGAACAGACCGGCCGCTACCCCCTCGCCGTCCTGTCCGACTGCGTCCTGTACCCCGCCCGCACTCCCACCGCCCTCGACATCGTCCCCAGCGGACCCGACCAGCAGGGCATGAAGGGCTTCATCCGCCTCGGGGTCAACCCGGGCTTCTCCAAGGAAGAGGGCGTCCAGAGCATGCCCTGGTACCAGCACCAACTGGCCCAGGGACTCAATCCGGCCCGCTACATCAAGAACGAGCCCGCCGGCACGTGAGTGAACACTCGCCTGCCGTAGCCAGCGGCATCACCACCGACCATCGCTCAACCGCCGTGCTGCCACAGCGTGCTCGTCATCGGCGCACCCAGCCGCCACGGAAGACACGAAACCTCTTCCCACCCCCCGTAATCAGGAACGACACGATGCGGCTCCAACAGCGGCAACGGCACACTGCGCGGCACCGCCCGCTCCTCCTGCCGTGCCAAACGCGTCACCACAGGCACCGTGTTGCGATGCGCCATCAGCCACGCTTCCAGAGCACGATGCCCCCCGTCAGCCATCTCCCGCCCCATGCCGAGCCGTTCCCCCACCCATGCCGTCCACCGGCCCGTCGACCAGCCCGCCGGACCTCCCGCAAAACTGCGCCCCACCGCCCGCTGCCGCTCACGCACCGCCATTGCCTCCGCCACGACGACGGCCTCCGGATACACCACCAACGGCACCGCCCACAGCGCCGAACGATCCACCCCCAAGATCTCCTGCCGGCGCCGCCAGACTCCCCGCCAAGCCATCTGACGGCACTGCCACCAATACACGGCCACCTGCTGCGCATCCGCCATCAACGCCCGCGCATAAGGGCCCATGCGCCGCTCCAGTCTGACTCGCCGCACATGCGCATCCACAGCCTCAGGCAGCCGCTCCAGCCCGACCTGGACCTCTCCCTGCGCAGTCGCCGTCCACCGCCCGTGACGAACACACACCGCCCACTGCTCCCCGGAAACCCGCCACACCGGCCGCTCGCCGAGCCCCACTGCGCACAGAGCACAGGCCCGCACCGGCAGCCGCCCCTCCGGCCACGACTCGATCTCCACCTGACGACGCGCCCGCGCGCCAATCCTGCAATCCACCAACGACACCAGCGCCTGGACCACTTGTTCCACCGACCGCCCGCTGACCAGCGCCAGCCGCTGGCGCGCTACCGGCCCCAGACGCACCTCCTCAAACCTCGGATCCGCCCGTTTGACCGTCCGGGGCGCTCCGATATGCCGCGCCAGCTCCTCGAAACGCATCCCGTTGCATTCCGCCAGCCGCCACAGATACGACGCCACTGTCTCGCCCCGTACCATCACCACACGCCGCGGCAGCGGCGCGACCGGCTCTTCGATCCCCATCGGGCGATCGTGTCAGCGCTGACCAACAGCACCGCAGAAACAGGCCACCCCCGCGACGAAAGCCCTCTCGAGTTGACCCTCCGTCTGAGCGCCGACACCGTACAAGAAGCCCTCGACCGGGCCGACTCCCGCCACTGGACCCGCAAACCACCCCGCTCCATACATGCGCGACTGGCCTACCTCCTCAGCCAGACCCGCCAGGATGCAACTACCCTCGCCAACCTGCTCCAGGTGACCTCCGCAGAGCTCGACGCGCTCCGCGCATCTCCACAGACACCCGCCGGCGATCCGCTGCACCAGGCCGTGGAACGCGAAGTCCTCCGTCGCTGGCAACCCCGCGTCCGCCGCCGCGCACACGCCGCCATCATCGCCAACAACGGCCAGATGATGCTGAGCTTCCGCGCCTGGCTGGGATTCACCGCGGCCGCAGGTTCAAGCGACGACCCCCGCCTGCGCTTTCTCACGTTGAGCCTTCAAAGCCCCTACCCGCACCATCTGTTCACCGCCCAGCACCGTAATGCCCCAGAGCCGGAACTGCGCGCCATCCTCAATAACGCCCTCAGCGCCTGCTACTTCCACCGAAACCGGCCAACGCCCACAGGCGAAACCGTCAGCCTGGAACGCATCGACTACCTAGAGTTCCACTATTGAGCGGGCCGACCACCCAGCAGGCGGCCCTGCCGCACACCAAGTCCGCGTGAAGGACTGGCCTGCTCCGGCCCTTCCTGATCGCGAAGAGCAGCTGATCGCCAGCGCCGTGCAGCAGACGTGTACCCGCGCTGAGAACGACCTCGACATCGCCGGACGAAAGGCGGTGGTCGCCCAGCCGTGCCAGGCCTGCGGCGGCCTGCTCGAATGCACGGAGGATCCGGCGCCACACCCCTCGTCCACTGCACTGGATGCGGGCGGACCTGGGGAGATGGAGATGGGTACCCCTTGACGGCCGAGCCGCCGCTCCTGCTTCGTGCATGGGCCGGTTGCGTAAAGTGTCCACTCCTCGGCCGTAATTGCGCATCCCGCTGCAGGTTGGACGGTCATCGAGGTACTGGACGGGGGGTCGTCCAGCCACGTGACCACCCGAACGGGCGAGTGGTGAGCAAGCACACAAAGCCGCGGTTTTATTGGCTTTTTGAGAATTCCAAGCTGGAAGATTCCACCAAGCGCAGAGGGCCCGCCGGCAACCTCCTACAGCCTCCAGCGGACCCTCATTCGGGCGCATGTTCCCTTGGAAGGACAGGACCCTCAGGTGGACCGTACACAGCTCGTCGGCGGCAAGCCGCCCGTTTCGAAAGCGATCCTCGTCACGTTGAATGCCCTCATTGCTTCTGATGTGGGCTTCCTCGTGGGCATCTTCGCGGGGACCATGGGCGACCTCGCCTTGGACGCCGCAACAGGCGTCGGAGCTGGCGCCGCCGCTGGAGCATTCGGAATTGGGATGCGCGTCGTGACATTCATCCGCAGCACATCGCACCGCTGATCGCCGGGGCCCCGCACGGATCGCGTGCGGGGGCCCGCGCGTGCGCACGCGGCGGCCGCCCGGCACGGCACCGTCCACATGTCCGCCGATCTGGACGAAGCTGTGATGCCGCGCGCCGCCGAGGTACCGGAGGACTGGCCATGAGCGAACCCACCGACGACGAGTACGCCGCTCACGTCGACCACATCGTCCACCAAGCCCAGAAACTCGACGGCTGCAAACAGCTCATCTTCGACGACGTGCGTGCCCGGGGCGAGAACACCGACGACGTGCGCATCACCGTCGGCCACCGCACCTAGAACGGCGGTTTCGAGGCGACTGAGTTGATGAGCTCAAGATGGATGGATGAGCCGGAGCAGCAGCCCGACGGGTAACTGATCGACGCAGGCCAGACGTCCCGTCACGACGACGCGGGAGGGCGTGCCGGCGACGGCCGGCCGCAGGGCATGCTGACGCTCGCACATGAGCACTGGGGGCACCGGCCCCACGTCGGGTGTCGCTCTCCCTGCATCAGTGCTCGTCCTGATCTGGTCGAGAAGGTGCTTCTTGCGGCTGAAGGGGGCTGACACCTCAAGCGTCATCGAATGCCATACGGGTGCGCTGCACCACGGCGGTCAGCTCATCGAGGAGTGCGGCCACCGCGGCCTGGGCATCGACTGCGTCGATCTCCCGCTCGACGCGCCAATGTTCCTGGCGCCTGTTTCCGTCAGGCAGCCGCTGTTCGGTTTCCACCACGGCGTGAAGACGCAGCCGCTCGTCGTCCAGAACCTGGATGGCTGCCGCCGCGGTCAAGGTATGTGACTGGCGAGGAAGGCTTTCCACCACGCAAAGGATGCCGCGTTCGTAGTGGATGACCTCTCCGGGGACTCCAGGACTTCGGGCGCGCAGGCGCTCGGGGACGGCCGTGCTCTGGGAGTGGCTGTCCACCTCGGTCCCGGGCCACAAGCCCAGCTGCGAAACGAGCCTCGCGGCACCTTCCTCGAGTTGCTCAACTCTCTCTTGGATGAGGGTCTCGGCGGCCTGGCGGCGAGCGGCGGCTGCGGTCTCGGCATCGCGCAGCGCCAGCAGTCGCTCGGCCAGGGAGCCTTCCCGCCGCGCAGCGGGCCAGGACTGGGTGGAGAGCGAACGAGATCGTGGGACGGATCCTTGGAAGGGGAAACAGTGGAGCCTGCGGTTGAGGAACTGCAGATACTCCACGGTGACGCCCGGGTAGGGCTCGAGAGCCTCCAGCAGGTCGTGCACCTTCTCCTGGGCGAAGGCGCTGCCCAAGACGACGCCGGTGAGCGCGGATCTGATGTCGACGTAGTCGAAATCGGTGGACTGATTCAACAGGATGAGCCGGTACTCGGCCTCGCTGTCCCAGTCGATGTGCTTGCGGAAGAACAACGAATCCCTATTGGCCTCTGCGTAGGCCAGTGCCACGGCATCCGCCCCGAACTCGGCGACCTGCCCGACATCGATTCCCCGGGTGGGAGGACCGTCCTGGCTGCGGAGGTAGCGGACCGGGCCGTGGAAGGCGAAGGATGCCGGACCGCTGTGTTTGAGGAGGGACTTGACGAGCTTGTCCCGGTCGAACCTGAGGCACACGCCGGTGTGCCCGGCTCCGTAGTGTGCCCACAGCGAAAGGTGGGCCCACCCCCGCAGCGCGTCGGGGTTGAACACGCTGGACGGCAGAGCCACATCCTGGGTCAGGCATCCGACCTTGGTGTGCAGGCGCAGCTGCCGGTCGATCTCGTCCCAGAGAGGGAAGCCGGCGTCGAGATCCCTCTGATCGTGATGCGCGCTGAGCGTCGGGTAATGCGGCTGTGATTCCCACAGATCGTTGGTCGACTTGTAGGGCGACAGGCGCAGATTTCCCGTGGGGAGGATGTGGCCGACTGCCGCTGTGGTGTTGGTGTAGTGGAAGAGGTGGCCGGTTGTGGTGCGCGGGGCCGTGGCCACTTCATATTCGCTGTAGGTCTCGAACGCAGAGGCCGGATGCGCGGGTGCTCCCCAACCGCCTGAGAACTCATTTTCAGTGGTCATCCCAATGCCCCCTTTTGCTGTCCTGCCCGGCGCGGGCCGGCGCGGCTCACGTGTGACACTCTACCCCTATTGTCGTCACAATGACGACAATAGGGGTAGAGTGTCACCAGTCAGCGACACCACGGCCCCGAGAGCCGGCAAGCCCCTTCAGGTAGCGGCGGCGGTGCTACAGAAGATGATCGCCGATGACCCTCTTCCCGAGGCCGCAGCACGAGAGGCCGTCGGCGACGTTCGTCGCCGACGGCCGACTCGTCGCCCAGGAAGAAGCAAACCGGGCCGTCAACGCCCTACGTGCTCGCGACCACGGGACGGGATCCCTCGCTGCGCAGTTTCCCCTCATCGCCCAGCAGTGGCATCCGCACCGAAACGGCGAGCTCACCCCGACGCAGCTCACTGCCTACACCACCTGTACAGATGGCTCCGCAAAAGGGGCATCCGCTTGCTCGTGCCTTTTGCACCTCAAGGCGAGTGAACAGCCGAACTCGCGAGGCGGCTCGGGAGCCGCCTCCATCGGCACCTGGCGCCCGTGGCACAGTCCGATGTCAGTGGCTGGCGAAAGAATGAGGGTGACGCAGCAGTCCTGGCAGGGCGCCGTATCTGGACCGAGGTTGCCGCAGTCGTGTCCAGCGACCTGCCAGTGTTGAGGGTCCTCACCAGCCGCGCTGGTGTGCACCGTTGCCCCTGCCCAGTAGTGGAGGTTCACCGTCGTGGCAAGCGCGCTTGTCGCCCCCTTCCGTTCCCGTCGTGCGTCCGACCCAGAGGACAACGACGGCATCTCCGGCGAAACACCCCCGCAGGCCGCAGAGTTCACTTGTCGCGCGGCAGTGCTGGTCCGTGTCCCTCGGGGCGAGGAGAACATTGCCGGTGAGCTGTGGGAGCGGCACGGCCTGCAGTTCTCCCAGGTGGAGGACGCCGGGCAGGATGAGGCTGAGGGGATGCTCTACCGCGTGGAGGTGCGCCTGCAGGGAAGCCGCTGGGGTGCGTTGAGTGAAGCTGAGCGCCGCGTCATGACCGCGTTGGCGGGCCGAGTGACCGCGCACATCGGCGACGCCACGCTGCTGGAACCCGAGGACACCCAAACGGCTGTGAGTACCTGGCACGTGTACCGCAAGACCGACTGGGGATCCGGATGGCTGCGGACCCCTGCCGCACGGCTGTGGGTCCGGGTGGGGGCAGCGGATGTGCATCGCCGGGTGCGACTGGACGGTCCGGGCACACGGGAGGAGGCTTTGGCGGCTCTTCGCCGGACACCGAGCCTGGGAGGCGTGGCCTTCAACGACACCCGCCACGACGTGCGGCCGGGAATCGCGCCCGCCCAAGCTCTGCGCCCACAGGACCCTGCCCCCTGGCATACCCGGGCCTTCGGGCTTCCCGCCATGACGGTGGCGGCTGCCACGATGCTCTTCGGCTGGACGCTGGCCGGCCTTGGTCTGTGGTGGCAGATCGCGCTCGCGCCACTGCTGCCAGCAACCGCTTGGCGGGTGGGCACTTGGGTCGCTGACCGGGAACAGCACTCCAGAGCGATCATCTGGCTGTGCGGGCTTGCCCTTGTCGGCATTATGGGTGCCTGCGGTTACATGGCCCGGGTGATCTTCACAGCACTCGGAGGCATGCCGGAGCTGTGGCGGGTGGGGTTGGCGCTGTGCGGCCTGCCAGTACTGCGGGGTTGCGTGTATGCGGTGCGTCAGAGCTGGTTCTCCCGCAACGCCGCCGCCCTGGTACCGATCGCTGTTCTCCCCCTGGCGTGGGTGCTGCCCTGGATGGGGCGGCTGGCCCAGGGCGTCTACCTGACCGTGTGCCTCGGCATTCCTCTCTCGGCTGCCAACGCCGATCCTCTCTGGATGTATCTCGCCGGCATGAAACCGGCCGGCCTGTGCGTCATCGCCGCATTGTGCGGGCTGGCCGCGCTCGGCTGGGCCCGGCACTTCTACTGGGTCACCGGCTCGAAGTCCTACTGCATCGCCACCGTCGGCACGCTCACCGTGATGATGATGACGGCGGCCATGATCCTGGGTCTGTCTTCCGCCACCACCGCCGCACAACGCACCGCCGCCCAGGCCGCGGCCGGGCATGATCCTTCTGCCTTCTTCGGCATCAACGCCCGACTGGTCTGCGTGAGCCCTCTCGACGAGGCGAAGACGGCCGTCCAGCCGGGACCGCTGCCCACCGGCCATCCCGTCCTCGCTTTCCATAGCACCGGCGACGAAACCTGGCTGTGGGATCCGCAACGGGCCAAAGGCACCGCCAACCCCGCGGACAAGGCGCTGCGCGTGCGCACCGATCAGATCGCGACCCGCCCCGCTGAGCGCGGAACCCACACATGCCCCGCGCTGTAGCTCCCGGTTCGTAGAGCTGGTCCGGGTCGGGCGGCGAAGGTACCGAGCGATCATGACCAGTACAGATGAGCAGGGGCCGGTGCGGTGGGAGCCGTGGGCCAGGGCCAGCAGGTTCTGGCTGGCGTGCCAGCGCTGTTGAGCACCCGGCTGAGCAGTAGAGGCCAGCGCGAACCGGCTTCAGGCCCAGCAGGTTCTCAAGCTGCGGCCACGGCTCTTGCATGCCGCCATCCCGTCAACCACTCGTCTGCCCCGGGCGCTCCCGCCGGCAGCGTACGCCGCAGGGCGCCGGACTGCGCAGCGCGATCGCGCAGGGTCCGCAGGCTGATGCGCACCCCGTGCTCGTCCTCGACGAGCCACTCATGTGATGAGACTGGCCCCCTCGGCAGGCCGGGCCGAACTGCGTCCTGCTCGAATGCAGGGGCCGAGCCATACCGGTGATGCTTGATGCGCCCCAGCGCATCGAGGTGGGCCGGGACCGTAGGCCATGGCGGCAGTGCTCACGGCGACCTCGTCGCGTCGTCCACGCCCACAAGACGCAGCACCTTAACGTCATAGTGCACTGCTCCGACAGGACGGCAGGGCCGGGGGCGGTCCTGCGCCGCGCGCCCTGGTGAGGGCCGCCCTCCAAAGCGTTGCGCTTCATCCGCCCACCGCCCCACACATCGGCAAGTGGCCGCAACCGGTCACCGCATGACAGGGGCCGCGCCGGTCACGGGCTGTGCACGGCCGCAGGCCGACGCCTGCCCCGCCTCGCGTGCCTGCACAGACGAGACCGGCGAGGCAGCCGTGCGCAGGCCCCACCGCGGGCGAGACGTGCCAGCAGAGACACGCGTGCCTGCTGGCCTGCGCTGGCTGTCAGTATGGCATCGACGATGAACCGCCCCTGGTTCACCAAGTGGAGGGCCCCGGGATGCCGACCTCGATTGCCAGCCGTGCCGCCAAGCTCATGCAAGCCGTGCAGAGCGGTCCGATCCGCACTCGATGGCACTGGCTCGACTACAACTTCAATCCGAGGACGCGCGGCTTCGTGACGGTGGCAGGGCCCACGGTCATGGCCCTGGCGGCTGGTGACGCAGTGATGCCGGGCTTTGCTGCAGAGCAGCTCAAGCGGCTCGAGTCGTTCGGCGGGGTCGAAAAAAGCCGAGGCCACTACCAGCAGATTCTGGCCTGGTACTGCGAAGTCCTGGTCGTAGCGCATCTGGCTGCCTACGCCTGGCCCGCTCCGGTGGCCTTCGAGATGGAGCCGACTGCCGGCGACGCAAAGGCCAACCCCGAGGTCGTCATCAAGCTTGATGGCGTTGGAGCCCTGGGAGTGGAGGTCAAGGCCGCCGACCTGAGCACCCATCTGAAGCACCGGGCATCGAACCCCTGGCAGCTCAATGCACGCACCACAGTGTCTCCGCAATCGCTCGGCAAAGCCGTCACGCTTCCTCGCGACAACCCGGTGAAGGACTTCCTGGTCAGCGCAGACAACAAGTTCGCGGCCTTCCGCGCCTTGGACCCCGACTTCCGGTCGGTGCTCGTCATCGTGTGGGACGACTTCGTCAACGAGCCTCTGACCGCTTTGACCTCTCCCGCATCGGGACTGTTCACGGCGAACTCCTTCCACCGCGTTGACGGCCGCGCCGTCGAATATCCGAACGTGGACGCGGTCCTGCTGGTCAGACACCAGCACCAGGTGGTGGAGGGTCTGGCGGGCCAGCCGCTTATCGACGAGCGGGCCCACCTCCTGGACTACGGCCAGCCCGGCAGCTTCCCCCCGCACGCGCTGGTCACGAACCCGGCAGGACGCCCATTGCCGGCCGAATTCCTGGCGGCGTTGCACGCTGTTCCGCTCCAGGCGCTGAACGCTGCGGCGGAGTACAACCCCGGCGAGATCGTGATGTGGGCCGGCACCGCCGACGACCCAACAGACTGATGCACTCGAGGACTCGCAGGTCCCAGGTGACTGGGCACGCGTCACGCGGGCCGACACCACAACCACGCCGCCGCAGCACAGATCTTGCTCGTCTCAGCGACCAGGACTCACCTGATACCTCCAGGGAAGCCAAGACCTTGGCCCGACGCCGGCACATCCGGTGTAAGACGGGCTAGGGCGCGCCTGCCGACGGAATGGATGTCGTCGAGGGCCGGATCCAGGGAGGTGACATCCCGCTGGAAAAGCTCAAGTTGTTCGGAGGCGGTGCAGATGCTGATCAGCAAGGGGATCAGCCCCTGCCAGGCGTCAGCCGGAGAGCGACGGCTGATGGAATCGGCGCAGTCCAGGTAGTGGCGCACCCGAGGGTTGCTCGCACGGACCTGCTCGATGTGCCGCACAGCGGGATCTGGCAGGCCGGCCCGGCACGCCAGACGCAGCGCAGGCGCCGCCTCCACCAGAACGGCGAGCACATGGCGCACCGTGCACAAGGTGTCGTAGTCCGTCTCACCCAGCTGCCGCGCTTTGTCGGCCGCGAGTGCCCCATGCGGCAGGGCGGTCCGTTCACCGGAACACTCGGCCTGTGAGGCGATGGCCTGCATCTCGGCGAACGCCTGCGCGGACAGGAGTTCATGACCCTGGGAACCGAAGGACTCCCTCAGGGCCTCCACCATCATGTCCGCGCCGAACTCGTGCTCGCCCAGCACCGCGGCGGCTGCGAACGTCGCCAGCCCGTATGCGTCGGCCCGGCTGTGCGGATCGGCCGGGTGGACGCGGCCGCCTGCCCGGCGTGCGCTGCGGACCCGGTGATAACGCCGCGCGTAATACGCATGCGCGGCAGCAAGCGCGGCGTCCGCACGCTGCTCCGGATCGTCACCTGCCGCCTCGACGGCTCGTTCGACGACTGCCAGCGCACTGGAGCGATCCTGAGCGATGTACCACGTCAACGCCTTGCGGACGCCGCGCTCCGGCAGCGGGACCCACGTGGCCACAAACGCCTCAGCCGACCGCGGATGCACCGTGAAAACGCGGAGCACGGCCTTCTCAAGACGTGTCTTGCTGGCCGTGGCCACAGCCAGCGCCTCGGCGACCACCGCCGTATCCGCAGTGATCTCCGACACCGACCCGGCCCCTCGGCCCAGACCACGCCGGGCGCCCCACGGCAAAACCCCGAACTCCCGCCAGCGCCTGATTTTGGCGAAGCTCACGCACAGCCCCCGCGTCCGAAGGAGCTCGGCCAGCTCACGTTCAGCCGCACTCGGCTCCTTCCACGCCACTGCATCAGCCTATTTACAACCCCGCGATTTCGCCGCCCCGCCGACGAATCCGTCGATGGCCTACTGGAGCACGCACCCGCCGCCTGATCGGTGCCCGCGCTCACCCCTGGCCAGTAGGAGGATTCATGACCCGACCCACCCGCCGCACCCCACGCCGCCTGGTGCACGCCGCCAGCTTCGCAATGCTCCGTGGCGCCGCATACGCGACCGGCAGCACCGTCATGACCATCCTGCTGCTGTGGCTGGTCTCACGATGATCCGTAGGTCCGCCTGCCCGCACATCCACGCATCCGGCGACGCCGGTGCGGCAGACCAACGGTTTGCTCTTACGGATTTCGCACCAGACCACGTCGGTAGAGAACGATGACGTTGCCGATGCGATCGGCCGCCGGGAATGCCGCGGCCGACGCCGACAGAGGATTCAGCACAACCATCTCCCCGGTGCCCGGTGCCCGGTGCCCGGTGCCCGGTGCCCGGTGCCCGGTGCCCGGTGCCCGGTGCCCGGTGCTGGCCGCGGTCGCAGGTACCGGCAGGTGCCGCAGCCGTGGCTGCTTCCCCCGTACTGCCGCGGCCGCCGACCACCACCCTTCTCGGCTTCCGGACGCCGGTACGCCGGAATCCACCGTCATGCCGCGCTCAGGAGTCCGCGCAACAGCTCCCGGCTGTTCTGCGGCGACGGGCTGTCGCGCTGCAGGCCGTCAAGGACATCCGCGTATGAGCCGGTGTGGTCGGGCTTGTCGAGGTAGACGGCACCGTCGAGCTGTTCAATGAAGACGACATCGGGCACATCGGTGTCGCAGAAACTGAACAGGGTGAAAGGCCCCGCCGCGACCGGGTGGCCGCTCGAACTGAACGGCATCACCTGCAGGCGCACATCGGGCCGCTCGGAAGACTCGATCAGATACTCCAGCTGCCGCCGCATCACGGCACTGTCGCCGAAGGGGCGCCGCAGCGCCCCCTCGTCCACCACGGCATGCAGCACGCGACCATGCTGCGCCTGAAACAACTCCTGGCGCTTCATCCGCAGCGCCACCCGCCGCTCAACATCGATCTGGCTCACCCGGGGCGCACCCACGCTGCCGCACACCACACGCGCGTAGTCCTCCGTCTGCAGCAGGGCAGGCACACACTGCACGTCGTAGGACCGGATCGTCGACGCGGAAGCCTCCAGCCCCAAAAAGGTGGAGAACCAACTGGGCAGAACGTCGTAGTACTGCTGCCACCAGCCCGGCGCATTGGCTTCCCTGGCCAACGACAAGAACCTGGCACGCGCCTGAGCATCTTCCACGCCGTACAGCGTCAGCAGGGCGGCGACGTCCGCTCTCTTGAAGCCGACCCGGCCCAGCTCCATCCGGCTGATCTTTGTCTCCGAGACGCCGACAGCCGCAGCAGCCGCCTGGACAAACAATCCACGCTCCAGCCGCAGTTGCCGTAGCTGCGTGCCGAGCTGCAGGCGCCGCACGACCGGATTGGGCCCAGCAGCCACCATCTCGGAGAGTTCCCCGTCACCCTCCCCACCACCACGGGCCGAAACCGAACCCCCAGGCCCACCGGCGGATACCAGCCCGGACAGCCGCGCTGCATTCATCAGGTTGGCGCGCCCTGCACCCGAGTCGCCCGCCCTGTCCCGCGCCTCACCGATCCTGCGGATCGCACGGGCCTGGCTTCGGGACGTGCGGGCACGCAGCTGCTGCGCGCCCGGAGCGCCCAGTGAGGAACTCTCCAGCAGAACATCGAAGTTGTGGACATGCTCACCCACAGCGATCACCACCTCGACGCGACTGCGCCTTCTGTCTCCACCGGTACAGCAGGCCTTCAACGGCCCGGACCGACGGCTCACCCAGAATCTGACAGATCTCCTGCTGCGTGTAGCCGTCCAGTAACAGAGCCACCGCCGCCTGCGTCCGTGACTCCCCGATGCACTCCAGCTCCTCCAGGACCTGCAGCTTGGCACCCACCTCATCGGCGGCACTCAGCGGATGGACCGGATTCTCATACACAGCCTTCTGCCGCTGCATGGCCAGGCGCTGACGCTCCTGGCTGCTGCGGTACCGGCGGAACTCGTTGGGAAAGTAGGTCAGGCAGGCGCCCATGAAGTAGGTCGTGATGCTGGCTCCGCCCTCATAACTCCAGCCACCATCGATCAAGGCCCTTTGCCGGAAGGACGGCAGCGCCTGAGCCACCGTCATCGTCGCCAGCTCCTCGCGGAGATCACTGTCCGACGCCAGCGCTTCAAGATCGAGTTCGTGCGGTCTGAGCCCGTAGCCACGCTCGGCCGCTAACCGGAAGATGTATCCGGAGTGCAACCAGCCACGCAGCACCGAAACGCCATAGCGGACCAGCTCCTCCACGAAGTGCTCGTACTGCCGTCCCTGAAAGCCCTGACGGGCCAGCACCAGCACCAGCTGCCGGTCCCTCAGCCTCCGGTCAACGCTGCGCTGCAGTCGCCGGCTCGCCCGTCCAAACCGTGCATCCATGCGGAGCAGATCACCCTGAGACACCGGCGCGCTGAAATCGCGTTTCTCGCGCTGCTCTGGAGGTTGTAGGTCCCGGGCGGACGCGGCGGCGGACTGCCCATCCGCGACATCGCCCTGCATTCCCTGTCCCCTTTGCTGTCTGCGGCCCGCCCCCACGCGGCAGGGGGTCGCCTTCGTTGCCCCCTTGTAGGTGGCAGACCTGGCAGCACCCCACGGGTTCTTCCGAAGATTTTTCGCGGGAACCGTGAGAGGAGAAGACGCCGTGGGCTGACGGCAGGAGCGCGATGTAGGAGCGGTCGTCTGACGCTCCAACCAGCAGGAGAAATCCAGTGACCTCCGCCCCCACCCCGCCCCAGGACTCCGAACCGTTTTTGACCTTGCACGCAGCCGTCGTACTCGTTGCGGCCTTCCTCATCGGATCGACTGTGGGCGGCCTGACCCACCTCACCGGCACACCGGCGCCCGGGGCGATTCTGGCGGGTCTCCTTAGCGCAGGAGCCAGTATCCCCGCACTACGTCACCTCATCCGGTGACAACGAGCGGCGGCCTGGCGCCCGAACACAACGAGCCCAGGCGCGCCAGCAGTTGAGGTCCTACATCCGACGGCAGCTGTAGCCGCTCGAACCTCAACAGCCGCCAAGCGCGCTGCCGCCAACCCCAGGCCTCGAGTACGCGAATGACCAGGGCGACCGGGACCAACCCACCGGTCTCCCTCGGGAAGCGTCGACGTGAGCTTCCCCACCCCTCTCAAAGCAACCGCGTGCCATTGCAGCATGTGCCGTGGGAGGCTCGGCACATGCGTCCGCGATCGAACCGCCCGGGGCGCTCCAGCTCCAGGGCCACAGCGGCCTCGAGGACGACCGGCTCCACAGACATCGAGGTGTAAGCAGCCGATCATGAAAAGAGGCGGGGCAGCTCGCCGCGTCCGCCGGGGGCCCTTGCGGCTGCCAATGCGCGAGCTCGCCGGCCTGCCCGCTTCGGCCGTGCGCCGGTGCGTTCCCTTTTCCGGCAACGCGATCACCCGACCCCTGCTCCGGATGAGAGACGTGGTGGTGCGTGGGGCCTTGAACGGGCTCGCCGCCGTGCCTCAGCTCGGGGTGGCCTCCCTGTTCGTCGGCGACCACGCCGTGCAGCCAGCGCAGCCTGTGCGTGGCTCGACCAGCTCGGCTCTCCCCATAGGACACGGTCTTGGTTGGCCGGTGAGGGACCGAAGCGAGACAATGGAACTGAGTTCACTCCCGAGCTGGGAGAGGGTTTACGTCTCTATATGTGCTGAATTCAACATCCTTGCGACCTGTGTCCTAGCGGGCCAGCACAGCGGCTGAGTCAGCCCAGACGTGGCGCCTCTGGCTACCAGTGATTGCACCTGTTCTACGTCGAGTGGCATGGGCCGGGGGCGCGGACGAGGACAGCCATGAAGCAATCACCTGCTGATCAGGGCGGTGCACGGCTGCTTGCTGGGCGGTATCGATTGGTCGAACAGCTCGGTCATGGGGGCATGGGCACAGTTTGGCGAGCTCACGACGAATTGCTCGATCGCGAAGTCGCGGTGAAGGAAGTAAGCGTTAGCGGTCTGCCACCGGAGGAACAGTCCGTATTGCATGTCCGGATGCAGCAGGAGGCCCGGGCCGCAGCTCGCATCAAACATCCAGGCGTGATCATGGTGTACGACGTACTGGAGGAAAGCGGCAGACCCTGGATCGTCATGGAGCTGATCGACGGCCAGTCTCTTGCGGACATCATCGACACTGAGGGAACCCTGTTGCCTCGGGACGCCGCCCGCATCGGGGCGGTGGTGGTGGCCGCCCTGGACAAGTCCCATCAGCTCGGCGTTCTCCATCGTGACGTCAAACCGGCCAACGTGCTGCTGGAGCGAAGCGGCAGGGTTGTGCTCACCGACTTCGGCATCGCGCTCTTCGAAGGTTCCCCTGGGCTCACCCGCACCGGCGACATCGTGGGCTCGCCTGACTACCTCGCCCCTGAGCGCGCTACGGGACACCGGCCAGGTCCGCCCTCAGATCTGTGGTCCTTGGGCGCAACTCTGTACGCCGCAGTCGAGGGCCAGTCACCCTTCCGGCGAACATCAACGCTGGGGACGCTGCAAGCCGTGATCACCGACCCGCTACCCGAACCACGCCACGCCGGGCGTCTTGCCCCGGTCATCGCGATGTTGCTGCGCAAAGACCCGGACGCGCGGCCCAGCGCGCCGCAGACGCAGCACATGCTCGAGGAGGTGGCTGCCGGAGCGACAGCCACCGACGAAACACACCCCGCCACCCAGGTAGTGCCTTCCCAAGAAACGGAAGCCATTGCTGAAGCACCCGCCGGCCAGACCTCACAGCTGACGCCTCCAACGGCCCGACCGCCATACGACGCAGAGGCTCCGGACCGCCGGCGAGAAACCGCACGTGGCACCCCTCCAACGGCCACCGCACCCTCCACCAGAAACTCACACCCGGAGGAAATGCGACGCGCCGGCGGCGGTCGGCGCACCAGGCTGCTGGTCATACTCGCCGCTGCACTCGCGATAGTGGTAATCGCCGGGCTGGTCTGGACACTCACGTCCAAGAGCGGCAACAAGCCTGCTACCTCTCCGCAGACCACCACATCCGCAAGCCCCTCCGTGACCGCTCCCTCACCAGCAGACCAGGCCTCGTCCCTGGATCAGTTGCTCGACCGCAGTGCGGGATCTCGGAGCAGCGTTGTCAGCGCCGTCAAGGCTGTGGAGGCGTGCAGTTCACCAGCATCGGTCTCAGCAGCGAGCACGGCCCTGAAGAATGCCGAGCAAGAGCGCTCCACACTTATCAGCGAACTTGATGCACTCGACCTGTCCCGAGTCTCCGGCAGCGCCGACGCGACAACGCATCTGCGTACAGCCTGGCAGCACAGCCAGGATGCCGATGCCGCATACGCCGCTTGGGCCGATGCGATGGCCAGCGGCGGATGCACGCCTGGAAGCGCACCGCATGACGACAACTACAAGACCGCCAGCGCCTCCAGCTCTCAGGCGACCTCCGCTAAGAACGCCTTCATCCAACGATGGAATCCGATTGCTGAGCGATACGGACTCCCTACCAGGACGTCGGACCGGATCTGAACCGACAGTAGCCGGGCAGCCGCAGCCCTCGTGCAACGGGAGTCTCCTGGAATGGCGGGTGGGGCGCTCTGGCGGACGCCTCGCTCAGGTAGGGGTGGCGCATCAGCAGCACCGCCGGCGCCGTGTACCAGACTCCGTAATACAGGCTCGTGAGATGCACGGCGCCGAGCGCCATGGTGTCCTGGAAGAGTCCGAGGGCCCAGCTCGGGATGGGCCGACCGTACGCACGGAGCCGCCGGACATGAAACGCGCCTGCCTAAGAATCGCCCTCGCCGCGGCACTGGTGGTGCCGTCCACAGCTTCAGTGAGCCTGCCGTCGACACCGGCCGTCGCAGCCACCGCGTGCCCGGTCCGCTTCCTCGGCCTGCACGGCTTGAACGAACAAAGCGATCTGCACTCTCCCCCCATCAACGCGACCTGGAAGACGTTCGAGTCCGCGGTCGCCGCGAAGGGGGCCCGACCGAAGCGGGACTCCATCAGCTTCCCTGAGGTGACGACGCAGGAATTCCTGGACAAGACGCGCAAGAGCCGGACTGGGGTGGAGCCGGATGTGAACGCAGGCGTCCAGGCTGTCCAGCGCGCCATGGACCAGGCAGTCAGGAAGTGCCCCACAACGAAGTTCGTGCTCGCCGGGTACTCCTTGGGCGCATGGGTCATCGACAAGTTCCTCCTCACCGACTCTCGCCGTCGGCCCCTGATCCTCGCTGCCCAGCTTTATGGTGATCCGCAGTGGAACGAGCCCGGGAAGGGACAGGGCCTGGCCGTCATCCTCGGCCGCGGCCTGCGTACCAGCTACCCTCCATCTGCCGACCGTGTGCAAAGCCTGTGCAACCACCGTGATCCGATCTGCGAAACCGGCTACCGAGCAGGGACACTGGACCTCACACGCCGGATCGCCGATACGCTGAACGTGAAGTGCCCCGGCTCCTCTCACTGCTATCCCAGCCAATCCACCACGCAGGGCGGGCAATTCCTCGCCTCCAGAGTCGACGTCGATTGGAACAACCGCACCTACCGTCTGACATGCGACGACATCGTCAACAAGGCGGTGCCGGTCACGGTCCGCAACGGCCGTGGGACCGCGCGAGGAAGCGGTCTCGAGGGCTATGACCGCTGGGAGGTACAGATTCAGCGCATTACCCGGGGAACTGTGCCGCGCGTGGGGGATGTGACCGCCGTGCTGTTCTTCTGCAGCCCTCAGCCGAGCAACTTCGCGCTGCAGGAGCTGCGCGTGTACCGCACGGCTGACGGCCGGGAAGTCGGCCGCACACCGACGTTCCAGGTCGACGAGCTGCCCCCGCAGTACCAGCCGGACACCGTGAGGTTCAGCCGCGGTCGCCTCCTTGCAGACGTCGAGTTCTACGGGTCTGGAGACAGCCATGCCGACGGCCCATCGATACTGCGACACGTCACCTGGCGCTGGGATGGCAGGCAGTTCGTGAAGCAATCCGAGGTCGACGCCCAGACGCCCGACAAGGTCGACCTGAGCACCCAACGCGTTACCGTCAACGGAATCGGCCCCCTGCAGACCGGTATGACCCGCGCCGAAGCCGAGCGGGCGATCGGTGCCCGTATCCCCGATGGACCGGGCGGCCCGCACTGCAAGGATCTATCCGTCGAAGGAGGGCCGGAGGGACTGCTGTTGCGGTTCAACAACGATGAACGGCTCGTCGCAACCTATGTCCTCGCCCCCTCGTCAATCTCTACCGCATCGGGGATCCACCGGGGCAGCACACGAGACGAGGTACTGGAGACATACGCCGGCGAAATCGAGGAGCCGAACACCGGCGACCTCGTCTTCACCCCGAGCGGGGCACAATTCCAAGGCATGGTCATTACCTTCGCCATGGACGACAACGACACTGTAGACCGCTTCATAGCCGGGGACGAGGACTTCACTCAACCTCTGCCCTGTGGTGGCGACTGAGCCGGTGTTGGGCTCAGGAAACGCATCGGTCGCAGAGCACGGCACGTGGCCGCCGCCGGGGGGCGTTCGCACTCTGCAGGTCAGCAGGCGCAGCACACTGGCAATTCCCTCCGCGAGTCATCGTCAAAGCCTTCAAGGCTGGTCGAACGCACAGCTTTCGGGGACTCGAGGTGCAGGTGGCCGAGTCTTGCAGGCGCCGCCGCATCCAGATTGGCACCTGGAGCCGAGGCCTCACCACCTGCGGACCGAGGCCCCATGGCCAGAAGGCGTCACGAAAGCAGCATCCGCGTCCATATAACGGCCAGGAACGCGCAGGCGAGCGCGGACAGGCTCTGCACGACAGCGCTGACCGGCATCCTCAGGCGGGGCGTGGACTATGAACCGCTCCGGGATCGGTGGAGCCTCTATGCGTTGACTCCAGCCGCCGGTTGGGGCTGGTGTTGAGCGTAGTGGTTGGTCTCGTGCTCGTGGGGCGGGATGTGGCCGATGGCGGTGTGAAGGCGCTGGTAGTTGAACCAGTCGACCTATTCTGCGGTGCCGAGTTCGACGTCGGCGAGGTCGTGCCAGGGCCTCTTGGGTTTGATCAGTGCGGTCTTGTAGAGGCCGATCTGGGACTCCATGAGCGCGTTGCCCAGGGCGTCGCCGACCGTGCCGATCGAGGCGTCGATACCCGCCTCGAGGAGGTGAGCGGTGAACGCGAAAGAGGTGTATTGACTTCCGGCATCCGAATGATGAACCAGCCTCGGGCCAGTGGGAGTTCCGGCACTGTCGCGGCGCCACAGGGCCATGTCGAGGGCGTCGAGGACGAGCTGGCCCGCTTGCTGGTGGCGGCGGACCAGCCCACGATCGCCCGCGGGAGCACGTCCATGACGAAACGCGACGTAGACGAGACCGGGCCAGGCGGCGACATAGATGTAGTCCGCGACCCATCGCTCGTTCGGCCGGGACGCCGTGAAGTCGCGTTGCAGCAGGTCAGCTGCCCGATCATGGCCGTCGTCCCGGACGGTGGTGCAGATCTTCTTCCCTCGCCGGGCGCCCTCCAGGCCCAGGTCGCGCATCAGCCGTGCGACGGTGCAGCGGGCGACCGATATGCCCTCGCGATGCAGTTGCCTCCAGACTTTCCTGACCCCGTAGACGCTGAAGGTGTCCGTGTGGATGCGTCTGATCTGCGTCTTCTTTTCGGTGTCGCGGGCTGTTCGGGTGCTGGGGGTGCGGTTCTTCGCCGCGTAGTAGGTGCTCGTCGCGATCTTCAGCCCGTGGCTGGTCAGGACTCGGCAGATCGGCTCGACTTTGAACACCTTCCTGAACTCGTCGATGAACGCTACGAGCGCTTCGACGGCCGGTCGAGCTCGGTCGCGAAGAGAGCTGAGGCCGCCTTGAGGATTCCGTTCGCCGCCGCAGTTCGGCGTTCTCCGCCTTCAGGCGCTTGATCTCTGCAGCCTCGCCCGATGTCACGCCCGGACGCCGGCCGGCATCGACTTCGGCTTTGCGGACCCAGGCCCGCACCGTCTCAGCGGCACCGATCCCGAGCTTCGCGGCGACCGCCTTCATCGCGGCCCACTCGGTCGGGTGATTCGGGCGGACCTCCGCGACCATACGCCCCGCGCGCTCACTAAGCTCAGCGGGATAGAGGGACGGACGTGCCATGACTCGATCCTCCCAGGGAATCGAGCCTCCATCAGATCCGGAGCGGCTCACGAAAGAGGGCCCGTCAGCAAGCTGACAGACCCTCATACAAGACCGGGGCTGGCTCCCGGCGCGCTTGACGCCGGAGGACGCCCATCGCGCCAAGGATCGGAGTCAGGAGCGCGTGTGCCAGCGGGCGGTGCACCTCGCAGCATGGTGGTTCCGGCGTGCATGCCTGTAGTTTCGCCTGTGCCTTAGCCTGGGCACCGGCAGGGAGTCAGGACTTTCCTTACGTTGCGTCGACTCCGTGACCGGCTGCACATCGCGTTTGCCTTGCCCATTCTCCCGACTGCCAGCATCGGCGGACCCCGGGCACCCGTACCCCCATCCACGAATGATCATTTGTACGACTACTTCAGCCAGAACCGGTGCTGCCACGCTTGAATGATCGCCACCTGGTGCGACTACAACCAGCACTAGCGTCACGCACACCACTGCAGTCAGAGAGAGAATCCGTGGTAAAGCCGGAGTCTTGCTCCATTGCATGAACACTGTCAGCTCCGTTTCCCCCTTCGAACGGCACGCTGGCCGCCCGTCACCTACCTGTAGCCAAGTCTTCCCACATGCGGCGAGCATGGGCATAGGTGCGCGGCGCAGGACAGCACGTGCTCTGGGGGGCTCAAAGAGGGCTCACTCAAGGTAAAGACTTAGTAATCCCCAAGTTGGTTCGTAACATCAGGACACGGAGAGCAGATCGGGGTCATGATGGTCCATCAACGGGAACCCAACCGACAGCTGGAGCAGCTGCTCAGTGAGGCACACTTCTCGCGCAAAGGGCTGGCCCGGCGGGTGGCGAAGCTTGCCGCGGAAGAGGGGCTCAGCGTTCGCTGTGATCATACGTCCGTAGGTCGATGGCTTGCTGGCTCCGTTCCTAGAGACCCCACCCCCGCTCTGCTGGCACAAGTCTTCTCCGAACGCGTAGGTCGCATGGTGACTCCGCGAGACTTGGGCATGGATGCCGTGTCCGAGGATCAGACGGTTGGTCTTCGCTACCCCAAGACCGTGCACGACGCCGTAGATACAGCTTCACTTCTATGGAGGTACGACGTGGAACGCCGAGAGTTTCTCATCGGCTCTGCATTTGCGGCTGGGGCCGTGTCAGCTGCCAGTCGTGACTGGTTGATCGGCAATTCGCGGAAGGAACTAGGCTACGAAGGTGGCACCGCATTCGTCAGCATGTCTGACGTGGAGCAAGTGCGTGCACTGGGAGAAGAATTTGAGAGGATGAGCCACACCTTCGGATCACAGAAGATCCGTCGGTATATGGTTGACTACCTGCGCCATGAAGTGGGTCCTTTGCTCAAGCGGACTCGCACAGAGAAGGTCGGACGGGAATTACTCCATGTAGCCGCCGAGTTCACTGCAGCTGCGGGGTACATGGCCGTCGACTGCAATGATTTAAATCTCGCTGAGCGCTACTACATTCAAGCGCTTCGCCTGGCGGATGCAGCGGACTCACGCCGTTACGGAGCTCAGGTGATGGCCACCCACATGGGACACCTCGCGCTTTATGCCGAGCACCCCAGAGAAGCTGTGCAGCTTGCAGAGGCCGCCCGTTCGGGAACCCGACAGAAGACTGAACCCCTAGCAGCTGCAGTCACCTGGGTGGTGGAAGCTAGGGGGTATGCCCGGATGGGCGATACCCTCGCCTGTCAACGAGCCCTATCGCAGGCCGAGCGATACTTCTGCCGCTCGAACCCGTCGGAGGCTCCGCGGTACCTCAGGTACTTCCAGCAAGCCTACCTGTCGGACGCTTTCGCGCACTGTTTCAGGGACCTGAACCAACCTCACAAGGCAAGCGAGTTCGCCCGTCTCGCCCTCCGCGATCTCCCAAGCACTCACACTCGCCGCCGGGCGATCAACACAGGCATCCTCGCGCATGCATGTCTGGCGAACAACGAGCCCGAGGAGGCCGCTGCGCACGGGCTCGAAGTCGTGCGACTGGCCAGTAGCCTGAGGTCACCACGCGCACGCAACAGGATCGCGACTCTGCACGCAGGCTTTCTCCCTCACCAGAAGGCCCCAGGGGTAGCAGTCTTCCTAAAGCGGGCCGATGCCCTACTGCAACAGGGATCCGTGCAGGCGGTTTAAGTCCTCTGTTGACCCTGTGCTCGCATCGCTACGATCCTGACATGAGCTACGCACCGAAACGGGTCTCGGCAGGGTTGGTGATCCTTGTGGGCCCGCCAGCAGTGGGTAAGAGCACCTTCGTGCAGCACCTAGTTCAGACGGGGAAGATCTCTCAAGAGGCAGTAGCATCTACCGATGCGATTCGAGAAGAACTTGCTCGCAGCAGTGTTGTCTCGGCTAGGGACACCTCACACGCTGAGCTTGTCGCTGATGAGCGTGACCGTCAGCTCCTGAAGACCCTCGCAGCCGGGTGCACGGCGCTAGCGGAGTCAACGAACGTCACACGAAGGGCTCGTGCGCGCTTAGTCGCGATCGCCAGACAACAATGCATCACGGTAACGGTATTACGCTTTGAGCAGAGTCGTGAAGTGCTGTTTCAGCAGAATGCAGAGCGAGAAAGGCGTGACGTCTCGGACGCTGTAGTTGGCGACCTCGCATCCATAATGGATCAGGAAGCCGATCGTGGCCAGCTCTACGCAGATGGCGCGGCATGGGTGCACGACGTCCCGGGGCGCGGACAAGGAATCTCAGCAGCCGAAGCAGCTCAGCTCTTCGCATTCAACAGGTTTATCCGTCGTTGACTCCTTAGTGATCTAGCCGGACTTCTGTATCCGTCCTGGTCAACGGCCTGGCGATGAGCAGTCTAACGAGTCCGTGCACGGTAAGCGGTGAGACATCGCGAACTTCAATGTGACCTGAGTTCATCTCTGCCGTGACGGGTCAGATCCGCGGGTTGCAGGTGGGACAGCAGACTGGCGATCGCTTGGACGGTGTCGCTCGTATGCTCGCGGCGGCCGAGGTGGCGGGCCAGGGCCCGCCAGTTCTTGAGAGGGGCGATGCCGTGCCCAAAACGGACACGTAGAGTGCGTTCTGCGCTGGCGCTCGTGCATCTCCTCGTACCAGTCCGGGGGTTCTTCTTGAACTTGCAGTGCGGCGGGATCGCTACCCGGCCGCCTGTCTGGGCGCCCAGTCCTTGGTAGCCGGCATCGGCGAGGATCTCGACCGCGGGTCCGTCGGCCAAGAGCCTGACCAGTCCTAATCGGGCCGTGCTGGGCTGCACCACAACAGGCGGCCTTCGCCGTCCGCGACCACCATGGACTTGATGGCGTTCTGCTTGTTCATGCTGGAGATGAACTTGTGGCGGTCCTTGCGTCCGGCAGCAAGCCGATGGACACGGATCTCGGTGCCGTCGATGATGCCGGTCGTGCCACTCGTGCCGAGATGGTCGACGACCTCGGCCAGAGACCGCAGCCGCACATCGGGGCTAACGGTGCAGCCTTGCTCTGCGAGCAGGGGCCGCACCTCACCGATGGCTCGGGTGATGGTGGAGCGGTCGACGCCGAACCAGCAGGCCAGCATGTCATGGGTCGCCCCGTGACGAAGATGGACGAGGTTCGCCAGGAGCCGGTCGACGACCATCAGTCGGTGCTTCGTGTTGGCGCCCACGGCCCGCCTCCTCACGCGAGCGGCAAGCCTCGCCCGCTCACGTTCCTGTCACAACGGGCCGATCCCTGAAGGAGTTCAGCAATCACTCCTGCAGTCAGCCCCGTGATCCCGCCGATTGCTGATGATCACCGCACGCGTCGAGTTCCCCACCACCCGACCATGATCAACTATCCAGCCTCGACGTCTCACCGCTTATCGTGCACGAGCTCGTTCGGGTCCCGGGGGCCGGTCGACCTGTGAAGGGTGGCCGTATGGGTGATGCGGCATGTGCCTGGCGGGAAGTTCTCGATCGAGGCACGGCTACGGTCGTGGTCATTGCTGATTCGAAGCCCCCTGCGGGGCAACCCGCTTGGCGGGTGGTCGGGTGCGTTTTGGACAGCTCAAGCCGCATTCGGACAAGTGTGCGTGACGCGGGCCACACTTGATTGACTCGCTCAGTGACTCTGCATTAACTCTGTGCTTTCTGTGTGAAATTTGTGACGGAGGGTGGGCTCCGTGATGCGGGGGGTGGGGTCTGTGTTGGTTCTGCGTGCGCGAAGAACGCGCGGGGTCTTGCTGGGGGGTGTGGCCGCCTCGTTGGTGCTGTCGGCGCTGCCGATGTTGCCGGCGACGGCTGCGGCGCAGTCAACAGCCGCTGCGGCGAAGGCGAATGTGGTCGATGAGACGACTGCGCTGGAGCAGGCGGCATCCTCCGGCGAGCCCGTGGAGGTGACGGCGGATCGTACGGAGTACTCCACGACGCACGCCAACCCGGACGGAACGTTCCTGCTCACCCAGTCCTCAACGCCCCAACGTGTCCACCAGGAGGACGGCAGTTGGGCGCCGGTCGACCCTGATCTGGAGCGCCGGCCTGACGGCCGGATCGCCCCCAAGGGAGCTGTGGTCGACCTGTCGTTCTCCGGCGGTGGTTCCGGCTCTGACATGCTGCGGATGGGCAAGGACGGCCGGTCGATCACCCTTGGCTGGACCGATGCGCTGCCGGAGCCGACCCTGAAGGACGCAACAGCCACCTACGCCAACGTGTTGGACGGCGTGGATCTGCAGCTGACCGCGACCGCCGAGGGGTACCGCGAGGTCCTCGTCGTGAAGACGCCTGAAGCTGCCGCCAATCCCGAGCTCGAGCAGGTCAAGCTCACCGCATCCGGAGACGGTCTGACCGTGGTACCGGGCGCCGGTGGCGGACTGCGGGCCGTCGACGAGGACGGCAACGCCCTCTTCCGCGGGCCGGCTGGCCAGATGTGGGACTCGGCCGGCGATGCCGAGTCCGGCCCGCAGCCCCAGCTCTTGGCGGCCGACGTGCCGACCGCCGTGAATGAGCCCAAGAAGGACGACCCTTCGCAGCCCGGCAACGGAGACGCCAGCGCGGTCCTGCCCGTCAAGGTCGACAACAACACCGTCGCCGTACACCCCGACCTCGACCTGCTGCGCGGCAAGGACACCGTCTACCCGGTGTTCATCGACCCCTCAGTCGGCCTGGGAGCCCAGGAGCGCACGAAGATCTCCTCCGACGGCGACAAGTTCTGGATGTTCGACGGCGACAAGGGCGTCGGCAAATGCGGAACGGCTGACGGCTACTCGTGCGGTAGCGGCTACATCGATCGCATGTACTTCGAGTTCGCGCCCACGAAGCTCTCGGGCAAGCACGTCCTGGACGCCACCTTCCGGGCCCGCGAGACGTGGTCATACAACTGCACGCCCTACTGGGTTGATCTGGAGCGCACCGACAACATCTCCGAGGGCACCCGCTGGCCGGGCCCCAAGCAGCTGGACCAGATGGGCGACCGGTACGTTTCCGCCGGGCGCGGTGGTCTGTGCTCGCCTGACCAGCCCGACGCCTGGATCGAGTTCAACGACAACCCCGACGAGGCGGACGAGAACCTGAAGAACACCGTCCGCTCATTCGCGGACGGCAAGATCAACCGCCTGACGCTGATGCTTCGGGCCAAGGATGAAGGCGAGCCGCGCGCCTGGAAGCGCTTCGACGACAGCGCAGAGTTGCAGGTCATCTTCGCTTACAAGCCGGGCACGCCCACGGACGTCGGTCTCATCCCCGGTGATGGCAGCACCGCGTACTGCAAGAAGTCCTCGAGTGATCCGTTGATCGTCACCCGCGACAACCCGGTCGTACAGGCCCGCGTCCAGACCCGGGTCGAGTCCAACAAGGGCGACCAGGAGGGCTCCCTGCAGGCCGAGTACGTCGTGGAGCGCGGAGACGACGCGGCCTGGCACCAGGTGTGGACCGGCCATGCGCCAGATACCGGCTGGCATCCCGACGGCACGCTGGAAAAGCTCCGCATGAGCAAGCGCGCCGACGGGGGCCTGTACCGCTACAAGGCCCGCACCCAATCCCACTGGTCCTACAGCGGAAAGTCCGGCGATCTGTTCTCCGGCTACAGCTCATGGTGCTACTTCAAGATCGACTCGACGGCGCCGAAGCCACCCCGTATCACCGCCGGCTCCCCGTACGCCGAGTGCGCTACCAACGTCTGTGAAGGAAAGGGCGGCCCAGGCGTTCCGGGCTCCTTCACCTTCCAGCCCAACACAGCCGACATCAAGACCAACGGCAAAACAGACGTCACCGGCTACGAATGGAAGCTGCTGTCCACCCCGGCCAAACCCGTCGCCGGCACCCTCAAGGTCACCGTCCCGAACGTGACCCCGCCGCTGTCAGGCACCCAGGTGCTGTCGGTGCGGGCCAAAGACGTCTACAACCGGTGGGGCGCCTACCAGGAGTTCACCTTCAAGGTAGCCGCGGCCGAAGCGGCCGTGGGTCGCTGGCATCTCGACGGAGTTCCCGGCTCGGGCACCGTGACCGCCAAGGACACCGCTACTGTCGGTACCCGGCACGACGCCACACTGGTCGGTGAGGAAGGGACCGGCTGGTCCACCAGGGCCCGTCGCGGCGAGGCGGACTACGCGCTGCGCCTGAACGACGACACCAGCGACCCGGCACAGCAGACCGGCTACGCGGCCACGTCCGCCCCTGCCGTCAACACCCGGGACTCCTTCACCGTCTCCGCCTGGGTGCAGCTCTCCAACGCCTCAGCCAACCGGGCCGTGCTGTCCGCGCCGGGAACCAACGGCAGCTCCTTCACGCTCTACTACTCCGCCGCGTACAAGAAGTGGGTCTTCAACCGCGCCGACAAGGACACAGTGAACCCGGTGTACGTCCGCTCAATGTCCGACCAGGAAAACCCGCCGCTCAACGTGTGGACGCACGTGGCGGGCGTCTTCAAGACCGAAGGCGATGACAACCTTCCGGACACCGACCCGGCCAACGACACCATCCAGCTGTTCATCAACGGCCAGCCCCAGGGCCAGCCGGTCGGCCTGTCCAAGGCCGCACCCACCTACACCCCGTGGACTGCAGGCGGGGGACTGCAGTTCGGCCGCTCCAAAACGGGCGGCAAGTACGTCGACCACCACTTCGGTCTGCTCGACGAAGCCGCTGTGTGGCAGCGAGCCCTGCAACCGGCGGAAGTCGCCAACGAAGCCAGGATCCTGCAAGACGGAGTACCGGCCAACGAACTGGTCGCACACTGGGACGCCACCACAGCCAAGGGCACCCAAGTCGCCGAAACCACGGCCTACCCGCTCTCGTCGATGGCCCTGTCCGGCTCTGGCGCCACGCTGAATGAGGAAGACAACGCGCTGTTCCTTAACGGCACAGCCGGATACGCCACCGCCGCCGGCCCGGTAGTCGACGAGACCGGCTCGTTCACGGTGTCGGCGAGCGTCCGTCTCGATTCAGCGGCCCTCAACGCCAAGCCGGTCGGCTACCAGGCGCAGGTGGCAGCCCAGCGCCTGAGCTCAGAGTCCTCCTGGGCTCTGTGGGTCACGAAGCCCGGCGACGACATCTACCAGTGGAAGTTCACCCGCACCGCAGTGGGACCGGACGGCAAGGTCACCCAGAGCGCACAGGTGCCCGCAGCAGACGTGGCCGCCACCGACACCTGGGTCCAGATCACAGGCACCTTCGACGCCCAGGAGACCTGGGAGTGGACCGATCCGACCGACGGCACCACCGAAGCCCGCTATGGCCAACTCCACCTCTACGTCGGCGAATTCGACCAGCCCTCGGAACAAGCAGCTGGCTTCACCACCCCGCAGCAGGGCAGTGGTGAGCTGAGCCTGGGACGCGGAACCGCCTCGGGTAAGACCGGCAACTATCTGCCCGGCGGTCTGCAGGACCTCAGGGTCTGGACCGGAGCCATGACCGCTGACCAGGTTCGCTCCCAGGTGCTGGACACGCCCGACAGCACCTGAGACATGCCCTGAGCCGGATCTGCCGGTGCTGGGTGGCCGGCCGCGCGAGCGCGCCAGGCCACCCAGCACCGGCAGACCGGACCCCCTTTCCTCCTTCTTTCCACCGTCTCAACGGCCCGCGTCCGGCGCGCCGCCCCGGCGCCGTACAGGAAGACACCACATGAACCCCCTCGGCATACCCGGCTCTAGCCCGGGCCGCAGGAGCGAGATCACCAGACGCTGGTCCCGCCGCCTGGCCGCAGCCACCGGACTGGCCATGCTCCCCGGCCTGCTCACACCCGTAGCATTCGGCGCCGAACCCGACCCCCTGGGCGCTCCCCGCCTGCAAAAGCCCCGCTCGGCCAAGGTCAGCCCGTTCACTGCGAAGGTGAACAAGAAGGCCGCCGCCACGGTGAAAAAGTCCGAGGAAGCGGACCAGGCAGCCATCACCCGCGCACGCCGTGACCGGTCCAAAGAGACCACTTGGCCCAAGGCCGGCAAAGCACAGGTGAACCTACCGGCCAGGGGCACCGCCAAAGCCACACCCGGGTCCCTGCCCATCACCCTGACTGCCCCGGGCAAGGGCCAGACGGCTGAGCCCGTCACGGTTGAGGTGCTCGGCCAAAAGGCCGCGGCGAAGCTCGGCATCAAGGGCGTCGCCCTGAAACTTACGGGCCCGAAGAACGGCGGGAAGACGCAGCTGGGCCTGGACTACTCAGCCTTCGCCTCCGCCTACGGAGGCGACTGGGCCGGCCGCCTGCAACTGACGCGCCTGCCCGGCTGTTCGCTGACCGATCCAGCCACAGCGAAATGCCGCAAACGCCTCCCACTCGATTCCACCAACGATCGCTCCAAGAGGCAGGTATCGGCGCCCGTCAACCTGCCGTCTTCCGGCACACCGATGATGCTGGCGCTGGCGGCCGGGACACAGTCCGGGGCCGGTGACTACAAGGCCACCCCGCTGTCGGCCTCCTCGACCTGGGAAGCGGGCGGCTCGTCGGGCACGTTCACTTGGTCCTATCCGTTGCGGGTACCGCCGGCCGCGGCCGGGCCCCAGCCCACGCTGTCCATCTCGTACGACTCCGGCGCTGTCGACGGACGCACCGCGAGCACCAACAACCAGGGCAGCCAGATCGGCGAGGGCTTCGACCTGACCTCGTCCTACATCGAGCGCAAGTACGGCTCCTGTGACGACGACGGCCAGGACGACAAGTTCGACCTGTGCTGGAAGTACGACAACGCCTCCCTCGTCCTCAACGGCCAGGCCACCGAACTGGTCAAGGACGACACCACCGGCAAATGGCGGCTGAAGAACGACGACGCCTCCAAAGTCACCCGCTCCACCGACGCCGACAACGGTGACGACAACGGCGAGTACTGGACGGTCATCACAGGCGACGGCACCAAGTACGTCTTCGGCCTGAACAAACTCGAGGGCGCCGGAACCGACGACCGCACCAAGTCGGTGTGGACCGTACCCGTCTTCGGCGACGACGAAGGTGAGCCCGGCTACGCAGACGGCACCTCGTTCTCTGGCCGCGCCAAGACCCAGGCCTGGCGGTGGAACCTCGACTACGTCGAAGACACCCACGCCAATGCCATGTCCTACTGGTACACGGCTGAGCACAACAACTACGACAAGCTTGGCGACGACAACACCGGCACCGACTACGTCCGCGGCGGCTACCTCAAGGAGATCCGCTACGGCCAGCGTGCCGGCGCCTTGTTCTCCGGCTCTCCCGCCGCCTCGAACAAGGTGGTCCTCGACTACGCGGAACGCTGCCTTGCCTCGGGCACCGGTTGTGACGCGCTGACCGAGGACAAGCGGGACAACTGGCCGGACGTGCCGTTCGACGCGGTTTGCAAGGACGGCGACAAGTGCACCGGCAACACCGGCCCGACGTTCTTCACACGCAAGCGGCTGACCACCGTCACGACCTATGCGTGGAATGCGGCGGCCACGACCCCCGCCTTCGATCCGGTGGACGTCTGGTCCTTGAAGCAGAACTACCTGGACCCGGGTGACACCGGTGATTCGACGGATCAGTCGCTGTGGCTGGAGGAGATCAAGCACACGGGCAAGCGCGGAACCGACCTGTCGCTGGACCCGGTCAAGTTCACGCACGAGATGCTGGCTAACCGGGTCGACGGAACCGACGACATCTTGCCCCTGCACAAGCCACGTCTGAAGAGTGTCATCTCCGAGACCGGCGCGAAGACCATCGTCACCTACCTGGACGCCGACTGCGTCGCCGGTCAGACCATGCCCAAGGTCGACCGGAACACCAAGCGCTGCTACCCGGTGTACTGGTCTCCCAACGGCGAGAAGGACCCCATTCTCGACTGGTTCCAGAAGTACCCGGTGAGCTCGGTGCAGACCGTCGATGAGCGCGGCGGCTCGGAGGCGCTGGAGCACACCTACCAGTACAGCGGCGGCGGCGCCTGGCACTACGACGAGGACCCGCTCACCCCGGCCAAGGAGCGCACATGGTCCATCTGGCGCGGCTTTGAGAAGGTTACCCACCTCGCCGGCATTTCGACGGGAACCCAGAGCAAAACGATCACTCTGTACCTGCGCGGCATGCACGGCGACCGCGTCCTGGGACCGGACGGCAGGACTCCCGATCCAGACGCCCGCAGGACGGCAGAAGTCGCCGGTATCAAGGCCGGCAAGATCACTGACTCTGACCAGTACGCGGGCTTCACCCGCGAGACCGTGACCTACAACGGCACGGCCGAAGTTGCCGGCACGATCAACGATCCCTGGTCAAAGCGCACCGCAACTCAGCACAAGTCGTATGCGGACATTGAGGCGTACTACGTCCGCACCGGTGCCAGCCACTCCCGCACCAACATCACCAGCAAGCTCGACCCCTACGACCGGGTGCGCACGGTAAAGACCACCTTCGACGACTACGGCATGGCCGCCACCGTCGAAGACCAGGGCGACACAGCCGTTACCGGCGACGAGAAGTGCACCCGCACCTGGTACGCCCGCAACGACGCCAAGGGCATCAACTCCCTCGCATCGCGCACCCGGACAGTGGCCAAGGCTTGCTCCACCGCCGACTCGGCACTCGACCTCCCGGCAGACTCCAGCCGTCCCGGCGACGTCATCACCGACACCGCCACCGTCTACGACGACGCGACAGCCACCGCATGGTCGGCCGCTCAGACACCCACCAAGGGAGACCCGACTTGGACCGGACGGGCCAAGGGCTACGGCAGTGACGATGCGCCCGCCTGGCAGAAGGTGGCCACCTCAACCTTCGACACACTCGGCCGCCCGCTGATCGTCAAGAACACCAACGGCCTGCAGATCTCCAAGACCACCTACACACCGACCGCAGCCGGCCCTCTGACCACAACCGCTGCCGAAGACGCCAAGCTGTACAAGACGACGACCAACGTCGACTTCGCCACAGGCACGCCACGGAAGGTCACCGACCCCAACAACAAGGTCACAGAAACCGAGTACGACAGCCTCGGGCGCCTGACCAAAGTCTGGCTGCCCAACCGCCTCAAGGCACTGAACAAGACGCCGAACCAGATCTACTCCTACAACGTCACCAGCTCCGCAATGTCCTGGGTATCCACCGGGACCTTGAAAGGCGACGGCTCCGGCTACAACACCAGCTACACCTTCTACGACTCACTGCTGCGCACCCGCCAGACCCAGTCACCGACCCCGCAGGGCGGCCGGCTCATCTCGCTAAACCTCTACGACACCAGAGGCCTGACAGTCAGCCAGCAGACGGACATCTGGGACAGCACCTCAGCCCCCGCAGCCACCCCGGTACAAACCTCCGCCGGCCAGGCCCCGCTACAGACGGACACCACCCACGACGGCGCCGGCCGCCCGACCAAGGCGGTCACCAAGGCACACGGCGCTACGCGCTGGACGACCACCACGTCCTACACCGGTGACACGGTCAGCACCAGCGCCCCCAACGGCGGCCAAGCCACCGCAGAAGTGACCAACGCTCTGGGCCAGACAACCGAACGCCGTGAGTACGGCGGCCCGCAGCCGACTGGAACCGACTTCACCAAGACCGCCTTCACCTACACCCCGGCAGGCCAGCAGGACACCATCACGGGCCCTGACCAAGCCAAGTGGTCCTACATCTATGACCTGTTCGGCCGGCAGGTCACGGCCACCGACCCGGACAAGGGCAAGAGCACCACCGAGTACAACACCCTCGACCAGGTCGTCAGCACCACACCGAACAGCGACACGAACAAGAAGCTGCTCTACGACTACGACGACCTCGGCCGCAAGACGGGCATGTGGCAGGTCGCCAAGACGGACAACAACAAGCTCGCAGCCTGGACGTTCGACACCCTCGCCAAAGGCCAGCAGGACACCGCGGTCCGCTACGACGGTGGCCTGGCCGGCAAGGAATACACCCAGAAGATCACCGCCTACGACAACCTCTACCAGGTCACCGGCAGCCAGCTGCTCCTGCCCGACACCGAGCCACTGGTGACGGCAGGCATCCCGAAGACCATGTCGTTCAGCACTGGCTTCAACCTGGACGGGACGACCAGCCAGTACGCCTCGCCGGCGATCGGTGGACTGCCCGCCGAGACGGTCTCTTACGAGTACGACTCGACCGGCCACCAGATCAGCTCCAAGGGCACCACCGGCTACCTCCAAGGCGCGACGTTCTCCCCTCAGGGTGATCTCGGCCAGCTCGCCTTGGGCATGGACCCCGCGGACTCGTCGAAGAAGGCGTACCTCAACTGGTCCTATGAGCCGGGCACCCGACGACTCACCCGCGCCTGGGTCACTGATGACGTGCACGGCTATATGCCGCAGGAGCTGAAATTCACCCAGGACGACGCCGGCAACGTCACATCGATCTTCGACGGCACCACCCAGGGCGGAACGACTAAGACAGACTTCCAGTGCTTCGCCTACGACGGCCACAGCCGTATGACCGAAGCCTGGACACCCAAGACCGCAGACTGCGCGACCTCCGGCCGCGTGATGGCCAACATCGACGGCACAGCCCCCTACTGGACCTCCTACACCTATAACCCGGCAGGCCAGCGCAAGACTGAGACCAAGCACACCTCTTCGGGCGACCAGACCACTACCTACACCTACGACGACACGACGAAGGACACCAAGCCGCACACCCTGGACAAGACCACCGGTGCTCGGACCGGCAGCTACTCCTACGACAGCAGCGGAAACACCACCTCCCGCCTTGGCCCGACCGCCCAGCAGGCGCTGACCTGGAACCCCGAGGGTGAACTGACCAAGCTCACCGAGAGCACCAAAGAGACCACCTACCTCTACGACGCATCCGGCGAACTGCTGATCCGCAGAGCAAAGGGCGACGGAGACACCGTCCTCTACCTGCCCGGCGGCAACGAGATCCGCCTCACCACCAAGGGCACCACGAAGACCCTCTCCGGCACGCGCTACTACACCGCCAACGGCCAGACCATAGCGGTGCGCACAGCGGTGTCGGGTTCCTCTGGCACGAAGCTCAATTTCCTAGCCGCAGACCACCACGGCACGTCGAGCCTTCTCCTGGATGCGACCACGTACACAGTCACCAAGCGCTACAGCACACCCTTCGGTGACGTGCGAGGCACCAAGGCGACCACATGGCCCGACGACAAGGCCTTCCTCGGTAAGCCGGCAGATACGTCAACGGGCCTCACTCACATCGGCGCCCGCGAATACGACCCATCGGTCGGCCAGTTCATCAGCATCGACCCGATAGTGGCACCGGACGACCCGCAGACGCTCAACGGATACAGCTACGCGGGCAATTCACCAGTCACCTCCGCCGATCCCACCGGCCTGTGCAGGGCCGACCAATGCGGCGTCGGCACTCCCAAGGGGGACGGCTCCGGTGACATCATCGAGGATGGCCCGATCGATCCAGGAAACCCGAGCGCTGGCAGCTGCCACAAGGGATCATGTGGTCCGATCGACTACCACGACTACAACAACAACAAGGGGACGGCCAGTACTAGCAGCTCCGGGAAAACCAGCAGCGCAGGGGACAGCTACTGGTGCAGTGGCGCTAACGCGTCCGGAAGGTGCATGGCGGCCGCTGGGCCGAGTGATACGAAAGAAAATCACGGCAATAGCGACAACTGGATGTTCGGTCCTCAGCCGGACAAAGGCTTCAAAGAGATACTAAGATCACTCTTTGAAGGTCCCATATGTAATCCCGGCTACCCATGCGAGAGCATCGAGTTCAAAACCGGTGTCGTGCAGGTCGGACCTGGCGGTAGACCAACTCCGGGCCCTCGAAGGATGCCTCTCGGCTTCCCGAACTCCGCGCAATTCCAAGGATTCAAGTCGGATCTTTCCGCAGGGTTGAGGCGTATCGGGTACGAAGACGTGACCCCCATAATGCAGGGAAGTTCTGTGACTGGCAGGAGTTACAAGACTGGCCGCCCATTCGGGTCTCACAGTGACTTCGATGTGGCGTTGGCTGGAGAGGGCATCTTGGCGCAAGCGAAAGCGGCTGGCGTTAAGCTTCGCTCGGGTGGAACTCGTACCGAGCCCCTGAAGGGAGCCAACCTCGAAAGGATGGGGCTCGGCGATCTACGGAGGAGCCTCACGGAGTCGACCGGCCGAGAGGTAAACTTTATGATCTATGGATCGGTCAAGGGTGCGACCGGCAGATCGCCCAGCATCCTCCTTCGGCCGTGATGACAAAGAGGGAGTACTGGTGCCAGCGCGTTTCGCCTTGCTCGGGACAAAACAAACCAACATTGCAGACGTCGCCCGTTCGGTCGGCGATGCTTTGGGTCGAACGCTCTCCCTTAGGGAGAGTTCATACCGGGGCGGAGAGTATTTCTTCAATCGCGATAGCGACGGCACCGAGCTCTCCGTCGAGCAAAACGTGCGGGATGAAGAGGGGCAGTACGTGGAACCCGAATATTCCCACTACCGTGTTCTCGTCTATGTCAATTATGGCAACTCTGCGATAGAGCGAAAAGTTGCCGATATTCCGGGTCTGCATTTCCTTCGAGTCGAGACCGTATGAGGCCGAGGTAGTGTGGATGGCTTCGTCAGGGAGTTAGCCGGGAAGTGTAAGCCCGGCCACCCGCAGTATGCTGGCCCTGCGGCCGCCATCTCCTAGCATCTGTCTTCGAGTTGATTTCCATAGCAGGAATGACGCGAGACTGACCGCTGCATCGTAGGGGGTGGCGGTCTCGTCACATTCCGTGGAATTTTTGCAGAAGCCTTTGACGCCGCCCTGAGATCTGCCGTGCCCCGTTGCTGTACAGGTCGTCGACCATTCCATGAGTGGTGCTGCGGGCAAATATCCGTCGGACGGTCAGGTGGCGGGTGTGTAAGTGACGGTCCGGTCGTGGCAGGAGGCGGCGAGGTCGGTCAGGGCGGCCAGCTCGGTGTCATCGGCGGTGAGGTTCCAGCGCAGTTTGGTGGCGGTCCATTCGGCGGCGTAGCGGCAGTGGACGTCGGTGGCCGGGGGCATCCACTGAGCCGGGTCTTGGTCTGCTTTGCTGCGGTTGGAGCGGGCGGTGACCGCGACGAGCGAGGTCTCCTGGCCTTGGTCGTTGGCGTAGGCCTCGCGACGCCGCGCGGTCCAGGCGGAGGCGCCGCTGTCCCAGGCTTCGGCCAAAGGAACCATGTGGTCGATGTCCAGGCCGGAGGCGGACGTCACCGTGGTCTGGTCGTAGTACGACCACCAGGTGCCGCCGGTGAGCCGACACCGGGGGCCCACGGCCGGCGCTTCGACGGCTTCGTTGATGAGGACTTCGTTGCGGGTGGTGCAGCCGTCGGCCGGGTCGTCGCCCGCATTCCAATGTTTGAATGCCTCGCGGGTGTAGCCGTTGCGGGACTCGGTGGCCAGCGGCAGGCTCGCGACGGCTTCGGCCAGAGGAACGGTCTCAGCAGCATGGGCGGGCGTGCCAGCGGTGAGGGACAGGGCGGCGAGGAGCGCGGCGGGCAGGCCGAGCAGCAGAGCGGTACGCATGTACCTGTTGGTAGCGGCCTACCTGGGGCGCACGGGCGGGGGACAGAGATGCGCCCCTCGTGTGAGTGCAATGGTCGTACCGGAGAAACGGTACAGCTCGAAGGGTGTTCACGCGGCGAGGGCAGTCCCGCGGCGCCCGGACTGCGCGTTCGTGATGGTGCTGGGCGGGGATTGCCTCGCGCAGGTTCTGGACGTGGCGGTGGACCAGGCGGGTGCGTCAGCCGTCCGGCAGCGCGGTCAGGGCGGCGACCGCGGCGTGCAGGCATGGTCGCTGTCGTGATGGGCGCAGGCGGCCGCGTCGATGTGCAACGCGCGCGTCAAGCTGCCGCCGGAACCAGGCGGGATCGCACGATCCGCGTTCCGACCAGCGACCGGCACCTTGTGTTCACGGTCCGTCCTGGACAGCATCGGGCGTGAGGTTAGGAGTTGAGGTTCTGGCGCACGTCCAGATAGCAGCGCAGCCGTACGCCGGGCTCTCCAGGGGCCCGGGTCGTACGGTCCGCCGACGCGGTCGCCCACCGTCCGGCGAGTGCCTCCTGAATAGCGAACGCGGTCTGGTCGTCGGCGGCTGCGACTTCGACCACGGCCAGGCCCGGTTGTGCCACGTGTGCTTCGTTGATCGGCTTCATACAAGGCTCTACGCCAAGGAGCCCATAGAAGTTCTGCGACCGCGGGGTTCTTCACACTACCGAGTAGAAGAACGATGGCTCGGCGGCCAACGAGCAAGCTTTCCCGCCGACGTCACAGGCTGCCACGCGGGCCCGCGGTCTGAGTGGCGTGGCACGGTGTGGTGCACTGCCGGAATAGCGGTGGAGCGTCTGCGGCTCTGAGACTCGCTTTCGCCGCGACCGACCGCAGCGGCCTGTACAGGCTGTTCACGGACTGCACGCCAGGACCCGGGTACGGGCGGATCGGAGCCGTCGAAGGAGCCGGCATCTCGCCGCTGGGCGTGTGGAGTTGAGCGTGTGGCTGTCGCTTGCCGATTACCTCATCGCAATAGCTGATGCCCTGCACGAGAATGCCGCGGGGAGTGCGTGGACGGCCACCAGGACACCGAGGTGCCCAGCCCCGCCGATCGAGCCTTGGTGTGGGGCGGTCCGACGCATCCGCGCGAGCCGGACTGGACACGCTTCACGTAGCCCCGCGACCGGAACCTTACAGCGTGCTCCACCCACAGGCCTGGTCAGCCAACGGGCCAGACCCGTCAGCCGTTCTCGCGGCGTTCGAACCCGGAGTGCGATGAAGAACCCCGTACTCGTCGGCCAGCCGCGTCTGTGCGGAACGAACTTGACGCCGAGGCCGCGGAAGGTGCCCCCGTGTTCTGGTCCCGCGGCGAGCCTGGGTGCTCATTGACGGTCCCTCAGTCCACACCTAAAATACATGCCAAATCAGATATCGGAGTTTGCACAAGGGGGGAGTGGGTGATGGACATGCTGTTGACGACGGGGCAGGCAGCCGATGAACTCGGCTGCGCCGTCACGACCTTCCGTCGTCTCGTGCATGCCGGACTGCTCCCTGGCATCTCCAAGCGTGGCGTGCGCGTTATGACCCCCCTCAGCGTGGTGCAGGCCCTCAGTGCGCGCCGCGACGCGCCCCTGCAGCAGTTGGGCAACTCAGAGATCGCTGTGCTGCGCGTGGACGCCGCCCAGCGCGTCGAGGACGCTGACCGTGACTGGATCGGCTTCGCCGCCGACCTCACGCCCGACGATCTGTTGAGGGCGCTGCGGGGTTGGTGGCGGTGTGATGCGGCAAGTACCGCAGCCGGGGGAGTGCTGCCTGTCACGCTGTCCGGCTACGTAGTGGCGGTACTGACCGGCCTCGAGTGCTGGGAGAAGAACACTCAGGGTCGCCACTCTTTCCCGGATGCCCGCCTGGCCGGCTACGTCACCGACCTGGCCGCCCCGCACATCGCGATCACCTCAAGCCTCGAAAGCGACCGCCGACTCGCCCAACTGCTGCTGGGCACTCGGCTCGCCTCCCACTCGGGCGGGGCCATCGCCTACGTCACCACCCACTCCACGGTCGGCTGACCCCGGTCCGGACAAGGAACGCCCGATGGACGCACAGAGCTACAGCACCGCGCTTGCCGATCTGCGCACCGTGCGGGACCAGATCAAGAAAGCCCGGGCCGCGCTGGCGAAGCTGGAAGCGGACCGGGACAAGCGGATCATCCAGCTGGCCTCCCATGACAAGGCGAAGGCGGAGCGGATCGCCCCCGCGGCCGGGCTGGGCGTGGCCGACGTCGTCTCCCTCGCTCCCGCCTTGGCCCCCGACAGCCTTGCCGCAGACAACGACCCGCAGCCCGAGGCTCACAAACCGTCCACGGACCAGGACACTGCCGAAACCACACCGCCTCCGCGGCAGCAGGCAGCCGCCGCTCCCGCCATGACCTCGGCTTCTGCCCACTCCGCCGCGGCCGACACCATCGGTCCGAAGCAGCAGCACAAGGCCGAGACGCCGCGGGAGCTGCCCTCCGTTCCCGCCGGCAGCAGCGGCGACGCTTGGTTCGCCCACACCCCCAACCTCGCCTCCACCCGGCCCAACTTCACCCAGCAGGCCCGCTCCACCGTCTTCCTGGACACCACCACCGGCGTCCTGGTCCACCGCAACCAGACCCACCACCTCGACCTCGCCGCCCGGACAGCCGCGGACATCCTCACTGCCGTCTTCCACGCCGTCCCCGAGGGCGTGGAACGGATCTACATCACCGCAGGCGACCCCTGGCACCGCGATGCCGACCGCTACCCCTACCTGCGCGACGCCGTCTCCGCCTGGCTGAACGCCCCCACCCCTGGCTGGCGCACCGACACCGGCCGCGGCCGTGACCGCATGGCCGGACACTTCGTCCATGCCCGCAACCCCGTCGGCCGCTACCAGCGCGAACACGGCGAACACCACGTGGAGATCCGCTCGGTGGGGGAGTGGTTCGATGTCGACGGCGACGACCCCGCAACCGTCCGCGACGCCTTCGTGCTCCTGTGGCAGGCCCTGCGCCGCCACTGGCCCGATGCCGTCGTCATGGGCTCCCCCTCCCAGACCGGCCGCGACCTGTGGACCCGCACCATCCCCACCCGCGGCCAGCACGCCGACGGCTTCCCTGTCCTCTCCGAAGAACTGCGCGGCCTGCTGCACGCCACCGCCGGACAAGGCCGCAACGAACTCATCACCCCGCCCCGCGTACCCGACCAGCTGCCCCAGCTCGTGGAGTACGACCGCACCTTCGCCTACGCCAAGCACACCTGGAAATCCCCCGTCGGCACCCCCCGCCGCATCACCGCCACCACCTTCGCCGCCTGGTCGCAGAAGGAGCAGATGCGCGCCCTGTACGGGTGTGGGCACTGGCAGGTACGCGTGAGTGTCCCCGACACCTGGAACCACGTCGGCCTTCTCCCGGCTCCCGCGCCCGGGGACCGCGCCTGGCACTACCCGGCCGAACCCGGCACTACCTTCACCACCTGGGCAGGCGGCCCCGAAATCCACACCGCCCTGACCAACCCCATGACGCCGTGGAAGATCGAAATCCTCGACGGCATCCTGTGGGAGGACGGAAAACCCCTCGACGACTGGGCCAGGAAACTGAAAGAAACCTGGACCAACCTCTCCGCCCAGGCCCACTTCCAGGGCAACCCCGAACAGGCCCGCGCCGCTCACCTCGCCTCCCGCGCAGTGCGCTCCATCCTCCTGTACGGCATCGGTGCCTTCGCCCAGCGGCCCCGCATGGTCACCGGTACTACCCCCCGCAGCATGGAGCGCGATGTACCGCCGGATGCCGAGATCATCGGCTTCGACGACGAACTGATCACCTGGCAGAAGCCCACCGGTTTCGCCCGCGACCCCAACGCCCACCCCGAATGGGCCGCCGCGATCTGGTCCGGAGCCCGCGCCGCCCTGCTCACCCAACGCCACCGCGACGAGAACACCTACGCCGGCGCCCTGCACACCCCGCCCGGCACCGTCGTCGCCTTCCGCACCGACGCCCTCTACCTCACCCAGCCCCACAACTGGCCCTACCACCACCAGCCTGGTGACTACCTTCTGCGCGGCCACCTCACCGGCCCCCACGCCGCACCCGCCACCGAGGAAGAACTCCTCGCGCTGCGGGATGCCGGGCGTGCGGCCCTCACCCCTGAGCGGGAGGCCTGATGCCGCGCCGCACCCGCCGTAACCCGCCAGGCGACCAGGGCGAGCTGAACGAAGCAGCCCGCCTCGCCGACCGACTCCAACAGGCCGGCTACACCCGACGCGACATCGCCCGCATCCTCGACCGCGATCCCTCCCTGGTCTCGCAGTTCTACACCAGGAACAAAGGAGCGGCCTTCGTCCCTGCCCTCCGCCAGGTCCTGGCCGCCGTCGAGACCGGCGGCATCACCGACCTGCCCGAACTCACTGCCATCGCCGCCCGACACACCAGGCGGCGCACCACCGCCTCCGGCGCCCGCGCCCGCGTCCGCACCAAGGCCGTCCTCATCACCCCCACCGGCACCGGAACCGGCCGCGCCGGCGCCCAGGCCATCGCCTCCGGCTCCGCCCGCCTGCGCCCCCTGATCGCCGAAGCCGCCCGCCGCGGCCTGCGCATGGCCTTCACCGTCCGCCTCGCCAAAACCGGCTACCTGCACCCCTCCGGCAGCCGCACCGATTCACCCGGCATCCGCCGCGACGTCACCCAACGTGCCGACCACACCGAGGAACGCTCATACGGCTCCGCCCAGACCGGTGGCTTCGATGCCACCGACTTCGCCCTCCGCGTCGACGCCGCAGCCGGCGATGTCACCGCAGCCGTGCACCAGTGGCTGGTCGAGACCGGGCGCATCCGCCCGGACGCCCACATCACCCACCTGGAGATCCGCACCTGGCGACCACGATGACCCGGCCCGAACAACCCACCCCAGCGCACGATCAGTGATCGGCGGCCTCGGGCTGAGCCTCGGCTTCGGGCGCTGCGGCCGGCTCCGGGGCAGGGGCGGCGTAGAAGACGGACCTGCCCTGCTTGGAGCGCTCCGCCTGGCTCTTGGCCACCAGCCCCTCCAGCGTGACGCGCACGACCTTGGCCGCGATGTCACGGTCGGGGTGGGCCTGGCCGAGCACTGTAGAAATTTCTGCTGCGGAGCGCGGTTCCTTCTGCTCGGCAAGGTGGTGGCGAAGGAGCTCCACCAGCGTGGGCTGAGCCGCCTTCGCAGAACTCGCCGCCTTGACTGAGGGCTTCTTCGCCGTCTTCTTTGCCGGCGCTGCGGTGGACTTGCGGGCCTTCTGCTTCCCGGCGGTCGCGGCACCGGCCTTCTTTCGCCGGGGAGAGGGAACCTTCGTCTGGGACTCGGCTGCAGGCTCGACCGATGCCGTCGGGATGCCGAGGACCTGCCGCATGTTCACCAGCACGGCGTGGTCATTCTGCAGGGATGCAAGCTGCTCCTGCAGGGAGGCGATTTCCGCACCGATACGTTCCTGCTCCTTGAGGTTGGTCTCGAGATCGCCGGTCACTTGGGCGATGTACTGCGACGCCAGTTCCGTGGCAGGAGTTGTCGTCTCGGGCATGATGCTGGCCTTTCCTCGGCGTGTGACCACGATGCGGGTGATGCCTGTCTCCGGCGTGCGAAGTCCCGGCCCGGCCTGGAGAGCGCATGTGCCGCACGATGCTCTGGTGTAGAGATGGTACGGACAGGTAGATCCGGTTGTTCCCATCTGAGTCATGTCATGTGCTCGATGCCTCCTTGAAGGCTGCGCGGTCCGGGCGCCAACGAGTCCGTCCACAGGCATGAGTTCGGGCCTGCGGTTGACGCAGTTGCCAGCACACCTCGTCGGTCTCCCGGTTGAGATGCCATGCCTCCAGAGTGCCGGTGGTCACCAGCCGGTCGAGGATGTCCCCTGTCTGCTGCGGGGAATGTCCGCACAGGCTCGCGAGGATGTCCATTTCGGTGCCGTGTTCGGCCTGGCTAGGGGGGTGGGCGGCCAGCACGAGGGCAGTCAGCCGCAGGGCGGGCGCCGCGGCTGGCAGCGCCAGCGGTGCGGGGTGCAGGGCCCAGTGGGCGGCGCGGCAGCGAGCGCGGCGTCCGGGCGCCTGGTCCAGGACCGCGGCATCGAGCAGCCGCAGCTGCAAGGGCAGCGCGCGGAAGTCCGGCAGCTGCAGCCAGCCAGCGTGGGCCAGCTCCCGCCACAACTCGCCGCTTCCGCGCAGGCGCATGCCTCGCAGCAGACCTGCCGGCAGCCGGACCTGGCCGCAGGCATCGGTGCGCAGCGCGCACTGCAGGGCCAGCAACCGGGCCGCAGGAGAGGTGAACCTGGGTAGTGCTGTGCCCAGGTAGGTGAGCATCTCTCTCACTCGCAGCCGCTCCTGGATCCCAGGGTGAGCCCGGCGTGCGGAGGGGGAGGAGCAGGCAAAGGAACGCGGCCGGGGTCCGGAGAGGGTGTCAGGCACCACGGCGGTATGGCTGGTCGCGGCCGCACAGGCTGCGCACGTGTCGGCCAGCCGCCAGGTGCGGCCGGAACGGTCGCGGGTAAGTGCGAGCAGTACCGGCCCGGCGCAGCCGCGGTGACGTGGATGCCACAGGCAGCCCCGCACTCGGCACTGGCAGCTGCGCAAGTGGGCGGGCAACGCTTCGGCGTGTGCGTGGTGGGCCAGGTGAGCCAGGACAGCCGACCGTGCCGAGTCCCCTGTGAGTGACAGCGTGCGCGCGGTGCAGGAGGGGCAGACGAGAGTGGGAACGCCCGCTCGCGGACGTAGTTCCACTGTCCAGATGCGCCGCACTGCGGCGTGCGCGCCGGCAAGCCTCATGGGCTGTTCGTCCTCCCGTCTGTCTTGCGCCGACCTAGCCGGTGCTCCGGCAGCAGAGGGCCGGAGTACGCACGGTAGTGCAGATCTCTGCACCGCGATCCAGCTATCCCACCTCGACAAATAGTGCAGAGGTCTGCACTGACAGGGCAGGGTTCTGCACCGTCGGATGGTGGAGTGACGATCTTGCCGCCGGATCCGGACCTCACCGCACTGCGCGTCAACCTCGCGCGCCTGCGAGGAGAGCGCGGCTGGACCTTCGATGAACTCGCCGAACGCAGCGGCCTGGCCCGGCGCACCCTCATCGACCTTGAACACGGCCGCACCACCGGCAGCGTCACCACCTGGCACGCCCTCGCCCACACCTTCGACGTGCCCATCGAGCAGCTCCTCGGCACCCTCTGCCGCGACCACACCCCGCCCGGCACACACGGCTCCTGACACCCCCGCAACCGACCTCCGTGCCAGACCGCGAATCACTCGAATGGCGAGCCTGAATCGAACGTGAGGCCACCTGGGAGAGCGCCCGTTCGAGGCTGTTGGGCCGACCGGGGGACACACGCCCCGCCCTGTTGCGCATCGCAGCGTGCCGCCTGGCACGGTCCGGGCCATGTGCTCCATGCCCGCCTCCGCCGGCCGACACTGGGACGGCAGCAGCCGCATCACCCGCCATCACCGCCCCGTGCAGATCGCCGGAAACAGCCCCAGCCGCCTGCTGCGCGCTGGCCAAAGCGGCCGATGCCGCCAGTGCGGCAACCGCATCGACCTCTACCAGCGCGCCGACCAACGGCCCATCGCACTGCACCCCGCCGAACTGGCCACCACGCACGTCCCCGAATCCTGCCGATGGCACCTCAGCAGCGGCATCGCCTTCCCTCACGGTGACGGCAGCCCGTGGTGCCGCATCCCCCACGTCGTGCTCTGTCCTCGTCGCACCCCCCTCTGCCGCCCCGGCCCCCGCCTCGAGGCGATCCGCCGCCAGCTCGCCATCCACACCCGCCGTCTGACCGACACCGGCGCCTTCACTCCCTCCCCGCCACCCACCAGTTCAGAAGCCACCGACATCGATACCGACAGCCCCTCCCGTCCCGTCGTGCAGATGCTGCTGTGCCGCTACCTCGCCGAGCAGGCGGTCGAACACATCCGCTGCGTGGCGCAGACCCGACACCGTCACCGCTGCGCGCAGCCCGTCCTTACCCCCACCAACCCCGCCGGCGCCTGGAGGCTGCTGCCCACCGGCCCCCACCGCGCCCAACTCACCCTGCGCGACGCCTTGATGGCCGTCTACGACCTGGGCCACCTGCCCTACAGCGAACAGCTGCGCTGGCGAGCCCAGTGCTGCCCGCAACACGCCGCCACCGCCTACGCAGCCGACCTCGCCGTGGCCGAATGGCAGCCCTTCGACCCCCTTCTGCACGCCGCACACATCCGCACTCGCCCGCCCCAGCCTCCGGCACGCCAGCTCAGAGGCCGGTGACGATGCCGCACCACGCCCTGGAAATCACACTCACTCGACCCCTGAGGCCAGCCGAACTCCGTCAAAGCGCGCAAGCCTGGCCGCTCGCCGCCAACCACAATGCCACCCGCCTGATGGCCCTGGTGGGTGCCAAAACCCCCGAACGCGCCGCCCATCGTCTGCGTCGGCGCCTCGCCGCCCGGCTGCCCCTCGACGTGATCACCACCCACTACCCGGACGCGCACGGACAAGTCCTGCTCAACCTCGCCTTCCCGCCCGCCATCCACACCGTCATCGCACGCGATGCCCGCCACGCGGGCCTCACCCCCGAACGCTTCGTACGAGAGGCCCTACAGCGAGCCCTGGCCGAGCACGCAGACCAGGAAGCCGACCGCCTCGACCGCGCCGTACGCCACCTACTCACCCGCACCACCCCCGCGCACCTGCTGTCCGCCGTGGGGCACGCCCTCACTCAGCCCCAGCAAGGAACCACACCATGAACCCGACCGACGAACAGACCGCAGCAGCCGATGCCTTCCACGCTGGCGACCACCTCGCCCTGCAAGCAGGCGCCGGCACCGGCAAGACCACCACTCTCACCCTGCTCGCCCGCACCACCACACGCCGCGGGCGCTACCTCGCCTACAACCGAGCCATCGCTCAGGACGCGCGCACTCGCTTCCCAGCCACCGTCCAGTGCAAAACCGCCCACGCCCTCGCCTACGCCGCCGTCGGCCACCGCTACACCAACCGCCTGAACGCACCCCGCCGCCCAGCCTGGCAGACCGGCCAAGCCCTAGGCGTCACCAAAGCAGTCCGCATCGGTGACCGCGACGTCTCCCAACGCGCCCTGTCCAACGCCCTGCTGCGAACGGTGACCCGCTTCTGCCACACCGCCGACGAGAAGATCAGCCGCCATCACGTGCCCCAACTGCGCGGCCTGGAAGACACGGGCCTGCACTGCGAGCTCGCTGCCCACCTCCTGCCCTACGTCCGCAAAGCCTGGAACGACCTGCAGAACCCCGATGATGGAGCCGTCCGCTTCGACCACGACCACTACCTCAAGATGTGGGCCCTCACCCAGCCCAGAATCGTCACCGACTTCCTGCTCCTGGACGAGGCACAGGACACCAATCCCGTCGTCGAACAGATCTTCCTCAACCAGCGCGGCCACGCCCAGCTGGTCATGGTCGGCGACTCCGCCCAAGCCATCTACCAGTGGCGCGGCGCCAAGGACGTCATGACTGGCTTCGACGGCACCCAGCTCACCCTGTCCAAATCGTTCCGCTTCGGCCCTCAACTCGCTGAGGAAGCCAACCGCTGGCTCCACCTCGCCGACGCCCCCATCCGCCTCACCGGGACCGAGACCGTGCCCACCGAACTCGGCTTTGTCGCCCACCCCGACGCGGTACTGTGCCGCACCAACGTCGGCGCCATGACCCAGGTCATGGCCCTGATGGACGCAGGACACCGCGTCGGGCTGGTCGGAGGAGGGGACAGTCTGCGCGCTCTGGCCGAAGCAGCCCGTGACCTGAAAGAAGGCCACCGCACGTATCACCCTGAACTCGTGCTCTTCCCTACCTGGGGAGAACTGCAGGACTATGCCACCCACGATCCGGCCGGACGCGACCTGCAGCCGTTCGTCGAACTCGTCGACACCCACGGAGCCGATGCCATCCTGGCAGCCGTATCGGGACTCGCCCCCGAAACACATGCAAGCGTGAGCGTCTCCACCGTGCACAAGGCCAAAGGCCGAGAATGGGGCAGCGTAAGGGTCGCCGATGACTTCACCCCACACCAGAAGACGAACGCACCACCAGACCACCCAGCTCGCGATGCACTCATCACGATCGTTGACGCCGAAGCCCGCCTCGCCTATGTGGCAGTTACCCGCACCCGCCGCCGCCTCGATCTCGGCGGACTTTCATGGATCGACCATCAGCCGTGTCGAGGGCAAAGCTGAAGATCAGGCTTGTGGCGGTGTTTTCTCCTCAGAGACCACGGCGATGAGGCGAACAATGTTGCGACCGGCGTGAACATTCCACTCACATGGGCGGCGCTTCCCGGGAAGCGCTGAGGACACCCTCCTGGCCCACTCGGCGGAGCGCCACACAGCCTGACGCGGACGGCGGCACGTTCCGTCCAGAATGAACCGTGCCGATAAGGCTAGACGGCGATGGTGCGCTCCCGCCTGAGGCGAGGATCCGGCGCGTATCCCGCCCACACCATGCCGGTAGCCGCTGAGGGTACGCCTCCTGAAACTGGCCCTTCGATGCCCTCGTCAGGCAGCAGTCAGCCCTGCTGCGCCTTCCTGGTCTCGGCCGAAGACTTCACTGAAGGAGAAGGCGCGGGAGGCGGGTACGAGGTAGTAGGAACTACCGGAGCCGTGGACAGTTCGGGGACCGGTATACCCGGTCATGAGGACGTCATGGGGACTGAGCACGTCCAAATTGTCGAAGACGTAGCAGACCGGCAGCTGAGTCCAGGCGACCAGATGGAGGTGGGCCATGACAGCAGCCTTCTCTACCGCGTGACGACTGGTGGTGCGGCTGGTCATCCGGCTCTTGCAGTCGATCATGAAGAGTTCGCGGCCCTTGGCGGCTATCAGATCGGGGGCCCAGCGCAACGCGCTGTCGGTGCCTCGCAGCGCACAACGGACCCCCTCACTCAACACGCCCTGACCCCACGCGTCAACGGTCCATCCGCGGTGGTTCAGTTCCTCAGCGACGCGCTGCTCGTGTGCGTCGCCAACGTCCTTCCGCTGCTGAAAGCTCGGCATACGGGGGAGTGTTGCGCATCGGCGGCGCGCCAAAACAATGCACGCACGAGCTCAGGCCAGTGCTGGCCATTGGTGTTAGCGGTCATCGTGGTTCATTGGCGTCCATCAGTGTCCGCCGGTGTCCCACCGTGTCTCACTCAGGGCGGGAGCAGTCGACCGAAAAGTGATGCTCGCCCTTCCCAATAGGGACGGTGTCAGGGGGCCAGCAGTATGGGTGCACTGCGCCTCACGGCAGGCCGGTGCTGTGGGGGAAGAGTGAGCTGCGCAGCTCCGTTAGGTTCGCGGCCTCATCGAGGTTTGTCGCTGCGCAGTTATCAGTCGGTGGACAGGTGTCACACCAACCCTTTCGAGACAATTGTCGATACGCCTCTAAGTCCCCTTCCGGGTGCACATCTGCAGGTGAGACCACCGCGGCATCTGTAAGTGGCCTTCGGGACGGCCGACGGTGCCCACTTTCCCGGTTTTCTCGGCGTCTGTGTTGCCGCAGGTCACCAGCATTGCGCTTGCCCTGGCAGCGTGCCGTGCGCTCGCGTGGCCGGTTCAAAGCGACCACACATGATGATTCATCAGTTTCTGTCAGTGCCCGCTGATACACCCATTTCAGTGACGGGCCGTGCCTCGGCCCGCTGGAGCGTGAGGGGACGCTATGGGGCAGGTGCCGGAGGGCTACCACCGTGTACGAGGGCACATCCGCCGCAATCCGAGGCCCAAAGGCGCCAAGCGCTTGAGCGCCTGGATGATTGCCGGGCTGATCGCCGGGGTCTGGCTGTGGGGGCAGGTGTTCGGGTTCGACGAGGCTGCTTCAGCGCCGCCGGTCACCCCGCAGCCTTCTGTCTCCGCATCGGCCGGCCGCTGATGGCCCAGTGGCGGTCGCTGTTTCGACGTCCCCGCGGCCAGGCCGAATGGCTGGCTGCAGCCCTCGTCGCCGTCGCGGTGGTGGTCCTGGCCATCCGGATGGTCACAACGGTGGGGGAGATGCTGCTGCGTGGGTGGCCGGTCGTGCTGGCGGTTGCCGCAGCGGCCGCTGGCATCCTGGTGTGGCGCGTGCTGCGTGTGGCGGCCCAGCGCCGCCGTGCGGCCGAGCGGGTGGCCGCACTGAGGATCACGCTGGCGCAGTTCGACGCCATGGGCGATGAGGAGTTCGAGTACGCGCTGCGGGATCTGCTGATCCGTGACGGATGGTCTGCCCGCAAAGTGGGCCAGGGCGGTGACCAGGCCGCGGACGTCATCGCCCAGCACCCCCACCACGGGCGGATTGTGGTGCAGGCCAAGCACACCCGTGTGGGCGGCAAGGTCGGCTCATCCGTGATGTACCAGGTCAACGGAACCGCCGGGCCCGTCCATGGAGCCGATCACGCGGTCGTCGTCACCAACGGAGCTTTCACCCACAACGCCAAGCAATGGGGCGACCGCCACAACGTCCGCTGGATCGACCGCAACCAGCTCCTGCGCTGGGCCGAGCACGGCACCGCATTACAGGAACTGCTGCGCCTGCCGGCCAGGGCCAGGCGTATGCCGCTCAGGCGCGTGGCCGCGTGAACGCACATCGGATGAGGGGGGTTTGGTGTTCGACGGAGACGGCTCGCTCGACCCGTTCTTGAAGTTCCTGCTGTGCACGGTCGTGCTCCTAGGGGTGGCCAAGACACTGTGGGCATGGCTGACCGACGACGTGGCGCGGTGGTTCACCTTCGACATCTGGCACTGGATCACCGAACACCCGTGGTGGTCGGCACTCAGCCTGGCGGCGCTGATTGCCCTGGCGGCGCTGGTCCGGCGGGCCACTGCAGACGGCGGCGTCGTTTACGCCGAACCCTACGAGCCAGCAGCAGGTCCCGAGCCGGCGATGCTGACGTACCGGATGAAACAGCTGTCGGCCATGACTGCGACCGAGTTCGAACAAGCATGCGCCGAAATGCTGGCCCGCGACGGGTTCGACCGCCCGCTCCGGGTCGGTGGCGCGGGAGACCTCGGCGCCGATGTCGTGGCCTACGACGACGAGAACCGCAAACTCGTCCTGCAATGCAAGAAGTACGCGCGTCCGGTCGGGTCAAAGGAGGTCCAGACGTTCAACGGGACCGCCCGCCCGGAACACCGCGCCGATCTGGCTCTGATCATCGGCCTTAACGGCTTCACCCAGCCTGCCATCGACTTCGCTCAACGCCACAACCTCACCCTCGTCGGCCGCTACGAGCTCAAGCGCTGGGCCCACGGAGAACACCTCTACTCCGTTCTCATCCAGCAAGACTCCACCGCATGAGGCACGGGTCCAAGAACACCCTTCCGCGGCATAGATGTTCGGCAGGGGGATCCCGGTGTAGAGGACGAACAGCACACCCTGCAGTGTCCTGCGGGCATCGATCCGCTTGCGCCTAGGATGCCGGCCGCCGTTCGCGCTTGGCAGCAGCGCTCGATCACCGCCCCACAGCTCGTCACTGATCTCCAGGCTTCTGCCGTGCTTGAGGACAGCGCAGAGGTCAACGGAGCTGCTCAGGTGCGTGTGGAGGTGCCAACTGGCGATGGTGCCGGTCCTGCCGCGTCGAGCCTTTGACGCAGGACGTGGGCGACGGCGCGGTGTTGTGGGGTTTCGCCAGAAAGGGCGGTAAGGAGGGAGTGCTCGATTTCGAGGTAGGGAGCGGTGCGGCTGGTGAGTTGAGGGAGCGCTTGTGCGGTGGGGGAGCGCATGCGGCTGCTGATCCCCTTCAGGGCCGAGGCGAAGGGCGAGAGATAGGTCTCCAGCAGGGAGACAACCCGGTGGGTTTGGCTGGACTCGCCCAGCGCGAGAAGGCTTTGCCGTACTCCGGGTAGGAAGTCGTAAGTGATGCCGCCGTAGGAATCGTCATCATCGATGGGGGATTCGACGCTCACGAGGAGTCCGCTGGTCAGTACGGCGGATAGATCGCGGGTGGTGGCGGCGGGAGCGAGTTCGGCAGCAATGAGCTGCATGATGAAGCGGTTCAGCGGTGCTGCCGCCAGCAGGACGGCCAAGTTGAAGGCGTGCTCCGGGGCGGTGGTGTGGAAGTCGGTGATGAGTTGGTCTGGGCCCGGCGCATCATCGTGGGCCGGCGTAGGGGAGGGGACCACGGAGCGCAGAGAGGGGGTAGTGATCGTGAGTGCTTGCTGGTGGACCAGGAAGTCGGTCAGGAGCAGGCGGGTCCATTGATCGAGCCACCGTTTGCGGATCTCGAGGACCGGGATCAGGACGCTTTCCTGAGGTGTGAGAGTGCCGCTTTGAGGAACGGCGACCTGGCTGTCGGTGGTGGGCGTTGTTTCCAGGTCCTTGTTTGGACAGCACGGGTGGGGGGCGCGCAGCTGTATGGGCTGGGTAGGGATGCCGGCCAAGGACCAGTGGTGATGGGGCAGGACGTGGAGGATGGCTACGGTGTGGGAGGTGGCCCACTGGTGCAGATCTTCCCAGAGCAGACGTCGATGCCAGGCTGCTCCGACACCATCGGTCAGCACCAGAGTGATCTTGGGGCGGTCCGGCGAGAAGCGTTCGACGTGCAGGACGGGGGCGTCTGCCGAGGTGAACAGATCGGAGCGGTGGGTGGGGCGGCGGTTGTGCATCTTGACGACCTGGACGCTGTGAAAGCAGGGCAGATCGTGAGCGCACGCGGCGATCGCGTTGGCGACCGGGTACCAAGCCGTCATGGAGGGGCTGGTGTCGACGACCAGGACGAGGTCCCAACCGGGCGCCGCGGGGGCATCGGCGAGGCCTTCGGGCGGATCGTAGATGCTTGCGGCCAGGCGGGCAGGGGTTCCTCCCAACTGGCTGAAAGGGCTAAGTGCTGAGGTCGCCGCTTCCACCGCTGCCGCTGGCGAGACGGTCGGCCAGGTGGGAGGTGGTTCACGAAAGACCGGCGCAAGAGTCAGCGTGTTGCGCCACTGGTCGTCCACAGCGGGGACTGGTGCTGCCGTGACGAGCCACGGCTGAGTGTCGAACAGCGTCACCGAGCTACCACCTCATCCGGTGAGGTGAGGGCCTTAAGAACAGGCAGGGGCCGGGTCGGGTCGTCCCACAGCAGCGTCAGGTCGCTCAACGCTTCGGAGCCCAGGCAGTCCTTGTTTTGCTGCAGCTGTCCGAGGCGTGCCGGCAGTTCGGCTAGTGGCCCCGTGTCGATGAGGTCCCGCACGTACTTGCGGAATGAGCCCGAGCTGCAGTCGCTGCGGTGCCACAAAATCGCTGGCACGCCGGAGCGGATGCCGTCCAGTAACTGCTGTTGACCTTCTTCCCTGTCCGGAGGAGCGGTCAGTACCAGCAGTGGCTCGGAGGGCTGGACGCTGGGAGCAGCATCAGGCTGCTCCATAGGGGTCTCGTGTGCGTTTCGCTCGTGTGAGGAACTCGAGATCATCTGATCCCACCGGCGTTGCCATGAAGAATGCGCCGCCGGTGTTTCCAGACGGTCCAAGCTGCGGACCACAACCCGGTTGTGCGCCGGGCCTTCGGCACCGGGCCGGCACCACTGGACGACCGGCAGGTTGGCCAGGGTGAATGGAAGCCAGAACTCGATGGTCAGTGGGCCGGACTGGCCGATATGGGCCATAGCCTGCTGCAGCCGTTCGTATACGAGCGGGCCCAGATCCTGGCGGCGCACCCGTGCATCACTGTCCCGTACGGGGGGTGCGTCGGCGGTTTGCCCATCCTGGTGCCAAACCTGAAGAACGCAGTGGTCGTCGCCCAGCCCGTCCGCAAGCAGCACGAACATCACACGGCTCTCACGGCTTTCGCGGTGGTGCGCTGGTGCGGCCATGACGTTGTGGCGGCATGCTGTCAGCTGCTCTTGCAATTCTTGGGACTGGGCGTACTGGTCGGTCCAGGAACGCAGTTCTTGCGCAGCTGAGGAGTCCAGGACGGGAGCCAGGTGCTCCAGGAAGACCAGGAACAGCGGAAGTCCGTTGGGCAGGGCATTGCGCCGGAGTAGATACAGCGCCACGCTCCAGGCATCCGTACAGTGCTGGGGCAGGTGCACGGGGAAGGGATGCAGGCAGGCGCGGGCGAGAGCCCGCGCTTCAGAGGTTGCCTGCCCCTGAAGTAGCCGCCTGAGCACAATCAGGTCCTCATCACCCAGTCGGGTACGGGCCAGTTGCAAGTCAGACAACATGCGTAGTTGCGCCGTGACTTCGGCATCACCGGTCACGGTGCCGACCACGCGTGCCAGAGCGTCGGCGGCCTCTGTGGGCTCGCCCTGTTCCATGCAGCGTGCCACGATCCAGGACAAGTGTTCTTCCGGAAGCTGAGTGGCGGACTCGTCGCCAGAAAAGGTGCGGTCTAGCGCGTGAGCCAACATCCTGGCCAGCGCTCTGCGCGCTGGTACCTCAGACAGCAATGGCGCCGTACGCAGCACTTCGACCATGGCTTTCTCCACCGCCTTGTGCGGCACCGCGCCCCAAAGGGCCCGCCAGTGATAGGCGGCGCTAGATGCCCCCAAGCCTTCCACCCCCCGTGACAGATCCGGGCCTGCCATCCCCATTGTGTAGTTTTCCCCGCTGGTACGACTTTCGGGTAAACATGCCGTTCCGGCCAAGGCACAAACCGGCTGCCTTTGATGTGGCCGCTGATTTACCGGGCGGACACGAAGAGGGATCGGTAAGAATCAAGGAGTGGGGGATGCAAGCAGCTGGGCGGCCTGGGCTGCCGCCGTGACGAGTCTGGCGACGCTGATCGTGACCACTGTGGTGGGCGGCCGGCGAGAGCAGCACCGGTGGGCCAGAGATGCGCTGACCGACGCTTTTGTGGCGTTCCTGGAGGCCAGTTGGGCTCACTCCGACGCGGTGCGGTCTCGGTCTGAGCAGAGTTGTGCGGAACTGGAAGCCACACTGAGGCTGTACCGGGAGATGCGCTCGCAGTTGACGCGGCTGCGGTTGCTGGCCTCGGAGGACGTGGTGAAGGCCGGGGAGGATCTGCTGCGCTGCCAGCGCAGTGTGCAGGAAGCCGCTCCGGGGCCGGCGCGGGAGACCGCATTGGGTGAGGCCTCTGCCCAGCGGCGTGCGGTCGTTGATGCAGCCAAGAAGGAGATGGGTCTGTGATGCGTCAGATGACATAGCGCCCCAGTCTGTCCTCGATACCGGTACGAAGCTCTGTCAGCAGTGCTCGTGTCTGTGGCGGCAACAGTTTCGACTGCAACTCTTCGGATAGTGTTTCTGCCACCTTGGTGAAATACGGCTCCTTGCCTGTGGATGTTCGCGGGCCCGGCAGCCAGTGATTGACGATGTTGCGGACGGCCGATGCCAGGATCGGGTCCTCACGTGCGCACAGTGCTCCCAGTAACGGCGCCAACTGGCCCCAGTAACCCAAGGCGATCAGCCGGGCCCGTTCCATACTGGGATGCATGTCTCCGGTGTCGCGCCCCATCTCCTCGAGGAAGGCGATGACCGGAGCAACGTCCAAGTCGGGATCCTCCAGCGCGGCCAGCATGCCCAGGTAGCCGATCGCGGTGACGGCATGGGCGGCCAGCGTCACTTCAACGAGGCCGTGGTGACCGTGTGCATGCCGGATCACAGTCCGTACGTTGTACTCGTCGACCGCAACCTGCCTGACGAAGTCCAGCTCATCCGGCAGCCCGACGCTGGCGGCCAACAAGACAAACCGGTGAGCGGCTACCCCGTCGGCCGTGGCGGGTTTAAGATCCCCCAGACGTTCGCTCAGGCTGGGCGTCAAAGACACCGGCTTCACATACGGTGCATCGAGTAGGACGTCTGCGCTGCCCAACAGGGACAGCAATGAGGCATCGAGCCCTTGTGCCCGCCACGCAGGCGAGTGGCTCTGCTCGTGGAGGAACAGCGGGATCTCCGCCCGCGGCGGCAGCGCACGTCGCCAGGTCGTGCACCACGGCCAGTGCAGGGCCTCCTGTACCAGGCCCTGTGCAGCCAGAGCCTGCTGCACGCGCAATGCCAGACGGCGACCGGTGTCCTGGTTGAGGGTTTCGGCAGCGCTGACGAAACTGGAGACCGCCTCCACCATGTCCGCGTCCATGCCGACCAAGAACGGTTCTAGCAGTTGTTCCAGTGACTTATGTCCATCAGGAGGCAAGCAGTGCAGGAATGCGGCCACCACCGACAACGACCATGCGGTGCCGTGAGCTGCCACCTCAGCCAGCAGGTCCACACTCACGACGTCCTTGGCCGCGAGAATGTAATGGGCGGCCATGGCTGCCAGGCCCTCATCGCCCACGATGAGGAGTTGTTTCCACTGATCGCAGCCAAAGCCCACGGCGCCCAGGACACTGTCGTCGAGCAGTGCCGAAACCGCTGAGGCGGCCGGCGCGTCGGCCCGTCGGGCCGTGACAGCTGCCTGCAGCATCTCGCCCCATCCGGGGCACTCGGCTAGTCCGGCCCGGAACCGGTACTCCAGCAGCGTCTCCACAGCCCCCACGGCTGTCAATTCTTCGAGCACCTGCAGTCGTTCGGCGTTCAGTGCGTCAGCCGTCGCGGTGTCGGCCGTCATGCGCAACGCTGCATCAAGCGCGCTCAACTGTGATGTACATGCCTGCGCGTATATGCCCTGGCGGGTCCTATCGGGACGCACGTTCAGCTGCCTCAGGGCCTGCCAGGCTTGACGCAGAACGTCCCAGGGCTGGCTGGGATCTACGCGGGCCCATGCATGGCCAGCCAACTCGTTGAGCCGTGCCACCTGGATGCTGCGCAGGGCCTGCACTACGACGCGGATGTCACCTCCTGCGGTACTTCTTTGGCCCGCTTCGTCCAGGAGGCCGCTGATGACGTCCGTCAGGTGCTGTGTGGCACCGGGTACGGACCACTGGTGCATCATTACCAGGCCGTCCAGCGCCGCTTGCGCAGCCTCTGCGGCACTTTCGGGCGCTGAGGCGGCCCTGACCAGCACGTTCTGAGCTGACGGCACGGCGTACTTAGCCAGGGCGTAAGCAGATTTCTTCCACGCGGGAACTCCGCTGTAGGGCGAGCGCAGTACCTCATACTGGTGGCGAAGAAAGGCGTCGTGGACTTCGCGCGTGCATGGCTCTGGTGCCGCCTGCAACAGCAGCGCGCCGTACCAGGCACTGGCTTTGACTCCGGCTTCCACCACCGTTAGTACGGTGCGCGGGTGTGTGTGTTCATCGGCGACGAGGAGTACTGCGGTCTCCCGCCATCCATGACGCAAAATCAGTTCTCGTACCCGTGTCAACTGGTCCGCTGGGTACTGCTGCAGTGCAATAGCCGCACAGTAGGACTGCACCAGCGGGTCACGGAAGCTGATCCGTCTGCTGGATTCGACAATGACGCTGGTGACCAGCAATGCGGCAAGCAGCTCCTGCGCAGTACATGATTGAGTACTGGACGCCCGGGCGGTGCCGTCTAGCGCGTCCAAGGCCTGCTGCCGCTCAAGGGAGCCAGCAGAGCCGAGTTGTTCAGCCAGCCGGGCAAGTCCTCCCAGCAGTCTGTCGGAACTGATCTTCTTCGCCGGAGCGCTGTCCAACAGGTTGTCCAGGTACTTGCGGACCAGCCCACCAAGATTGGTTGGTACCTGCCCCGTCTCCACGAAATGGTGAACCAGTAGCCGCAGGAACTGCGGCTTGCCCGCTAGGCCTCGCAGCGCTGCCGCACCCGGGTCCGCGAACAGACGGCTCTCCAACTCTGCCAGGGGCTCTTGCCAGCCGTCCTGACGGCGCTTGCGTAACACTTCGGTCGCATACGTTCGTGCCGCGTCCTCACGAACTGTGTGGACCACGACTGTCGGCCATCTGAGCACGCTCGGATGGAAATCACCTGCACGCTGACAGACCAGCAGACGCAACCGGGGCTGGCGAGCCCGCACCCGCTTGATCCAGGCGAGGATCTTCCGCTGGTCTCGCTCGGCGACCACGTGCAGGTCATCGATCGTCAGATGGACGGCACCTAGAGCGATCAGATGTCCCAGCTGGTCCTCCGACAGTGCCTGTCCCACATCGGTCAGCTGCAGCAGGAACTTCGCTACCGTGCGTTCCGCGCTGTGACGCTGCTGCAAAAACTCCATGATCTGCGATGCAGTGGCCTGAAGCGGCAGCAGCGGCCTGTTCGGCACCGCATGGTGATCAGCGGTCGCGCGTATACGCAGCTCACGCGTGATTCTCGATTTGCCGCCCCCCGGCTCCGCCAGCAACACTGCCGCCGGGTGCTGCTCCAGGAGAGCCAAGCAGTCCTGACCCTGCACAGTCAAAGCTCCGTGCCCCTGCCGCACGTAGGCTTCTCCCGGTTGGAGCTGACGTCCCTCCATGCGGATGTAGGTGTCGTCGCCGCCCCACACGCTGTTTTCCGTCCGTGCGGCAGCCATGTAGCGCTGATGCAGAGCGCGCCGGACCTCCAGCAGAGGCCCTGTGGATAATCGCTTGATCACCCTTGTGTGAAGGGCGGCGTCCGTAATGGTCGCCGCAGCTTCAGCAAGCAGGCTTCCGGTTACGGCGTCACCCTGATCGACTGCGAGCAGAACCCGCACGAGAGACTCCTGGTCCTGACTTCGCCAGTGACGCAGAACGCCAACCGGAGACAGGAACTCGCCGGCCACCCCGGCGGCAGCCGCAGACGCCCGCACACGCTCTGGTGCCTCCGGACAGGACCACTTGAAAGTGCGGCAGGCCGACAGAATCAGATGCTCGAAGTAGTGGCGCGACCACTGCTCATGGCATTCGGCTGGCACCGCGTCCCGAATACCGCACCGCACCTGCCAAAGGAGCCGCAGACAACGCTCCAGAGCGGGATTGTCCTCGGCCAGGCTCTGCGCCAGGGTGTCAGCTGTCCTCGTGAGCACCTCAGCCTCCTGATGAGACTGCAGCAGCGTCAGAAGGCCGAGGTAGCGCTGCAGTCGGACCATCTCCAGCCACGACAGGTGCGCCATGCAGTCACGCAGAATGCAGAGCTCCAACCAGGAGACGTCCGTGAGCGTGAAGTGTTCTCTCTTGAAGGTCGCGAAATCGATCAAGTACGGAGTGCTCCCCGACAAGATCACGTTTCTGGGGTTCAGGTCTCCATGCACGGCAGACCGCGCCCGCGGACCAGCATCTGCGACAAGCACCTCGTGCAAAGCTGCAAGAGGGTGCCCGACCGTTACTCCCTCAAATCGCAGGGTCTGGTCACTGTCGCTCTCGAAGAACGAGTCCCCATCTGCATAGTGCTCTTGCAGAAACGCCGACCACTGCTCCGCACGCACCGCGGTCAGCCGCCCCTGCACCTCAATGGTGCGACCGGAACGGACCTTGCCGGCCTGCTGCGGCTGGGAAGCTGCCCCAACAAGATCCACACGCAACCGCGTGGAGTGGTAGTCGCCCCATACTGAAGTCCCGTCCACGGTGATGTTCTCCAACGTGAACTCCGCTCGCTCGCCCGCCCGCAAGGACCGGCCTGGCCCCGGCGGCGAGGTCGTGCTGCGTAAAACCTCTGAGGACGACGGCTGAGGAAAAGAGTCATCAGGCCCGGGGTTCCCATGCACCAGCCGCACGGCGGAACCGCTGCCCTCAACCTTGTCGACCTCCAGCCGGAGGTCGTCGCCGAGCGATCGGTTCTCTCCCTCCAAAGCCGCTTCCTCAGTAAACGTGGCGGCATACAAGTTCGAAGACAGTGACCGCAGTACCGTGGTCAGGGTGTCGGAGCACTCCGCCAGTCGTGTTGGCGACGCTACGGCGCTCGCGACGAGATCTTCCAAGGACTCGAGGCTGCCCGGGGCGTGGTCCCAGGCGCTGACATGGCGGTACACCACCACACTATGGGGGCGTTCCCGCCCACGTTCATCGTGAACAGCCCGGCTTACAGCAGCGATGGGAACATAAAGCGACGAGTCGAACGTGGACTTGAGATCCTTGTAGGCGTTCCACTCTTTGACGGCTTCGGCGTACGGCAGAAGTTTGGCCACCTGCAGGGACAAGGCCCCCTTCTTGCGTTTTACACTGATCTTTAGGACGTCCGCGCCGCCACGCCCTCCGGCCAGCCGGCCGTGCACCGTCACCGACTTCACATCAGCGGGCCACCTGCCCTGATCGCGGCACTGGAGGTCGGAAGCTCCCTCATCACTGCTGACTGCCACGTTCAGCAGGGCATCCTTGATGCGAGCCTGTTCCGTATCGTCCAGTCCACAGTCCGCGTCAAATGAAATCTTCGGCTGCCCCAAAACATACCCCCCGGGCATCGTGAAGCCCTGCATCACTATCTCGCCGTGTAGACGTGATAACGGTCCGTCAGTGTAGTGGCAGCGTGGACGCACGCAGGACGAAACCCCGCAACTCCACCTCTCGCTACCCCCGTTTGGGTGTGAGCAGCTGAGATCGATCAAGAGGGTGCACGGCCGTACACGGCCGTCGGTCCAGAGGAGAACCGGTCTTGAACGCAGTAACTGGAGCTCACGGCAGCCGTCGAGTGGGCGCCCTTGAGATCGCGTACTACGGGCAGAGGCATCGGCATACTTCCCGTGTACAAGTCTGAGCCCGCTGGACGACTCCGCCGCCGGGATGAGCAATCGCGCGGAGCATATCTGGGCTGCCTTCGTTGCAGCAGACACAGCCAGCGCACGGACATCTTCGGCGCTACAGACCTCCCACGATGTTGCTGTGGTGCTACGGGAGGCTCATCCGCCTGACCTCGTAAGGGGTCCTAACAAAGGCGTTGGACGTGGCGGTGGGTGATCAGGCAGGTGGCGAGGCCGAGGAAGGCTTCGTGGATGTCGTCGCGTCGTTCCCAGCGGATGCGCAAGCGACGGAAACCGTGCAGCCAGGCGATGGTCCTTTCGACCACCCAGCGGAAGACACCGAGGCCGGAGCCGTGTGTCTGGCCCCGTTCGGCGATCACTGGCCGAATGCCTCGCTGCCATAGAAGTCGGCGGTACTTGTCGTGGTCGTAGCCCCGGTCCGCGAGGAGCGCGTCAGGTCGGCGTCTGGGCCGGCCGACGACGCCGGCCACGGCGGGACCTTGTCGATCAGTGGCAGGAGTTGGGTGACGTCATTGCGGTTTCCGCCGGTCAGCGACACCGCGAGCGGGATGCCCTGGCCGTCGGTGAGGACGTGGTGCTTGCTGCCCGGCCGTGCGCGGTCGACCGGGCTGGGTCCGCTTTTGGGCCTCGCCGGGCCGCCCGGACGTGGGAGGAGTCGATCACTGCCCTCGACGGATCCCGCAGAAGGCCTGCCGGTCCGGCACCCGAGGCCGGCCCTCGACCAGCTTCGGCGCTGGCGCGGGCAGCAACGGCTCGATGAGCGACCACAGTTCATCCGACACGATCCACGGCCGCGACTGACGCTTCCCCACGGCCAGACCAACGGCCATCCAAGCCGGAAGTCACATGATCAACGGCTTCTGTTAGGAGCTCTAAGCCACGGTCAAGCGCCGCGCCTACATCGGCACTACCGCATGCGGGTGGCCTACGCCAAACACGGCGGTGCAGGTGCCTGCCGCGACGGGGGAGGCGCGGCAGGCACCGACGCCAGTCTGGCACGACGACGTCACGCGTGCTGGCTGCGCCGCCCGTCTTTGGCCTCACCTGCGAGTATCCGGTTCCTGTGCGTCCAGAGCTTCCTGCGCTCTTCGCGCCTCAATTCTCGATGAGGCGGTTGACCTACTCACCTCGTAGAGTGCGCCGCCCAGCCGACGCGACCCGTTCGAGGACGAACCAACGCTCGACTTCCTCATCAGGGCCTCCGGGCCATGGGGAAACTGTCGAGACCTCGGTGCAGACCTGGGACGGCGACGGCTTCGGCACCTTCCTCACCTCGCTTGCCGAAGACTTCCGGGGCTGAGAAGAAGCACGTACCTGGCACTCCCTCTGCTACGACCTGACCCAGAGCCCGCGGCGGTCGGCATTGTCACGGTCACAGCAGCACGGTACTGGCGTTCTGGTGAGTCACCGCAGCTGGGTAAGCGGTTTGGGGCCAGGCCGAGTGGCGGGTCGCCCCCCCGTCAGGCGGCGGACCATGACCCCGATCGTCGCCCGAGGGATCATGGTCTCCGAGTGAGCCGGGCCGCTCTCGTAGTGGCGAGCCAGGCGCCGGTGGACAGTGATCCACGACAGCGTGCGCTCGATCACCCTCTGCTTCTGCTGCACTTGGAAGTCGCGCTGGCCAGGGTCTCTGCGGACGATCTCGAGCTCCCGGCCGAGCTGCTGTTGCTCGGGTCAGGCCGATTTGTGTTCGTCGGCGCCACTTCCGAGCCTCCGCTGGGGAATCCGTCTGCTGGCGGATGGTGCAGCGGCGCGGGCTGCAGCACGGGATGCCGCCTGGTGTGCCAGTCGGCCATGGGAGGCAGAACGTGCAGCAATTGCTCAAGCGCGGGTGGCGTACTACCGAGCCGCACCCGAGCGGCAGCCAGCCGGTTCATGTGGCCGGTGCTGAGGATCATGTCTCCGACAAGGTAACCCCGAAGGGCCTTGCTAGCGATGCCCGCGTGCCGAGTCAGCAAGGGAAGGAAAGGCGGTCCGTAGAACCGGTGGAGGGCCCGGAGATCGGTTATGAGCAGGTGGCGGTCCACCTGAACGGCACGCTGACGCGGCCACGCAGAACGAGGCGGCTTGGCCCACGGCGCCTGTACAGCCTGATTCGCCGCAGCCGTGTTGCCCGAGCCTGTCGCGCCGCGGTCAGGCCCTTCAAACTGCCGCTTCAACGATGCCGAGTTGCTGCAGCATGCCAAGGACGTCCCAGTTCCACCAACCCTCCGCGATCTTGCCCGCACGGATGCGGTGGATTGCGATACCCGTGATCTCCACCTCCTTCTGGGTTGCGGGAAACCCCATGTACTCGCCGGTGTGGGTTCCATGACATGTCCACCGAGTCGTCACATCGTCGCCGTCAGCAGTCTGTTCCAGATCCCTGAACTGGAGGTCAAAGGCCGACAGATAGCCGGCGACCTTTTCTCTTACTCCGGCAGGTCCATACGCATCCACCTTGTTGGCGGGATCGTGGTCTTGGTAGTCGGGGTGAAATAGCTCATCGATCAGGTCGAGGTTGCGGCTATTCAGGACCTCATTGAAGTACTGGTGGATGATGGCCTTGTTGTACTGCTGGTCTCGGACCACATCGAGGCCCACCAGTGCCGGCTTCTCGTCGCAAAGAGCCACAATTTCCCGGAACATCCGGCTCGTCTCCGGCAGTTGCAGGTTTCGAATCGCTTCCTCGTACGACGGATACTCGACGATCTCCACGTAGTGGTCCGGCTCGGAACGGTCCTTGCCGACGATACTGTGGGTAGCGGTGCGCTTGCCCTTGATCTGCTCGACCCATGAGTCCATGAGGCGGTTCACTTCGCTGAACCTAGCCGTCTTGCAGTCGATGAGGAGTAGGCCTGGCCTCTGCGGCCCCTCGTCGAACGCGGCTCCGCCGCGCGCTTCTTGATGCAGCTGGGTGATTTGGGAGAGCGCGTGTGCCCAGCGAGTGGCGGCATCCTTGGACCCCGGGAGGACAGTCCCCTCTTCCAGAGGCTCAGCACGCTCAGTGCGGCTCCTTACGCGCTCTGCGGCACTCTCCCCCCTAGGAGTCGCGCGCCAGGAGCTGTGCCTCCTACGGTCGTTGAACGCGAGCCCTCGGGCGTTAAGCAAGCGCCCGTTTCGACTGATCTCAGAGGGATCTACACCCAGGCGTCCAGCGAGCATGGCATTGGTCAAACCAGGCTCCTTGGCAATCTCCACGAGCATGCGCGCTGCATGCGTGTTGGGGTCGACGGTCTGCTCCCAGACGACTTGCTCCGCTCTGTCCAGTGCAGCCTGTACTACCTCAGCCAGAGCAGAGACCATGCCGACCAGCTCAGGTGCAGTCTGGTCTGGTGGCAGCTCGGCGTAGGCGTCCCGTAGTGCGTCGAGGCCGGCACGCAGGCTGTCCTGGTCGGCCAACAAGCATGCGTCCACAACCCAATGGCTAACAGATGTGGCCCACCGGTCAGCGGCATCCTCACTGTGTGGCGCCTCCTCACCCAGGAAGGCAGTCCAATCGTGAACTTCGTCCAGCAGCCCTCGTCGGTCTGCAGGGGTGATCCCTTGTTTACGCAGAGTGCTCATCATGCTACCCACCCCATGGCAAAGCCTCTCAAAACGGATAAAATGGACTGTGGAACCTGCTTGAACTATGACGCCAATGTCATATGAGTGTCAAGTGTGGGGCGCTTATGGATCTCGCCGATGCTTACGTGAAGGCGTATGACCGAATGACCCCGTGCGCGGGGGCGCGCTGCGATCGGATGCGGCCCGATGCCCTCCGTGTCGCCGAGCGAGTGCAGTCGGCCGTAGAACGTTCCGGCGGGATGGCTCTTCCAGCGAACTGGCTTTCCGGCCCTGCACCGAGTGTCAAGCTCTTCGGTGTGTTGCTGGGCCTCCATCAGGTCTTGCTGGACGCCGACCGCGAGCGGGACGACTTGAGCACGCAGCGCCGAAAGGTCCTCCGAGGTCGCCTCACGAGAACAGGGCGACTGAACACGAAGAGCACCAAGGGCGCCCTTGTGTACGCGCGCACAATGTGCGGCCGACCCGACCGCGTGCGATACCAGTTGGATGAGTTTCTACCTGTGCTCCGTCGCATACCGGAGAATGAGTGGAAGCTCATGCAGGTCAGGCATGCCAAGGCGGTCCTGGACCTGGATGCCTCCAGAGCGAAGGACATCCCGGAGACCGAGCCAACAGCGCCGCTTCTGATTGCACAGCTTCCCTTCCTTGCGGATAAGGACGACCTGGATTGGGGCCCTGAGGGTGAAGACCGGTACCGCGTTGCCCCACGAACAGACCGTCTGAGAGGCCACATCAAGGCCGCCCTTGCCGAACTTGATGACAGCAAGGCGCACTTGGGAATCCTGCCGGAGGCGAGTCTGAATGATGATCTGCTGGCTATCTGGCGGGATGTGATGGTCAATGGGCGGCGTCCTTCGGGTAGCAGGTTGACTTGGATACTGGTCGGCACGGGTCCGGTGAAATCCGTCGGCCCTCCTCCTTGTGTTCCCGACATTCCCCCCAATAGGGCCGTCCTTCTTCACCGCCGCACCGGAAGAGAGCTACTGGCACAGGACAAGCAGTTCGGGTTCACCCTCGACGCCGACCGCCAGCAGGAGTACGACCTGCGCGATCCATCTCGGTGTGACCTAGGCGGAGTGACTCGAGGTGAGTGGATCGCCGAAGGCGAGAAGCTGAACATCCTCGAGAGTCACAGCGGGCGGTACGCGATCCTGATCTGCGAAGACGTCGGCAGGCTACTCAAGACCGGTCACACCCTCGCCGTCGCTGGGGTGAGTCATGTCCTTGTCCCTGTTCTCGCCGCCGCTATGCACAAAAAGGGATGGTCAGGGAGGGCCGCCGAAGAACTTGCCCGGGACGCTGGCGCCGCCGTTGCTGTCAGCAACGGCTTGGCCATCCATCGATACATCCCGGCACAGCATTGCGCCAACAATCCATACTGTCCGGCTCCAACACTTCTCGCCGCGACGCCAGCGCGCACAAGGCCCATCCAGAGTTACGTTAGCTATGCCCCGAAGGAAATCGGCCTGCCAGAGGACCTGGCGGTCGTCGATTCTCGCGTAGACGCCCTGACACCGCGATGCTTCCTCATGTAAAGCGGGATCCACACAGAACTAATGGGTCACCGCGCGGCAAGTAAGCTGCGGCCATCGCCCGCCGCCAGCGGTTCACCGGTATCCGCGTCCCCCGAAATCACCAGGCCACCAGCCTGTCAGCTGGCCCCCGCCTCGATCGATCGGCAACCGCAAACAGGCCCCGCTCACGCCGGACACGCTCCTCAGCCGTCAGTCCAACGCCATCGGGTATCTCCCCTCCGACATAGCGCAGACCGCGCCGACCGTCTGTAACCCACAGACTTACAAGCCAATCTCATTTGGCGTGTTCGATAGGTTGCTGCGGTGGGGATCATTGAGCGGCTGGTGCCGGATGAGCTGTGGGAGTTGTTCCAGCGAGTGGTGCCGGAGACGCCGACTCGTCCCCAAGGCGGAGGCCGGCGTCGGCATGGTGACTGGGAGGTGCTGGCTGCGATCGCGTTCGTGGCCACCTCGGGCTGCACCTTGCAACAGTTGCCGTCCGCCTCGTTCGGGCCGTCGGGAGCGACAGCTCACCGGCGCTTCACGGAGTGGTCGAAGGCCAGGGTGTGGGCGAAGCTTCACCGCCTGGTCCTCGATGAGCTCGGTGTCCGCGGCGAGCTGGACTGGTGCTTCTAGGATGCGTCGGCGTAAGCGAGATGGGTGCCGCAGAGGGTGCAGCGGAAGAGCATGGCGGTCGCCCCGTCGCCCAGGTGGGTCAGGAAGTGCTCAAGCTGGATTTCGTCGTGCCAGCCGTCGAGGCGCATGTCGGTCCGCAGCTGGTCGAGGGCTTCGGGGTGCGCCGCCAGTTCGGTGTATCCGACTTCGCCGATGAAGGCGGCCGCGTCCTGGCAGTGGACGAGCCAGTGCGGGTCCTGCCAGGCGTGGAAGCCAGGGGTGCGGCGGGTGACCTCGTGCAAGACGTCCTCGCTGACACCGTCGAGCCCGTAGGAGTCAGTGAATTCACCCACGAAGCGTCCAGCCGCGCTCCCGTCTGAGATGCACCACGGACAGAAGCGTCCGTTGACCTCGTGTGCCGTGTAGAAGGTGGCCGTGTAGATCCATCCCGTGTTGCGCTTGCAGCAGGCACACGTCTCGGCGGCCGCGCGGATGGACCCGCTTGCCAAAGGGTCTGGGTGATAGCGGAAGAAGGGCAGGCTGGCACTCATCGCCGGTTCCCGATCTGTGCCCTGGTGGCCATGCCTACTGATCCCATGGAGAGCAGTCTGTCCGCGAGCGGGTCGCCGATCAAGCGCGGCGTTGGACTCCTCGTGACCAGCCAATTGAGACAGCTTGTAAGACCGTGTCCTACGTGGTGAGGCGGACGTTCGGGGACCGTGGAGTTGGATCGTGCCGGATGGGCTGTGGGAGATCGCGAAGCCGTTGATCCCACCGTCGCGAGTGCGGCCGCAGGGCGGCGGAACGCAGGACACGCCTGATGAGACGCTGTTCGCGGCCATCATCTACGTCCTAGTCAGCGGCTGCGCCTGGCGCCAACTGCCGCCTTGCTTCGGCATATCGAAGTCGACTGCTCACCGCCGCTTCCTGATCTGGTCGAGAGCCGGTGTCTGGGGCCGCCTGCACGAGGCCGTGCTGCACCGACTCGACGACGCCGGCCTCATCGACGTCACCCGCGTCGTTCTCGACACAGCGCACGTCAGGGCTAAAGGGGGGCGAACACACAGGTCCGAGCCCCGTGGACCGGGGCAAGCCGGGTTCCAAGATGCACATCCTGTCGGACGCGAACGGACTGCCTCTCCTCGTCGGCGTCTCGGCCGGCAACACCCACGACAGCGAAGGGCTGAAGCCCATGATCGAGGGTCACCAAACGAGACACGACCCTCACAACGGCCGGTACTTCAAGCCTCAGCGCCTGCACGCGGACAAAGCCTACGACCGTGCCGACCTGCGTAGATGGCTTCGATGGAAGCGGATCGGAGTGCGCATCGCGCGCAAAGGCATTGAATCCAGCGAACGATTAGGGCGGCGCCGCTGGGTCATCGAGCGGACCATGTCCTGGCTGTCCGGCTACCGCCGACTCAGCCCACGCTACGAACGCAATCCCCGCAACTACCTGGCCTTTCTCGGACTCGCCGCCGCTCTGTGCTGCTACAAACGGCTCGTCCGCCTCACCACGTAGGACACGGTCTAAGTAGTGCGGCGGGCGGCCAGACTCGCTGGGCATTCTGAACGGGAGCAGGCCCGTCCGCGAGGTCATGCCAGTTCTGCGAGGTTGTGCAAATCGTCACGGACGAGGCTGTCGCGTTCGGGCGCACTCAGCCAGCGTGCCTGGGAGCCGCGGTGGTCCTTTTCGACCCACAGCACGTCGTGCACCGTCTCGGCGACTGGACGCAGGTGGCTGATGACGGCAAGCAGTGTGTCGGTGCCGACGTGCGTGCGCAGGACCTGCAGGGCGCTATCGAGGGAAGCGCTGTCCAGGGTGCCGAAGCCTTCGTCGAGGAAGAGGCTTTCCATGCGGGTGCCGCTTCGGCCGTGCATCTCCATCAGCGCGAGGGAGAGGGCGAGCGATGCCTGGAAGGTTTCCCCGCCGGAGAGGGTGCGTGAGCTGCGGCGGGTATGGCTGGTGAGGCTAACGATGTCGAAGTCGTCTGCGAAACCCAGCCGTCCGCCGGAGAGCTGCTGCAGCAGCTCACTGCCGTGCGCGAGCAGAGCACGGGTGCGCAGGTCGGTGAGGTGGCCGAGGAATTTTCCGTCCGTCATATGGGTGCTCACCGCCTGCCAGGCAGCCAGCTGGCGTTCGCCTGCGGCCAGGGCATCTGCCAGTTGTTCCTTGTGGGGGATCTGGGACTCGGCCTTCTCCGCGTTGCTGAGGGCGCGTTCGGCTTCGTTGCGCAGGGTGCCGGCGTGGCTGCTCAGGCCGTCGAGGAGGGTGGGGTCCAAAGGATCCGTCTCCCCGGACATCTGCAGCATCGTGGTGCTGGGGTAGGCGACCGCCACCTCCTGGGCATGCGCAGAGAGCCGTGTGGTCAGCTCCGCCATGGCCGCGCGGGCCGCGGTGTCGTGTCCGTCCAGTGCCGTCAGCAGCAGCGTGCCAGCGGTTTTCAGAGCTGCGGCGTACTCCTCCGTAGCTGCAGGGTTGCTGGCCACGCCTGGGGGAGGCAGTGCGGGGCGTGCGGACTCCTCGACCAGTGCTGCTGCGCTGCTGGCGCTATCCGCCCAGCGCTGCAGCCGTACTTCGAGTTGATGCAGAGGGTCAGTGACCTCTCGCTGTTGGCGTCCTGCCAGTTCGCTCTGCTCGACAAGCAGCTCCTGCGCACGTGTCTGCAGTTGGGCCTGTTGTCCGGCCAGTTCCTGCTGGCGGCTCTGTTCGTGGCGCACTGCCTCGGCCGCGGCTGCCAGATGATCGGCGGTGGGCAGCTGCGGAGGTGGGGGCAGCGCGGTCCGTACGGGTTCTGGCATTGCGGACAGGCTTGCCAGCAGGCTGCGCTGCTCGTTCTTGAGGTGCTCGCTCCGTTTTCCAGCCTGCTCGCGGGCCTTGCCTGAGTCCTGTGTGGCTTTTTCCAGCACAGTGCGATCCGCGCCCAGTTGGGCTTCTGCCTGTGCCAGCGCACTCCTGCCGGCATCGGCTGCTTCCTGCAGCTGAACGACACGGCCGCGGGCGACCTGTAGGAGGACACCGGTCAAGGTCTCCCGCTCGACGGCAGTTGGCTGTGCGCCGTCGGTCAGGCGGGCAAGGGATGTCGCGACCGCGGTCTCCAACTCCTTGGCGAACGCAGCCGGCTGGGGGTGGTCGGTGCGCGAGGCGAGTTCCATCGCCTGCTCACGCACCGCAGGAAGGGACGCTTCGAGCTGAGCGGCGGCTTCCTTGACCTGCTGCTCGTGTTCCTGCAGGGTCCGCTGAAGCCCCTCGACCTCGTGCGTGTGGCGGGCGTGTTCCTGCTCGGCGCTGCTCAGCGCGGCGGAGGTACTCTCTACCGCGGCCGCGGCTTGAGCGAGGGCTTTGTCGTCCTGCGGCTGCGGCGGTTGGTAGTCGTCGGGCAGTGGTCGGGCACAGACGGAGCAGCCGTCCCCTGGGACCAGTCCATCGCCCGCGGTGTGTGCGGCCTCCTGGCGCCGGATGCCGTCCAGCACGTCCTGCGCCGCGACCACCGCGGCCCGCGCCTTGTCCGGGTCGCTACCGGGAGGATCCTGCAGGAGGGTACTGAGCCTCTTGCTGGAAGTGGCGCGGTTGGCACGCTGGAGGGCCAGTACGCCGGCTGCTTCGCCGGCGTGCCGGACGGCGGTCGTCAGTGCCTGCAGCACCTCGTTGGCGGCAGTGGCATCCTCGTCGGTGTCCTGCGCCTGTGCACCCAGCTCGGCGACGTGTGTCTCGGCGTTCTTCAGCTCGTCGGCACGCCGGGCCAGGGCCTCTTCCTCGCTCGCGAGCTCGTCCAGGAACTGGGCGTGCTCCGCCTGCCCCTGCGCAAGGGTGCTGAGCCTGCCGGGCATGTCCCCGAGAACCTGGGCGGCTGCCGCCAGGACGTCGGGAGCCAGCCCCGCTGCGACGGCCCTCTCCTGCTCGGCAGTGACAGCCGTGAGGCCGTTCTGGACGGCGGTCTCGGCTGCGGCGTTGGCTTCCTGCAGTTGCTGCAGTTCTTCCTGGGCCTGCCGGACAGAGGCCGTGATGCGGCCGTAGTCGGCCACGCACCGCTCGGCGAGTTCGGCAGCGGCCTTCACACTGAGGCGGGCATGCTGCGACGTCTGTGCGGCCTCGGTCTGCAGCCGGCGCAGTTCGGCCAGCCGGTCGTCGAGGTCTGAGGCGCCGAGGAAGGCTCGTTCGTGCCGCTGCCGGTCTGCCTGGGCCTGAGCGCCCGGGTCGGCAAGCAGCCGGGCGTCTTCCTGCCGTGCCTGGCTGATGAGGTCCTTGATCCGGCTGACGGCTCCGTCGGCGAGCTGGCGTACCCGCTGCAGCTCGTCGACACCGAAGAGGGACTTCAGGATGCGGGCACGCTCGGCGTCACGTGCGTTGAGCAGGTCGCCGAAGCGTCCTTGCGGGACCAGGACGGAGGATTTGAAGGTGATGTAGTCGATTCCCAGGAGTTCGCGGACGGCCGCGTCGACAGCGCGTGCGCCGTCGGTGTGCTTGCCGTCCGGGTCCGTCAGCCGTGCCTGGGTTCCGCGGGTGGCGTGGAAGACGCGGTGTGCCCGCCATTCACGGCCGTCCACGCGGAACACGAGGTCGACGCTCATGGCCTGGCAGTCGTCGGAGCGCAGCTGGGCCGTCTGGTCGGTGAAGGAGCACCTGCCGTACAGGGCGACGGCGATGGCTTCCAGGATGCTGGTCTTGCCCGCGCCGGTGTCGCCGAGGATGCCCACGAGGGTCTTGCCGGTGAAGTCGATCTCGCAGGTGCCGGGGTAGCTGCGGACCCCCGAGAAGGTCAGGCGGACGATCTTCATGAGGTGGTCTCCGTACCGCCGTGTGCGGCGCTGGTCCAGGGGCTGGCGATGGCTTCGGCGAGCAGATGCTCGGCGGGGCAGGGAGTAAGGCCGGAGTCCGGTGTGCTCAGCAGGTCCGCGAACGCGGCCACGACCTCGTCGGCGTGCTGCCCGGGGGTGCCGGCACCGGCGAGGTAGGCGCTGAACGCTGCAGTGACGTCGAGTTGCCCGTCGTCGGCCGCGTCGGCGCCCGACAGGACGGTGGCCCGGGTGGCCGCGCACTCTTCCTCGAAGTCCACCAGCACAGCGTCTGGTACCAGGTCGGCAATCCGCTCTCCGAGCCGGGGGACTGGCTCGTCAGTGCGGATGACTGCCTTGAGGTAGACGCCGGTGTACTGGGCAGCAGCGGCGCCGAGTTCCTCCAGGGTGCCGTCGAAGCGGGCCAGGCGCCGTCCGGAGCGCAGTGTGTGCGGGGTGGTGAGCGTGCGCCGGCCGGGGGCCGCGTCGACGACGGTGACGCTTTTGGTCTCTTCGCTCTCGCCGAAGTCCATCTGCAGGGGACTGCCGGCGTAGCGGGCGGGCAGACGCCCGCTGCCGACGGGCTGGGGTTTGTGGATGTGTCCCAGGGCGCAGTAGGCGACCTGCGGGAGGGCGTCCGCGGCGGTGGCATACGGCTCGCGTGCCTCCCACATCCGCTCGCTGTAGGAGGGCACGGCGTTGGCCACGTACTGGTGGGCGGTGAACAGCAGCACGTCGCGGCCGGGGTCGTAACCGTTGAGCAGCCGGGCGAGCAGCCCGTCCTGCAGTTCCCGCAGACCGGCCGCGTAGGCGCCCTCGGTGGTCCCGAAGCCGGGGAACAGATGCAGATAGCGGTTGGGGTGCACGTATGGCAGGGCGGCCAGGCGGATGCGCTCGTGTCCGTCGTGACTGTCGAAGTCGAGCACGGTGCCCGGTTCCGTGTCGCCCCGGCTGTGCACGAAGTGCAGGCGGCCCTGGTCGGCGTCGGGCCGCAGCGTGCACACATAGGCCAGCAGGTCGAAGAGTTCGGGGGAGTCGTGGTTGCCGCCCAGCACCACGGTGGGTGCGATGCTCGCGAGGCTGTCGAGGCAGCGCATCGCGCGCAGGATGTCCTTGTGGGCGGGCCGGTAGGTGTCGAACAGGTCGCCGCTGTGCACGATCAGATCCGGCTGCACGGACTCCGCTATGGCGATGATCTCGGCCAGGACGGCGTCGAACTCCTCGTCCCGGGAGCGGCGCCCCAGGGTGCGGCCCAGATGCCAGTCGGATGTGTGCAGGGCTTTCATGAACGGCTCTCCTCGGTGACGGCAGGACTGCCCGATGCCCACTGCGCAGCGGCAGTTGGCGAAGTGCCGACGACTCTACAGCAGCAATCACAGGAGAAGACTGGAAAACCTTGGAATACGGTAGAGTGGTGGCCATGCACGAGCATCTGGACGCACTCGAACAACGCATGCATCAGCTGCAGCAAGCCATGCGGCGTGCCCAACTGGCCCGTGACAGCGACCAGGTCCAACAGCTCCGTGGCGAACTGCGGCGTGCCCAGCGCGCCTGGGACGCCCTCTTCGCGCAGACCGAAGAGGGCGAGGAGAGCAACACTTCCGATGGCGGCGAGAACAGCGCTCCGGCGCAGGACGCTCCCGCAGAGCCGCAAACCCTGCTGCCCGCACGTGAACAGGTCCACCAGGTCCTGACCCTGCTCGCCGTGCCGGCCGCCCCCAAGCTCATCAGCACCGTCCATGAAGCCTTCTTCGCCGGTGGGCTGGCCCCCTCCCGGCTGACCAGCCTGCGCCGTGACGAGGAACGCTCCTACCGCAGCGCCCCCGGTGCCCGCCCCTACTACCTGTGCCCGGCGCTCACCTCCGACTTGCTCTCACCCGCTCGCGGCCTGCTCACCGTCAGCACCTGGTCTTTGGAACACCGGATCGTCGGCCCGCTCAGTGCCCGCGTCCACTTCCTCACCAGTGCCCTGAACATTGCGGATGCCGCCGAACGCCTCGACATGACAACCCTGCCGCTGCCCGTCCGCCAACTCCTCGTGCGCTACGCCCAGAACATCCCCGGTGCCCAGCCCCCCATGCCGCACCCTGGCCCGGCCGTAGCACCCCTCGACCTGGCCCTGCTGCGCCGTGCCGCCGAGGATGAACTCACCCTCCACACTGCCAGCGACACCACCACCCGCACCCAGGCTGCCGCCCGTGCCCGCAGCCAACTCGACGCCGCGGCACTGCTGTTCGGAGGGTCCTTCCAGTCCGCCCGCCGCCTGCGCTCCGTCCCCTGACCGCCTGCGCCCTGTCCCCGCAAGGAAGATCTGTGAGTCAGCTCAACGACCGGCTCGTCGCGCTGCGCGGCCCCGTCCCTGCCAAAGGGCACGACGCCCGCACGCTCGCGGCCCTGACCGCCAACCCCGGCTGCAACCGCCGGGCCCTGCTCGACGCTGCCGGTATCGACAAGGACGCCATCGCCGTCCATCTGGGCAAACCCCGCCCGCTCGTCAAGTCTTCCCTCGCTCTCAGGAGCGGAGCCACCTTCGAACAGCAGGTCAAGGCCGATGGCTGCGCCGAACTGCTGCGTCTGCTGCGTGACGTCCTGAATCTGCCGCTGCCTGAAGCCGCCCACACCGACCTCGCGGTGGTCGGCACCCAGGACGCCACCCCCCAGGTGCGTTACATCCACACCCGCAATGCCGTACTGGAAGCGCTCCGTTCCACGAGCCCCGCCCGCACACTGCTGGACCACCCCATCCTGCAGTTGACCGTCGCCGGTCACCCGGTCTACCTCGAGCCCGACGTCGTCGCCTTCCAGATCGACGGCGTCTTCCACATCATCGAGATCAAATCCTTCGCCGTCGTCGACCAGCAGGCGAACGGGACAAAAGTGGCCGCCGCCGTCACCCAGGCCGCCGCCTACGTCCTCGCCCTGCGCGAACTCCTCGCAAAAGAAGGCATCGACGGCGACAGGGTCTCCCACGACGTCATCCTCGTCACGCCCCGCAACTTCACCCGCCGGCCCACCGCCAGCGTCGTCGATGCCCGCAAGAAGATCGCCGCCCTCACGAGGCAACTCAACCGGCTCACCCGCGTCGAACCGCTCCTCGACGCACTGCCAGCCCGTATCACGTTCGACCTGATCCTCGACCAGGACAAGCGGCCCACCCGCGACCCCAAGGAACTCACCGCCGCCTTGCAAGCCACCACCACCCGCTACACCCCTGCCTGCCGCCATTTCTGCGACCTGGCCTACGTCTGCCGAGGCGAAGCCCGCGATGACGGATCGATCGACGTCCTGGGCAGCGACATCAGCGACGACCTCGGCGGCATCGACCACATCGGCACCGCCCTGCGCCTCGCCGACGGCACCCGCACCCCCGCCGCCGACCAGGCCGACCTGGCCGCCGCCCTCCGGCACGCCCACGCCGTCCGCACCCAACTGCGGGAGTCCGCATGAGCCGACTGTCCACCCTGCTGCGCCTTGAGGCAGCCGAGACCGAAACAGTGCAGGACGCCAGCATGGTCGGCCACTTCCACCTTGCCGAGCAGCCACTGATCTTCCTGCCGCTCAACCGCTCCGGTACCGAAGCGACCTTGCTGGCCGTCATGTTCGGCGACGAACCGGACCGTCCCCAGCTCCTGGTCGCACCGCCCCATGGACGGCCCGCCGCGTTCCTGGAAGAACTGGCCGGCCACATCCTCACCTACATCGAAGGCTTCCAGAACACCGAATACCTGCCCGCGAAAGGCAAGAAGCCTGCCCGCGAGCGTCATACCCATGCCCCCCAACTCCTGGTCGCCAACCGAAGGTCCCTTCCCTACGTCGGGCGGCTGGGCCGTGCCCTGCGTTTCACCGAGCCGCCCGAAGGTAGCGACCCGGCCCGCAGCGTCGGCCGCCTCGGCCAGTGGCTCACCTTCTTCGCCGACCACGCCGAACAGCCCGGCTCCGCCCTCCTGCTGGCCCTGACCGATCTGCTGGCCACCCGCTGGATCACGGGCCAGAGCCGCCTGGAGGACGAGTATCTTGCCGCCCTCCTGGCCTGGATCGACCCTCCCCCCGGCACAACAGGCCTGCGTGCCGCCCTCGATGCCGAAAACCCCCAAGTCCCCGGCCCCGACGGCCAACTGCACCGGCCCGCCGGCCCGGCCACCGACCCCTCCTTCGACAGCCTCGAACTCGACCCCCTGCTGACGGCCTACGACGACGCCGCCAAAGAAGGCAACGCCGCCGCGATGATCAGGCTCACCGACCGGCTGCACACCCTCCTGCACAACTACCTCAAGCCCACCTGGGACGACGCCTGGCACGCCCTCGGCCTGCTGCGCAACCTGCCCCAGACTCACGACGCGCAGCGCCGCTGGGCCGCCGACCGCGACCGCTTCACTGCCTACACCACCTACCTCGCGGCCGACGGACGCCCCCAGCCCATCAAGGACGATCCCGTCTCCGCCGCCCGCCGGCTCGCCCGCATGGAACTGGCCCAAGGAGCCTTCGACGCCCACCGCGCTTTGGAGGACCCTTACTTCATGGCCGAGCGGCGCACCACCGGAGAAGCCGTCGCCGGCACCGTCACCGAGGTCGACGCCCACCACACCGTCCCCGGCGCCCGAAGCCCCAAACTGCGCCCGCGCCTGACCCTGCACACCACCGACCCAGTACGCCTGGACATCGGCCATCTGCTCGCCGGACCCCACAACCCCCGCGTGCACATGGCCGTACGTGCCATCACTCCTCATGGCCAGGGCACGGACCTCCTGCTCGAAGTGATGACGCTCACCGGCACTGTGAACAAGCCCAGGACCGACTCCGTCCCCGCCGTCGGTGATCTGCTCGAGCTGACCTTCGCCCCCGAGTTCTTCAGCCGGCCCCCGTTCCCCCGCCGGGAGAACACTCCCTGGACCCACGGCGGCCCCCAGCACAACCACCCGGCCGCTGTCCTGGAGGAGACCGAGGAGCCCCAGCCGTGACCCAGCCACCGATCCCGCCCACAGAACTGGCCGGCCAAGCGGTCACCGCCGTCCTGACCGCACTGACCGGCACCACCGCGCGGCCCCTCGTCGTCGACTCGCCCCCCGGCGCAGGGAAATCGACCCTGGTCGTAAGCGCAGCCCGTGCCCTTGCCGACGCCGGCGAACAGTGCATCATCATCGCCCAGACCAACCACCAGGTCGACGACCTCCTGGTCAGCCTCGCCGATCCAGAAGCGCCCCGGCTGCGCCTGGGACGCCTCGCCGGGCACAACTACGAGGCGCCCGAAGAAGTCCTGGCCCTGACCGACACCATCATCAGCAAAGACATCAAAGACGTCCTCGCCTGCGACGTGATCATCGCAACCGCCATGAAATGGGCGTACGTAGACGGTCCCCGCTGGAAGTGGGCCATCATCGACGAGGCCTACCAGATGCGCTCCGACGCCCTCCTGCTGATCGCCAAGCTCTTCGACCGGGCCCTCCTCGTCGGCGACCCCGGACAACTCGACCCGTTCTCCATCGTCAGCACTCCCCGGTGGACCGGGCTGCCCCACGACCCCCTCAACAACGCCGTCACCGTCCTGACGAACCACAACGACACCAGCACCCACACCCTGCCCGTCTCCTGGCGGCTTCCCGCCTCAGCAGCCGGCATCGTCTCCCGGGCCTTCTACCCCTTCACCCCCTTCCAGCCCGCCACGGCCCCCGCCACCCGCGCCCTCACCTTCACCATCAACGCTTTGCACAACCCCTTCGATGCAACTGTCGAGGAAGCTGCACGCACCGGGTGGGCCCTGCACGAACTCCCGCCCCGCCACACCGCACGCATCGATGCCGAGGCCGCCCACGCCACCGTCGCCCTGGCCTCCCGCCTCCTGGAGCGCGGAATCGAGGCCGTCTGCGAGAAGTACCCCTCGGGTCGGCGCCTGCAGCCTGCCGACATCGCCATCGGCACCGCTCACCGGGAGCAGGCCCGTAGCATCCAGCAACTCCTCAACCGCAGCCCCCACGCCCGAGGAGTGCGTGCCGACACCGCCAACCGCCTGCAGGGCCGCGAGTTCGCCGTCACCATCGTCCTGCACCCCCTCTCCGGCCGCCGCGACGCCTCCACCTTCCACCTCGAAGCCGGCCGCCTGTGCGTGCTGGCCTCACGCCACCGTCACGCCTGCATCATGGTCGCCCGCGCCGGTATCGCCGACCTCCTCGACCGCCACCCCTCCAATGAGCCCGTCGCCCTCGGCGTCCCCGCCAAGTTCCCCGACGGCTGGGAAGCCCACCAGCACGTCCTCGACCACCTCTCCCAGCACCGCGTCCCCGCCGCCTGACCGCCCCGCACCGGAAGCCGCATCCTGCCCATGGCACCCACCGAGCTGACGCTGCGCCCTCACCAAAAAGACGCGGTCGCCGCAGCCACCAAGACCCTGACCAGCCACCCCCGCGCGAGCGTGATCGCCGCCTGCGGCACCGGCAAGACCCTGATCGCCGCCCGCACCGCCGCCCGCGTCGCTCCACGCGGCCGTGTGCTGGTGCTGCTGCCGACACTGGACCTGCTGTCGCAGACGATCCGCTCCTGGCACCTGGCCGGCCGCAAGGGGACCGCCGTGGCGGTGTGCTCGGCCCGTCAGGCCCTCGACCACGAGCCGCTCGGCGCTGACATCCCGCTGACCACCGACCCCGCGGACCTGACCGCCCTCACCGTCACATCCCGCCCCGGGCCCCTCACCGCCTACGCCACATACGCCTCCCTGCCCGCGGTGGTCGCCGCCCACCGCGACCACCGCCTGCCCCCCTGGGACCTCGTCGTTGTCGACGAGGCCCACCGCACCGCCGGCCGCCTGGGCAAGGCCTGGGCCACCGTCCACCACGACGACCAGGTCCCCACCGCCCGGCGCCTCTACCTGACCGCCACCCCGCGCGTCTGGGACCCCGATGACAGCCCGGACGAGAACACGGAGGCGATGGCCTCCATGAACGACGAGAACCTCTTCGGCCCCGTCGCCTACCGGCTCCCCCTCTCCGACGCCATCGACCTCGGCCTGCTCGCCGACTACCAGATCCTCGTCCCCGTCGTCACCGACGAAGACCTGCGCGACTGGCTCGCCACCGGACCCGGGGCGGGCGTCGACGGACTGCGCCTGGCCGGCCGCCAGGTCGCCGCCCTGCGTGCCATCCACGATCACCAGTTGCGCCGCATCCTGACCTTCCACCACCGCGTCGCCGACGCCCGCGCCTTCGCCGCCACCCTGCACGACACCGCCGCCACCCTGCCCAGCCACCTGCGCCCCGAAGGACTGTGGGCGGACTGGATCAGTGGACGCCACGCCCCCCAGGTCCGCCGCCGCCTCCTTTTGGAGTTCGCCTCCCACGCCAGCCCCGACGCCCCGGCCGTGCTGTCCAATGCACGCGTGCTGGGGGAGGGCATCGACGTGCCCGCCATCGACGCCGTCGTCTTCGCCGACCCCAAGAACAGCCCTGTCGACACCGTCCAGGCCGTCGGCCGCGCCCTGCGCCAGCAGCCTGGTGCAGGAAAGAAGGCCACCCTCGTCGTCCCCGTCTACCTCACCCCGGGCGAAGACCCCGACGACCTCCTCGGCGCCGACGCCTACACCCCGCTGTGGCACACCATCCAGGCCCTGCGCGCCCACGACGACCGCCTGGAGGCCCGCCTGGCCGACCCCCGCACGTACCGCCCCACCATGCCTGCGGACGATCCCGAGGCATGGCTGCACTTCGACCGCCCCGCCCAGGCAGAAGAAGTCGCCCTCGCCCTATCCCTACGTGTCCTGGCCCCCAAGAGCGCCGAATGGCGCCGCGGCCTGACCGCGGCCCGCCGATACCACCGCGCCCACCACCACCTGGACGTCCCCCAGACCTATCAGGACCCCGCTGACTACCCACTGGGCCGCTGGCTTACCTGGCAACGCCACCTGCACACCGCCGGCGCCCTCGACCCAGCCCGTACCCAGGCCCTCGAACGCCTCGGAATCATCTGGGATCCCCGCCAACAGGCCTTCGACCGCGGCCTCGCCCACGCCGCCGCCTACGCCGCCCGCTACGGCCATCTCGCTGCCCCCGTCGATGAGGTCCACGACGACTATCCCCTGGGGCGCTGGCTGGCGACCCAGCGCACCCGCGCCAGCCGCCTCACCGCAGAACGGGCAGCTGCCCTCACGGCCTTGGATCCGTGGTGGAACCCGCCCTGGCCGATCGCCTGGCAACGGGCCTACCACGTCGCGCGCAGAGGCCCGGACGAAGCAGGGACGGCGGACGCGGGGGAGTGGCTCAAGACTCAGCGTGCCCACGTTGATCACTTGCACCCAGGGCAGCTCACTCTCCTCGCCCAACTGGGACGTGACCCGGTACCTGCTCCCGGCTCCCAAGCAAGCGGCCGACTGCCCGCGAGGGAACGCGCCTTCCTGCGCGGGCTGGCTGCCGCACGGTCCTTCCTTGAGCGGGAAGGCCACCTCGATGTGCCCCAACGGCACATCGAGACCTTCGACGACGGCGACCCCGTGCGCCTGGGACAGTGGCTGAGCAACGTGCGACGCCGTCGTTCCGCGCTCAGTTCCCAGCGGCGGGCGGCTCTTGCCGAGCTCGGCCTGTGAGCAGGCGTCAGACAAGCACCGGCAGCGGGGCGAGCCAGATATTCGATAATTTGTTCGTTTAGCCGTGTTTGTCAGTGCCGCCTTCTAAGGTGAGGCCTCATCCGCCTCGGCTGAGGACGGGCACGGCGTCTCGTATACGTGTGAACTGGGGGAGAACGCGTGGACTTTGAGGATGTCGCAGGGCTTCACGATCACCCGGCATGGCGGCTGTTACGGGCTGACCATGCCCCGCTGGTGCTGGCATTCTGCGGTGCGGTGTTCGTCGATGAGAACGCCCGAGGCGTCCCCGAAGCGGTCCTCGTCTCCCGTCTGGACGACCAGCTGTATGACCTCAACGAGCGGGGAGCAGGTTCGTTTCCGCGGCCGGCCGCGGCCTATCTGACGGAGTGGACCGCCAACGGATGGCTGCGCAAGTACTACCCGCCCGGTGAGGACGAGGCGCACTTCGACGCGACCAGCGCCCTGGAGAAGGCGGTTGCCTGGGTCCGGGGGCTTCCCGCCCGTTCCTTCATCGGAACCGAGTCCCGGCTCAACACGATCGTCGCCCTTCTGCGGCAGATGGCGTTCGGGACCGAAACCGATCCGCAGGCACGGATCGACGAGCTGAGCCGCGAACGCGACGCGATCGACACCCAGATCGCGCAGCTTCGTGCCGGCGAGGTCGACATGCTGTCTCCGCTGGCCCTGCTCGACCGCTACCAGCAGGTTGAGACTACCGCGGTCGAACTCCTGCGGGACTTCCGCGAGGTCGAGGCAAACCTCCGGGAACTGGACCGGCGCCTTCGCCACGACGTCGCCACCGCAGAAGGCGGCAAAGGCGATCTGCTGGCGACGTTCCTCATGGATCGCGAGGCGATCGCCGAATCAGACCAGGGCAGGAGCTTCCAGGCGTTCTTCGACTACCTGCTGTCCCCGCAGCGGCAAGAAGAACTCCGCGACCTGCTCGGGCAGGTGAACCTGCTGCCCCAGCTCGAAGGCAAAACCAACCGCAACCTGTTGAAGATCCCGTTCGCATGGCTGGAGGCTGCCGAGAACACCCAGAACACAGTGCGCCAGCTCACCGAACAACTGCGCCGCTTCCTTGCCGACCGCGGCCAGGACGAGAACCGCCGCGTCCAGGACTTGGTTCGCTCCATCCAGCGCCGCATCGCGGAACTCGTCGGGCACAAGGACCTGCCGGGCCTGGAACTGGACCTTCCTCAGGTGGAGCTGGCACTGCCCATGGAACGGCGGCTGTACATGCCCATCGAACGGGTGGAGCTGGACAGCACTGTCGAGGAAGCGCTCGACGACGCGACGGAGCTGGACATCTCGGAACTCATTGGCGGCGTATTCGTGGACCCGGAGATCCTCGCCATGCAGGTGATGACAGCCGTCCGCGCGAGCCCCAGCGGACAGATGACCTTGGCCCGCGTCCTCGAGCAGCATCCTCTTACCCAGGGACTGGCCGAGCTGCTGACCTACTTCCAACTGGCCCGGCCAGGCCTAGGCGTCGTGATCGATCCGGACCGCACCTGGGAGCTCGTCTACGACAGGGTCGGCTCAGCCGGCCGCACCGCGGCCACCGTCCCGCGGGTGACCTTCGTACGCAACGACGACGGCGAAACCGCCGCCGAAGGGGAGTAGCCGTGAGTGACACGTTGACCGTGCCCGTGGTGAACCTGCTGAAAGCAGGCGTGCTCTACCAGAGCGACGCCCCCGGCGTCTGGGACCAGATCCTCGCCCACCAGGCCGCCATCGGCGACTACCTGGCCGTCCTGGGCCTGCACCTCGTCATCGATCCCGCCGAAGGATACGCATTCGCACGGCAACGCGATCCGGACACGCGAGACGACGGCGCCAGCGTGCCCCGGCTCGTCACGCGCCACCGGCTGTCCTTCGCCGTCAGCCTGATGCTGGTGCTCCTGCGCGGCCGGCTCGCGGACAGCGACGCCACCTCCTCCGACACCCGCCTGCTGCTGTCCCGCGACGACCTGGTGGACATGGTCCGCGGCTTTCTGCCTCCGCGCAGCAACGAAGCCCAACTCGTCGACCAGATCGAGATCCACATCAAGAAGCTCTGCGACCTCAAGGTACTCAGAGCCACCAAGCAAGCCGGCTGGTACGAGGTACGCCGCCATCTCAAGACACTGGTCGATGCCCAGGTACTCGGCGACTACCACGACCTCCTCGCCACCTACCGCGACACCCTCGACGCCCCGAAGGACGACGTATGAGCCTGACCACCGCCGCGGTGCCCCTTCCCCAGGAGTACACCCCCGCCGACGACGCTCCCGCCGTCGGCCCCGGCTTCAGACTCACGCGGATCGAAGTGCTGAACTGGGGCACCTTCCACCGCACCGTCTGGTCCTTCAACACCGACGGCGCCAGCGCCCTGCTGACCGGCGCCGCCGGATCGGGAAAATCCACCCTGGTCGACGCCATGACCACCCTGCTGCTCCCCGCCCACAAGATCGCCTACAACAAGGCCGCCGGAGCCGAGGCCAAAGAGCGCGACCTGCGCTCCTACGTCCTGGGCTACCACAAGAACGAGCGAGTCGAAGCCACCGACAGCACCCGCCCGGTGGCACTGCGGGACGCCACCAGCTACAGCGTGATCCTCGGTGTCTTCACCAACTACACCCTCGGCACGTACGTCACCCTCGCCCAGGTCTTCTGGGTACCCGACGCCAACATCAGCCAGCCGGACCGCTTCTTTCTGACCGCCGATCGTCCCCTTTCCATCGAAGCCGACTTCACACGCTTCGGCACCAGCATCACCGACCTGCGCCGCCGCCTGAAACAGACCGGCGCCGCCCTCTACACCAGCTACCCCGCGTACGGGAAGGCGCTGCGCCGCAGCCTCGGCATCCCCAGCGAGCAGGCCCTTGACCTGTTCCACCAGACCGTGTCGATGAAGGCAGTCGGAAGCCTCGACGACTTCGTCCGTGAACGCATGCTCGAACCCTTCGACGCCCAGGCGGCTGTCGACAAGATCGTCGCGCACTTCGACGCGCTGACCGCCAGCCACGCCGAGGTCGTGCGGGCCCGTCAGATGATCGAGCACCTGACGCCCCTCGTGGAGGCGTGTGACCGCTGCGATGCCATCCAGGCACAGATCACGCTCCTGACCCGGCGCCGCAACGCCGTGCCCCTCTTCTTCGCCCAGCGCCGCGAAGACGCCCTGACGCAGCTCGGCGTGGACCTCCACACCCGCATCCGGCAGCTCACCGAAGAACAGCACAAGCGCGCCCAGCACCTGGACGGACTGCGATTGGCCGCGGAGGGGCTCAGGCGCCGTATCGACGGCGCCGGAGGCGAACGGCTGGTGGAACTGAGGGCCAGGATCGACGAGCTCGGCCGCGAGCGGGACCGCCGCCGCAAACGGTCGGGCGAGCACCAAAGCTGGCTCGAGCGGGCCGGACTCCCACCGGTCAACGACCCGGCATCGTTCCACGAACGCACCACTCAGATCAGCCGCGCCCGCGAACAGGCCACCCAGCACGAACAGCAAGCCCGCCAGGAACTCGATGAGCTCGCCGTAGCCCGCCACGCCAACACCACGGCGACCGAAGCGATCCGGCGGGAGATCACCAGCCTGCACAGCCAGCGCTCCAGCATCCCGGCCCGCCTGCTGGACCTGCGCCGGGACCTGGCCGCCGCTGCCGGCGTGGCTGTGGAAGAACTCCCCTTCGCCGGTGAACTCATCCAGGTCCGGGACAGCGAAACGGAGTGGGCCGGAGCCGCCGAACGCGTCCTGCGCAGCTTTGCCCTGTCTCTTCTGGTCCCCGAAGCCCACTACGCGAACGTCTCGCACTGGGTGAACGGCCGCCACCTGGGACTGCGACTCGTGTACTACCGCGTGCCCGCACATATCCGGCCGACAGAACTGCCCACGGACCCCAGCTTCTTGACAGGCAAACTGGAACTCAACCAGGACAGCTGGGCCCACGACTGGCTCGCCACCCAGCTGCGCTCCCGGGCCGACTACCACTGCGCGGGCGACCTCGACACCTTCACCCGCTCCACCCGCCCGGCCGTCACCAAGCAGGGCCTGATCAAGAACGGAGGCGGCCGCCACGAGAAGGACGACACCTCCCGGGTCGACGACCGCCGTTCCTGGGTCCTCGGCTGGACGAACCAGGCCAAGCTGACAGCCCTCCTCGAGGAAGCACAGCGCCTCACCCAGGAGAGCGCCGAGATCACCGCACGCACCCGCGCTCTCAAGCAGCAAGAGAGCTCCAGGTCCGGCATCCGTGATGCTCTCGCCCTCCTCGCGAATGTCGAGAACCACCACGAGATCGACTGGCAGGCGGCTGTCCTCGAACTCGAAGAACTGCAACAGCGCAAGCGGACCCTGGAGACCGAGGCCGGCCTGGACAAGCTCACCACCGAGCTGCAGGAGGCCGAAGAAGGAATCAAACACGGCACCAAGGACTTCGACACCAGCCAGGAACACCTCGGCAGTCTCCGCAACGAACACAAGCGCGTAGCCGCCCAGCTGGACAAGACCACCGCACTCCTCCAGCGTGCCGATCTCACCGACGTGACAGAACACCGTGACGCACTCACTGCGTTCCTGCCCGGCCCCACTGACAGCGTGCAGCACCTTCTGGAGCAGTTGGACGCCGCGGAGACCCTTGCCGCACAGCAGCTTCTGCACACCCGCGAAAGCCGCACTGAGACATACCGGCGCGCCGCCTCACAGACAGCCTCGAAGATGGCGACCTTCCGGGACACCTACCGTCAGTTCACCACCGACCTCGACAGCAGCATCGAAGCAGCGGACGGCTACCGGCAACTGCACAACCGTCTCACCGACGACGACCTCCCCCGCTTCGAGACCCAGTTCCTGCAGTACCTGCGCACCAACGTCATCCGCGACATCGCCTCCTTCCAAGCTCACCTCAGCGCCCAAGAGCAGCAGATCCGCGAGCGCATCGAGGTCATCAACGCCTCGCTAGCCGCCATCAACTACAACCCCGGCCGCTACATCCGCCTCAACGCCGCGCCCACCCCAAGCGTCGAGATCCGCGACTTCCGCCGGGACTTGCGCACCTGCACCAGCGACGCCCTGGCCACCGATCCCGACGACACCTACACCGAGGAGAAATTCCTCCAGGTCAAACAACTCCTCGACCGCTTCAAAGGACGCCCCGAGCACACCCGCCACGACGCCGACTGGACCGCTCGCGTCACTGATGTCCGCCGCTGGTTCATCTTCAACGCCAGCGAAGTGAACCGCGCGGACGACACCGAACACGAGGTCCACTCCGATTCCGGCGGCAAGTCAGGCGGACAGAAAGAAAAACTCGCCTACACCATCCTCGCCGCCTCCCTCGCCTACCAGTTCCGCATCGACTCGGGCAACAGCAAGACCTTCCGCTTCGTCGTGATCGACGAAGCCTTCGGACGGGGCGACGACCCCTCCGCGCACTTCGCACTCGATCTGTTCCAGCGCTTGGGCCTTCAGCTGCTCGTGGTCACCCCGCTACAGAAACTGCACGTCATCGAGCCGCACGTCACACGAGTCGGCTACGTGGACCGCCCCGACACAGTCCGATCCCGCCTGAATACGCTCACCATCGAAGAATTCCGGGCTGCCCGCATGAAGGCAGCCCAGATGCCGGCCTCCCGACCTGGGTCTCAGCCATGACCACACGCCAGTGGACCAGCCCCGAAGACGTCATCGAAAGCCTGCGCCGAAAATGGAACAGCGGCCGCTACCTGGCCGCAGCCGCACAGGGGCATCCCTTCGAGCCCATCTCCGTCCCTCTCAAAGGCCCCACCTCCACCGACGTCAACCGCCACTACAGCAAAGCCCTTGAATGGGCACAGTCCTGGGCAGCACACCACCACCCCCACATGCGGATCCAGACCAAAACCATCGGCGGACACCACAACACGCCGACGAACACGATCCCCATCCGGATCTGGGTGGACACCCTGCACCAACTCGTCACCCTGCTGCAGACGACCGCCGAAGCCGACCTTTTCCACTCCCTCCACGCCACCACAGCCACCACGGACCCAGCCCTCACCGAGTGGATGGCCGCCCACCCCATGAAGGTCCTCAAAGCAGCCCCCCACTGGCAGCGCCTCATCGACACCGTCGCGTGGTTCCGCAACCACATCGCAGCCCCGGTATATCTACGGCAGATCGACGTCCCCGACGTCGACACCAAATTCATCGAGGCCCACCAAGGAATCCTCGGCGAACTCCTCGACCACAGCCTCCCCGCCGACCGCATCCACCACGAAGCCCCAAGGAACGACCTCGCCGCCCGCTACGGCCTGCTCAGCAAGCCCGCCTACGTACGCCTGCGCCACCTCGACAACCCACCGGGCCCCTACAGCGAACTCACCGTCCGAACCAGCGAACTCACCGCAGCACCACCAGGCACCCATACCGTCATCGTCCTCGAAAACGAGATCACCTACCTCTCCCTGCCCCCCACACCCGGCACCACTGCCCTCCTGGGCTCCGGCTACGCCGCCTCGCTCCTACGCCACCTGCCCTGGCTCGCCGACATCGATCTCTGGTACTGGGGCGACATCGACACCCACGGCTTCGCCATCCTGAGCCGGGTACGCAGCCATTTCCCGCACACCCGATCCCTCCTCATGGACCGCCACACTCTCCTTGCCCACCGAGCGCACTGGGGCGAAGAGAAAAACCAGACCACCGAACCACCCGCACACCTCACTTCGGCAGAAGCCCAACTGGAACAAGACTTGCGCCGGGGCACCTACCAGCCGCATTTGCGCCTGGAGCAAGAACGCATCCCCATCAGCGCAGTAGCCCACGCCGGGCCGTGGGCGGACAGCAACAGCACCCACCTCCCCGAACCCTAACGACCCACCAGCACCCCCGACCTGCATGATCTCGCCGCGCAGGTCAAAGACGTCCACTTCGGCCTGCGCGATGCCTGGGTCGACGCACTCACCTTCCCCGGCCGTGGCTTCAGCCTCTACAGAGCGGGCCAGCCCGACGAGCACGCCGCCAGCCTTCCGCCAGGACCTCGCCGGCACCTGCGTCCGCACGTCGAGGTCCGCGAAGTCCCGCAGGTACATCTGTGGACCATGCCGTCAAAGCGGTCGGTGTGCAGGTTAGTGAAAAGCTGTCAGTACTGTGTCACAAATGGCCTGTAGCCCCGACCAGTCCTGCGTCGCCATCGCGGACGGGGAGTCGGTTGCTGTGCGCACCTTGGTCTGGAAGGCCTGCTGCAGCGCAGCCTTATTGGTGATCTCGCCCTGGTAACGGTTCATGCCGGGAACGAAGGAGCGCCACTGCACCGGCGGCAGTGAGCCATCTTCCCGCACGAGCAGGTCGCGGCCCAGGTAGAGCTCGATCGAACAGGCGGCGCCGTTGATGTCGGCGTGTTCCTGGCGTCCTTCAGGAGCGTCGCACGTAGGCGGGCCGATCGTGGGGTAGCGGCGGGCCAGCTCAAGATCGGGGTAGCGCAGGGCTCGGAGGTTGGCCGGTAGCGTGTCGGGCCGCAGGGCGCGCAGCGCATCGCAGCCCGCCGTGTCGTTGTCGAAGAGCCCGACGACCCGGTTGGCGATACCCGCAGCGGCAAAGGTCCGGAGGGTGGACGCCAGGGGTCCAGCCCCGCCGGCGGGCCGGTATGCGAAGTCCATGAATCGCACCAGATCCTTCAGATGCGGATACAGCAAGGCGAAGCCCGGCTCCAGGATGGCCACATCGGAACGGCCCTCGGTCAGCACCACCAGGGGAGTGCACTGCGAAGCCTCAAGACGCAGCTGATCAACGGCAGCGGAGGCGCCAGCGAAGGTCTGCCAGCCTTCCGCCGTGCCCAGCGCCAAGCGGACCGTCGCTGCGGGGACAACACTCAAAACGGCCCGGAGGAGCACGTGTTCCTCCTCCACCGCATGGCTCATGAGCCGGTAAGCGGCTTCGGAAAGTTGGCCCGCGCCGCCGACGGCGTCCTGGATGTCCTGCACCCACGCTGCCAGGGTGTAGTCCCGCGTGCATACGCGCGATCCGTCACCGTCCGATTGGCAAGCGGGGCAGTTCAAGTCGTGGTAGGTCTCCAACGGCTTCAGCAGGCTGTCCATGAATGCCATCGCCACGGGCTCGGTGATGCCCATGGCATCGAGCCGATCGGCGATCAAGGGCCCCGCGCCGACAAGGTCTCTCATCGGCAGCCCTTGCGGAAGCCGGTGGCCGAACGACGCGGCCTCCTTGGCGCTCAACTCCCTGTACGCATCCATGTTATTGGTGAACGCGGAGAGAACACGGTCGCCGATGCCCTCGTGGAAGCTGCAGACGCGGACGTCACCGACGTACAGGCCCGATAAGTCCATGAACTCCATGCTGTGCATGGTCCCAGGGGCTCTGCTCGGCTACACGCGGGTTTTCGCCGCCAGAAGCCCATGCCAATAGAAGGACGGCGGCGGACTCTGTGGCCGCGCCCGTATCCACAGGGAGCGCGATCAGGCCGGCGGGATGCCGATGGGATGTCGCCCCGTCTTGGAGCTGAGCCAGGAGGCGGCACGCCCCGAAAGGTCACCACGGGACAGCAGGAGTGCCCTCGGCCGTCAGCCCGTTCGCCAGCATCGCCTGCCACTGCCGGCCGGGGTCGTCGTCCTTGCGCCGTGCAGCCAGGTCCTCCAGCGCTTGCCGGTTACCCGCGTCGGCAGCGAGCCGAGCGAAGTGTTCGGCCCGCGTGAACTCGCCCGCCACTTCGAGGTGCTCGGCGAGCAAGCCCGGCGCCCATGCCAGGGCCTCGTCGTAGGCCCGCCACAGCAACGGCATCACCTGCTCGCCTGTGCGGTGCTGTGCCAGGCGACGCAGCGCCCAGGAACGCTGGCTGGCTGGTGCCTGCCAGGCAAGCTGCTCCGCCGCCTCCAGCCGACCCTCCTGCTCGCGGCCCCTGACCAGCTCCCACAAGGGCGTGGTGTAGCCGCGTGCCGCAGCGTGCAAGGCCCACTGGTCGGCCTCACCGGCCAGGCCGGCTTGCTCGGCCCGCTCCACCAGCGCCCGGACGGCCTGTCTCACCCGGGCGGCTGCTGCACGCTCCAACAACACCCGGCGCACGGCATCGGGAACCTGCTCGTCGTGCAGGGCGCTGTGAGCCAAGGCCCACAGCGCCCACGGGTTCGCCCGGGCCACTTCACTCTGCAGCAGCGACTCCGCCTCCTGCGTGTGCCCGCGCTCGCGCAGACGGCGCAGCAACTGCTCCAGCCCCCAGGCGTTCCCGGCCTCCGCGACCTCCCTGAGCGCACCGTCACCCGCCGTCGCACCCTGCGTGCCGTCCAGCAGAGCCACCAGCTGGCGCAGCGCCCACGTCTGTCCGGACGCCATGGGCAGCACGGCCGGGTCGAGGTACTCGCGAAGCGACCGGCCGCCCATCTCGAAGTCGATGAGGGCCACTCCGGCTTCCCGCTGCCGACGGCGGCGTTCGAAGACAGCGATCGCATGCCGGTACAGGCGGGCGGCATCCGCGCTGCGGCCGTCGGCCTCAGCCTGCTCGGCGAGTTCCTTCAAGGGCGTGGCCTCGCCAGCGGAGAAGGCCTCCCGGGCGGCCTGCTCCGCCTCGGCCGCGGACCCGCCCGCCAAAACAGCCAGCTCGCCCAGCGCACGACGGTCGCCCGCCGCCCGCAACACTGCCCGCGCCCCCTCCAGGTCGCCTCGCTCGCGCAGGTCGCCCGCGTAGGCGCGCAGAACCTCCGGATCGCTGCACCGGGCGACCTCGGCATACCAGCGGCCCGCCTCCTGTGTCTCACCGTCCAGCATCAGGGCACGGGCCAGATGCAGCTGGGCAGTGGCGTTACCCCGGCCGGAGGCCTCCCGCACCAGCTGCTCGGCCTGCTGATACTCCTCCTGCTCCAGCAGCGGCATCAGCAGATCCTCCAGAACATCGCCGTCACCGGCGAGCGCGGCCTGCTCCTGGACACGGCGGGCTTCGCCGGCCCGCTGACGCTCCTGCCACAGCCAGGCCAGAGACTGCCCGGCCTGAAGGTCACCCAGATCCAGAGCCCGCTGATACAGGCCGGCGGCCTCGGCATCACGCCAGCGTGCCTGCGCCGCCTGTCCCAGCGCCCGCACGAGGTGAGCATCGGGCAGGTGGCTGCGGGCCGCGCGCCAGAATGAGGCCGGGGGAGCCGAGAACCGGCGCTCCGTCCGCCCGACATGGTCCATGTAGTCGGCCAGCCGGAACCCGTCCTGCCCGCTGTCCGCCGGCCGGGCCCGTACACGGCTGAGCAGCCCCCGTACGCCCTTGCTTGGCTGCTGTGTGTAGGCGAGGGCGTCCTCCAGCCAGTCCTCGCCCAGCGCGTCGTAGGCATCGTCGCTGAGATAGCCCTCGGCCGCGGCCTGGAGGAATTCCCGCTCCACCAGCGTCACGCCGCCCAGCCGGCTCGCGTCCATGGCGGCACTGATCACCGCACGCGCCGCGGGCGGGGCCGTACGGTAGCGCTCCAGCAGGGCCGGAGCCCCTGCCAGGTACTGGGTGATGCGGCCCTTCGCCGTATGAGCCAGCGCGTCGGCCAGCCGGGGATCGTGGCCGCCCACCGTCCGCGCATCCTCCAGCTCCTGCGCCTCGAACGCGGCCGGCACGTGCACGGCCTTGCCCTCGAGCAACGCCCGCGCCTGCGCATACGAATCGGGCCTGCCCGCCACGCGTGAGGCGGTCAGCGTGTCCCAGAACTCCGGCCAGGCAGTCCCCAGCACGAGCACCGGCCCGTTCGTGCTGTCCTGCAACATCTCCCGCAGACCAGCCGCAACCTGCTCAGCGCCCGCGCCGGCCTGCTCGCCGACGTACTGCTGCAGCTCGTTGAGCCAGATCGCGGTACGCGGCGCGATGCCCTCCTGCAACGCGTTTGCCAGAGCCCGGGCTGGCGACGGGTCGAGTGGATGCCACAGCCGCCATCCGGCCGGCAGCTCGGCCACCGCCTCCCAGCACGCCCTCGTCTTGCCCGAGGACGACTCACCGACCAGCACCACCATCCGGCTCGCACCGCCGACGGCCTGTTCCACCACCCCACGAACCACCTCATCGTGGGCGCGCCGCACGTACAGCGGCAACGCCCCCGGCACCGCGGCCGCCACGTCGACGGGCCGGTGCACCTCCCACTCGCTGAACGCCTCCTCAGGCCGCAGCTCGGCGACCAACCGGCCCCGGACCGGCGCCCGCAGCGCGGGCCCGTCTCCCGGGACCGGGCGAGCAGGACGGCCGCCACGCCGCTGCCGCCGCTCTTCAACGGCGCCCTCCCACAGCCTCAACCACCCCCCAGGCGCCCCCGCACGGCCCGTCTGGCGAGCCTGCTGGGCGAAGAAGGAGACCAGGAACTGCACCACCCGCGCCTGCGACGGCACGGACCGCCCCGCCAGCCAATCACTCAACGAGGACGTACTCAGTCCGACGGACGGCCGCTGCAGTCGCCCCTGACGCACCACCGCCGCCAAAGGGGGCGAACCCGCCCCCTCATACAGGTCCTTCAGCATGGCCGTAAAAGCCCGCGCTGCCGTGCCCTGTTCCACCAGCACCCCGGTATCCACTCGTCCGCCCACCCCTGCCCCGGAAAACCCGCCATATGGGCACTGACCAGCGTAGACGCTCCCCACCCTCCATCCGGAACATCGCCGGAAACCTGCCGGACGGAACCCAATAGGCCACCAAGAGACCCGCCGCACCGGCGGAACACCCAAGGAGGCCACGCCCATGTACCGACTGCTCGACCTGCTCAACAGCCACCTCGCCACCACCCTGTTGGCGACCCATTCCCTCACCGTCGGGGGACTCGCCCTGACCGCCGTGTACGCACCGACGGCCCAGCGCCGGCAAGCC